>NZ_JBVIKO010000010.1:0-135158 GCF_055580905.1 Streptomyces sp. NPDC031497
ACTGTCGGTACGACGGCGGGGGGGGGACGACCCCCTGAGGGGGGGGGGGCCCCCCCTCCCCCCCCCCCCCCCCCCTCTCCTTCCCCCCCCCCCCCCCCCCCCCCCCCCCCCCCCCCCCACCCACCCACACCCGACCGACGTGGCCTGCACCGGCCCTAAGGCGCTTCCCGCACCCGGAACGCCTCCGCGTCCCAGCCGCCGTCCAGCCGCGCGGACAGCCAACCCGGCGCCGCCGCACGGAAGTCGGCGGGCGCCAGCGCCCCGGCCCCGGCGGGCAGCGCACCGAGCAGCGGCGCCCCGGCCACCTCCGGAAGATCGGCGACATTGCAACGGGACGCCAGATCCGGTGTCTCGGGCCAGCTGCCGATCACCACTCCCAGCAACTCCAGCTCACGAAGGCGCAGTTCACGGGCCGTCAGCTCGGTGGTGTTGAGGGTGCCGAGCCCGGCCGACGCCACCACCAGCACCGGCGCGTTCAGCAGCCGGGCCGCGTCCGCCAGCGTGCCGCCCGCCGCGTCGAACCGCACGAGCAGCCCGCCCGCCCCCTCGACCAGCACCAGTTCGTGCTCGGTGGCCAGCTTGGCGGCGGCCTCCGCCACCTCGTGCGGACGCACGGGGGCCATTCCGGCCCGCCGGGCCGCGGTGCCGGGCGCCAACGGCTCCGGGAACCGGGCGAGTTCGGCCGCCGTCACCGGGCCCGCGAGCCGCGCGACCTCGTCGGCGTCCCCGCGCTCGTCCGGTCGTACCCCGGTCTGCGCGGCCTTCAGGACCGCCACCGAGCGGCCCGCCGCGAGCGCCGCGGCGGCGACCGCGGCCGTGGTGACCGTCTTGCCGACCTCGGTGCCCGTCCCCGTGATCATCAGGATCGGCATGTTCACCCTTCCCTCGCGGCGGCGCACACCGCACGCGCGATCCGTGCCACGTCCGCGTCGCCCGTGACGTACGGCGGCATCGTGTAGACCAGATCGCGGAACGGCCGCAGCCACACGCCCTCCCGCACGGCGGCGGCGGTGGCGGCCTTCATGTCCACGTCGTGGTCGAGCTGGACGACCCCGATGGCGCCGAGGACGCGGACGTCCCGTACGCCGGGGATCTCCCGGGCCGGCGCCAGGCCGTCCCGCAGACCCGTCTCGATCCGCTTGACCTCCGCCTGCCAGTCCTGGCCCAGCAGCAGTCCGAGCGAGGCGCAGGCCACGGAGGCGGCCAGCGGATTGCCCATGAACGTCGGGCCGTGGGCCAGCACCGGCACCTCGCCCCGCGAGATGCCCTCGGCCACCCGGGGCGTGCACAGGGTCGCCGCCATCGTCAGATAGCCACCGGTCAGCGCCTTGCCCACGCACATCACATCGGGGCTGACGGCCGCGTGGTCCGCCGCGAACAGCGCACCCGTACGGCCGAAGCCGGTCGCGATCTCGTCGAACACCAGCAGCACGTCGTGCGCGTCGCAGGCCTCGCGCAGCACCCGCAAATAGCCGGGCGAGTGGAACCGCATCCCGCCCGCGCCCTGCACCACCGGCTCCACGATCACCGCGGCCAGTTCGTGCGCGTGCCGCTCGATCAGCGATCGCAGCCGGTCGGCGTACGACTCCTCGTACTCGGCCGGCGGCGCGTCCGCGAAGACCTGGCGGGGCAGCACACCGGACCACAGCTCGTGCATCCCGCCCTCGGGGTCGCACACCGACATCGGCTGCCAGGTGTCGCCGTGGTAGCCGCCCCGCCAGGTCAGCAGGCGCTGTTTCGCGGGGCGGCCGAGGGAACGCCAGTACTGCAGGCACATCTTGACCGCGACCTCGACCGACACCGAGCCGGAGTCGGCGAGGAAGACATGCTCGAGCCCGTCCGGCGACATGTCGACAAGGAGCTTCGCCAGGCGTACCGCGGGCTCGTGGGTGAGCCCGCCGAACATCACATGGCTCATCCGGCCGAGCTGGTCGCGCGCGGCCTCGTTGAGCACCGGGTGGTTGTAGCCGTGGATCGCCGACCACCAGGACGACATGCCGTCGACCAACTCGCCCGAGCCGTCCGCGAGCCGCAGCCGGACCCCGCTCGCCGACTCCACGACGAGCGGTTCGGCCCGGCCCGGCATCGGTCCGTACGGATGCCAGACGTGCCGCCGGTCCAGCTCCAGCAGCTCGGGGACGCTCAGGTCAGGCATTGGGCGCGAGATTCGTTCCGGCGCCCCGGCGGCGGACGGCGACCAGGTCGGTGCGCGGCTCGTTGGCCTGAGCGGCGGCCTCCTCGTGGGAGCCGCAGACACCCGACCCGCACCCGGCCTCGGCATGCGACCCGCACCCGGCCTCCGCGTGCGTCCCGCAGCCGCCGGCCGCGACCTCCGAGCGGTGCTGCGGCAGCGTCACCTCGTCGGCGCCCTCGACCACGAAACCGGCGTCCGCGATCATCTCCAGGTCGGCCTGGCCGGCCTGGCCCTCGGTGGTGAGGTAGTCGCCGAGGAAGATCGAGTTGGCGAGGTGCAGCGAGAGCGGCTGCATGGTGCGCAGATGGACCTCGCGACCACCCGCGATACGGACCTCCACGTCCGGGCAGACGAAGCGCACCATCGCCAGGATCCGCAGGCAGCGCTGCGGGGTGAGGTTCCACTCCTTGGCCAGCGGGGTGCCCTCGACGGGGATCAGGAAGTTCACCGGAACGGAGTCCGGGTCCAGCTCGCGCAGTGAGAAGACGACGTCGACCAGGTCCTCGTCGGTCTCGCCCATGCCGGCGATCAGACCGGAGCAGGCCGACAGCCCCGCCGCGTGCGCCTTGTTGACCGTGTCCACCCGGTCGGCGTACGTGTGCGTGGTCGTGATGTCCCCGTACGTCCCCTCGGACGTGTTGAGGTTGTGGTTGTAGGCGTCCGCGCCCGCCTCGCGCAGCCGCTCGGCCTGGCCGTCGGAGAGCAGACCGAGGCAGGCGCACACCTCGACGCCCTCGTTCTGCTCCTTGATCGCCTTGATGGTGCCGGCGACCCGGTCGACGTCCCGGTCGGTCGGGCCGCGCCCGCTGGCCACCAGGCAGACCCGCTTGGCACCCCCGGCGAGGCCCGCGGCGGCCGCCTTGGAGGCCTCGTCGGGTTTCAGCCAGCTGTACTTCAGGATCCCGGTGGACGAGCCCAGCCGCTGCGAGCAGTAGGAGCAGTCCTCAGGACACAGCCCCGACTTCAGGTTGACCAGGTAGTTGAGTTTCACGCGCCGGCCGAACCAGTGCCGGCGCACCTTGCCGGCCGCGGCCACCACATCGAGCACGTCGTCGTCGGAGGTCGCCAGCACGGCGAGCGCTTCCTCGCGGGTCGGCAGCTCGCGCCGAAGCCCCTTGTCCACCAGCGTGTTCAGCAGGTCCATGAGAGCCGATCCTGTACTACGAGGCTGCTCCGGGCCAAGGAGAGTTCGCACAAGCCTGTCGGTTCGACGTGTGGGTATTGCCACACAGTGGGTGGCTGGTGCTCCCGCTAGGGTCTGTCCACTGCCTACAAATTCTCCGGAGGAGCCATGGCGTTCGGCTGGATCGACGAACAGGCGGAACTCCGCCGCCGCGCCGGACTGGTACGGACCCTGCGCCCCCGTCCCGCCGACTCGCCGCTGCTGGATATGGCGAGCAACGACTACCTGGGCCTCGCCCACCACCCGGAGGTCGCCGAGGGCGCGGCCGGGGCGGCCCGGACCTGGGGCGGCGGCTCCACCGGCTCCCGGCTGGTCACCGGCACCACCGAGCTCCACACCGAGCTGGAGCGCGAGCTGGCCGAATTCTGCGGGTTCGAGGCCGCCCTGGTCTTCTCCTCCGGCTACGCCGCCAACCTCGCCGCCGTCACCACCCTCGGCCCGCACGGCTCCCTGATCGTCTCCGACGCCCTCAACCACGCCTCGCTGATCGACGGCTGCCGGCTGGCCCGGGGCACCACCCAGGTCGTCGGACACGCCGACCCGGACGCCGTACGCAAGGCGCTCGGCACCCATGAGGGACCCGCGGTCGTCGTCTCCGACACGGTGTTCTCGGTGGACGGCGACGCGGCACCGCTGGCCGACCTGGCCGTGGCCTGCCGGGAGCGCGGCGCCGGGCTGCTCGTGGACGACGCCCACGGGCTCGGGGTGCTCGGGGACGGCGGGCGGGGGGCGCCGCAGGCGGCCGGTCTGTCCGGCGCCGAGGACGTGGTGGTCACGGCGACCCTGTCCAAGTCGCTGGGCAGCCAGGGCGGGGCCGTGCTCGGCCCGGCCCGGGTGATCGACCATCTGGTGAACGCGGCCCGGACCTTCATCTTCGACACCGGCCTGGCCCCCGCCGCGGCGGGCGCGGCCCTGGCGGCGCTACGGCTGCTGCGCCGTGAGCCCGAACGTGCGGTGCGGGCCCGTGAGGTGGCCGCGGAACTGCACGCACGGCTGACCGCCGCGGGTCTGGAAGCGGTGCGTCCGGACGCCGCGGTGGTCTCCGTGCGGGCCTCGTCCCCGGAGGGGGCCCTGCGGTGGGCGGCCGACTGCCGTACGGCAGGCCTGGCCGTGGGCTGTTTCCGTCCGCCGTCCGTGCCGGACGGCATCTCACGGCTCAGGCTGACCGCCCGGGCGGACCTCTCCGGGGCCGAGATCGAACGCGCTGTACAGGTGATCGGTGAGACACGACCATGAGTCGGCGTGACACGGCCGGGCCTTGTCCGAATGCGGATACGGAGTGGGTTACGGGCTGATCAGCCGGTGAGCGCCGACACGAACCCCGCCCAGCTCCCGGGGGAGAAGAGCAGCGCGGGTCCGGTCGGATCCTTGGAGTCGCGCACGGCGAGCAGTCCGGTCAGCCGACCGGAGCACGGCCGTGCCGTCTCCACACAGTTGTTCGCTCCGGTGCTGTAGCTGCTGCGCAGCCACCGCAGTCCGTGCAGATCAGCACTTGAAGATACGTTCCGAGGCAGTGCAGTCATGGTGCCTCCTTACGCGCCGTCACCTATCCCGGCGATGTAATCCAACGAGTCCTCGGGCGAAAGGGCGTGGATCTGAAGGGCGTTGAAGGCCTCCGTGTAGGCCTGGAGGTCTTCTTTCCGTTCGAGGTAGAGGCTACTCGTCAACTGGTCGAGAACAACCACATCCAGATCAGAAGTGCTCGGAAATGAGAAGATTACGAAAGGCCCGGTGATGCCGATATGGGCCCCGGCCGAGAACGGCAGCACCTGGAGCCTTACCTGGGGCAGCCGGGCCGCCTCCACCAGCCGTTCCAGCTGTCTGGCCATCACGCCGGGCCCGCCGACCTCGCGGCGCAGCACCGCCTCGTCAAGGACCGCGCTCAGCTCCAGCGGCGGATGGTTGCGCAGTACGTCCTGCCTGGCCAGACGCACCTTCACGAGGGCGTCCAGTGCCTCGTCGTCGAGCCCGTCGACGGCCGCCCGGGTCACGGCGCGCGCGTACTCGGGGGTCTGCAGCAGCCCCGGTACGACCGAGGTCTCCAGCGTGCGCATCGCGCCGGCCTGCGACTCCAGACTGATGAAATCCCGGTAGGTGGGCGGCAGTACACCGCGGTAGGCATGCCACCAGTGGTGTCGCCCGGCGGTGTCCTCAGACCCCGCCAACACCAGCAGCAACTCGCGCAGTTGCCCCTCGATCACGCCGTAGGCGTCGAGGAGTAACCGCACATCGGCCGGTTTCACACCGCTGGCGCCGGTCTCGATCCGGCTCACTTTCGACTGATGCCAGCCCACCAGACGGGCGGCCTCACCGCTCGTGAGGCCGGCGCCGGTGCGCAGAGCGCGCAGTTCGGCGCCCAGTTTCCGGCGGCGTACCGCGGGACCGTTCTGCATGGGCTACTCCTTACTCCTTCCGAGCCGCCCAAATACGCTCTGGGGTCGCAGAGTTCACCGCATCGAGCGACAGATATATGCATATCTTGGTGGATCGCTCCCCTGGCCGCCCTGGTAATGGCAGTCTGACGAAGAAGCACCAGTCCGGGACCGTACTCGAACCATCCACACCGTGTCGGGCTCCGGTCCCGTGGGAAAGGGACGACGTCGCCATGGCAGACCACCTGGAAGCATCCATCACTCTGCCGAGCGATCCCGCCTCGGTCTCCGCGGCCCGCTCCTACGTGCTGGGCATCCTCGCGGAATGGGGGCTGCCACCGGAGACGGAGGCCGCGGACACCATCCGCCTCATCGTCTCCGAACTCGCCACCAACGCGGTGCAGCACACCTTCGGGCAGTCACCCACCTTCACGGTGGGCCTCGTCCTCGACCGTGACGAACAGCTGCGCATCGGCGTCACGGACAGCCATCCGCGCTTCCCCAAGAGACTCCCAGCCGCGGTCCAGCAGGACAACGGGCGCGGCATGGTCATCATCCGCTGGCTCACCGCGGAGTGCGGCGGCAAGCTCCGGGTGCGCCCCACCCGGGAGGGCGGCAAGACCGTCCTCATCGAACTGCCCTGGGCAGTCCCGGCCGGCACGGTCACCGCCGCCGGCCAGCAGGAACCGTAGCCCCGAGTTCCCGCCGACCGGCCGCTGGTGGGTCAGCTGACCCGGCCGTACCAGACGCTCCGCGTCCAGATCTTCTGGAGCTTCACCACGTCCCCGGTCTTCGGGGCGTGCCAGATCTTTCCCTTCCCGGCGTAGATGCCGACGTGGTACACGCTGGAACCCGAGTGGAAGAAGACCAGGTCCCCGGCCTTGCGGTTGCCGGCCGAGATGTGACGGGTCTTGTTGTACTGCTGGGCCGCCGTCCGCGGGAGCTTCTTGCCCGCCTTCTTGAACGAGTACAGCGTGAGCCCGGAGCAGTCGAACCGGTTCGGTCCGGTGGCACCCCACCTGTAGGGCGAGCCCTTCTTCGAGGCCGCCACCTGGAGCGCCTTCGTCCCCATCGTGGCGGCCGAGGCGTCGGAGGCGACACCCGGGATCACGATGGAGCCGCCGACGGCGGCGATGGTGAGTGCCGAGGCCGTGCCGGCCCGCGCCATCAGCGACGGGACACGATTGAGCGCAGTCATGCGCAACCCTTCGTCAGCCGCCTGTGAAGGATGACCTGTCGGATTCGGGCTGGCGAAGTTGCCCGGCCGTGTTGCCACGGCTTCACCCCAAGGGCTGCGCGGCCCGGTCATGGTGCGACCGTTCCGGCGACCCGTCGTGCTTGGGTCCTCCACTCCTGCCGATCCACTTCCGTCGACCGGGCACCCGGGCGGCGGCAGGACTCGGCGTCCGCCCGGATCGCCCCGCCGTTGTGGCGGGGGCTTGTCGTCAGACAGGGATCTTCACTCACCCCTGTCCGAAAATCCCAACGGAACCGTGGATTTGTGGGGTTACTCACCACCCACCCGTTCGGGTGGACGGCGCTGTGTTCGATTAGTCGTCAACTGCCCGACGTAGCCCCGGACCTGCACCGAAGCCCTCCGCGGGCGCCCCTGGGCAGGCACCTTGAGCGGCCCCGTCGGTCAGGTAAAACCACGCCATCCTCCGCCGAACGGCGGTAACCCCTTTGGGTCGTTTCAACTCCGGCCCGGCCGACCGGTGGACGCGTCGCTGCGGACTTCGCCGGGCGTCACCGTACGCAGTCGGGCGGGAGTACGACGCGCGCGGTCCGGCGTTCACCGTCGAGCACCCGCAACGCCCGTGCCAGCGTGTCCCCGTGAAGCTCCGTCTCACCCCGTCGATGCATCAGGGCGAGCGCGTCGCGCAGCTCGGACGCCGCGCGCACCAGCGCCTGCGCGGCGCGCAGCCCACGATAGGTGTCCTCGTTCTGCGCCGGGTTGATACGGCCCAGCAGGTCGACCACGTCCAGATAACGGTCGATCAACTCGCCCTCGGCGCGGGTCAGCGCGGGCAGCGGCGGCAGCTCCGGTGGCAGCATCGGCTCCTCACCCCGCGTCCGGCAGGCCGAGCGAGGTCCTGCGGCTGGGCACGATCCGGTCCACCAGCCCGTATGCCAGCGCCGCCGGCGCGTCCAGCACCAGATCCCGCTCCAGGTCCTGGTGGACCTCGGCCGGTGTCCGCCCGGTGTGCCGGACGAGCAACTCTTCGAGCAGCGCGCGGATCCGCTCCAACTCCGTAGCCTGGATGACCAGATCACTCGGCTGGCCCTGTACCGGCTGCGGCAGCGACGGCTGCTGGAGCACGATGCGCGCACCCGGCAGCACGGACCGCTTGCCCGGCGTGCCCGCCGCGAGCAGCACCGCGGCCGACGCCCCGGCCTGCCCCAGGCAGATCGTCTCCACGTCACAGGTGACGTACTGGACGGTGTCGTAGATCGCGGCCATCGCGCTGAACGAGCCGCCCGGCGAGTTGATGTACAGGGAGATGTCCCGCTCCGGAGCGGCGTGCTCCAGGTACATGAACTGTGCCATCACGTCATTGGCCGAGGTCTCGTCGACGGGTGCGCCGAGGAAGACGATGCGCTCCTCCAGCAGCTTCGAGTACGGATCCAGGGTGCGCTGGCCGGCGCTGGTGCGTTCGGTGAACTCGGGCAGGACATAGCGGGCGGACGGTCGGGTCATGGCGTTGCCCCTCCTCGCGGCTGAGCTGTCTCAGCGGCCGGACTCTCCGTAAGAAATGTACAGGACGTACAGAAGCTTGACGGGTGTCGCGAGGGGATTCCGCTGAGGCCGAACAAGATGTGATGTCCGAGGTGCCCCGTAAGCTGGGGGCATGGCCTACGAGATTCCGGTGACCCAAGCCAGGGCTGAGCTCGCCGAACTGATCAACCGGGTGGTGTACGGCGGTGAGCGTGTCGTCGTGACGCGGCACGGCAAGCCTCTGGTCGCCCTCGTCTCCGCCGCCGACCTCGAACGCCTCGAAGAGCTCTCGGAAGCCACTGAGGAGCATGTGGTCAGCGCGGTCTCCACGGTCCGCGAGAGCGCCGCCGTACGCCCGGAGCGCGGCCGCTTCGGCATCGCGGCCGAACACCGGGGCGCCGCGGGTTCCTGACCCGACCCCTGTCGTGACATCGGCCCTCCCCTGGCACGTCCGGGGGAGGGCCGATGCGCGTGCCGACGGCCCCCGGCGACCCGGTGTTCACCCGTACGGGCGTGAGGGCGGCGGTGGAGTGGCGGCCGCCGGCGCGGATGGTGCGCGCCGTGCGCCGGGACTCGCTCTCGTGCGCCGGTCATCAGATGATCAAGGTCCGGTTAACGTCGTCGAAACTCCGGCGAACTAGCCTGCCGATCCACGCCACCAGGGGTTTCCGTATCCGGATCGGGTTCCTGAGCCCGATCTGTCGCGGTGGCTGCGGCAACCGGGCCCCGCACGGTCCGGAGCGAGGACTGTGAGGTGGGACGTGCAACTGACCCCGCACGAGCAAGAGAGGCTGCTGATCCATGTGGCGGCCGACGTGGCCGAGAAGCGCCGGGCCCGCGGGCTGAAGCTGAACCACCCCGAGGCGGTCGCCCTCATCACGTCGCACATCCTCGAAGGCGCCCGTGACGGCCGTACCGTCGCCGAACTCATGGCCTCCGGACGCAAGCTCCTCACCAGGGACGACGTCATGGAGGGCATTCCCGAGATGATCCACGACGTCCAGGTCGAGGCGACCTTCCCGGACGGCACCAAGCTCGTCACCGTCCACGACCCGATCGTCTGAGGGGCCCGCCGATGATTCCCGGAGAGATCCTCTTCGCCGACGAGCCCATCGTGTACAACGAGGGCCGTGACATCACCCGGATGACCGTCCTCAACGCCGCCGACCGGCCCGTCCAGGTCGGCTCCCACTATCACTTCGCCGAGGCCAATCCCGGACTGGAGTTCGACCGAGGCGCCGCGCGCGGAAAGCGGCTGAACGTCGCCGCCGGCACCGCCGTCCGCTTCGAGCCCGGCATCCCCGTCGACGTCGAACTCGTCCCCCTCGCCGGGGCCCGTGTCGTACCCGGGCTGCGCGGGGAGACCGGAGGTGCCCTCGATGCCTGAGATCTCCCGTGCCGCGTACGCGGACCTGTTCGGACCAACGACCGGTGACCGGATCCGGCTCGCCGACACCGACCTGATCGTGGAGATCGAGGAGGATCGTTCCGGCGGGCCCGGGCTCGCCGGTGACGAAGCCGTCTTCGGCGGCGGCAAGGTCATCCGAGAGTCCATGGGCCAGTCGCGCGCTACGCGCGCAGAAGGCACCCCCGACACGATCGTCACCGGCGCGGTGATCATCGACCACTGGGGCATCGTCAAGGCCGACGTCGGCATCCGCGACGGCCGGATCACCGGCATCGGCAAGGCGGGCAACCCCGACACCATGGACGGGGTCCACCCGGAGCTGGTGATAGGGCCCGAGACCGAGGTCATCGCCGGCAACGGGCGGATCCTGACCGCCGGCGGCGTCGACGCGCACGTCCACTTCATCTGCCCCCAGATCGCCGACGAGGCACTGGCGGCGGGGATCACCACGCTGGTGGGCGGTGGCACCGGACCGGCCGAGGGCTCGAAGGCCACCACCGTGACACCGGGGCCGTGGCACCTCGCCCGGATGCTGGAGGCGATGGAGCAGTACCCGCTCAACATCGGCTTCCTCGGCAAGGGCAACACCGTCTCGCACGAGGCGATGCTCTCGCAGATCCGGGGCGGGGCCCTGGGGCTGAAGCTGCACGAGGACTGGGGGTCCACCCCGGCGGTCATCGACGCGGCCCTCACCGTCGCGGACCGCACCGGCATCCAGGTGGCCATCCACACGGACACGTTGAACGAGGCCGGGTTCGTCGGTGACACCCTGGCGGCGATCGGCGGCCGCGGGATCCACGCGTACCACACCGAGGGCGCGGGCGGCGGGCACGCACCGGACATCATGACCGTCGTCTCCGAGCCGCACGTACTGCCGAGTTCGACGAATCCGACGCGGCCGTACACCGTGAACACCGCCGAGGAACACCTCGACATGCTCATGGTGTGCCACCACCTCAATCCGGCGGTGCCGGAGGATCTCGCCTTCGCCGAGTCACGGATCCGGCCGTCGACCATCGGCGCCGAGGACGTCCTGCACGATCTCGGTGCGATCTCCATCATCTCCTCCGACGCACAGGCCATGGGGCGCGTGGGCGAGGTGATACTGCGGACCTGGCAGACCGCGCACGTGATGAAGCGCCGGCGCGGTGCGCTGCCGGGCGACGGAAGGGCCGACAACCACCGGGTACGGCGGTATGTCGCCAAGTACACGATCAACCCGGCGCTCGCCCAGGGGCTCGCCCGTGAGATCGGGTCCGTCGAGACCGGCAAGCTCGCCGACCTCGTGCTGTGGGAGCCCGCGTTCTTCGGGGTCAAGCCGCACCTCGTCCTCAAGGGCGGCCAGATCGCCTACGCGCAGATGGGCGACGCCAACGCGTCGATCCCCACCCCCCAGCCGATTCTGCCGCGCCCCATGTACGGGGCGATCGGACGGGCGCCGGCCGCCAACTCCTTCAACTTCGTCGCCCCGCTCGCCGTCGAGGACGGGCTGCCGGAGCGGTTGCAGCTCGGGAAGCGGTTCGTCGCCATCGAGTCGACCCGTGGGGTGACCAAGGCGGACATGCGGGAGAACGACGCGCGTCCGAGGGTGCGGGTCGACCCCGACAGCTTCGCCGTGTACATCGACGGAGAGCTGGTCGAGGCGACACCGGCCGCCGAACTGCCCATGGCCCAGCGCTACTTCCTGTTCTGAGAGCAGGGATCCCTGATGTCTCGGGCAGCGTTGCTGGTACTGGCCGACGGCCGCTTTCCCGCCGGAGGGCATGCGCACTCCGGTGGGGCGGAGGCCGCCGTCAAGGCCGGGCGGATCACCGGAGCGGCGACCCTGGAGGAGTTCTGCCGGGGGCGGCTGCACACGGCGGGGCTGGTGGCGGGTGCGCTCGCGGCGGCCGCGGTACTCGGTGTGGAGGTACGGGAGTTGGACGCGGCGGCCGACGCGCGGACGCCGTCGCCCGCGCTGCGGGGGGCCGCGCGCAGGCTCGGGCGGCAGCTGCTGCGGGCCGCGCGGGCGACCTGGCCGGTGGCCGAACTCGATGCCCTGGCAAAGGAGTTCCCCAAGGGGGCCCATCAGCCGGTGGTGTTGGGGGTGGTGGCCAGGGCCGCGGGGCTCTCGGCCGAGGACGCGGCCTACTGCGCGGCGTACGAGTGCGTGAGCGGGCCGGCCACGGCGGTGGTGCGGTTGCTGAGTCTGGACCCGTTCGAGGCGACGGGGGCACTGGCCCGGCTGGCGCCCGAAGTGGACCGGGTGGTGGACCGGGCGGTGGAGGCGGCGCGGCGGGTGGCCGCGGGGGGCGAGACGGACGACCTGCCCGCCGGGTCGGCGCCGTTGCTGGAGATCGGGGCGGAGTGGCATGCGGGGTGGGCGGTGCGGTTGTTCGCCTCGTAGCACTGGAAGTCGCAGAACAGGCCGTTCGGAAGGCCACGTATCCACAGGGAGCCGCACATGCATCTCGACCACGATCACCACCACGGCCCCGCCGCCGTCAGCGCCGACGCCCGCCGTCCCGACGGATCCCGGCGTGCCCTGCGTATCGGGCTCGGTGGGCCCGTCGGGTCCGGCAAGACCGCTACCGTCGCCGCCCTCTGCGGGGCCCTGCGGGACGAGTTGTCCCTCGCCGTCGTCACCAATGACATCTACACGCGTGAGGACGCCGAGTTCCTGCTGCGGGAGGCCGTGCTGCCGCCCGAGCGGATCACCGCCGTCGAGACGGGTGCCTGTCCGCACACCGCGATCCGGGACGACATCTCGGCCAACCTCGAAGCCGTGGAGGACCTGGAGGACGAGGTCGGGCCGCTGGATCTGATCCTCGTAGAGTCGGGTGGCGACAACCTCACGGCCACCTTCTCCAAGGGGCTCGTGGACGCGCAGATCTTCGTGATCGACGTGGCCGGAGGCGATGACATTCCGCGGAAGGGCGGCCCCGGTGTCACCACGGCCGACCTGCTCGTCGTCAACAAGACCGACCTGGCCCCCTACGTGGGGTCGGACCTCGCGCGGATGGCCGCCGACGCGAAGGCGCAGCGGGCCGAACTGCCCGTCGTCTTCCAGTCGTTGCGCAGCGAGCCCGGGGTCGGGGACGTCGCCCGGTGGGTGCGGGAGCGGCTCACCGCGTGGACGGCATGACCGCCACCGGGGTGCGCGCGCACGCACGGATCGTAGCCCGGGGCGACGGGCGGGGCGGTACCTCGCTTCCCGTGCTGGAGGGAGAGGGGCCGCTCGCGCTGCGGCGCACCCGGGGGAGCGCGGCCGAGGCCCGGGTGATGATCGTCGGGGCGATGAGCGGGCCGCTCGGCGGGGACCGGTTCGGGATCGAGGCCCGGGTGGAGGACGCGGCCCGGCTGTCCGTCGGATCGGCCGCGGCGACCATCGCGCTGCCGGGACAGCTGAAGGGCGAGGCCCGGTACGACGTGCGGCTCGATGTCGCCGACGGTGCCGAACTGCGGTGGCTGCCCGAGCAGTTGATCTCCGCCAAGGGGAGCGACCTGTACGTCTCCACCCGCGTCGACGTCGGGGCGCGCGGCCGGCTGGTGCTGCGGGAGGAGCAGGTGCTCGGGCGGGTGGGGGAGGAGCCCGGGCGGCTCACCAGTCGGCTCACGGTGCGCGTGGCCGGAACGGCGCTCCTCGACCAGGAGCTGGCCTGCGGGCCCGGGGCACCCGGTGGCTGGGACGGCCCCGCCGTGCTGGCGGGACATCGCGCGGTGGGGCAACTGGTCGTCGTACGGCCGGAGTTCGCGGCGCAGCCGGTGGCGGCGCGGATGCTGGGGGAGGGCGCGGCGCTCACTCCGCTCGCCGGGCCCGCCGTGCTGGTGACCGCGGTGGCCGGCGATGCTCTGCGGCTTCGGCGGGTGCTGGACGAGGCGTTGGGCCATCTCGGCGGCTGATCCGCTCAGCGGGACGTGATCGTCCGGTTATCGGATTGGTAAAGACGGCTGCCACACCCTGTTCTCAGGAGCCTCACAGCCGGAAGGATCTCCCCTGACTATTCGTAACCAGGTACGGGGAGGGGCCCACTTGAGGGACAACTTCAGATCGAGGAGCCGGGCACTGGCGTTCGGTACGGCCGGAGCGCTCGTCACCGCGAGCCTGATCACCGGTGCGCTCGCGGCCCCCGCGTCCGGCGCCGAGGCCCGGCACGGGCAGGACCGCGAGCAGCAGGGCGCGGCCGTCGCCGCCGCGCATGCCGCCAAGGCGGGGATCGACTGGGCGGACTGCCCCGCCGACTGGGCCCTCACGAAGCCCGTCCAGTGCGGCTGGGTCAGCGTGCCGCTCGACTACGCGAAGCCCTACGGCAAGCAGATCAAGCTCGCCGTCGACCGAATAGGCAGCACCGGGACGAAGGCGGAGCGCCAGGGCGCCCTCGTCTACAACCCCGGCGGCCCGGGCGGCTCGGGCATGCGCTTCCCGCTCCGGGTCACCACCAAGAACCCCCTGTGGGTCAACACCTCGAAGGCCTACGACTTCGTGGGCTTCGACCCGCGCGGTGTCGGCCACTCGGCGCCCATCTCCTGCGAGGACCCGCAGGAGTTCGTGAAGGCCCCCAAGGCCGACCCGGTGCCGGACACCGAGGCGGACAAGACCGCGCAGCGCAAGCTCGCCGAGGAGTACGCGAAGGGCTGTGCCGAGCGCACCGGCCGGGCGATGCTCCAGCAGATGACCACCGCCAACACCGCCCGCGACCTGGACGTCATCCGGGCCGCGCTCGGCGAGGAGAAGCTCAACTACCTGGGCGTCTCCTACGGCACCTACCTCGGTGCCGTGTACGGGACGCTGTTCCCGGGGCATGTGCGCCGGATGATCGTCGACAGTGTCGTCAACCCGTCGAAGAAGAGCATCTGGTACCAGGCCAACCTGGACCAGGACGTCGCCTTCGAGGGCCGCTGGAAGGACTGGGAGGACTGGGTCGCCGCGCACGACTCCACCTTCCACCTGGGGACCACGCGGGACGCCGTCCAGGCCAAGTGGCTCCAGCTGCGCGCCACCGCCAAGGCGAACCCGATCGGCGGGGTCGTCGGACCGGCCGAGCTGATCGGCTTCTTCCAGAGCGCGCCGTACTACGACTCCTCGTGGGTCCCGGTCGCCACGGTGTTCGGCAAGTACTTCGCCGGTGACACCCAGGCCCTGGTCGACGCGGCCGCCCCGGACCTCACCGACACCGCCGGCAACATCTCCTCGGAGAACGGCAACGCCGTCTACACGGCCGTCGAGTGCACCGACGCCAAGTGGCCCACCAGCTGGAAGAAGTGGGACCGCGACAACACCGAGCTCAACAAGCAGTACCCCTTCATGACCTGGGCCAACGCATGGCTGAACCTGCCCTGCGCCACCTGGCCGGTCAAGCAGCAGACCCCGGTGAACGTCAAGACCCACAAGGGCCTGCCGCCGGTGCTGATCGTGCAGTCCACGCGTGACGCCGCCACCCCGTACCCCGGCGCCGTCGAACTGCACCAGCGCTTCAAGGGCTCGCGTCTCATCACCGAGCAGGGCGCCGGCTCGCACGGTGTGACCGGCCTGGTCAACCCGTGCATCAACAGCCGTGTCGACACCTACCTGCTCACCGGGAAGCTGGACGGCGCGGACGTCACCTGCGCGCCGCACGCGACACCGCAGCCGTAATCCCTCCGGAACGGCGACGAGGGGCGGCGGGAACACTCCCGCCGCCCCTCGGTCGTACGACGTCAGCTCAACGGCGCCCGCGGGAACCTGCGTTCCTTCGCACCCTTCACCGCCGCCTGCCCGGCCTTGACGACGGCCGCGTACTCGTCGACGTACTCCTGCTCGGAGAGGGTCAGGATGGCGTACATGATCTCGTCGGTGATCGCGCGCAGGACCGCCTTCTCGTTCTCCATGCCGGCGTAGCGGGAGAATTCGAGGGGCTTGCCGAAGCGGATCACGACGGGGTGGATGTTCGGGATGACCTTGCCGGGCGGCTGCGCCTCGAAGGTGCCGATCATCGCGCAGGGGATCACCGGGACACCCGCCCGCAGCGCCATCACGGCCACGCCGACCTTGCCCTTGTAGAGCCGGCCGTCGTGCGAGCGGGTGCCCTCCGGATAGATACCGAGCAACTCGCCCCTGCTCAGCACCCCGAGCCCCTCCCGGATCGCGGCCTGGCCGGCCTCCTTGCCGGAGCGGTCCACCGGGATCTGCCCGGCGCTGCGGAAGAAGAACGCGGTGAGCCGGCCCCGCACGCCCGGACCCGTGAAGTACTCGGCCTTGGCGAGGAAGGTGATCCGCCGCTTGAGGACGGCCGGCATCAGGAAGTGGTCGGCGAAGGAGAGATGGTTGCCGGCGACGATGGCCGGGCCCGACGCGGGCACATGTTCCAGGCCGTCGATCCGGGGCCGGAACACCAGCCGTAGCAGCGGCCCCAGAAGTACGTACTTGAGCAGGTAGTAGAACACGGCTCGCCCCTCATTTTGCCAGCTCCCCTGCGAGCTGGTGTTGTCCCAGGTCAGTGTTGCTCTCACGGCGGTTGGCCCAGGTGCGCCCGCGGCCATCTGCCGCCATGTTCGGTCGGCCCCGTGCTGACCCTTTGCCGACTTGCTTGACGGTTCGCCAGTTATATCGTCGGTGCGGCGGCAGATCTGCTCGGTCAGCTGCTCCTCGTCGTCGATGGCGGCCGGTGCCGCTGATGACCGGTGCGTCGGAGAAGAACACTCCGCTCGCCAACTCGCGCGCCCACAGCCTGAAGCGCTCGGTCACATCCAACCGCCATGACCCGCGCCGAGTAAAGATCCCTGGTGCGGGTGCTCTGTCAGCAGTTGCGCGCGCATGCCACAGCGAGGGAAACAGACTCGCCGGAGCGGGCTGAAAGGCCTTGACGGGGGCACCCGGCGCTCTGCGGCACCGATGGGTGCCGACTTCCGGAAGGAAAGGGGAACTCGTGTATATAGGCCTGGGTACCGTCGTCATCATTATCGTCATCGTCGCTGTCGTCATGATGCTGCGCGGCCGATGACTGTCCGTCGACCGGCTGTTCCTGGAGACATGGCCGGAAAGCATCCGCCGGTCGCCGTGTGGACGGATGCGCAGACAGAAAAACAACATGGTGTGGGGTGGAAAACGGTGGGCACTCGACGCACCGAGGGAACGCTCACTGAAATACTGAGCCGGCTTCCTCGTTATTCGCGCGCTACAAGGGGAGGTTTTGTATGACGGACAACATGTGGGGTTATGCGGCCGGGTCGGGCCATCAGACGGGGACGGACCTGACCGGATTCAAGGTCGAGGCGAGCGACGGCTCGATCGGCAAGGTCGACAAGCACTCCGAGGACGTCGGAGCCGCGTACATCGTCGTCGACACCGGAGTGTGGATCTTCGGCAAGCAGGTGCTGCTTCCTGCCGGTGTCATCTCGTCCATCGACATCGCGGAGCGGACGATCCACGTCGGCCGTACCAAGGACGAGATCAAGAACTCTCCCGAGTTCGACAAGGACAAGCACGCCGGTGACCCCGGCTACCACGAGCAGGTCGGCGGCTACTACGGAGACCACCGAGCCTGACCGTCACTCCGCAACACACGGGGGCGGGCACCGGCGTTCTGTCGGCGCCCGCCCTTCGCTGCGCACGGCACCTCCGGATCGAGGAGCACCGATTCGCCCGGTCCTGGTCGCGGGGGGGAGAGAGAGAGACGGCCCGAGAGCCGTCCGGCGTGCTCCGCCCCGCCGGGGCTCGATGGCGCAAACGGGGCTCGATGGCGCAAACGGGGCTCGATGGCGCAAAGGAGCGGGATCCCCGAAAGGGGATCCCGCTCAGCATCTGCCTTGTCAGTGCTTGAAAACGTCCTTCGTCTTCTCCTTGGCCTGACGGGCCGCACCCTTCGATTTCTTGGCCTGCCCTTCGGCCGTCATCCGCTCGTTGCCCACGGTACGGCCTACCGTCTCCTTGGCCTTTCCCGTGGTCTCTTCCATCTTGCCCTTTGCCTTTTGCCCGCCGGCCATTGCGTTCACTCTCCTAGGCTTGTGGGAAATCGTCCACCCATCCCGAGTACCCCATATGTGGCGGTAAAACGGCCACCGGGGCAGTACTCGCCGAAACCCAGGTCGAGGGCGGGCCGGGACTCTCGGGTGCCGTCCGGTGCGGCGGGCAGCGGACGCGTACGGATACCGGCTGTCCGGCCCGGGTGAGATGCGAGGGCATTCGAGGACGCGCACCATGGGCCGTGACACCGCATGGCGGATTGAGACGGCAGCCGTACCCGAGTCTTCCCGCCCTGTGCGAGCGCCGGTGCGAACGCAGGCAGGCGCTGCCGGTGCCGTGTGACGCGGCTGTGCGAGACATCGTCCGTTCCCGCAGAAAGGGCTCCCCCCGTGGCCGTCCACCATCAGCTGATCCGACGTCCTCCGTACGCGGTATGGGCGGTGCTGGCCGACCCGACGTGTTACGAGGAGTGGGTGGTGGGGCCCACCCGGTCCGTGCCACTCGACCAGACCTGGCCCGCTGTCGGATCCAGGCTCCGCTACACCGTGCGGCTGGGTCCCTGGTCGGCCGACGGGGTGACGACGGTCCGCCACCAGGAATCCGGCAGCGAGCTGGAGCTGGAGGCTTCGTTCAAACCGCTGGGCACTGCGAGGATCTTCCTCCAGCTGAGGCCGTGGGGCGAGGAGGAAACCCTCGTCATCTGCGACGAGCACCCCCTGCGCGGCCTGGGAGGCACCCTCCACAACGCCGCGAGTGAAGCGCTGTTCCTGCTGCGGCACCGGGGCATGCTGGCCCGTCTGGCCACACTCGTGGAACGGGATCCCGTCGAGCAGGGGCACGCCGGGACCCGCCGTGCCTGACGCGGTGGTGGTCGGCGCCGGTCCCAACGGGCTGGTGGCGGCCAATCTGCTGGCCGATGCCGGGTGGAGCGTGGAAGTCCTGGAGGCGCAGCAGGAGCCCGGAGGCGCCGTGCGCAGCGATCGCGGTGTGCACCCCGACTACGTCTCCGATCTTTTCAGCGCCTTCTACCCGCTGGCGGCCGCGTCCCCGGTCCTCGCCCGCCTGGATCTCGCCGCGGAGGGACTGCGGTGGAGCCACGCCCCGCGCGTGCTGGCCCACCCGCTGAGGGACGGGAGATGCGCCGTGCTGGAGCGCCGGGTGCAGGAGACCGCAGCGGGGCTGGACACGTTCGCGCCGGGTGACGGCGATGCCTGGCGGGGCATGTACGAGGCATGGAGCCGGGTCGGGCAGGACCTCGTACAGGCCATGTTCGCGCCTTTCCCGCCGGTCCGCTCCGGGCTCCGCCTGGCGGCGAAGTTCCGGGCCGCGGGCGGACTGCGGCTGGCCCGAAGCCTGGCCCTTCCGGTGCGCCGCCTGGGCGACGAGGAGTTCCGGGGCGAGGCGGGACGGCTCCTGCTGGCCGGGAACGCCCTGCACGCCGACCTGGCCCCCGAGGCGGTGGGCAGCGGCGGATTCGGCTGGCTGATGTCGATGCTGGGACAGAGTCACGGCTTCCCGGTCCCCGTCGGCGGAGCGGGCGCCCTGACCGCGGCGCTCGTGAGCCGGCTGCGGCACCGCGGCGGCGTGCTGCGGTGCGGGGAGCGCGCCGTGTCCGTCGTCGTACGGGGCGGCAGGGCGGTGGGCGTCAGGACGGCCGGCGGCGAGACCGTCAGCGCGCGCCGCGCCGTGCTCGCGGACACGTCGGCGCCGGCCCTGTACCGGGACCTCGTGGGCGAGGAACACCTTCCTTCCCGCCTCCTGCGGGACCTGGAACGCTTCCAGTGGGATTTCGCGACCTTCAAGGTCGACTGGGCGCTGAGCGGCCCGGTGCCGTGGACGGCCCCGCAAGCCTCCGGCGCCGGAACGGTCCACGTGGCCGACGGCATGGACAGCCTGACCCGGTTCGCCTCGCAGATCGCCATGGGACAGGTCCCCGAGGAGCCGTTCGCCCTGTTCGGACAGATGACCACGGCGGATCCCAGCCGCTCACCCGCCGGCACGGAGTCGGCGTGGGCCTACACCCATGTCCCACAGCACATCGCCTCCGACGCCGGCCCCGACCGCATCACCGGCCGCTGGGACGCCCGCGAACAGGAAGCCATGGCGGACCGTGTCGAGGCCCAGGTGGAGCGGTTCGCGCCCGGTTTCCGCGCCCGGATCCTCGCCCGCCGGATCCTGGCCCCCACCACCCTCCAGGCCCTGGACGAGAACCTCCACAACGGCGCCATCAACAACGGCACCACCGCCCTGCACCAACAGGCCGTCTTCCGCCCCGTCCCCGGCACCGGCCGGCCCGAGACCCCCGTAAGGGGCCTCTTCCTCGCCTCCGCGGCCGCCCACCCCGGCGGAGGCGTCCACGGAGCTCCCGGAGCGAACGCCGCCCGAGCCGCGCTACGGCCCTACGGACTGCACACGCTCCTCCACCGTGCCCAACGGATCTGAACCGCCCGGCGATCTGAGAGTCCGGGAACGACAGCCGACTCCCGGGGCAGACCGAACCGAGGGGGTCCGCTGGGCACGGGCCGTGTCAGCGCTCGTTCTTCTCGGCCTCCTCGTCGTACTCGTCCTCCGGCTCCTCTTCGTCGTACTCCTCTTCCTCTCCCTCTTCCCCCTCTTCCCCCTCTTCCCCCTCTTCTCCCTCTTCCCCCTCTTCTTCTCCCTCTTCCGCGTCGGGTGCCTCCTCGTCCTCTTCGTCGTACTCCTCCTGGTCCTCGTCCTCCCCTGCCGCCTCCTCCTCTTCCAGCGCCTCCTCGTGGGTGCGGACCACCTCGCCGTCGCGGATCTCCCCGCGCCAGCCCTCGACTTCCTCGTCGGCGAACGTGACGTAGCGCTGGAAGTTCTTGAAGTCCAGCCGCAAGCGGCGGCCTTGGGCGCGCCACAGGTTGCCGGTCTTCTCGAAGAGGCCCGAGGGGTAGTACTCGACGACGAGCACGATGCGCGTCAGGTCGGGCGTGAGTTCGTGGAAGCTGACACAGCCGTGGGTGGTGCCCTTCGCGCCCTCGGAACTCCATACGATGCGCTCGTCCGGCACCTGCTCCTCGACCGATGCCTTCCAGCCGCGGGTCGACGGTCCGACCTTCACCTTCCAGGTGCTGGCGACCTCGTCGTTCTTGGACACACTGCGTACGCCTTTGGTGAAGCTGCTGAACTCCTGGTACTGGGTCCAGTAGTTGTACGCCGTGCGGATCGGCACACCCACGTCGAGCACTTCGATGATGTTCATGACCTTGGTGCTGCCGGCCTTGCCACCACCCCCTCCGCCGAAAATGCTCTTGACCTTGCCCATCACGTTGTCCTTGAGCCCCTTGGCCTTCTGACCCGCGAATGCCTTCAGCGGGGAGTCGCCCTGGAGCATCCGACCGCCGACACCGGCGAGTGTTCCCCCGTTGTCGGCCACGTCGAGAAGGCGGTCGGTGACATCCCCCAACTTGTCCCCTGCCTTGTCGGCGAGATGTCCCACCTGAGCACCGAGGTAGTCGACGAGTTGTTCGCGGAGCAGGTCCAGACCCGAACTCTCTTCGTGGTTGGTGTCACGCTCTTTGTCGGCCATGACCTACCTCCGCCGCGCGGTCGTCTTCTTGGCAGCGGTCTTCTTCGCCGGGGCCGTCTTCCTGGCCGGGGCCTTCTTCTCGGCCGTCCTCTTCGCCGTCGTCTTCTTGGCAGTGGGCCTCTTCGCGGGTGCCTTCTTGGCGGGAGGCGGAGACTTCTTCGCGGTCTTCTTCGCCGGCGCCGCCTTCTTGGTGGGGGGCCGGTGCGCCGTGGTCTTCTTCGCCGGTGCCGCCTTCCTTTCAGGAGCAGCCTTCTTGGCGGCCGCCTTACGGGGAGCGGGTTCGTCCGGGCGCTTCCTTGCCGCGGTTTCCGTGCGCCGACGGCGACGCGGTGGCGGTTCCTCCTCGGCCTCTTCCTCAGCTTCTTCCTCTTCGGGTTCCTCCTCCTCCGGCTCTTCCTCCAGTTCGTCCTCCGGTTCTTCTTCCTCCGGCTCTTCCTCCTCCGGTTCCTCCTCTTCCTCTTCTTCTTCCTCCTCGTAACGCCCCTCGCCCTCCTCCGGCTCCTCCTCGTCCTCCTCGTACTCGTCTTCGTCCTCTTCCTCTTCGCCCTCGTCCTTTTCCTGGCCGATGCGTTGCGTCCGCTCTCGGAGCGAGTCGGCGAGGTCGGTGAGGCGCCGATCGGCAGCGGCTGCCAGGGCTTTGCGGCCGGCGTCCAGCAGTTCGCCGCGCACCTGCTCGTTCAGCTCGCCGACCGCCGGCACATCACCGATCTTGCGGAGTCCGGTCGTCACCAGCTGCTGAGGGTCGAGCCCAAAGCGGCGGCCGGCGAGGTAAGTTGCCATGGCGAAGGCAAGGCGCGCTTTCTTCGTGCGTCCGAGCACATAGCCCGCTGTGACGGCGGCGGCGAGGCCGACCTTGGTCGTTTCGTTCATGAGCCGGTTCCCTTCACAAAGGGCAGGTGGAGACGCCCGCGTCCGGACCAACCCCCCGGTCCCGAACCCGCGATGGAGACAGAAAGCGGATCGCACGCGCACCGTGCCTCACTGCCCGCTGTGTCGCAGACACACCATGCAACCGCCGGGCAGGTCCCCGCGAAGTCACCCACGCTAGGGCGATATGTGTCTCTATATGATGAAATTATAGGGTTCATGGATGGAATTTGGCGCCCGCTCCGACCACCGGAGAGACCATGGCCGCACCAGAACCCCGAAGGCGATCCAGCAGTCGGAGCCGCGGTTCCGACGGGGACAGCACGAGCGGATCCCGTCGCCGCTCCGGCAAGGGCAACGCCGGCTGGGCCATACGCTCCGCCGTCGGACAACTTCAGGAGTTGCTCGGCCGTGCCCCCGAGTCCGTGTCTGCACTGAAACCGACCGAAACCGGTTGGGAAGCCGACGTCGAGGTACTCGAATTGGAGCGCGTCCCCGAAACCACCAGTGTGATGGCCACCTATCGAGTGACGCTCGACGAGGAAGGCGACCTGGTGGGATACGAACGGAAGCGCCGCTATACGCGCGGCCAGATCGACCGGCGGGGCTGAGACAGCACAGCCGGTGAAGGGAGGCACCATGACAGTGGTGCCGCAAAGCGGAGGCGGTGTCGCTCGCGGAGGCGGGACCGGCAGCCTCTACGACGTCCTGGAACTCATTCTCGATCGCGGTCTCGTCATCGACGTGTTCGTCCGCGTTTCGCTGGTGGGGATCGAAATCCTCAAGATCGACGCTCGCATCGTCGTGGCCAGCGTCGACACCTATCTGCGTTTCGCCGAGGCGTGCAACCGACTCGACCTCGAATCCGGGAGGAAGGCGCCCGCCCAGTTGACCGACATCGTCGGAGACACGGTCGAGAGCGGAGCCAAAGGCAAATCCAAGGGTGCTCTCTCCGGTGCGGCGGAAGCGGTCACCGATTCCCTCAAGGGGATCACCGGCCGTGACGACGCTGAAGAGGCCGAAGAAGAAGAGCCCGAGGAAGAGGACGAGGGCAAGGAAAGGGAACCCGTGGAGAGGCGGCGGCGGCCGGCTCGGCGCGCCTCCCGACGTGAGCGCGAATGAGGCTCGCCGCGCGAGAAGGAATGAGCCATGGCCGTATACATCTACTCCATCACCGGCAAACAGCACCCGCTCCGCCTCGACGGTCTCAACGGCGTCGGTGAACCCCCGGCGGGCTTGCGGACAGTGACGGCCGGACCGCTCTGTGCGGTCGTCAGCGACGCACCGGAGGATCTGCGCGCCAAGCGCCGCGACATCATGGCGCACCAGGAGGTCCAGGAGCGCCTCATGGCGGACGGCACGGTGCTCCCCATGCGGTTCGGCCTCTTGGCCGAGAACGACGAGGCCGTCCTGGCGGCCCTGGAGCAGAATGCCGCGGACTACACGGACCGGCTTCAGGCACTGGAGGGGTGCACCGAGTACCACCTCAAGGCGTCGCAGGACGAGGACGCGCTGCTGCGGCAGATCCTGCGGGAGTCGGACGTGGCACGAGAGCTCAATGAGGAGATCCGCGGCGGCAAGGCAGCCCCCGACGCGTCGCTGCGACTGGGTGAGCTGGTCACCCAGGAGGTACAGGCACGGCAGGAGGCGCTGGCGGCGGGTGTGGTCGAAGCACTGCGCCCCTTCGCCCGGACGCTCGAATCGTCCCAGCCGACGGGTTCGGACTTCCTCAACGTGTCGTTCCTGGTGACCGAGGACCGGGAAGAGGCATTCCTCACCACGGAGTTGAGCGTCGCCCATCAGATGGGCGACGACTTCGACTTCCGCCTCAACGGCCCGCTGCCCCCTTACAGCTTCGTCTGAAGGAGTTCTCATGGGCCTGTTCACCCAGCTCGTCACCCTCCCCCTGGCCCCCGTGCGCGGCGTCGTATGGGTCGTGGAGCGGGTCCGGGAGGAAGCCGAGAACCAGTACTACGACCCCGCACCGGTGCACCGCGAACTCGCCGAGCTCGAACGTCTCCTCGTCGCGGGGGACATCGACGAGGAGACGTTCGACCGGCGCGAGGACGAACTGCTCGACCGGCTGGAGGAGATCCGCGCCTATCGGCAGGGCTGACACTCCTGATCCGGCACGAGGGAATTCGAGGCCGCAACCGTGACTGAACCCCTGGCCAACAGGCTTGGTTCCTACCCGTCCCGAGCGGCGCCGCCCTACGGGCAGGGCTCCTCCGCCAATCTCGCCGACATCCTTGAACGGGTACTCGACAAGGGCATCGTCATCGCGGGCGACATCCAGATCAACCTTCTCGACATCGAGCTGTTGACCATAAAACTGCGTCTCCTGGTCGCCTCCGTCGACAAGGCGAAGGAAATGGGCATCGACTGGTGGGAGCACGACCCCGCGCTCTCCTCCCGGGCCGGAGGCGAACGGTCACTGGCCGAGGAGAACCGCCGGTTGCGGGCCGAGATCGATGCTCTCCGCGAGGGCAACGCCCTCCCCATGGAGGAGGAAGCGCCCAGGGGCACGGGCGGCCGTCGACGGGGAAGTGCTCGCGATGAGTGACCTGCTGACGTACGCGTATGCGGTGGTACGCAACACCGAGGGACTGCAGGAGGCGGCCGCGCCGCTCCGGGGCGTCGCCGGCACCCCGGTCGGTCTCGTCACCGGTGCCGGCGACGATCAGCCGGCGCTGGTGGTGAGCCGTGTGCCCGCACAGGACTTCCAGGAGCACGCTCTCAAGCAGCATCTGGAGGACCTGGAATGGCTGGAGGCGGTGGCCCGCGCCCATCACGCCGTCATCGAGGCCCTGGCCGGGCGCACCACCGTCCTCCCCTTCCGTCTGGCGACCGTCTACCTCGACGACCAGCGGGCCCGGGAGGCACTGGAAGCCGGGCGGACCGTGTTCGCCGAGCGCCTGGCCCGGCTCTCCGAACATGTCGAATGGGGGGTCAAGATCTACGTCGAGCCGTCCGCGGTCCCCGCGGCCCCGGCCGTTCCCGCGGGGGACCTGACTCCTGGGCGCGCCTATCTGCGGAACCGGCGGCAGCAGCGGAGTGTCCGCGACACCGTTTACCAGGCGGCGCAGAAAGCCGCCGAGCGGGTGGAGACCGCGGGCCGCAAACACGCCTCCGACCGGGTCCGGCACCGCGTACAACAGGGTCCTCTCGCCGACGCGGCCGACGGCGCCGGTACCGCGGGCGAGAACGTCGTCAATGACGCCTACCTCGTGCCCCTGAAACGTTGCGACGACTTCCTGGCCGACGTGACGCGCGCCGCCGACGGACTGGACGGGGTACGGGTCGAGGCCACCGGTCCCTGGGCTCCGTACTCCTTCGCCATGCCCCCCGGTGAGTCCGACGCTGCGGCGGAGGGAGCACCCCCGTGATCACGCCCGGCCCGCCCCCCGAAACGGAGCGTCTGCCCCAGCGGCAGGTCGCTCTCATCGATCTGCTGGACCGGCTGCTGACCGGCGGCGTCGTCCTCACCGGTGACGTCGTGCTGTCCATCGCCGACATCGACCTGGTACGCGTCTCACTGCGTGCCCTGATCGTTTCCATCAGCGAGCAGAACCCCTCGCCATGGACGAACACCGGCCCGCTGCAGGGCGGCGACCATGACGGCTGAGGGTGAGAGCCGGCCGCCGCGCCGCGCCGAAGAAGTCGCGGAGGCCGCCGCGCGCGCCTTCCGGCTGCTGCCCGCCGCCCCACGCGACCTGGACCCGCCGGCCGGAAAGGGCCCACGTTCCCCGGCCCGGCGGATCAGCTCCGACCGCGACACCGTCGAACGGGACCTTCTCAGGCTCGTCCTCACCCTCGTGGAACTGCTGCGACAGCTCATGGAACGACAGGCCCTGCACCGCGTCGACCAAGGGGACCTCACCGACGACCAGGAAGAACGCCTGGGCGCGACCCTCATGCTCCTCCACGACCGCATGAGCGACCTGTGCGCGCAGTACGGACTGACCATGGAGGACCTCAACCTCGACCTCGGACCGCTGGGCACGCTGCTTCCGCCCTCCGACTGAACCCCGGTGGCCGTCGAGGGCCGGAAACGGGACAGCGCCCGAGCCGACCGAGGCCGGATCGGGCGCTGTACAGCGGGCCAGGGGGTAGCCCGTGGGGCGACTACCAGTAGTGGCGTCGACCGGCGACGGCGTGTCCCATCCCGCCGACGATCCACAGGATGGCTCCGATCACCGCCAGGATGATCCCGATGGTCCACAGGATGGATATCCCGGTGACGAAGCCGACGACGAGCAGAATGATGCCCAGGATGATCATGGTTTCTCCAAGGGGGGGGTGATGCCGGCGCCCCGGCGAACGGTGAGAGACCGTAAGGGGGCTGGACACGGAGGCGGGTGGTCTCCTCCTTACTCCGCGCGGTGCGGTTTGTGGCCGGCGACGTGCAGGCGGACCTCGGTGGCCAGGTGAGAGGAGCCGGTGGACCGGCGGGCGGTTCGGAGCGGGCCTTCGCACAGGGCGTCGAGGACGGTGCCGGGTGCCGCCTGAGAGGTGAGAGTGAGCCCCACGCGGGTGTGGGGGTGGGCAGGACGGCCGGTGATGCGTACGGCCGTGTGCTTGACGCCCGGCAGGGCACCGGCTTCGGCGGCGATCGCGTCGCTGAGCGCGCGGTCGCGCAGTTCGACGCCTTCCTGCGGGGGTGTCCCGCCGACGGGCAGTGTTCCGGGGCGGGGTCGGCGCAGCTGGGCGAGCAGCCACCACAGGGCGAGCAGGGCGACGAGGGCGAGGGCGGCGATCACCGCGGGCCACCACCACCAGCCCTGGCTGCTCCAGCGGGCCCGGTCGGCGGAGCCGAGCAGGACGTCGTCCGGTGCGGTCAGGGGCCAGCCGACGGGCGGCACCAGATGGTGCAGCCGGTAGATGTCGAGCCCGGCGAAGAGGATCAGCAGACCGCCGCCGAGCAGTACCAGTCCGGCGAGGGCCAGCAGACTGCGATTGACTACAGGTTGCGGCGTCATGGTGCGGACTCCGGTGCTGCTGGTTTTCCGTCAGTCGGTGCGTCGCCGTACCCGTACGACGATGCGGGGAGGGCGGGCGAGAGCGAGTTGGTCGCACTCGTCGCCGAGGACGGCGGTGAGGTCGTCCTTCACCTGTCGGGGCTCGCGGAAACGGATGTCCGCGCGGGCTTTGACGCGGTGGCGGCGCACCCGGACGCGAGCCTTTCGGACCCCGGGTACCCGCATGGCGGCGTCGCGTATCAGATCGGCGGCACCGTCCCGGTCCAGGGCGGCCCGCAGCCCAGGTGCGGGGGAGCGCAGCGGCAGCCAGTGGCGCAGGCCGGGCGTGAGGGCCAGCACGATCAACCAGACGCCGACGGCGGCCGCCACAGCGGCTCCCGTGAGCATCCACACGTCGTCCACCGGGCGGGTGGCCAGTTCGTCGGCCAGGTGCCGGCGCCAGGCTGCCGCAGGGCGTCCCGCCCGTACGGCGACGACGTCGACCAGCGCCGCGCCCGCCGCCACGAGGACCAGCGCGGCGACCAGCGCGGCCGGAAGACGGCGCGCGGACCACGGCCGGTGGCTTCGGTGCCCTTTGCCGGGCTCACCGGTCGCCAGGGCCGGTGGAGAGGCGTCCTGTTCGGGCGGACCGGGCTGTGGCGGCTCCCTCGGCCCCACCGGCTCCTTCGCAAGCGGCACCGTGGCGGGGCGCGCGGATGGCGCGGAGTTGCTGGTGGGAGGGTCCGGGTCGGGTGTCATTCCGGTCCTCCTTCGTGCGTGGCGTGACCGGCGGCGCCGGCCGCGGGGCGGCTCACCGGACCCGTCCCCGGTTCGTGCCGCCGGCGGTCACCAGCCGTTGGACGGTGAGCGTGATCTCTCCCACCGTCAGGCCGGTCAGTTGAGCCACCCGTTCGGCGACGTCCTGCCGTATCCGCTCGCAGACCTGCGGGAGGTCGGCGGGGTAGGGCAGGTCCATGGTCAGGTGCAGGCGCACCGATCCGGTACGGGTGACCGCGGAGGCGGTGGGTGCAGCCGGTCCGTCCCGGTCGGGCGGTATGGCGGCGCGCCGGGACTGGGCCGTGCGGGCGGCCTGGACGGCGATACGGGCGACCACCCTGTCCGGTATGACGGTGGCGCCCCGCTCGGCCGGGGGCGGCAGGCCCGCGGCCCGCGCCGGTCGGCCGGACCTCTCGCCGATGGGCGGGGCACCGGGCCGGGTGTTCACCGCTGCCTCCGCGCATGGAGGTCGAGATCGCCCTGCACGGCGAGGCCGACGATCAGCCCCGCCGTCCCCAGGACGAGAACGAGCAAAAATGCCCAGAAGCCGCCGAAGTAACCGGCGAAGCCCAGGGCCATGCCGGCCGCGAGGCCCGTCGTCGCTGCGTTCATCATGCCCTCACCCGTCTCGCGAGCGTCCCGGTCGCCGTGATCACCCGCTCATGCCCGAGGACGCGGCGGTGGTCACGGCGGTGGTCACCGCACCCGGCCCTCCTCCGGTTCGGTCTGCCCCTCCTCTTCGTCGTCGGGGAGGTCGACGTCGTCGACCACGACGTTCACCTCGACGACCTCCAGCCCCGTCATCCGTTCCACGGCGCTGATCACGTTGGTGCGTACGCCGCCGGCGACGTCGACGATGGAGACGCCGTAGTCGACGACGACATCCAGGTCCACCGCGGCCTGCCGCTCGCCGACCTCGACCTTCACCCCCCGCGTGACACCTCCGCCTCCGCCTCCGCCGGGGACGCGTTCCCGCATGGCGCCGAAGGCACGAGCCATCCCCGCTCCCAGGCTGTGGATGCCCGGTACCTCACGGGCGGCCATGCCCGCGATCTTGGCCACCACGCCGTCCGCGATGGTGGTCTTCCCCCGTGTCTCGACCGGAGTCCCGGCCCCGGTGCGGCCCTTCAGCGCGCTCACGCCCGCATCGGCCCGGCCGCCCCCGCCGACGCTGGTGATGTTGTCCGTCATGGCGGTCGCCTCGATCGGTCAGTGGGAGACACCTACGTGGTGCCGTCGAATGGTTGGACACAGGTGGCGGCGCACTTCTCACACGCACCACATGTGAGGTGCATCACATTGCCGTGTGCGGGTACCTGATCGTCCCGAGCCCTGTGCGGGAGTTGTCATGATCGAACGCGCCGCTTCGCCACGGCTGGAATGCGACCTGCCGGACGGACTCCTGGCCGTACGGGCGGCCGAGGGAGACGAGGACTCCTTCGCCGTTCTCGTCCGACGGCACAGCCTGTCCCTCCTGACCCTGGCCCGTTGCATGCTCGGCAACCCCCAGGACGCCGAGGACGCCGTGCAGGACGCCTTCGTCAGCGCCTGGCGGCGACTGCCGGAATACCGCCACAGCGCGGAGTTCCGTACCTGGATGTACCGGATCACCGTCAACCGTTGCCTGACCATGCGCCGGCACCGGCTGCCGCCCCTCTCGCTGGACACCGTCGTCGAACCCGTGACGGGCGACGCGTGGAGCCAGCCCGACCGGACCGCCGAGCGGGACGCGGCCACCGCCGCCCTGACCCGCGCGCTCGCCGAGCTGGACGCCGAGCAGCGGATCTGCTGGATCCTGAGGGAGGTGCAGGGCCTGCCCTACAAGGAGATAGCCCACATGACGCGGACCAGCGAGCCGACGGTGCGCGGCAGGCTGTTCCGGGCGCGCCGGTCCCTGCAGGAGGCGATGGACCCATGGCGCTAGACGACCCGCACCGGCAGCCTTCCGCACCGCCCGGAGCCGACGGGCCCCGCACCGGATCGGCCGCCGTCGACGTGCCGCCGTTCCCGGGCGACGAGGCGCTGCCCTGCGGCCGCCTCCTCAGCCGGGTCCGGGAACAGGTCCAGGACGGGGCGCCGCCCGCGGACCCGCACATCAGATCCCGTGTCTGGGCCCGCAGATCATCCGCCTCGGTGGTCTGGGCACCGTCCTCGAGTACCTCCGCCAGCCGGGTGCAGTTCCGCGGCGTTGTCTCGCTTCAGCATTCAGACGCTCACTCGACATTCGCAAATACGCGCCAATGCTGGCCAGCGCGGGCTACGGGCATCCGGCGGAAGGTCATTTCGCCAGCGCCTGGCGCACGGTGGGATGGCAGGGGATGAGGGCGTCGATACCGACGATCTGCATCATCCGCAGCACCGTCGGCCGAGTACCGGCCACGCGCAGCCACCCCTCGGCGTCCACGGCCGCGCGGTGGGCGACGATGAGCGTGTTGATGCCGCTGGAGTCCATGAACGTCAGGTCGGTGAGATCGGCGACGGTCCGCGGGGAAGTGCCGTCGGCCGGTGGGCTCAGGGCCTCTGCCGCGTAGGCGCGGGTGTTCTGGTCCAGTTCGCCGTGCAGGGCGACGATCCGGACACCGCTGACAGTGGATTGGCTTATCGTCAGCTGTTCGGGCCTGTCCGGTTCTGCGTCTGTCACCGTGTCCTCGACTGCGTTCGCTGGTAGGGCTCCTGCGCCGGACGGAGGCCCGGATGTGATGGAGAGGGATGCTCGAACGGTCGGCCGGTTCGAGTGGGAAGAACAGCAGCCGCGCCGCGCCGGACAGTCGCCGGCGGACAACGGGAACGAAGGTGACAAAGAGTGGAGCCTGCCGACAACGACGTCGAAGGGAAGCCGGGTACCCGTCTCATCACCACCGCCGTCTCGTTGGGCGGCGGCGACGCCTGTATAGCCGAAGCCCGGCACCACGCGGCGGAGTTCCTCGACCAGGCCAGGGCCGACCATGGCGTGGCCGTCTCCGAGCGGGCCGTCGATCTCACGCGGCTGGTGGTCAGCGAACTGGTCACCAACGCCCGCAAACACGCTCCCGGGCCGCTGCGCATGGAGCTGAGCATCGCGGACGACGCGGTGGAAGTAGCCGTTCGGGACAGTGCCAGGGTGGAGCCCGCGGCCCGCCCGGCCGATCCGGCAAGGGTGGGCCGGCACGGACTGGAGATCGTCATGGCCGTCGTGCAGGTGTTCCAGGTCCGGCTCGAACCAACGGGCAAGCGTGTCATCGCCCGTATCGCTCTGACCGACGGTCCGCTGGGCCCCCGGTGAGATCCGCGGGCTCATCCGGGCAGGAGGCCGACGCGGAGTTTGGACAGGATGCGGCTCAGCAGCCGGGAGACGTGCATCTGGGAGACGTGCAGTTCGCGGCCGATCTCGGCCTGTGTCATCTCCTTGCCGAAGCGCATCTCGATGATGGCCCGTTCGCGGTCGTCGAGCTGCTGGAGCAGGGGTCCGAGCGCGTGCAGGTCCTCGAACAGCTCCAGTGCCGGGTCGATGTCGCCCATCAGGTCCGCGTAGGTCGGCGTGCTGTCGGATTCGTCGTCGCTGCCCGCGGTGTCGATGGAGCCGGCGGCGTAACCGTTGGCGGCGACGAGGCCCTCGATGATCTCGTCGTCGGTCAGGTCCAGATGGGCGGCGAGTTCCTTCACCGTGGGGGTGCGGCCCAGCTCGGCCGCGAGCGTGTCCTTGCTCTGGGCGAGGCTGACGCGTAGTTCCTGAAGGCGGCGGGGGACGTGGACGGCCCAGGTCGTGTCGCGGAAGAAGCGTTTGATCTCGCCGACGATGTAGGGGATCGCGAACGACGTGAACTCGACCTCGCGGGAGAGGTCGAAGCGGTCGACGGCCTTGATCAGGCCGATCGTGCCGACCTGGATGACGTCCTCCAGGTCGCCGCTGCCCCGGTTGCGGAACCGGCGGGCCGCGAACCTCACCAGGGTCAGGTTCATCTCGATCAGGGTGTTACGGGCGTACTGGTACTCGCGGGTGCCTTCCTCCAGGGTCTGGAGGCGATCGAGGAAGAGCCGGGACAGCTCGCGTGCGTCCTTGGGGGTTACCTTGCCCCCGTCCTCGATCCAGGGCAGGTCATCCGTGACGGCAGGTGTCTCCGTGATGATGGCGGTGGTCTCGCGGGCATGCACGGAGAGGGTCACTGTGTCGCCTTCGGTGGAGAACGGGGTGAGCTTCTCCTGCCCCCGCCGGCCGGATGCATGTCCCGTCAACGCGTGGCAAGTCGGATCGCAGCCCGCCCGGGCCCTTGGGGCGGGAGCTCGGCGGTGACGCCGCTTCGATGGAGAGCATGCGTGGAGGGGACGTGTTCCTCCCGGTCCGTGCTCAGGCTGTGCATAGGATGACCCCGATGCGCCCCGCCGAACAGCCCACCCCGCCCCCGCCGCACCGGCGGTGGCGAGCCCTGCTCGTGCTGGGCCTGCTGGCCGGACTGCTCGGCATGCACGCGCTGGCACCCGGCGGCGCCATGGGGCACGGCGGGCAGAGCGGTCATGAGCGGGTCTCGCACATGACGGTGCTGGTCACCGCGTACGACGGCTGCTCCGGCGACGACGGCCACTGCGGCGGCGACCACGCGCACCACGCCGACGCGACCTGCGCCTCGGGCGCGGTGAGCGGCGGACCGGCGCTGCCCGCGCTCGTTCCGGACCCGGTACCGGTCCCCGCGGCCGCCCACCCGGCCGGCTCCCGCCCGGCCACGGCACCGGACGGCGCCCGCGCGCCCCCCGACCTGGCCGAACTCCAGCTCCTGCGGATCTAGCGGCACCAGAGCCGGCCGTGCGCGTACCGCGCCGCGGTCGTGCTCCCGCGTGCCCCCCTCCCACTCACCGCAGGAGATCCAGCATGACCACCACACGTACCCGTGCCGTCCTCGTCGCGCTGACCGCGACCGCCGCCCTCGCCCTCACCGCGTGCGGCAGCGGCGACGACACCGCCCACAGCGGCGCACCCGCCGGCGCGTCCGCGTCGGCCACCACCGCCGGCGCGCACAACGCGCAGGACGTGGCCTTCGCGCAGCGCATGATCCCCCACCACCGGCAGGCCCTCCAGATGGCGGAACTCGCCGCCGGCCGGGCCTCCTCCGCCCGGGTCCAGGACCTCGCCGCCCGGATCGAGAAGGCCCAGGACCCGGAGATCACGACCATGTCCGGCTGGCTGAAGACCTGGGGCGAGGACGTGCCCATGGCGGGCATGGACCATGGCGGGCACGCCGGCATGACCGGGATGACCGGGATGATGGACGACACGGACATGACCGAACTGAAGAACGCCACCGGGAAGGACTTCGACACGAAGTTCCTGACCATGATGGTCGAACACCACCAGGGCGCCGTCGAGATGGCCAGCACCGAGCGGTCCAAGGGCGCCTACGCCCCGGCCGTCCGCCTGGCCGGCGACATCGTCGCCGCCCAGAACGCCGAGATCAAGGAGATGAACCAGCTCCTCGGCAAGGGCTGACCTGGGCCGGGGGGGGGGGGGGGGGGGGGGGGGGGGGGGCCCCCCCCCCACCCCCCCCCCCCCCCCCCCCCCCCCCCCCCTCCCCCCCCCCCCGGCCCCTCGCTCAGACCGCCAGCACCTTCTCCAACACCGTCAGCGCCGACCGCAGTTCCTCCGCCGTGACGGTCAGCGGCGGGGCCAGCCGGATCGTCGAGCCGTGCGTGTCCTTGACCAGGATGCCCTCGCGCATCAGACGCTCGCTGATCTCACGCCCGGTGCCGATCGCCGGGTCCACGTCGACGCCCGCCCACAGCCCGCGCGAGCGGAAGCCGACCACACCCTTGCCGACCAGCTCAGCCAGACCGTCCCGCAGGACCACGCCCAGCTCGGCCGCCCGGCGCTGGAACTCGCCGCCCTCCAGCAGCTCGACCACGGCGGTGCCGACCGCGGCGGCGAGCGGGTTGCCGCCGAACGTCGAGCCGTGCTCACCCGGCCGCAGCACACCCAGCACCTCGCGCCGGGCCACCACCGCCGAAACCGGCACGATCCCGCCGCCCAGCGCCTTGCCGAGCAGCACGACGTCCGGCACGACGTCCTCGTGGTCGACGGCGAGGGTACGGCCGGTGCGGCCGAGGCCGGACTGGATCTCGTCGGCCACGAAGAGGCAGCCCGCCCGCCGGGTCAGTTCGCGGACCCCGGTCAGATAGCCGTCGTCGGGGATCACGACCCCGGCCTCGCCCTGGATCGGCTCGATCAGCACGGCCGCCGTCGTCTCGTCGACCGCCGCCTCCAGGGCCGCCAGGTCGTTGTACGGCACGATCCGGAAGCCCGGCGTGAACGGGCCGAAGCCCGCGCGGGCGGTCTCGTCCGTGGAGAAGCTGACGATCGTGGTCGTACGGCCGTGGAAGTTGTCCGCCGCGACGACGATCGTGGCCCGGTCGGCCGGGACGCCCTTCACGTCGTAGGCCCATTTGCGGGCCACCTTGATCCCGCTCTCCACCGCCTCGGCGCCGGTGTTCATCGGCAGCACCATGTCCAGGCCGGTCAGCGCGGCCAGGCGTTCGGCGAACTCCGCGAGCCGGTCGTTGTGGAAGGCACGGGAGGTGAGGGTCAGCCGGTCCAGCTGGCGGTGGGCGGCCTCGACCAGGGCCGGGTGGCGGTGGCCGAAGTTGAGGGCCGAGTAGCCGGCCAGCATGTCGAGGTAGCGGCGGCCCTCGACGTCCTCCACCCAGGCGCCCTCGGCACGGGCGACGACCACGGGCAGCGGATGGTAGTTGTGGGCGAGGACCGGCTCCTCGGCCTCGATCAGCTCGGCGGAGGTACGGGTGTGTGCGGGTGCGGTCATCGGTGACTCTCCTCGTACCTCAGCGGATTTCCTGGGTGCAGCACTTGATGCCGCCGCCGGCCTTGTGGAACTCCGACAGGTCGACGGGGACCGGTTCGTAGCCCTGGTCGGCGAGCCGGGCGGCGAGCGCCTCGGCCTGCGGCGCGATGAAGACGCGGCGGCCGTCGGAGACGGAGTTCAGCCCCCAGGCCATGGCGTCGTCCCGGGTGGCGAGCACCGCGTCCGGGTACAGGCGGCGCAGCACCTCGCGGCTGCCGCTGGAGAAGGCCTCGGGGTAGTAGACGATGTTGTGGTCGTCCAGGACGAACAGCGCCGTGTCCAGGTGGTAGAAGTACGGGTCCACCAGGGTCAGGCTGATCACCGGGTGGCCGAAGAACTCCTGTGCCTCCCGGTGCGCCTCCCGGGTCGTGCGGAAACCGGTGCCGGCGAGCAGGTACCGGCCCGTCCAGACCAGGTCGCCCTCGCCCTCGGCCACCGAGCCCGGGCGGTACACGTCATAGCCGGCGGTCTTGAACCAGAGGTCGTAGTGGGAGGACTCGGGGCGCCGCTCGGGCGCGTGGAACAGGGAACCGAAGACCCGGCCGCCGACGACGACCGCCGAGTTCGCGGCGAAGACCATGTCGGGCAGGCCGGGGACCGGCTCCAGACGGTCGACGCTGTGGCCATGGGCACGGTAGGCGCTGATGAGCGCGGTCCACTGCTCATGGGCCAGGTCGACGTCGATCCTGGTGTCGGGATTCATCCAGGGATTGATCGCGTACTGCACGGCGAAGTGTCTGGGTTCGCAGACGAGGAAGCGCCGGACGCGCGGCACACGGCTTTCGGACACAGAGGTGTTCCTCCGCTTTCCTGCGGTGTCGACGAGGGTTGACACCAAGGTAGAAAGCGTCGGATACGGGCGACAAGCAATGAGCGTTGCGTGTCTGCGCAGGATTACTGCGTCTCTGATCAGGCAAACGCAGCATTGGTGCGTTTACTCGGGGGCCGCGTGGGTCGCACCCGCTTCGGGGCTCTCCGGGAGCAGATGGGACAGCACCATCACACTGATCGTCTTCCGGATGAAGGGCTCCACCCGGATCCGCTCCAGCACCTCCTCGAAGTGGTCCACGTCCCGGGCGCGGACATGCAGCAGGGCGTCCGCGCCGCCGGTCACCGTCATGGCGGCGGTGATCTCCGGATGGTTGCGGACCACCTCCGCGAGCCGCCTGGGCGGCGCCGCGCCCTCGCAGTACACCTCGACGTACGCCTCGGTACGCCAGCCGAGGGCCGACGGCTTCACGGTGGCCGTGAACCCGGTGATCACTCCGGTCTCGCGCAACCGGTCGACCCGCCGCTTCACGGCTGTCGCGGAGAGCCCGACGGCCGCGCCGATCTCGGCGAAACTGGTCCGCGCGTTCGCCATCAGAGCGGTGGTGATCTTCCGGTCGAGATCGTCGAAGGGGGCGGTGCCGCTGTTCATGTCCGCACTGTATCCACGGGGAAGGACACTTCAGGTACGCCACTTCACGCGGTCCGTCCGGCGCGAACGTCCACGTCCGGTACATGTCCAGCGCCCCGGTCCGCCGCCTACACTCCGTTCATGCTGCGCGCCCTCGCCGTCGACGACGAACGCCCCTCGCTGGAGGAACTCCTCTATCTGCTGAACGCCGATCCGCGCATCGGCAGCGTCGAGGGCGCCGGGGACGCCACCGAGGCACTGCGCCGCATCACCCGCGCCCTGGAGTCCGGACCCCACGGCCCCGAGGCCATCGACGTCGTCTTCCTGGACGTCCAGATGCCCGGCCTGGACGGCCTGGAGATGGCCCGGCTGCTCACCGGCTTCGCCCGGCCCCCACTGGTCGTGTTCGTCACCGCACACGAGGACTTCGCCGTCAGGGCCTTCGATCTCAAGGCGGTCGACTACATCCTCAAACCGGTACGGAAGGAGCGCCTGGCGGAGGCGGTACGACGGGTCGCCGAACGGCGCGGCGCCGCACCCCACATACCCGTGCACGAACCCGACCCGGACCACCTGCCGGTCGAACTCGGCGGTGTCACACGGTTCGTGGCCGTGGACGACATCACCCATGTGGAGGCCCAGGGCGACTACGCCCGCCTGCACACCGAGCGCGGCAGCCACCTCGTGCGCATCCCGCTCTCCACCCTGGAGGACCGCTGGCGCTCCCGCGGCTTCGTCCGCATCCACCGCCGCCACCTGGTCGCGCTGCGCCACATCGGCGAACTCCGCCTGGACGCGGGCACGGTGAGCGTCCTGGTCGGCGGCGAGGAACTCCAGGTCAGCCGGCGCCACGCCCGCGAGCTGCGGGACCTGCTGATGCGGAGGGTCTGAGGGTGCCCACCGATCCCGCCGAACGCCGGGTCACCGTCACCGGCCCGCCCCGCCGCAGCCGCCGTACCTCCGGCTACTACCGGCCGCGCACCGAGATCGACGAACAGACCACCCTCGGCCACACCTACGTCCGCTCCCTGATGCGCTCCCAACTCCGCGTCGCCGTGGTCGTGTTCGCGGTCCTCGTGCTGCTCGTCGGCCCGCTTCCGCTGGTGTTCGCGGCCGCCCCGCAGGCCCGCCGCCTGGAGTGGCTGGTGCTCGGCTTCTGCCTTTACGCCCCGCTGATCCTGCTGGCCCGCTGGTACGTGCGCCGCGCCGAACGCAACGAGGAGGACTTCGTCCGCCTCGTCGAGGATCATGAACTCCCTTCGTGACGAGGTCCGATGAACTCCGGTTACGCCGTCCCGGCCGTCGCCCTCGTCGTCGTCACGACCGTCCTCGTCGGCGCCTTCGGCCTGCGCATCTCCCGCACCACGTCCGACTTCTACGTCGCCTCGCGCACCGTCGGCCCGCGGCTCAACGCGGCCGCGATCAGCGGTGAGTACCTCTCCGCGGCCTCCTTCCTGGGCATCGCCGGACTGGTCCTGGTGCAGGGCCCGGACATGCTCTGGTACCCGGTCGGCTACACCGCCGGCTATCTGGTCCTCCTCCTGTTCGTCGCCGCCCCGTTGCGCCGCTCGGGCGCCTACACCCTCCCCGACTTCGCCGAGGCGCGGCTCGCCTCACAGGCGGTACGGCGGCTGGCCGGGGCGTTCGTCGTCGGTGTCGGCTGGCTCTATCTGCTGCCCCAACTCCAGGGAGCCGGGCTGACGTTGGCGGTGCTCACCGGAGCCCCGGACGCACTGGGCGGGCTGATCGTGGCCGTGGTCGTGGTGGCCACCGTCGCCGCCGGCGGCATGCGCAGCATCACCTTCGTGCAGGCCTTCCAGTACTGGCTGAAACTCACCGCCCTGCTCGTCCCCGCCCTCTTCCTGGTCCTCGCCTGGCAGGGCGCCGGCGCCCCCACCCACGTCTTCGACGAACCGGCCGCCTTCCGCGAACAGCGCACCGTCGCCGTCCAGGACACCCTCGACCTCAAGCTTGACCGCCCCCTCACCGTCACCGTCACCGGCACCGTCGACGGCCGCCCGCACCAGGACACCAGGGTCACCCTCCCCGAGGGCACCCACCGGATCACCGCCGGCACCCGTCTGACCTTCGCCAAGGGCACCCGGGTGCCCGCCACCGACCGGGGCACCAACGGCGGTATGTCCACCTCGCTCGCCGAGAGCCGCGAGGAACGCCCGCTGTACGCCACGTACGGGCTGATCCTCGCCACCTTCCTCGGCACCATGGGCCTGCCGCACGTCGTCGTCCGCTTCTACACCAGCCCGCACGGTGTCGCCGCCCGCCGCACCACGGTCGCCGTGCTCGCCCTGATCGGCCTCTTCTACCTGCTGCCGCCCGTCTACGGTGCCCTCGGCCGGCTCTACACCCCCGAACTCACCCTCACCGGCAACGCGGACGCGGCCGTCCTGCTGCTGCCCGACCGGGTCATCGGCGGCCCCGGCGGCGATCTCCTCGGCGCCCTGGTGGCGGGCGGCGCCTTCGCCGCGTTCCTGTCCACCGCCTCGGGACTGACCATGGCGGTCGCCGGAGTCCTCACCCAGGACGTCCTCCCGTCGCGTGGGGTACGGCACTTCAGACTCGGGACCGTGCTGGCCATGGCCGTACCGCTCGCCGCCAGCGTGCTCGTCGGCGGGCTGCCGGCCGCGGACGCCGTGGGGCTCGCCTTCGCGGTGTCCGCCTCCTCCTTCTGTCCGTTGCTGGTCCTCGGCATCTGGTGGCGGCGGCTGACCCCGCCCGGCGCGGCCGCCGGGATGCTGGTCGGGGGCGGCTCGGCGTTCTGCGCGGTGGCCGCGACGATGGCCGACTTCCCGGGCACCGGGAACCTGCACGCCCTGCTCGCCTGGCCCGCCCTGTGGTCGGTGCCGCTGGGCTTCCTCACCATGATCCTGGTGTCCCTGGCGACGCCGGGCCGGGTGCCGCCGGGCACGGCCGCGATCCTGGCCCGCTTCCACCTCCCCGAGGAACTGCGCGCGGAGGTGAAGGCGTGACCGGATTCCTGGCAGGCCTCCTGGTGGCCGTACTCCCGCTGCTGGCCGCCGGTTTCTGGCTGGGCCGCCGCACCGCACGCCCGGAGAGCCTCGGCGGTCTCGGCACCCCCGTCGAGCACGCCACCTTCGAGACCCTGCACACCGCGTCCCTCGCCGCGCCCCCGCTGCGCGCGGGCCTGACCGAGGAGACCGCCCGCCGCTCGGCCCGCCGGCTGCGCACCCTGCTCGGCACCGACGCCCTCTGCCTCACCGACCACGACAACCTGCTGGTCTGGGACGGCGTCGGCGACCACCACCGCACCGAGATCATGGAACGCCTCGCCGGACCACTGGAGTCCGGCCGCGGCGAGGCCTTCCGCCTGCACTGCGAGGCCCCCGACTGCCCGGTCCGCTGGGCCGTCGTCGCCCCGCTCACCGTCGACGACCGCGTCCACGGCACCCTGGTCGCCTGCGCGCCGCGCGAGTCCGCCGTCCTGGTCCGCGCGGCCGGCGAGGTCGCCCGCTGGGTGAGCGTCCAGCTGGAGCTGGCCGACCTGGACCGCTCCCGCACCCGGCTCATCGAGGCCGAGATCCGCGCCCTGCGCGCCCAGATCTCCCCGCACTTCATCTTCAACTCGCTCGCGGTGATCGCCTCGTTCGTGCGCACCGACCCCGAGCGCGCCCGCGAACTGCTCCTGGAGTTCGCCGACTTCACCCGCTACTCGTTCCGCAGGCACGGCGACTTCACCACCCTCGCCGACGAACTCCACGCCATCGACCACTACCTGGCGCTCGTCCGGGCCCGCTTCGGCGACCGCCTCACGGTCACCCTCCAGATCGCCCCCGAGGTGCTGCCGGTCACCCTCCCCTTCCTCTGCCTCCAGCCCCTGGTCGAGAACGCCGTCAAACACGGCCTGGAGGGCAAGACCGGCACCTGTCACATCCAGATCACCGCCCAGGACGAGGGCGCCGAGGCCCTGGTCGTCATCGAGGACGACGGCACCGGCATGGACCCCGGGCTGCTGCGCCGCATCCTCGCCGGCGAGACCAGTCCCTCCGGCGGCATCGGCCTGTCCAACGTCGACGACCGGCTCCGCCAGGTCTACGGCGACGACCACGGCCTCGTCATCGAGACCGCCCCCGGCGCGGGCATGAAGATCACCGCCCGGCTGCCCAAGTACCAGCCCGGGGTGCACTAGGCGCTCCGCTGGAAGCGCCGTGATGCGCCGTCGTTCGTCCGCGGCGCCGTTGTGGCCGGTCGCGCCCACGCGGCGGCAGCCGCGCATTCAACACGGCCCCGCGCCCCTTCGGGGCGCTGTGTCAGTTGCTCTGGGTCACCACCATCGCGAGGGTCAGCAGCCCCAGCACCACCCACCCGAACCAGAGCCAGCCGTTGCTGCCGAGCGCCACCGTGTAGGCCGTCACCACCACGAGTCCACCGACGGTGAGGACCCCCATCGCCTTGGTGGAACCGTTCGTAGAACCGGGCATCGCGACACCCTCCTCATGGTCCGACTCCCCCCATGGTGCCCCCGTTCTGCCTCCGCACGGTGCAGACGACGAAATGCGCCCCTGTCTTCCACATCCCCTCACTGGTCCAGGAGGCCGCCTGATACCCGGAAGGATCGAATCCGTACTGCCGGGGCGGCACGTCCCGGGCACAGGCCGCGTCCGACTCCGTCCGCGCCCGTGCCAGGGTCACGCCGGCGCCGAGCCGGGTGAACCCGAGCACCTCCTGGTCGTGCGCCTCCGAGCACGGCACCAGCAGCGCGTCCCGAGCCGACGGCACCCGAAGACAGTCCCGCTTCTGCATGGTGGCGGTGTCCGCGAACGCGGTGCCCGCCTTGCGATGCCCGTCCAGCGGCCCGTACACCGGCCCGTGCGCCCCCAGCACCAGACACGCGACCCGCCCCCCGGCCGCCTCCAGGCCCTTCCCGGTCGGTACGACGGCCAGGGACCGCACATCCGCGAGTTTCCCGCGCAGCCCCGCGGTCCGCTCCTCGCACCCGGCCGGCCCCTGCTCGCGCGCCTCGGCGCCGGACGTCACGGGCACGAAGGCCACCACCTGACCGTCCGGCGCCCGGTCCGCGCAGGTCGGATCGAGGCTGAGCCTGGGGGTCCCCGTGAAGCGCACCCCGCCGGGCCAGTCGGCGAGGACACAGTCGCCGTCCTTGAGCGGGCGCGAAAGACCCACCGCGCTGCCGTACGGCAGGCCGGCCGTGTCATCGGGCTGGTGCGCGGTCGCCCACCAGGCCCCGCCCAGGGCGAGCACCAGGCCCAGGGCGACGGCTAGGGCGGCCCGCACAACGCGGGGGAGCGGCCGCCGACGGTGACCGGGCGGCCGGGCCGGGCCCACGCCCGCACCGTCGCCTTCGCCCCAGGGCGGCACCGAACCCGGCTCGGTGCGGGCCCGTGCGTACGCCTCCGCCTGCTCCGTCACGACCAGCGACAGCGCCGCCTCCGCCGCCACCGCCGGGATCCGCCGGGCCGGGTCCTTGGCGAGCATCGCGAGCACCACGGGGGCCAGCGCACCGGCCCGCACCGGCGGATCGGGTTCCTCCATCACCACGGCCGTGATCTCCGCGAGCTGCGAATACCGCTCGAACGGCCCGCGCCCCTCCACCGCGTGGTACAGCGTGCACCCCAGTGAGAACAGATCGGCGGCCGGCGTCGGAGGCCCGCCCGTGGCCCGCTCGGGCGCCAGATACCCGGCCGTCCCGACCAGCCCCGACGCCAGCGTGTACCGGGTCTCCCCGGTGTCCGGCTGCACCGAGATGCCGTAGTCCGTCAGCAGCACCCGGGCGTGCGGCGCCCCGGTGCGGTCGGGCGCGAGCAGGATGTTCGCCGGTTTCACGTCCCGGTGGAGCACCCCCCGCTCATGGCCGGCGGTCAGCGCGTCGAGGACGGCGAGACCGACCCGGGCACACTCGGCGGGCGGCAGCGGCCCGTCCCGCTCCACCAGGTCCCGCAGGTCGACCGCGCCCGGCACGTACTCCATGACGATCCACGGCAGACCGTCGTGCTCCAGCACGTCGTGCACGGTCACCACATGCGGATGCCCGCGCAGCCCGGCCGCGTGCCGCGCCTCCGCCCGGGCCCGCGCGACCCGCGCCGTACGCTCCGGCTCGTCCTCCGTCTCGCGCAGGACCAGCTCCTTGAGAGCGACCTCGCACTCCAGTCTCCGGTCGTGAGCGAGCCAGACATGACCCATACCGCCGCTGCCCAGCCGGTTCAGCAGCACGTACCGGCCGGCGACGACCCGGCCCACTCCCGACGTCGGTGATCCATGAGGCATCCGGTCACTCCGGGGTTCGGCGTTACATCGTCGTGCTCGTCGGCTTCACCGGCCGTCGACGCCGGGCCGCTGCTCGCCGGCTCGCTCGTCACGGGCACGGGGGACGGGGCCGAGCCGCTGACGGCCGGGGACGAGCCGGGCGGGTCCGGCTGGGCGCCGTCGGTCGAGTGCGTGACGTAGGGCGGGGCCGCGCCGGAAGGCGTACCGGGGGCCGAGGAGGGTGACGAGGGCGGGGCGGACGTCGGCTGCCTGGACGACGGCTCCTGGGACGGCGGCTCGTGGGACGGCGGCGGTACGACCGAGGAGGACGCCCCGGACGGCGACGGCGCGGACGGTGGCGAGATCGGCGCAGATCCCGACCCGGCGGAGGAAGCCGCCCCGCTGCCGCTGCCGCTGCCGCTGCTGTCGCTACCGCCGACGCTGCCGTCGGCGACGTGCAGCGTCACATACTCGCCGAACCGCAGCTCCGTCCCCGCCACCGGATCCGACGCCAGCACCCGGGCGTCGTCGGGCGGCAGCCCCGCACCGTCATAGGCGACCGCCAGCCCGGCGTCCGACAGCCGCCGGCTCGCCTCCCCGAAGGACGTTCCGGCGACCTCGGGCACCGCATGCCGCTCGCCGGTGCGGAAGACGGCGTCCTGCGCGCCCGTCGTCCCGACCGGCCGCTCGATACCGCGCCCCGGGTCGGCGACATCGACGAGGGCGAGTTTCTCCAGCGGGCGCGAAGCGGGTCGTACGGCGGTCACCTGGGCGCGGTCGTAGCCGCGCCATTTCCTGTTGCCGTGGTCGAACTCGACCTTTATCCGGCCGGTGTCTCCTGCGAAGGGCCGCAGCGGATTTCCGCACGAGCACTTCACGGTGGGCTGTCCCCGCCGGTCGACGAGCACGGCGATTCCGGATTGGAGGAGAGAGTCGAAAGGCACGGCGGTGCCGCTCTTGTAATCGTGGTTCTCCACGAGGGTGTCGTGACGCAGGAGTACGGGAGTGAGCCGGTCGAGATAATCCGGAATCTGTTCGGTACCGATTCCGAGGACACCGGCCCACGCCTGTGCCTTGCGGTGATTCGCGGGGTCGGTGAGGAATTCCTTCAGTTTCTCGACGTCGCAGAGCGTCGGCTGCCGGGTGCCGCCGTACAGGCCGGGCGAGTCCCCTTGTTGCAGACTGCCGTGCACCGGCAGCGAACGGACCCGGGCGTCATGGCCGAGACCCTGGTTCTCGGCGAAGAAGGGATGCAGCGCCGGCACCCCGGCGGCGACCGCCTTGACGACGGACAGGGGCGAACTCCGCCCGCATCCACCGAGCAGCAATACCGGAACAAGAACACCGAGCACGCAGGCCCTGTGCAGAAAAGCGCGAAGTGTCATCACCGCTCCCCCCGGCGGTTTCCCCATCGCGCTTTATGCTACTGAATGGAGAGCATTTCAGCCCTCGCGTGCGTTCAGTGAGGCCAAATAGGCGTTGTAGGCCTCAAGTTCCTTGTCGCCGTCGCGGTCCGCGGCCCGGTCCGAGCGCCGGGCCATCCGCTGCTCGGAGCTGTACCACTGGAACAGCAGGGCGATCAGCACCAGCACGGACGGGACTTCACTGAACGCCCAGGCGATACCGCCGGCCGCGTTCTGGTCGGAGAGCGCGTCGATGCCGAGCGAGGCGGGCGGATTCTTGAACGTCTCGACCATCGGCTCCGACGCCATCATCAACGCGATACCGAAGAACGCGTGGAACGGCATGCCCGCGAACAGCTCCAGCATCCGCATCAGATACCCCGGCCGGTGCGGCCCCGGGTCGATGCCGATGATCGGCCAGAAGAAGACCACACCGACGGCCAGGAAGTGCACCATCATCGCGATGTGCCCGGTCTTCGACCCCATCAGGAAGTCGAACAGCGGGGTGAAGTAGAGCGCGTAGAGGCTCGCGATGAAAAGCGGGATCGTGAAGGCGGGATGGGTGATGATCCGCATGTACCGGCTGTGCAGCAGGGCCAGCAACAGCTCACGCGGCCCCTTTCGCCCCTTCCCGGCGACGGGCAGCGCGCGCAGCGCCAAGGTCACCGGGGCGCCCAGCAGGATGAAGATCGGCGACAGCATGCTGATGATCATGTGCTGCACCATGTGCACGCTGAACATGACCATCCCGTAGTCGTTCAGCCTGGTGCACATCACGAGCATGATGGTCAGGACACCGGCGACGAACGACACCGTACGTCCGACGGACCACGCGTCCCCGCGCCGCCGCAGCCGCACCACACCCCACCCGTACAGCGCGAGCCCCGCGACACAGGCCACGAGAAAGAAGGGATCCGCCGACCACTCCAGCCCCCGCCCCAGCGTGAACGGCGGCAAGTCCATGGTCATGCCGTGCCCGCTGTGATCCATCCGGCGGCTCCTGATTCGTGGGGGGTTGTACGTTTACAGCCGACCCCAGACTAGAACCGCCGCCGAGCGCACTTGCGACCGGGGGCGCGTGTCCCTGCCCGAAGGGGCGCGGGGCTGTGTCAATATGCGGCTCCGCCGCGTGGGCGCGATCAGCCCCCCACACCCGCAGACCAACACACAACCAACCTTTAAAGGACGGTCTCCGCCTCGTCGTACCGCTCCGCGGGAACCGTCTTCAACGTCTCCACCGCCTCGGCGAGCGGCACCATCACGATGTCCGTGCCCCGCAGCGCGGTCATGTGACCGAACTCCCCCCGGTGCACGGCCTCCACCGCATGCCACCCGAACCGGGTGGCCAGCACCCGGTCGTACGCCGTCGGCGTGCCGCCCCGCTGCACATGCCCGAGGATGACCGGCCGTGCCTCCTTGCCGAGCCGCTGCTCCAGCTCGATGGAGAGCTGCCGGGCGATCCCGGCGAACCGCTCGTGGCCGTAGATGTCCTTGCCGCCCTCGTCGAAGGCCATCGTGCCCGCCTGCGGCTTGGCCCCCTCCGCCGCGACGACGATCGCGAACCGCTTGCCCGCCTCGAACCGCTCGCCGACCCGGCGGGCCAACTCCTCGATGTCGAAGGGGCGCTCCGGCACGACGATGGCGTGGGCGCCGGCCGCCATGCCGGAGTGCAGGGCGATCCAGCCGGTGTGCCGGCCCATGACCTCGACGACGAGCACCCGCTGGTGGGACTCGGCGGTGGTCTTCAGCCGGTCGAGGGCCTCGGTGGCCACACCCACGGCCGTGTCGAAGCCGAAGGTGACGTCGGTGACAGCGATGTCGTTGTCGATCGTCTTCGGCACGCCGACGATCGGCAGGCCGGCGTCGGACATCAGCCGGGCCGCCTTCAGCGTGCCCTCACCGCCGATCGGGATGATCGCGTCGAGGCCGAGCTCGGCGACATGGCCCCTGGCCCGCTCCACGCCGTCCCGCAGGTGCGAGGGCTGGACTCGGGAGGAGCCGAGGATCGTGCCGCCGCGGGCCAGGATGCCGGCCACGGCGTCGAGGTCGAGCTTGAGATAGTCGCATTCCAGGAGGCCCTTCCAGCCGTCCCGGAAGCCGATGACCTCGTCGCCGTGGTCGGCGACGGCACGGTGCACGACGGACCGGATGACGGCGTTCAGGCCGGGGCAGTCGCCGCCGGACGTGAGGACACCAATGCGCATAGCCCGAAACAACCTTCTCCACGTGGGCCGAAGGCCGGACCACGCTGTCCGGCTGTCATCGCCGTCACCCTACCGGCGGGAGGGGGTCTCGCCGTACCGGGCGTCCGCCTGCTGGACGTGCCCGCACATGTGAGCGGACACCCTGTCAGGCGGGCCCGGAATCGACCGCTCCGGTACGGTCAGGCGGGCTGCTGGGCGGAGGCGATCCGCTCGGTGCGCAGGGCCTCGTACCAGCGGTCGTCGATCGGCGGCAGCGCGTTCACGTCGAGCGCCAGCTTCAGCAGCAGGTCGGCGATGAGCGGGTTGCGGGCGAGCACCGGCCCGTGCATGTACGTGCCGAAGACGGTGTCGTTGTACGCGCCTTCCGTGCCGTCCCCGGTGCCGTTGCCCCGGCCCAGCTGGACGCGGGCGAGGGGGCGGGCGGTGGGGCCGAGCTGGGTGATGCCCTGGTGGTTCTCGAACCCGGTGAGCTGGGGCAGTCCGAGGCGCGGGTCGATGTCGGCGAGGACGTCACCGACGCACCGCTCGCCGGTGCCGCGCACGGTCGTCACGTCGAGCAGGCCGAGGCCCGGCTCGCGCTGGCCCAGGTCGTTGATGAACTCGTGCCCGAGGATCTGGTAGCCGGCGCACACCGAGAACACGATCGCGCCGTTCTCCACGGCCCGGTACAGGTGCCCGTCGCGGCGCAGCCGCTCGGCGGCGAGCCGCTGCGGACGGTCCTCACCGCCGCCGATCAGGTAGATGTCGCCGGAGGTCGGGATCGGCTGGTCGCTGCGCACGTCCAGCCGGGCCACGTCGAGACCGCGCTGCCGCGCCCGGCGCTCCACGACGAGCGCGTTGCCCTGGTCGCCGTAGGTGCTGAGCAGGTCCGGGTAGATCCACACCAGCCGCAGTTGGTTGTCGCTCATCAATGATCGTCCTTCGTGGTCAGTCAGTTGCCGACGCGGCGGCGCAGGTCCTGGAACGCGGTGTAGTTCGCGATGACCTCGATCCGGCCGGGCGGGGCCATCTGCACGGCCTGGTCGAGGGAGTCGCAGACCTGGAAGTGCTGGCCCGCGACCTCCAGCCGCACCGCGAGGTCGAGCTTGCGGTCGCCGAGCACGAAGATCGGGTGGCCGGTGAGGCGGGTGTAGTCCACGTCCCACAGCCAGGAGGTGTCGGTGCCGTCCGCGCCGCGCGCGTTCACGGAGAGGATCACCGGGGTCGGCGGCGGGTCGATCAGCGAGAACGTCTCCAGCCAGCCGGCCGGGTTCTTCGCGAGGAGCAGCCGCAGGTCGCGTCCCTGGAACTGCACGACGTCGTACCGTCCCGCGACGGCCTGCACCTGGTACATGCGTTCCAGGGCGACCTGCGGCGGCACCCCGAAGACGGCGGCGACGGCGGCCGAGGAGGCCGCGTTGGCCTTGTTGGCGCGTCCCGGCAGCTGGAGGTGGATCGGCCAGGCGGACCCGTGCGGGTCGAGGACGTGGTCCCCGGACAGCACCCAGCTCGGGGTCGGCCGCCGGAACCCGCACTCACCGCAGAACCAGTCGTCGCCCGGGCGCTGCATCACACCGCCGCAGGACGGGCAGGACCAGGCGTCGTCCTTCCACATCTGCCCGGCGGCGACCCAGATCACATTGGGGGAGGAGGACGCGGCCCACACCACCAGCGGGTCGTCGCAGTTCGCCACGATGACGGCCTTGGAGCCGGCCAGGCCCTCCCGCCAGTTCTCGGCGAGCATCCGGGTCTCGGCGGCCCGGTCCAGCTGGTCGCGGGAGAGGTTGAGCAGCGCGATGCACTTCGGGTCGGTGTCCCGGGCCACGCCGGCGAGGTACTTCTCGTCGACCTCGATCACACCGAACTTGGCGTCGGAGCCGCCGGCCAGCGCCGAGGTGATGCCGGCGGGCATGTTGGCGCCGAGCGCGTTGGAGACGACCGGCCCCGCGGCCTTGAGCGCCTCGGCGATCAGCCGGGTGGTCGTCGTCTTGCCGTTCGTCGCCGAGACGAGCGTGACGTCCAGGTTCTGGGCGAGCCGGGCGAGAAGGTCGGGGTCGAGTTTCAGTGCGACCCGGCCGCCGATCACGGATCCGCTGCCGCGTCCCGCGGCACGGGACGCCGCCGCGACCGCCTTGCCCGCGGTCACGGCGATCTTGGCCCGCGGCGTGAGCGGGTCCGAGTTGCCTGCCATCAGTTCTCGATCCTCCTTGACTACGCGCCGCGCTTCAGCCATCCGGCAACGTGGTGTGCACCTCAGCCTATCGAGATCCATTCGCACGCCCGAATTCCGGCCCTCGCCTGCGCGGCGGGCAGGGGCCGATTCGAACCGTACCCTTGCGGCCATGCGACAAGGTTCCATTCCGGGCGCCCATGGGCGGGTCCGGCCCCTCACCCTGCTCGGCGACCCCGTCCTGCACGCCCGCTGCGCGGAGGTCACCGACTTCGGCCCCGAACTCGCCCGTCTGGTGGAGGACTTGTTCGCGACGATGTACGCGTCGGAGGGCGTGGGTCTGGCGGCGAACCAGGTGGGGGAGCCGCTGCGGGTGTTCGTCTTCGACTGCCCCGACGACGAGGACGTCCGTCACCTGGGCCATGTGGTGAACCCCCGCCTGGTGGAGACGGACGGCGTGACGCTCCGCGGCCCGGAGGGCTGCCTGTCCCTGCCGGGCCTGGAGGCGGGGACGGAGCGCTACGACCACGCGGTGGTGGAGGGGTTCACGGTGAGCGGGGACCCGATCACGATTCATGGCACGGGCTTCTTCGCCCGCTGCCTCCAGCATGAGACCGACCATCTGGAGGGCCGCGTGTACGCCGACCACGTCACGGGCTGGCGCAAGCGCAAGCTGATGCGACAGGTGGCGAAGTCCTCTTGGCGCCGGTGAGGAGACGTACCCAGGGGCGCGGGGCTGTATCGATATGCGGCTACCGCCGCGTGGGCGCGATCAGCCCCCACCGGCGGTCAGCCGAAACTCGACCCTCAGAATCCGGGCCCCCCGACCTTGTCCCCGGCGGCCGCCAGCCGCCCCCACAACAGATCGGCCAAACTCTTCACCAACTCTGCACGAGAACAGGGCCGTTCCCCCAGCCACCAGTCCCCGGCCGCGTGCATCATCCCGACGATCCCGTGCCCCCACACCCGGGCCAGCTGTTGACTCCCGGGCCCCAGATCCAGCCGGTCCTCGATGACCTGCGCCAGCTCCTCACCCATCCGCCGCAACAGCGGAGCCGAGTGTTTTCCCACGTCGAACCCCTGGTCGGACCCGGTGCTGCCCTCCGCGGGATGCATCAGGAACCGGTACACCTGGGGCCGCGCCTCGATCGCCGCGAGGTATGTGTCCAAGGTCGCCTCGACCCGCTCACGGCGCTCCGCGGGAGCGTCCAGCGCATCCCGGAGCGAGTTCAGAAGCGCGTCCGTGTGCCGCTTGGCAAGGGCCGCGTACAGGCCGCCCTTGTCGCCGAAGTGGCGGTAGAGGATCGGTTTGGTGATGCCGGCCTCCGCCGCGATGGCGTTCATGGAAGCCTGTGGGCCGTCGCGCAGCACCACCCGGTCGGCGGCCTCCAGCAGCTCGCGCCGTCGGCGGTCGGCGGACCGCTGCTGTTCGGTCCGCTGTGTGGTGTCCATGTGCTCTCCCCACCCCGTGCTGTTTCGGTGACGCCTGCGCAAACTAACACCTGGGAGCCACCCGATCTCGAACTGGCTGCCGAGGTGACCTTGGGAGTTGACTTTTCCTACCGACGAGTAACAGACTCTTGTTACCGCTAGTAACACATTATGCGCCGCCGCTGGAGGGGTCATGGCCGAGTTCACCATGGAACTCAACGACGAACAGAAGGAGGTCCGGGACTGGCTGCACGGTTTCGCGGCCGATGTGATCCGCCCCGCGGCCGCCGAATGGGACGAGCGTGAGGAGACTCCCTGGCCGGTCATCCAGGAGGCCGCCAAGGTCGGCATCTACTCCCTCGACTTCTACGCCCAGCAGTACTTCGACGCCACCGGCCTCGGCATACCGATGGCCATGGAGGAGCTGTTCTGGGGCGACGCGGGCATCGCCCTCTCCATCGTGGGCACGGGTCTCGCCGCCGTCGGCGTCCTCGCCAACGGCACCGAGGAGCAGATCGGCACCTGGATACCCCAGATGTACGGCGACCAGAACGATGTCAAGGTCGCCGCGTTCTGTTCCTCCGAGCCCGACGCCGGCTCCGACGTGGGCGCCATGCGCACCCGGGCCGTGTACGACGAGGCCAAGGACGAGTGGGTGATCAACGGCACGAAGACCTGGGCGACCAACGGCGGCATCGCCAACGTCCATGTCGTCGTCGCGGTCGTCGACCCGGAGCTGGGTTCCAAGGGGCACGCGTCCTTCATCGTGCCGGCGGGGACCCCCGGGCTCGCCCAGGGCCAGAAGTTCAAGAAGCACGGGATCCGTGCCTCGCACACCGCCGAGGTCATCCTGGACGGCGTCCGGGTGCCGGGTTCCTGCCTGCTCGGCGGCAAGGAGAAGCTGGACGAGCGCCTCGCCCGGGCCCGGGAGCGGGCGAAGTCGGGCGGCGAGCGCGTCAAGAACGCGGCGATGGCGACGTTCGAGGCGAGCCGGCCCGCGGTCGGTGCGATGGCCGTGGGTACGGCACGTGCCGCCTACGAGGTCGCCCTCGACTACGCCAAGACCCGTGAGCAGTTCGGGCGGCCGATCATCGACAACCAGGGCGTGGCCTTCCAGCTCGCGGACATGCGTACGTCCATCGACGCGGCGCGGCTGCTGGTGTGGCGGGCGTCTTGGATGGCGGTGAACGGGAAGCCGTTCACCGCCGCCGAGGGCTCGATGTCGAAGTTGTTCGCCAGCGAGACCGCGAAGAAGGTCACCGCGCAGGCGATCCAGATCCTGGGCGGCAACGGGTACACGCGGGAGTATCCGGTGGAGCGGATGCACCGCGACGCGGCGATCTACACGATCTTCGAGGGTACGAGTGAGGTGCAGCGGTTGGTGATCGCCCGGACCTTGTCGGGGATGCCGATCCGGTAGCGCCGTGGGGGTGCGGGTGCGTTGCGGGCCCACGCGGCGTCGTGGTTGCTCGCGCAGTTCCCCGCGCCCCTGGGTGGCTCTCCTCACCGGTGTTTCAACGGTGTGAGTTGCTCGATGTCGTAGCGCTTGCGGAGTTGCCCGATCGCCTCGAGGTCCGGAGGACCGTCGCTTCCGAGGATCTCCAGCAACTCCTCGAAGTAGCGCTCGTGGTCCGGCGGTGGCGATGCCTGGAAGAACATCCGCGCCGGGGTGTCCGTCGGGTTGGCGAAGGCGTGCGGGCAGCCGGGGGGTACGGCGATCAGCGTGCCCGGGGTTGCCCGCACCACCTTCGTGCCCGAACTCGACTGCCACTTCTGCCAGTTGTCGGGTGTGCGGATGCGCGGCTCGAAGGCGAGGACGTCCAGCTCGCCTTCGAGGACGTAGAACAACTCCTCGCTGCGAGTGTGCACATGGGCGCCCACGTCGAAGCCCGGCGGGACCTCCACCTCGAAGGTGGAGGCCATCCGCGAGTGCGTGCCCGTCACCTTGAAGGTGACGCGCTGGGCCGGCGATTGGACCACGCGCCCGTGTCCCGGTGGTACGAGGAGTCCCTCGGTCGTGGTCATGGGCCACTCACCAGGTCACCGGAAGTGCCTCGGGTCCCCGGATCAACGCGCCCTTTCTGAAGGGAACCTGGTCCGGGGGTACGGCGAGCCGCAGCCCTGGGAGCCGGTCGAGCAGAGCGTCCACCAGGAGTTCCTCCTCCAGTCTGCCGAGCTGGCCGCCGGGGCAGTAGTGCGGGCCGAACCCGAAGGACACATGCGGGTTGGGGCTGCGGGTGAGGTCGATCGTCTCGGGGTCCGGGAAGACCTCCGGGTCGCGGTTGGCGGCCAGGTACGAGACGTAGATCGGGTCGCCCGCACGGATCCGTACGCCCTTGATCTCCACGTCCTCCACGGCGATCCGGGACAGTCCCACCGCGCTGCGGTGCGGGATGTAGCGCAGCAGCTCGTCGATCGCCCTGGGGCGGATCTCCGGCTCGGTGCGCAGCCGGTCGAGGAGATCGGGGCGGGTCAGCAGCAGGTAGAACATCTGCCCGCTGTTGTTGGTGACCGCCTCGCCACCGATCTGGAGGAGGACGGCGAGACCGACGGCCTCCTCCAGGGTGACCTCGCCGCGGCCCACGGCCGCGCCCAGCAGGGAGGCCACGTCCTCGCCCGTACTGCCGTCGCGCAGGGCGATGAGGTCGCCGAAGTAGGCGCCCATCTCGCGCTTGGCCTTCTCGCTGACCTCCTTGCCGTGGCTGGAGGACAGGATCAGCTGGGTCCAGATGTGCATGGTGTGCCGGTCGGCGGCCGGAACTCCCATCACCTCGCAGATCACCGCGATGGGGAAGGGGCTCAGGACCGTCGCCGTGAGATCGGCGGGCGGGCCGTCCTGGATCAGCTCGTCGACGAGCTCGTCCAGCATGCGGCGGGCCTTCACCCGGACCCGCTCCACGCCCTTGGAGGTGAGCGCGGAGGCCACCGAGCGGCGCAGCCGCGTGTGGTCGGGCGGGTCCAGGAAGCCGACCGCGCCCCGGTCCGGGATGAAGTGCGGGGCGAGCCGGGTGACCGGCTGCTCCATCACCGCCTCACGGCTGAACCGGGGGTCGTTGGCCACCATCCGTACGTCGTCGTACCGGGTGACCAGCCAGGCCCAGCCCTCGCCGTTGGGCAGCTGGATCCGGGTGACCGGACCCTCCCGCATCAGCTCGGCCAGGGTGGGGTCGAAGTCCACCCCCGCCAGGTCCGGCACCTTCCAGTGCCGGACCGGGCAGGCGGCCTCCGTGGGGGAGTCCAGGGGCTCGCTGAGCGTCTTCTCGGTCATGCCGCCTCTTCGTCCGAACGCCGCCAGCGACCCAGCGACATTTCCGCGGTGATGCCGGGACCGAAGCCGGCCAGCAGGCCGCGCGCCTGGTGCTCGGCACCGCCCTCGTCGAACATCCGGCGCAGTGCGTCCAGGACGACGGCGCTGGCGATGTTGCCGTACTCGGTGAGCGTGGCCCGGCTGAACCGGAACGCGTGCGGATCCACCTGGAGGAACTTGCTCAGGTCGTCCAGGATTCGCGGCCCGCCCGCGTGGACTATGTAGAAGTCCAGGTCGGACGCGTTCCAGCCGTGCAGCCCTGCCAGGTCCTGGAGGGCCGGCGCGAGCGGCTCCATGGTCGCCGGGACCCGCTTGTCCAGCAGGAAGTGGAACCCGGTGGCCCGCACGTCGTACATGATCCACTCTTCGGTCTTGGGGATCAGGTACGAACCGTTGCGTTCGAGCTCGACGCCGGTGCCGCCCTTGCCGCGGACCACGGCGGCGGCTATGCCGTCACCGAAGAGGCCGTTGGAGAGCAGCGAGCCGACGCCGAGGTCGGTCGGCTGGTAGCACAGCGAGCAGAACTCGCAGGCCACGATGAGCGCGTTGGCGTCCGGGTACGCCGAGCAGAAGTCGTGCGCCCGGTTGATCGCCGCTCCGCCGGCCGCGCAGCCGAGCTGCGCGATGGGGATCTGGCGGGTGGTGGAGTCGAAGTCCATCTCGTTGATCAGCCACGCGGTGAGCGAGGGCATCATGAAGCCCGTGCACGAGACGTAGATGATCACGTCGATGTCGCTGGTGAGCAGCTCGGCGTCGTCGAGCGCTCGTTGGATGACTGCGGGGACCCGGGCCTTGGCCTCGACCTCGTAGAGCTTGTTGCGCTCCTCGAAGCCGGGGTGCTTGAGGGTTTCCTCGATCGGCTGCACGATGTGCCGGGTGCGAACGCCCGTGTTCTCGATCAGTCTCAGCGCCAACGGCAGCTGCGGGTGGTTCTCGTGGTGGGAGCGCGCCAGTTCCAGCGTCTCCTCCATCGTGATCACGTACTCCGGGACCGACACTGAGGGTTTGCACAAAGTCGCCATGAACCGTGCCTGCTTTCAGCCTTCCGGCGGGTTTGGGCCCGGCCGGTCAGAAGGTGGTTCACCTCAGGAGGTGGTTCCCTCACGATCACCCGTGAGGGCGATGATCTCTCGCCGGACTACTCCGAACCGGTGACCCCGTGTCAGGGTCGGAGCAGCACAGATGAATCCCGACGAGGAGGAAGCAATGCCTCGCACGGCCGCGGAATTGCTGAAAACGACCAGGTCAGAGCTGGCCCCGGACCCGAACGCGAATCCATTTGTTCCCCCCGTCGCCAGCGGCCGGGCGAGTCTGGAGACACTCGCCGCACTGGCCCTGGAACAACACCACGTGATTCCCGCCGACCACCGCGCGTTCCTGCATCTGGCGCAGCGCGCCACCGAGGAGTCGGCGGCCGCCGGGTTCTTCACCATGCTGGCCGAGGGCGAGGAACTCGCGGCAGAGCGGCTGGGCGCGTTCACCGAGGCGTGCGAAGTGGATCAGCGGCGCATGCAAGCGTACGAGCCCCTACCGGGCTGCCAGGCGTACCCGGCGTACATCTCCTGGCTCGCGCTCAACGCGACCCCGACGGACGCCGTCCTGTCCATCACGGCCAACTTCGCGACCTGGGGCACGTATTGCGCCCGCATCGCCGAGGGCCTGCGCACCCACTACGGCTTCACAGACGAGGCCTGCGCCTTCTTCGACTTCTTCGCGGCACCGGCTCCGACGTTGGACGAGCAGGCGACGGCAGCGGTACAGGCGGGACTGAACTCAGGAAGCCTGGACGAGAAGCGCGTGTACGCCTACGGCCGCTTGCTCCAGGCATACGAGGCGATGTTCTGGACGTCGCTGGCTGGACTTACGTAAAGGGGCGCGGGGCCTGTGCCGATGTGCGGCTACCGCCGCGTGGGCGCGACCAGCCGCAAACCACTCGCACCCGCCGAACTACCCCTGCTGCCCACTGCTGTGGGCGATACAAGCCACGTCGATCCGATCGGCGAGCTTCGCGAGCTCAATGGTCAGCGCGGCCACCGTGTCCTCGTCCAGCCCGCTCTCCCCGGCCTCCACCAGCCGGACCCACCGTCCGCCCACGGTCCGCAACAACTTACTCACGTCGGCCGCGGCCACCTGCAAGGTACCGCGGTCGTCGACGATCAGAGGCAGAGTCACTTCCCGGTTCACACCCGGATCGTAGCCGCGCAACCGTCACGCACCCTGCCAAACGGTGGTGATGTTGCAGAACTCCCGGATTCCGTGCCCGGACAGCTCACGCCCGTATCCGGACCGCTTCACACCCCCGAACGGGAACGCCGGGTGGGAGGCGGTCATGCCGTTGACGAACACGCCACCGGCCTCCAGATCCCGCACGAACCGGTCCACCTCGGCCTCGTCCCGCGTCCACACGTTCGAACTCAGCCCGAAGGGCGAGTCGTTGGCGATGAGGACCGCCTCGTCCAGGTCCGCAGCCCGGTAGAGCGTGGCCACCGGCCCGAACGCCTCCTCCCGGTGGATGCGCATGTCGCGGTGGATCCCGGAGAGCACGGTCGGCGGGTAGAACCAGCCGGGCCCCTCCGGCCGCTGCCCGCCGCACAGCACCCGCGCACCCGACCGCTTCGCGTCGTCGACGAGTTCCTCCAGGTCGGTCCGCCCCTGCTCGCTCGACAGCGGCCCGACGTCCGTCCCCTCGTCCATCGGGTCGCCCGTCCGCAGCGCCTTCATGCCCGCCACGAACCGCTCGGCGAAGGCGTCGTAGACGGCCGTGTGCACGATGAACCGCTTGGCGGCGATGCAGGACTGTCCGTTGTTCTGCACCCGCGCGGTCACCGCGATCCTCGCCGCGCGGTCGATGTCCGCCGAGGGCATCACCACGTAGGGGTCGCTGCCGCCCAGCTCCAGCACCGTCTTCTTGACCATCTCGCCGGCGGTGGCGGCGACCGCACGGCCCGCGGGTTCGCTGCCGGTGAGCGTCGCGGCCCGCACCCGCTCGTCGCGCAGGATGTCGTCGACCGCCCCGGAGCCGATCAGCAGCGTCTGGAAGCAGCCCTCCGGGAAGCCCGCCCGGTGGAAGAGGCCCTCCAGGTACAGGGCGGTCTGCGGGACGTTCGACGCGTGCTTGAGCAGGCCCACGTTGCCGGCCATCAGCGCCGGCGCGGCGAACCGGACCACCTGCCAGAGCGGGAAGTTCCACGGCATCACGGCCAGCACCGGCCCGATGGGGCGGTAGCGCACCCGCACCCGGGACGCGCCCGAGTCCTTCACGTCCGTCTCCGCCGGCTCCTCGTCGGCCAGCAGCTCCTCCGCGTGGTCGGCGTACCAGCGCATCGCCTTCGCGCACTTCGCGGCCTCCGCGCGGGCCTGCGCCAGCGGCTTGCCCATCTCGGTGGTCATGGTGCGGGCGATGTCGTCCTGGTCCGTGTCCAGCAGGTCGGCGGCCCGGTGCAGCAGCCGGGCGCGCTCGGCGAAGGCGCTCGTGCGGTACGTACGGAACGTCGCCTCAGCCAGTTCGAGCCGGCGTTCGAGTTCGTCCTCGTCCATGGCCTCGAACGTTTCGAGCGTCTCGCCGGTCGCCGGGTTCACCGTCGCGATGGGCATGGCTGACCTCCCTGGGAACGGGTTTGCTTCGACCTTCGCGCGCGGCCCGGTGGACCGCAACGTGTGCGCGGCTGTTCAGTCCGTGTGCTCCGCCAGCCGGTCGAGAAACGCGGCCTGCGCCTTGACGATCACCTCGCGGGCCCGGTCGGGGTGGAGCCAGGCCACCCGGTCCAGCTCGGGGAACTCCTGGATCCGGCCCGACCGCGGCGGCCACTCCATCGTGAAGGTGCCGGGGTCGGCCGCCGCCGGGTCCAGGTCGGCCTCGATCGCCCACACCGTCACGATCTTGCCGTTGCTCTGCCGGACCTCCCCGAGGTCGATCGCCTCGCCGTCCGGCGGCGGCAGCCCCAGCTCCTCCTGGAACTCACGGCGGGCCGCCTCCCAGGCCATCTCACCGGGCTCGTACTCGCCCTTGGGGACGCTCCACGCGCCCGCGTCCTTCTTCGCGAAGTAGGGTCCGCCCATATGGCCGAGCAATACCTCGACGCCGTGCTCGGTGTGCCGGAACAACAGCAGTCCGGCACTTCGCTTCGGCTCCGTCAACGCCGTACCTCCGGGTGGGCGGCCAGCAGGGTCTCCACCGTATCGGCCTCCTGAGGCCGCTTGTCCTCGCGGTAGCGGACGACCCGGGCGAAGCGGAGGGTGACGCCGGCCGGGTAACGGGAGGACTTCTGCAGGCCGTCGTAGGCGATCTCGACGACGAGTTCGGGGCGTACGGTCACCACCCGGCCGTTGTCCGAGACCTCCAGCTCCTTCAGCCGGGCGGTCTGCCACTCCAGCATCCCGTCGGTCATGCCCTTGAAGGTCTTGCCGAGCATGGCGAAGCCGCCGTCCGGGGTGCGGGCGCCGAGGTGGAGGTTGGAGAGCCTGCCGGTGCGCCGGCCGTGCCCCCACTCGGCGGCCAGGACGACCAGGTCGAGGGTGTGCACCGGCTTGACCTTCAGCCACGAGGCACCGCGCCGGCCCGCGCTGTAGGGGGCGTCCAGGGCCTTGACGACCACGCCCTCGTGGCCGCGCTCCAGGGTGGCGGCCAGGAACTCCTCGGCGGCCGCCGTGTCCTTCGGCCCGGACACCAGCGCCCGGCGGACCCGCATCGGCTCGGGGACCAGCCGGGCCAGCTCACTGTGCCGTTCGGCGAAGGGGAGGTCGAGGAGGTCGCGGTCGCCGACCGAGAGCGCGTCGAAGAAGACGGGGGAGACCGGCACCTCCCGCGCGGCCTTCGCCACGTCCGTCCGGGAGCCGACCCGGCCCGCCGTCTCCTGGAAGGAGCGCGGGCGGCCGTCGGCGTCGAAGGAGATCACCTCGCCGTCCAGGATGAACCGGCCGCCGCTCAACTCCAGGGCGGCGGAGGTCACTTCGGGGAGCCGGTCGGTGATGTCGTCGAGGGTGCGGGTGAAGACCCGTACGGTGTCGCCGTCCCGGTGGACCTGGACCCGGATGCCGTCGAGTTTCTCCTCGACCGCGCAGGCGCCCAGTTTCCCGACCGCCTCGGCGACCGAGGAGGCGGTGTGCGCCAGCATGGGCAACACCGGCCGGCCGACGGTGAGCCGGAAGCGGGCGAGGGCCGGCGGACCCTCCGCGAGCAGGGCCTCGGCCACCGTCTGGAGAGACCCGGCGAGCATCACCGCCCGGCGTACGTCGGCCGCGTCCGCGCCGGTCGCCTGCGCGAGCCCCTCCACGGCCACCGCGTCCAGGGCGCCCTGCCGTACCTCACCGGTGATCAGCCCCAGCAGGAAGCGCTGCTCGTCGGCGGTCGCCGCACCCATCAACTCACCCACGATACGGGCGCGTTCGGCCTGCGAACCGGGCCCGGCGACCTTGCCCAGCTCGGTCAGCCGGGTATCGACCTCACGGACGGTGAGGGACGGCTCGGCAGCCGGTGGGACCGGCCGGCTCAGCACCTTCCAGCCGACGCCGAGGCGGCCCTGCGGGAGACGGCCCGCCAGATAGGGGATGACGACCGGCACGTCGTCCGGGGCCGTCTCCCGGAAGAGGCCGGCGAGCAGGGCGGTCTTGCGGGACCGGGCCGCGGTGGCGGCGACCTCCCGGGACACTTCGGCGAGCCGGGTCAGCAGCATGCAGCCATGGTGCAACGGGCGGCTCCGGACTACACCCGCACGGCGGCGTCCAGATCCGCGAAGAGCAACTCGCCGTTGATCGCCGCACCGGCCCGGTAGCCCCGGCTGGCCGCGTTGACCACCTGCTCGGCGAAGCCGCTCGCGTTGCCGGCCGCCCACAGCCCGGGCACGGTCGTCAGGCCCCGCTCGTCGATCACCGGGTAGGTGCCGAAGGGCGTCTGCGTCATCTCCGCGCCCAGCCCGACCAGCAGGTCGTTGCGCGGGACCGGACGCGGGGCGACGAACAGGGCTTCCCGCGGGTGCACGCCGCCGTCCGAGAGCCGTACACCGGTGAGCCGGTCGTCCTCGACGCGCAGCCCCGCGACCTCGCCGGGCACCACCCGGACCCCGGCCGCGGCCAGCCGCCGCGAGTCGTCGGCGGACAGGTCGGTCTCGGCGACCTGGTGCAGGAACAGCGTCACGTCCTTGGACCACTGGGTGACCATCAGCGCCTGGTGCACGCTCATCGGCGTCGTGGCCAGGACGCCGAAGGCCTGGTCGCGGACCTCCCAGCCGTGGCAGTACGGGCAGTGCAGCACATCCCGGCCGAACCGCTCGGCGACCCCGGGCACGGGCGGCAGCTCGTCCTTGAGGCCGGTGGCGAGCACCAGCTGCCGGGCCCGGACCTGGCGGCCGCTCGCCAGCGACACCGTGAAGCCGCCGTCCCTGGACGCGTCCACCGCCCGGTCCCGGACCAGCTCCACGCCGTACCGCGCGATCTCCTCGCGGCCGACGGCCAGGAACTCCGCGGGCGGCATGCCGTCCCGGGACAGAAAGCCCTGCATGTGGGCGGCGGGAGCGTTGCGCGGCTCGCCCGCGTCGACGACCAGGGTGCGGCGCCGGGCCCGGCCCAGGACCAGCGCGGCGGACAGCCCGGCCGCACCGCCTCCGACGACGACCACTTCGTACGTATCGGTCATGGTGACCACCTCCGTCGGCGACGGTCGCGCATATCTGGCCGGATTGACAAACCTCGTTGCCGAAACTGCAATACGACCATGACTACGGACGACGTTCTCGCGGGGGTGGGCCCCCGGCTGCGCAAGCTCCGCAAGGAGCGGGAGGTCACCCTCGCCGCCCTCTCCGAGACCACCGGCATCTCGGTCAGCACCCTCTCCCGGCTGGAAGCGGGGCTGCGCAAGCCCAGCCTGGAGCTGCTGCTGCCGATCGCACAGGCCCACCAGGTGCCCCTGGACGAACTGGTCGGCGCCCCGCCGGTCGGGGATCCCCGGGTGCGGGCCAAGCCGATGGAGCGGTACGGCCGTACCTTCTGGCCGCTGACCCGGCAGCCCGGCGGCCTCCAGGCCTTCAAGGTGGTCGAACCGAAGCGGAAACTCGATCCCGAGCCGCGTACCCACGAGGGCTACGAGTGGCTGTACGTGCTGTCCGGGAAGCTGCGGCTGGTGCTCGGTGAGCACGACGTCGTCCTGGCGGCGGGGGAGGCGGCCGAGTTCGACACCCGGGTGCCGCACTGGTTCGGGTCGACGGGGGAGGGGCCGGTGGAGTTCCTCAGCCTGTTCGGGCCGCAGGGGGAGCGGATGCATGTGCGAGCACGGCCGAGAAGCACGGCGTGACGCGTCCGGCGTATCGTCAGCTGTTCCCTCATCGGCAAGCGACCGCTTAGTATGCGATGGACCCCGACGAAGCAGTCTGTGGAGGCACCGCATGCAGGCATGGCAAGTGCACGAGAACGGCGAGCCGAGCGAGGTGATGCGGCTCGAGGAGGTGGAGCGGCCCACGCCCGGTGACGGCCAGGTCCTGCTCAAGGTGCGTGCCGCCAACATCAACTTCCCCGACGTGCTGATGTGCCGGGGCCACTACCAGGTGCGGCCGCCGCTGCCCTTCACGCCCGGCGTGGAGATCTGCGGCGAGACCGAGGACGGGCGCCGGGTGATCGCCAACCCCGTGCTGCCGCACGGCGGCTTCGCCGAGTACGCGGTCGCGGACGCCGCCGCCCTGCTGCCCGCGCCGGACGCGCTGGACGACGCCGAGACCGCCGCCCTGCACATCGGGTACCAGACGGGCTGGTTCGGCCTGCACCGCAGGGCCGGACTCCAGGCCGGCGAGACACTGCTCGTGCACGCCGCCGCGGGCGGGGTCGGCAGCGCCGCCGTACAGCTCGGCAAGGCGGCCGGAGCCACCGTCATCGGTGTGGTCGGCGGCGCCGACAAGGCGGCCGTGGCCCGCGAGCTGGGCTGTGACGTCGTCATCGACCGGCGCGCCGAGGACGTCGTCGCCGCCGTCAAGGAGGCCACCGGCGGCCGGGGCGCCGACGTGATCTACGACCCGGTCGGCGGCGAGGCGTACACCCAGTCGACCAAGGTCGTCGCCTTCGAGGGCCGGATCGTGGTCGTCGGCTTCGCCAGCGGCACCATTCCGAGCCCGGCGCTCAACCACGCCCTCGTGAAGAACTACTCCATCCAGGGCCTGCACTGGGGCCTGTACGCCACCAAGAACCCCAAGCTGATCCTGCACTGCCACCAGCAGCTCACCGAGCTGGCCGCCAAGGGTGCCATCAAGCCCCTGGTCAGCGAGCGGGTACCGCTGTCCGAGGCCGCGGCGGCCGTACAGCGGGTCGGTGACGGCGTCACCACCGGCCGGGTCACCGTCGTACCGAAGGGAGCCGCGGCATGACCGACGCCGCCGAACTCACACGCCGTACAGCCGAGTTGCTGGCCGCGTACCCGCCCGCCACGACGGACCGGCTCGACTTCCTCAAGGCCCGCTTCGACGCGGGACTCGCCTGGGTGCACTACCCGGATGGCCTTGGCGGACTGGGCGCCCCGCGCTCCCTCCAGGTCGTCGTGGACGCCGAACTGGAAGCCGCCGGCGCCCCCGACAACGACTCGCGCCGCAACGGCATCGGACTCGGCATGGCCGCGCCGACCATCCTGAAGTACGGCACGGAGGAGCAGAAGCAGCGTTATCTGCGGCCGCTGTGGATCGGCGAGGAGGTCTGGTGCCAGCTGTTCAGCGAGCCCGGCGCCGGCTCCGACCTGGCCGCGCTCGGCACCCGCGCCGTCCGTGAGGGCGACCAGTGGATCGTCAACGGGCAGAAGGTGTGGACGTCCGGCGCGCACAACTCCCGCTGGGCCATCCTCATCGCCCGCACCGACCCGAACGTGCCCAAGCACGCGGGCATCACCTACTTCATCTGCGACATGACGGACCCGGGCGTGGACGTCCGGCCGCTGCGGCAGATCACCGGCGAGGCCGAGTTCAACGAGGTCTTCCTCACCGACGTCCGCATCCCCGACTCCCGCCGCCTCGGTGAGATCGGCGACGGCTGGCGGGTCGCGCAGACCACGCTGAACAACGAGCGCGTCGCCATCGGCGGCATGCGGCTGCCCCGCGAGGGCGGCATGATCGGCCCGGTCGCGAAGACCTGGCGCGAACGCCCCGAACTGCGCACCCACGACCTGCACCAGCGGCTGCTGAAGCTGTGGGTCGAGTCCGAGGTCGCCCGGCTCACCGCGGAGCGGCTGCGCCAGCAGCTCGTCGCCGGCCAGCCCGGCCCCGAGGGCGCCGGCATGAAACTCGCCTTCGCCCGCCTCAACCAGGAGATCAGCGGCCTGGAGGTCGAACTCCGGGGCGAGGAAGGCCTGCTGTACGACGACTGGACCATGCGCCGGCCCGAACTGGTGGACTTCGTCGGCCGCGACGCCGGCTACCGCTACCTCCGCGCCAAGGGCAACAGCATCGAGGGCGGGACCAGCGAGGTCCTGCTGAACATCGTCGCCGAGCGCGTGCTGGGCCTGCCGGCCGAGCCCCGCACCGACAAGGACGTCGCCTGGAAGGACCTCGCCCGATGACAACACAGCCCGACCTGCTGTACTCGGAGGAGGAAGAGGCGCTGCGGGCCGCGGTGCGGGATCTGCTCACCGACCGATGTGACCCGGCCGGAGTGATCGCTCGCACCGAGTCGGACGCGCCGCACGACATTGCGCTGTGGAAGATGCTCGCCGGCGGAATGGGCCTCGCGGGCCTGCTGATTCCCGAAACGCTGGACGGACAGGGCGCCACCCACCGGGAAGCCGCGGTCGTCCTGGAGGAACTGGGACGAGCGGTCGCGCCCGTGCCGTACCTGACGAGTGCGGTCGTCGCCACCGAAGCCCTGCTGGAGTGCGGGGCCGATGATCTGCTCGCGCAACTGGCGTCCGCGACGACGGTCGGGGCGCTCGCCGTCGAACTCAGCGTCGCTCCCGGTCGCGCCTACAAGGTCGTACGACACGAAAACGGCTCCCTGCACGGGGAGCTGACCGGCATCGCGGACGCGGCCGTGGCCGACGTGCTGTTGGTGCCCGCGGACGACGGAGGGCTGTACGCGGTGGACGCGGCAGCGGCGACCGTCACCCCCCAGGTGTCCCTGGACCTGACCCGGCCCGTCGCGACCGTGCGCCTGGACGGTGCCCGCGGGCGTCTCCTCGGCGACGCCGAACCCGCCGTACGGCGGGCCCTGCGGGCCGGGGCCGGGCTGCTGGCCTCCGAGCAGTTCGGTCTCGCCGAGTGGGCGCTGACCGAGACCGTGCGGTACCTCAAGGAGCGCAAGCAGTTCAACCGGCCGGTGGGCGGTTTCCAGGCGATCAAGCACCGGCTCGCGCAGCTGTGGCTGGAGGTCGTGAACCTTCGGGCTGCCGCGCGGGGGGCCGCCGATGCGCTGGCCTCCGGCGGGGACGCCGATGTGCTGGTGGCCGTTGCGCAGGCCTATGCGGGGCCGGTTGCCGTGCACGCGGCCGAGGAGGCGCTGCAGTTGCATGCGGGGATCGGGATGACCTGGGAACATCCGATCCATCTGTACCTCAAGCGGGCCAAGGCGGATTCGATTGCCTTTGGTACGGCGGGGGTGCACCGAGAGGCGCTGGCCGGGCTCCTCGATCTTCAAGCGCCGTGATGTGAAGGTCTTCGGGTGCGGGTGCGGGTGCGGGTGCGGGTGCGTGGGGGCTGGTCGCGCACCCGCGGCGGAACCGCATATCCGATACAGCCCCGCGCCCTTTTCGCGGCGCCGGCAGTGAGGTCCGCATGAAGTGAACCAGGGACGGCAGTCCAGCCAATTCCCTGCGCAGATACACCAATTGGCCCTTGCTCGAACGCATACTCCCTTGGGTCCCTCAAGGCCCTACAAGGGAGGCAGAGCACATGGCCCTCACCACCCGTCGCAGAGCCCTCGGCACCCTCGGCGCCGCCCTCGCGGGCGCTGTCGTGCTGCCCGGCGCACAGGCCTGGGCGGGCGGCGGTCACCGCGGCCCGCGTCCGCTGTGGCGTGCCCACGCCCACAACGACTACGAGCACACCCACCCCCTCTTCGACGCCCTCGGTCACCGCTTCGGCAGTGTCGAGGCCGACATCTTCCTCGTCGGCGACCAGCTGCTCATCGGCCACACCGCGGACGACCTCGACCCGAGCCGCACCCTGGAGTCCCTCTACCTGGACCCGCTGGCCCGGATCGTCAAGGCCAACCACGGTTCCGTGTACCGGGGTTGGCGCGAGCCGCTGCAACTGCTCATCGACATCAAGACCGAGGGATCGTCGACGTACCTCGAACTCGACCGGCATCTGCGGCGTTACCGGCACCTGTTCACGACGTACGCCCACGGCCGCGTCATCCCCGGTGCGGTCACCAACGTCATCTCCGGTGACCGTGCCGCGCGTACGCCGATGGAGGCGCAGACCGTGCGCCGCGCTTTCTACGACGGCCGGCTCACCGACCTCGGTACCTCGGCGCCCGCCTCCTTCGTCCCGCTGATCAGCGACAACTGGCAGCTCAACTTCACCTGGCTCGGGGAGGGCGCGTTCCCCGAGGCCGAGCGGCAGAAGCTGCGCGCCATCATCGGCCAGGCGCACGACCGCGGCCAGACGGTGCGCTTCTGGAACACCCCCGACGTGGCCGGGGCCGCCCGCGACGCGCTGTGGAGCGAACTGCTCGCCGCCGACGTCGACTACTTCAACACCGACGACCTGGTTGGCCTGGAAGCCTTCCTGGACACCCACCGGGCGTCGTAACACCACCCGAACGGGGCACGTGTCGACCGCACGGGCCCACCCTCCGCTACGCCACACTTGCGGCCGAACGCCCCGAAACGGGCGTGGCGGAGGAGGTTCGCGATGGCCGTTTCCATCTCTGTGGTGCTGCTGCTTCTGTTCCTGGCCGTGCTCTTCATGCGCCAGGGCGCGCTGAAGATCTCGCACGCCCTGGTCTGCATGCTGCTCGGCTTCTATCTGGCCAGCACCAGCATGGCGCCCACCATCAGCACAGGGCTCACCGCGACCGCCGACCTGGTGAGCAGTCTGCGGCCCTGAGCCGGCGGTCGGGGGCCGCCGACTCAGGGCTTCCGGTCCGGGCTTCCGGTGCTCGGCTCTCGGTGCGTGGCTTCCGGTCAGGGTTTCGAGAAGACCCCGATCCCGTTCGCCACGGCGCGTTCCGGGCTCTCGGTCGGGTGGTTGAGCACGCTCACCGTCTTGTCGCCCGGGGCGCGGGCCACCAGTGCCGTGGAGCCGCCGCCGTCCAGGCTGAACGCGTCGGCCGCTCCCAACTCCCGCATCTCGGCGGCGACTTCCGCGATGGTCATGCCGCTGCGGTAGGCCACCGAGCCGTCCAGCGCGAGCAGCAGGAGCTTGCGCCCGCCGTTCGTGTAGCCCGCGGCGGTGCGTACCGCCGCGGTGGTGTCGTTGAGCCCGGCCAGCGGCTCACCGCCGCGCAGCACCGGGTACCCGCCGACCGCGAAGCGGTACGGGACCTTGGAGGCGGAGGCAACCACCTGCCTGCGCACGGTGACCCGTTCGCCCTCGGTGAGCCGGCGCAGCTTGTCCGCGCCGCCCTCCCGGCCCAGCAGGACCGTCGTACCCGCCGCGATGGCACCGCTGCCCGGGCTGTCGGCGGTGGCGACGACCCTGCCGCCGCGGATCCGGACCTCGTAGGTGTCCGTGCTGCAGCCGGCCGCCCGGCTGGTGTCCGAGCCGCAGGTGGCGCGCTTGCGGGAGGCCGAGCCCCAGTCGGCGGTGTAGGCGCCGACGGAGTCCTGCGCCAGCGCGTACTGGTTGAGCCCCCGCAGTGCGAGGTTCCCGTCCGGGGTGCGGACGGTGCCCACGAGCGTCAGCCGGTCCAGCCGGGCCCGGCGGTCCACGCCGACGCCGAGGACGTCGGTGGTGGCGGTGCCGGGCGGCAGCGACGGGCCGAACCGCTGGGCCGTCGGCACCGCCGCCTTGAGCAGCCGGCCGTGGGCGATCGCCGGGCCGACGCTCGCGCCGGTCGCCTCGACGCCCGGGTGCTGGGTCTCGGTGATGTTGAAGAAGTCGCCGTTCACGCCCGCGACCGCGCCCGCCGCGTCCGCCATCGTGGACACCGGCGACCGGGCGGCCACCGCGCCCGGGTGGAGGAGGTCCACGTGGACGTGCGGATCGGTCAGGTCGACGGTCAGCAGATGGGCGTGGACCGTGCCCTTGGCCGCCGGGACGTCGAACTGCCGGTAGGTGACGCCGGACGCAATCTGTCCGGTGTCCGACACGGCGCCGGCCGGTACCGCCCCCGCGAGGGCCGCACCGGCCAGCACGCCGGACGTCGTGAGAATCGTGAACAGAGTTCGGGTCGTCGCTGCAAATCGTCTCTGACGATGCGTCACCGCACCCCCTGATGTCTCGTCAAGTACCTCAGGACTCAGGGAAGTGCAGCAGAAGAGAGTGACGGGCAGGGCGGCTAGACGTCGACTACGCGCGAACGGGTGAGAAAACGCACCCCCTCGGGTGCCTCCAGGGAGAAACCGCTTCCCCGTCCGGGTACCACGTCCACGATCAGCCGGGTGTGGCTCCACGCCTCGTACTGGCTCCGGGACATCCAGAAGGTGACCGGCTCCTCGACGCCGTCCACCGCCAGTTCGGCCAGCAGCACGTCCGAGCCGCCGGTGCGGAACTCGCCGTCGAGGTAGCACATGGGCGCGCTGCCGTCGCAGCAGCCGCCGGACTGGTGGAACATCAGCGGGCCGTGCTCGGCGCGCAGTCGGCGCACCAGCTCGGCTGCCTGCGGGGTGAGCTCGACGCGCGGTGGCGCCGTCCGGTCGTCCATGGTCACCCTCCTGGGGCCGGGGTGTCGGATCCCCTCAGTCTCACCTCTCGTCACCTGCGGGTCCAGAAGCGGTCGTTGACTACTCGGTGCGCAGTGCCGTCGCCGTCCGGACGCGGGCCGCCCAGCCCGCCGGGAGCAGTGCGCCGAGGACCGCGATCGCGGTGCCGCCCAGGGCGAGGAGGAGCAGTTCGGGCATCCGGTAGACGTCGAGGACCACGTCGGGCAGTCGCAGTCCGGCGCTGTCGCCCATGGCGGGCATGACCGTGCGGTGCACGGCGAGGCCCAGCGGGACGCCGAGCACGCCACCCGCCAGCCCGGGGAGGACGACCGAGGCGATCACCAGCGTCACCGTCTGCCGGGGTGTCATCCCGAGCGCCTTGTGGATGCCCAGGTCCCGGATGCGCTCATGGGTGTCGAGGACGACCCCGCCCAGCACCCCGAGTCCGGCCACCGCCACCAGGATCAGGGTGAGTGTCGCCGCCAGTGCGTCGAGGGCGACCACACCGTCGCTGCCGTTGACCGACCTGGTGTCGGTGGCCGAGACGCCGAGCGGCTTCAGCGCCGCGTTCAGGTGGGTCACGTACGCGTCGGCGTCGGTGCCCGGGACGAGCCGCACGGCGTGGTCGGCGGGGTGCAGGTCCGGGTCGGCGGTCCGGAGCGTCGCCAGGTCCGTGAACACCCGCATGCCCTGCTGGCCGGTGTCGAAGACCTCGCCCACGATCCGGATCCGCACCGGCGAGCCGTTCACGGTGACGGTGACCGTGTCGCCCACCTCGGCCCCGCTCGCGGTCAGCAACGGGGCCGCCACCACCGCCTCGCCCGCCGCCCGGATCCAGCGCCCCGACACCATGGCGAAGCCGCCCCAGGAGGCGTCGCCGTCGTAGGCGAACACCGGCACGCTTCCCGTCACCCCGGCGACCTCGGCCTCGGTCGTGACGCTGCCGTACTGGTCGCGGGTGCCCGGCTGGGCGGCGATCGCGTCCCGCACGGCGGCGGCCTCGGCCGCCGTCACCCGCGTGGTGCCCGGCGGCACGCGCCCCGGACCTTCCGGCTGCCGGGTGCTCACGGTCACGTCGGCCGCGTTGTGGTTCTTGGCGGTGATCACCTCGCCCAGGGACGCGGCCATCCCGACGGCGAAGGTGACCGCCGCCGTGCCGAAGACGACCGCCGCGACCATCGAGGCGGCGCGGGCGGGCCGGTGGAAGGGCCGGGCCAGTCCGAGGCCCACCGCCCGTGGCACCGGCAGCCGGGCCGCCAGCCGAGCCGTCGTACGGCCCCGGCCCGCCGCCGGGGTGCGGCCCACGGCCAGCGCGTCGACCGTGCGCAGCCGTCCGGCCCGCCACGCGCTCAGCCACGCCGTGCCGGCCACCACGCCCAGCACACCGCCCACGACGGCCACATCGACCCCGGCGGAGACCGCGAGTCCGACCGACCCGTACACGGCCGAGGTGTCCGCCAGCAGAGGGGTGGCGAGCAGGTGTCCGGCGGCCAGGCCCAGCCCGGTGCCGATCGCGGCGGGCACCAGCGCCTGCGCCACGTAGGCCCGGACGACCTGACCCGGAGTGCAGCCGACCGCCTTGAGGACGCCGATCCGCCGCAGCCCGGTGCCCACCGCACCGGCCACCACGTTCCCGACGACCAGCGTCGACATCACCAGCCCCAGCACCCCGAAGGCGACCAGGAACGGCACGTACAGGGCGGTCTCACGGGTCGCGAACTGCCGTACGGAGAGCCAGGACCGGGCCCCCGAGAGCGCTCCCGCCGGTACGGCCGTCGTCACCGCCGCACGGTCCCGGGCCACTTGTGCCTCGGTGGCCGCGTGGGCGAAGCGGTACAGCATCTGATAGCCGCCGGCGCGACCGGAGCCGGTCAGCCCGGCGATCTGCGCCGGCACCACCCACGCGTCGGCGGTACGGCTGACCGAGCGGGCCGTGCCGACCACGGTGAGCGTCGGACTGCCGGGCAGGTTGGGGAAGTCCAGCCGCTGCCCGAGCCGTACGGGCGGGCCGTCCTGGTCCGCCGCGAGCACGATCTCGCCGGTCCGGCGCGCCCACCGGCCCTCGGTCACCGTGAGCCGGTCCACCGCCCCGCCGGGACCGGCCCGCCCGACGACCGACAGCGTGCCCGCGCCGTCCGGCGTGGCGGTCGCCGTCGGGAACGGGCCGGACGACCCCGTCACCCCGGACGCGTGGGCGGAGGCGGCGAGTTGGGCCGGGCCCGCCCGGCCCGCGTCGAACTGCGCGGTGAGCTGGGCCCCGTGCTGCTGCCCGAACGCCTTGTCGAAGGGGGCGCGCGAGGCCACCAGCAGCGCTGCGGCCAGCACGGACGCCGTCACCGCCAGCAGTGCGGCCAGGGCGATGACCAGCGACTGGGTACGGCGCCGGGCCATGCCCGACCGGACGACCCGGACGAGGGCGCTCATCGGACCGCCTTCGTCGGGACGTCGGCGCTGATACGGCCGTCGGCGAGGTGGACCGTACGCCGGGTGCAGGCCCTGGCCAGGTCGTGGTCGTGAGTGACCAGGACCAGGGTCTGGCCGTCGGCGTTGAGCTCCTGGAGAAGGTGGCTGACGTCCGCGCCGGACACGGAGTCCAGCGCACCGGTCGGTTCGTCGGCCAGCAGCAGCGCGGGCCGGTTCATCAACGCCCGCGCCACCGCGACGCGTTGCCGCTGACCGCCGGAGAGCCGGCCCGGGTAGGCGCTCGCGTGCGCCGCGATACCCAGCGATTCGAGCAGCTCCGCCGCCCGGCGGGCGGCCTCCCGCCTTCCCGTTCCGGCGAGTTGGGCGGGCAGCACGACATTGTCGGCGACGGTCAGGTCGTCCAGCAGGTTGAAGAACTGGAACACCATCCCGACCCTGTTCCGCCGGTAACGGGCCGCGCCTGCCTCGCCCAGCCGGTCCACCCGGACGCCGTCCACGGTCACCGTGCCCTCGTCCGGCCGGTCCAGGCCGGCGATCAGGTTCAGCAGCGTCGACTTGCCGCTGCCGGAAGGACCCAGTACCGCGACGGCCTCCCCGGGGGCCACGGTCAGGGTCACGTCCAGCAGCGCGGGCGGGCCGGCGTCGTAGCGCCTGGTCACGTCCCGTAGTTCGATCAGTGGTGTCGTCATCGGTGGGTCTCCGTCCCTCGGTGGCCGCCGACGCTAGGGAACGGGCCGGGCCGGGCACGACGGGCGCGGGGCGTAATCGCCGTACCGCCTCGGAGGTAGGGGTGGCGGGGTCATCCCTGAGATGTAGTCCCGGGAGGGATGCCCGGGGGCCGGGGGGGCGCCGAGAATACGGGGATGACGACGACATGGGCGCCCGGCCCGCTGGTACGGCTGCGCGCACTGGCGGAGCCGAGCGGTCCGGCGCCCGAACCCACCGCGCGCGCCCGGCTCTTCGACGCCGGCCTCGCCCTGCTCGTCCTCGTCTCCGAGATCCAGTACGCGGGAGACCCGGACGACCCGACCGGGCGGCACAGCACGGTGGGCCTGATCTGCCTGGCGGCCCTGGCTGCCGTACCGCTCGCCTGGCGCCGCCGCTACCCACTGGCCGTGCTCTGGATCGTGCTGGCGGCGAACGTGGCCACTCCCGGTGACGTCACCCGGCTCACGTTCTACGCCTGTGTCATCGCCGCCTACAGCGCCGCCGCCTACAGCCGTTACCAGGCGGCGGCGAGGGCCTCGCTCGCGTCGGCCGTGCTGCTCAGCCTCACGATCGGAAGATCGGTGCCGCACACCCCGTTCGGCGTCGAACCCACCGTCCCCACCCAGTACGTGCCCCTGATGATCTCAGCCCCGCTGGTCCTGGCCACCCTCGGACTGCGCACCTGGAAGGTCCGGGCCGAAGAGAGCCGGGACCGGCTGGCTGCGGTCGAGCGGCGGCGCGCCGAGGAGACGCGCCGGGCCGTGGAGCACGAACGGGCCAGGATCGCCCGGGAGTTGCACGATGTCGTGACCCACAACGTGAGCGTGATGGTCATCCAGGCCGGCGCCGCCCGCAAGATCATGGACCGTTCGCCGGAACAGGCACGCGAGGCGCTGCTCGCGGTGGAGGCGGGCGGTCGCACCGCGATGGGGGAGCTGCGGCAGGTGATGGGACTGCTGACCATGGACGATCCCGGGGAGGCGGACCTCGCTCCGCAGCCCGGCCTTGACCGGCTCGACCCGCTGCTCGACCGTATCCGCGGCACCGGTACGGCCGTCGAGCTCACGGTGTCCGGGACGGCCCGGCCGCTGCCCGCGGGCGTGGAGCTGACCGCCTACCGGGTGGTGCAGGAGGCGCTGACCAACACCCTGAAGCACGCGGCCGGTTCGAAGGCGAGCGTGCGCGTCGAGTACGGTGACGACGAACTGCGGGTCGAGGTCACCGACTCCGGCGGCAGTCCCGGACCGGGCGCCGCGACGGGCAACGGGCGCGGACTGGTCGGGCTGCGCGAGCGGCTCGCCGTGCACGACGGCACCCTGAGCAACGGACCGCGCCCGCTGGGCGGTTACCGGGTCCGGGCCCTGATTCCCCTGGAGCACAGTTGAGTTCACCGGCGAGTCCGCCCCGGGTCGTCGTCGTGGACGACCAGGCCCTGGTGCGCACCGGCTTCCGGCTGATCCTCACCGCCGACGGCATCGAGGTCGTCGCCGAGGCCACCGACGGCCACCAGGCCGTGGACGCGGTCCGGCGCACCCGGCCGGACGTCGTCCTGATGGACATCCGGATGCCCGAGCTGGACGGCCTGGAGGCGGCCCGCCGGATCCTCGCCACCCCCGACCCGCCCCGCGTCCTGATGCTGACCACCTTCGACCTCGACCGGTACGTGTACGCGGCGCTGTCCGCCGGAGCCAGCGGCTTCCTGCTCAAGGACGTCACCCCCGAACACCTGACGGCCGCCGTCCGCACGGTCCGGGCCGGCGACGCACTGCTGGCGCCCGCCATCACCCGCCGCCTCGTCGAACGCTTCGCCCGCACCGGCGGCGACAGCGGCACGCACCACCGCGACCTCGGCCATCTCACCCCACGCGAACTCGACGTCCTGCGCCTGCTCGCCCAGGGCCTGTCCAACGCCGAACTCGCCGCGCGCCTCCACCTCTCCGAGGCCACCGTCAAGACCCATGTCTCCCGCCTCCTCGGCAAACTCTCCCTGCGCGACCGCGCCCAGGCGGTGGTCGTCGCCTACGAGACCGGACTGGTCACCCCGGGCGACCGGTAAGAACCCCTTCTCACACGGCGGTTGGGCCAGAGGGCCCGGTCCGCCGCACGACCCGGTCGACCGCTTTGCCGCGTGCCGAGTCCGCCCAGCCCCCGGCGCCGGCCGAGGCCCTCCTGTCCACGGGCGACGCGACCCAGGTCCACGACGACGCGGACTCCGCCTGCGCCGCACGCGCGGGAATCGATCACCGGATCTGACCTCGGAGGGCGGGAGCGGTCCGGCGAACACTCCCGCACCCCCATTGACCCGAGTGCGTCCGCATCCGTAGCCCCTGTCTCCGTATGTAGACGCTGTCTCTGTACGCGCGTATCATTCATGAACATGGACACGGATGTGACACTCGGGTCGAAGGGGAACCGGCTTGCCTCTACTCGTCGCAGTCGGCGTGGCCGTGGTGTGTAAGCCCCTCTTCCGTAAGGACGTTCGCCCATGAGTCAGCCCGTCGTCACCCGCTTCTCCGTGTACCCGGTGGCAGGCCGGGACTCCATGCTGCTCAACCTCTCCGGTGCCCATGCCCCGTACTTCACCCGCAACGTCCTGGTCGTCGAGGACTCCGAGGGCCGGACGGGGCTCGGCGAGGTGCCCGGAGGGGAGGCGATCACCCGGACGCTGCGGGACGCCGAGTCCCTGGTCGTCGGCGCACGGCTCGGTGACCACAAGCGGGTGTTGAGGGCCGTCGGGGAGGCGTTCGGCGGCCGGGACGCCGGTGGCCGCGGTGAGCAGACCTTCGACCTGCGGACGACCGTGCACGCCGTCACCGCCGTCGAGTCAGCCCTCCTCGACCTGCTCGGCCAGCACCTGGAGGTGCCCGTCGCCGCCCTGCTCGGCGACGGCAAGCAGCGCGACTCGGTGCGCGTCCTCGGCTACCTCTTCTACGTCGGCGACCCCGACCGCACCGACCTGGACTACCTCCGCGAACCCGACGCCGACGTGGACTGGTACCGCATCCGCCGGGAGGAGGCGCTCACCCCGGAGTCGATCGTCCGGCAGGCCGAAGCGGCCTACGACCACTACGGCTTCCGGGACTTCAAGCTCAAGGGCGGGGTCCTGGCGGGCGCCGAGGAGGTCAAGGCCGTCCAGGCGCTGAAGCAACGCTTCCCCGAGGCCCGGATCACCCTCGACCCCAACGGCGCCTGGTCCCTGCGGGAGGCCGTCGAACTGTGCCGGCCGCTGCTCGGCACCCTCGCCTACGCCGAGGATCCCTGCGGTGCCGAGGGCGGCTACTCCGGGCGCGAGATCCTCGCCGAGTTCCGCCGGGCCACCGGCCTGCCCACCGCGACCAACATGATCGCCACCGACTGGCGGCAGCTCACCCACGCCCTGGCCCTGCAGTCGGTCTCCATCCCGCTCGCGGATCCGCACTTCTGGACCCTGAGCGGTTCGGTGCGGGTGGCACAGCTCTGCCACGAGATGGGGCTGACCTGGGGCTGCCACTCGAACAACCACTTCGACATCTCCCTGGCCATGATGGCCCACTGCGGCGCCGCGGCCCCCGGCGACTACAACGCCCTGGACACGCACTGGATCTGGCAGGAGGGCCGCGAGCGCCTCACCGTCGCACCGCCGAGGATCGTCGACGGCGAGGTCGCCGTCACCGACGCCCCCGGGCTCGGCATCCGCCTCGACATGGACCGGCTGCTCGCGGCCCACGCTCTCCACGAGGAGCGGAACCTCGGCGCGGGCCGCGACGACGCGACCGGGATGCGCTACCTCGTGGACGGCTGGACCTTCGACGCCAAGCGGCCCTGTCTGGTGCGTTAGCGGGGCCGGCGGATCAGCCCAGCAGGCTCGGGTGCAGCTCGGGCGGCCCGCCCAGCGTGTAGCGCTCGGACCGGGGCCGGGAGCCGTCGATGTCGGTGACCCCGAGCAGCGCACCCAGCTCGGCTCCGATCAGTGCCCTGCCGGAGAGGGCCATCAGTTCGCCGGAGGAGTACAGGGCCGCGATCACGCGGCCCGCGAACTGGGGTGAATCCCGCTTCTCGGCCGGCCGGTCCCGCTGGGGCAGGGAGTCCAGGTAGGCGCGGGCGCGCTCGGTGTCGACATGCCCCATCCACAGGGAGACCGCCGCGACGTGGTGGGGTCGCAACTCCTTGGCCATGTCGGCCGCCAGCTTGTCGGCGCCCGCCTTCTGCGCCCCGTACGCGGGACTGTGGTGGTAGGACACGGCACCGTAGTGACCGGTGTTGACGATGAGACCGCGGCCGTTCGCGATCAGCAGCGGTGCCGCGTGGTAGCTCGCCACGTAGTGCGAGCGCAGTCCGACCGTCAGCAGGTCCGCTGCCTCCAGGGGCCTCTCCCAGAACCCGACCGACGCCGGAGTCCCGACGACTTTGGCGGCGTTGTTGACGAGGATGTCCAGCCGCCCGTGGTCGCGCCGGACGGTGTCGAAGAGGTCCGCCACCGCCTGGTCGTCCCCGTGGTCGACGACCACCGGGATCCCGGTACCGCCTGCCTTGTCGACCAGGGCCGCGGTCTCCGCGACGGTGCCTCCGTACGGCGAATCGGAGGCCGACCGGCTGCGGCCGGTCACGTAGACGGTCGCCCCCTGGCCGCCCAGTGCCTCCGCGATACCCCGGCCGGCGCCCCGGCTCGCTCCGGTGACGACGGCCACGACCGTCCTGCTGTCCGGTGATGCCATGGTGCTTCTCCCCTTGCTGGGCGCGTGTGACCACAGGCGTGGAACACATAAACGGACACTGCGTCCGCTTACGTTTCCGACGATATGGACACCGTGTCCGGTTGTCAAATAGGATGATCCCCATGAGCACTCCGCCCCTTGACGCCAGGCCGCTGCGAGCGGACGCCCGCCGAAACTACGAGGCACTGGTCGCCGCGGGGCAGAAGGTCTTCAGCCGTGACGGCGCGGACGCCCCCATGGACGACGTCGCCAAGGAAGCCGGAGTGGGACGCGGCACGCTGTACCGGCACTTCCCCAGCAGGGAGCACCTCTTCGTCGCGATCATGAAGGACCGCCTCGACCTCCTGGACGCACAGGCCCGTGAACTGGTCGACGCGCCCGATGTGTGGCAGGCGGTGGCGCAGTGGCTGCGCCTGTACGACCGGAGCGCTGCCGAGCACGGCGGGATGAGCATGCGCGTCGGGGCCTGTCTGACCGACGACCGGTCCCCGATGGCCGCGGTCGGTGCCCCGATGAAAGCGAGCTTCGCCCGCCTGTGGGCCCGCGCGCAGACAGCGGGCGCGGTGCGGGCCGACGTCGCGGCGGACGAGGTCCTCGCCCTGATCTCCGCACTTCCCAGGCACCCGGAGCAGGACGTCTCCGCGGACGTCTATCTCGACGTCGTCCTCCGGGGCCTGCGCCCGTAGGGGGCACGGGACTGGCGGATCCACAGATCAGCCCATTCGGTCCCGGCCGTTCGTTTCTGTCTCAGGCAGCCAATCGCTGTCGGCGGGGCATAAACGATTGGTATCCCCGTCTGGGTGGGCGGTCGTTGCCCGGTCGGCGTGGTGCTTGTCGTCGAATTCGATGGGGCTGAGGTGGCCGAGCCGTTTCTGGATGCGGTGGGATTGGGCTGCGTACTCAAAGAGCGCGAGGTTCGTCTCGGCCCGGGTGGTGAAGAGGCGGCCGCGGACGCACTCGGTCGGCGTTGGCTTCGATAACCCGGGCTGCGTGTTGGCTTCAATCAATCAGGCCCTGTGTGGTTATATCGTGACAGCGAAGGTGATGGCAGCCGGCCCATTGTCATCGGCTATTTGGCGGAACCTGCGCAAGGTCGTATCCGCGCTGGTCGCGCGCCGGTCCTCATTCGACGGCACGATCACCTGGTCCTCCCCGTTTATTTCAGCCCCTGAGTCCCTCCGACGCGCATGAGTGGCAGAAGGTATCACGGTCATTCGAGCAGGTCAGGCCTCGATGCCGGGTGATGGCGGACATCTACTCCACAGTAGGGAATACGTCTCGTGAAAGACAGCAACGAAAATGAGCGTGCGGGGCGGTCGCGCGGGAACTTGAGCAGGCGACACCTTCTTCAGGGGACAGCGGGCACTTTCGGTGCCGCTCTGGCGTCCGTGGGCATCTATGAGATGATCGACACCATTGTCGAACCGCCGCACCGGCCCACTGCCAGCGACAGTCCACCCAGCCAGGAACAATATATCCTGCAGGGCGAGAAAGTGGTCAATGTCAATGGCTCGGGCGTGCAGAGCAGCGACGGCAAGATTGCGGTCCGGGTGCCGGCCCTGCACGATCATGTCATTACCGCGAAGCTGAATGTGTCGGCGAACGCCAAGGCGTTGCAGGAGGCGCAGCACCACCTCGAGTCCGTCCTCCTGGACCTGGAACACCAGTTTCCGCCCACTCCCGCAGGAGTGGGCGCCACGGTGGCCTGGGGGCTTCCCTACTTCCACCACTACATCCCGACCCTGGGCAAGACGTCGGATTTCTTCAAGGCGGGAACATCGTATCCGGCGTATCTGCCGGTCGATTTGCAGACCTCCAAGAAGGAGGGGCACACGGTATATGCGCTCCAGGAGGCCAGGACGTTCCCCAGCGACCAGCCCCCGCCAGGATTCGGGCCGGTCCGCTTGGAACAGAACGACGTGGCCGTGCTACTCCGCAGCGACTCGCTCGCCAATATCAAGGCAGCCAGCGACGCCCTCTTCGGGGCCGGAAGCAACCGAGCGGGCAGCCTGTTCAAGGTGACGAGTATCCGCCAGGGGTTCTCCGGGGGCGGTTTCTACGGGCAACAGGGCCTGCCGAGCAAGCTGGCGCTGGCTGCCGATATTCCCGGTGCGAAGTCGATTCCTCGAGCGGCACAGGGCTTCCTCGGCTTCGCCACCACCCTGAATTCGAATATGGGACCTGGTGTCATCGCCAATCTGGAAACCCTGCCCGGCCTCACCGATCAGTGGCCCAATGGTTACTTCAAACAGGGCACCACCATGCATCTCTCGCACCTGTTTCAAGATCTGGTGACCTGGTACGAAAAGAACTTCCCGCAGTACACGGATCGCGTCCAGGCAATGCTCCATCCCGGCCTCTCGCCCGCGCCCGCGCCGGGTACGCTTGCCCTCCAACCGCCAGGTCAAAGTGAGGCCCAGGTGGCGCAGGGGGTTGAGCGGTACCACGGGTACGGCCATACCGGGAGCATGTCGGAGCTGGACAGCACCACATCGCCGGAGACCAGTAACTACGGAAAAGCCTATCCCTCAGGGACGACCATTCCCGTGCGCGGCGATTTCGATACGCTGGACAATCCATTCCACTACACATCCGATCCGACGGCAGACCACTACAGCAAGAAGCCGGCCGCCGGGTTGCACTTCATTCAGTTCCAGCCGACGACGGAAATCTTCAATATCGTTCGGCTCTCGATGGACGGCCACTATCCCGACAGGACACTCCCTGTCGATCCGCGCAGCCCCCACGCCGGCATCAACTCGGTCCTGCACACGACCCACCGGCAGAACTATCTGGTTCCACCACGTCGCCATCGCTCCTTCCCACTCGCCGAGTTCCTTGCCTGACACGAGCCGCGCGCCGCGCCTTGAGAGTTCGGCGGAGACAGCCGCGCGACCTCTGCCGGCGCCGTGCCTGATCCCGCGCCCGGCCGGTTCGGCTGGGATCACCGGTCGGAGTCGGCCAGCAGGCCGATCAGATAGACCGTGATCGAACGCTCGAGCGTCGCAGCGAAGGGCGTAGGGAGGAATACGAGACTCGGGTCGCCGGCGTAGGCGGCACGAACGGCCTCCGCCGGATGGCTGTGCGTCCACAACGCTCCGACGAGAACGATCGTCATGCCGGCTGCTTCGGCGGCCTCCCGGTCGCCGAGCTCGGGCAGGATCTCCCGCAGCATGCCGGCCAGACCGGCAAGGCCGTCGTGGGCCCCCCGCTTGTACTTCGCGGCCACCTCGGCGGAGACGTTGTGCTCCAGGATGCCGGCCTGGGCGCTGAGCAGTTCGCAGAGCATCTTCCGGGACGCGAACGACGCGGCCAGACCTGATGCCACCGACTCGGCTCTCGTGATCGCGGAACTCGTCCGGTCGACGCAGGCGGGCAGCTGATCGACCACCTCTGTCAGGAAATCGCGGGTCAGGCTCTCCAGGAGGTCCAGCAGGACCGCCTCTCGCGACTCGAAGTACCGCATGACGTTGGACTTCGCCAGTCCCACGCGGCGGCTGAGCTCATTGAGGCTCACGGCTGAGACCGGCATCTCGCTGAGCATGGTCGCCGCCGTCTCCAGGATGCTCCGGCGGCGTACTTCGCGCTGCTCCTCGTTTCTGGCCCGCTGGAACGTGTTCATGCCGACATATTACAGACCTCCGGTCCCTTGTGTAGAGACCGGGGGTCTCTTATGCTCGAAGAGCCCGCCGGTCTGTTAGGTCGGGTCGGTTCGAAGAATCCGACACCGACTCCGAAGAGAGGGAAAGACCATGACCGAATCCACCGCCCCTCGGCCCAAGGCCCTGATCGTCCTGTCGTCGGCACGTCTGCTTCCGCTGAGTGAGCCCGCTGGCCACCCCGGGATACCGACCGGGTTCTTCCTCGTCGAACTCGCCGCCGTGATGGCGGAGTTCGAGAGCGCATACGACTTCATCCTGGCCACGCCGGACGGCCAACTGCCGCAGCTCGACGTCAACGGACTCGCTCTCAACTTCCACGGGGGCGGAAACCTCGGTCTCGCCACCGCCCGTACCACCATGCAGAGCGGAGTCGAGCGGTTCGGCCCCGAGAAGCTGCGCGAGAAGAATCCGGACCTCCTCAAGCGCCGTGAGACCGAACTCGCCCTCGCCCACCGGCTTCTCGGACGCATCCCGGTCTCCGAGCCGCTTCCCAAGACCGACGCGGAGGCCATCTCCGTCCGAGGCGATGTCGTCGCCGGCTTCGAGGCGTTGCCGCAGCGCGAGTACCTGTCCATCCAGCAGCTGATCGAACGGCACCGCGATCCCGCCTCCGGATTCTCGCTGGCAGACCTGGCCTTCGTGCACATGCCCGGCGGACACGCCCCGATGGTCGACTTCCACGACAACCCGTGGATGGGGGAGTTGCTCCACACACTGCGCGAGGTCGACGTCCCGATATCCCTCATCTGCCATGCCCCGGTGGCCCTGACCTCGGCGCGCTACCGGGTCGACGGCGACGGGAAGGTCACGACCGATCCCGACCACGCCTTCAAGGGGGCACGGATCACCACCGTGCCCAAGTACGGCGAAAGGGCGATGCTCGGGTTCCAGTACCCCAAGGTGCCCGGCGAACGCACGCGCCTGACCTACTACGTCGACGTGGCGCTCAAGGAAGCCGGTTACGACGTCAACCTCGCCCTCAACCCCTCGGCCGTCAAGGTGATCTGGGACGCCGACCACTCCCTGCTGACCGGCAACGGACCCCAAGCCGCGGACGAGCAGGCCGCCCGGCTGGCCGAGATCGTGCGCGGCCGGGCACGCGACTCCTTGTCACGCACGCGCTAGTTGGACCCGGCCGTCACGTCGAGAGTGGAGAGGAGAAACCGATGCGCACAAGGAAGCGCATCCACGGACGTCGGGCGACGGCGGTCGCCCTCGCAGGAGTCGCCACCGCAGGCTCCGTCGGACTTCCCGCGGCGGCCAACGCCGCGAGCGGCCACGCGCACACCGTTCCGCAACGGCCACGAGGTGCGGCTCAGCGGCAAGGGCATCACGCGGATCTCCCCCAAGGATGAGGCGGGACGGGGGGAGCGGGGCGTACACCTCGGAGCAGAACGCGAAGCCCGACCAGTTCAGCGCGTGCGCCGACCAGCTCGATGTGCGGATACCGAACGCGTCACTGTCCGGCCCGCTCGACGCCCTGCACGGCATGCACCGCGTCGTCTCGGTCGATCCGCCCGCCCCGCAGGCCACCCGCTTCGAGACCAGCCCCACGACCGGCCGGCGCCACGCCGGTGAGTGGTCCGTCACGATCCCCGGCCTGAACACCGAACCCGTCGTGACCGCCAGGCCCGTGCTCCAGGAAATTCAGGCCAACCAGCCGTTCGCGCCAGGAATCAACGAGGCCGACTCATCGGTGCGCGGCACCTACCAGGAGCGACCGGTCACGGGTGACGCCTACGTCCCCGGCCGGCCTGATCCCGAGGACACCCCCAGCGGTGTCCTCGGGACCGGCTTGCCGTCAGGCGCCCTGCACGGCCGACGGCTTCTCTCCCGCCTTCTCTCCCGCCGCCCGGAGCGTGGGCTGCCGCCGGGGGGCGCGCAGCAGGACCACCGCGACCAGGGCGGCCAGCAGGGTGAGGCTCCCCGCCGTGATCAGGCACAGGCGCATCCCGTCCAGGAAGGAGTCGCCGAGTGCCCCCATCGCCTGCCCGGTCTGTGCTCCCAGGTCCAGCGAGGCGACGGCGCCCAGACCGTCCGACTGCGCGGCCGAGACGATACGCTCCTGCGTCCCGCCGGTGACCCCCGCGTCGGTGAGGTGGCCGGGCAGCGCGTCGAGCGCCCGGGTGGTGAGCAGCGCGCCCAGCACGGCCGGGCCGAGGGCACCGCCGACCTGCCGGAACGCGTTGTTGCCCGCGGCGGCCATGCCGGCCAGGTGGTGCGGCACGGAGGCCACCGCGGTGGCCGTCATGGGGGTCATGACGAAGCCCATGCCCAGGCCCAGCAGGGCGAGCCGCCAGGCGGCCGAGGCGAAGGAGGTGTCCGCGGCCAGCCCGGTCAGCGCGAACTGGGCGGCGGCGACCAGCAGCAGACCGCCGGTGATCATCCAGCGGGCGGAGACCCGGTGCATCAGCCGCCCGGCCGGACCGCCGACCAGCAGGGCCGCCCCGGTGACCATCAGCAGCCGCCAGCAGGCCTCCAGGGTGTCCAGCCGCTGCACCATGCCGAAGTAGAGACTGAGGACGAAGAAGAACCCGATCAGCGCCAGGAAGCTGATCGTCGCGACCAGGGTGGTGGCGGTGAAGGCGGGGCTGCGGAACAGGCTCAGGTCCAGCATCGGGCTGTCGCTGCGCCGTTCCGCCAGGACGAAGGCGACACCGGCGGCCACGGCCGTGAACAGCGCCACCATCACCTTGGCGTCGGTGAACGAGCCGGCGCCGCCCTCGATCACGCCGTAGACCAGCGCGGTGATCGCGAGCGTGGCGGTGAGCTGGCCGGGCCAGTCCAGCCGGCGGCCGTGCGGAGCCCGGGAGTCGGTCAGCTGCCGGGCCGCGACGAGGACGGAGAGCAGCGCGACCGGGACGGCCGGCAGATAGATCCAGCGCCAGGAGAAGTGCGCGACCACCACACCGGCGATCACCGGACCGACCGCCAGGGCCGCCATCAGGCAGGTGGCCCATATGCCGATGTACTTGCCGCGCTCCCGGTGGTCCGGCACCACATGGCTGATCAGCGCCAGCGTGGTCGGCAGCAGCGCGGCCGCGCCGACACCGGCCAGGGCCTGCCCGGCCCAGACGACCTCGATGGAGTGCGCGCACAGGGCGGTGACCGCGCCCGCCGCCGAGAAGAGCAGGCCGGCCTGGAACACCTTCTTGCGCCCGTGCACGTCCCCGAAGACGCCGGCGGTCAGGATGAACGCGGCCATCGGCAGCACGAACGCGTCCTGCACCCACGACAGTTGGGCCGTCGACGCGTTCAGCGCCCCCTGCAGGGCCGGCAGGCTCACGGCGACGGTGGTGACAGGAAGATAGGCGACGAAGACGCCCAGGCAGGCCATGACGATCGTGGCCGTCCGTCGTTCGACCGGCGCGCTCGCCGGTGTCGTGACGTTCACGGAGATACTCCTTCGCGGCGCACCGCACCGCGGTCGAGGCCCCGGCGAACCCGGCGGCCTGTGTCGTACGGACTTCCGGTGGGAAACCCGCCGCCACAGCATCCGGTCCCGCTCGCGCAACCACCAACCAACCGCCCCTCCAGCAGAAGAATCCTCCATACTGTTCCAGTGTCGTGGCACACTTTCACCATGCTCGACGACGTGGACAGAAAGATCCTCCGTGCTCTGCAGTGCGCGCCCCGGCTGCCCTTCCGCCGGATCGGCGAGGTGGCGGGCGTCTCCGAGCAGACCGCCGCCCGCCGCTACCAGGCGCTGCGCCGCAGCGGCGCGCTCCGGGTGGTGGGACTGGTCAACCGGCGGGTGTACGGCGCCGCGGAGTGGGTCGCCCGCATCCGGTGCCGTCCCGACCGGGTCGCCCCGCTCGCCGAGGCTCTCGCCCGCCGCCCCGACATCTCCTGGGCCCATCTGGCCTCGGGCGGCTCGGAGATCATCTGCGTCATCCACGCGCCGCTCGACATGCCCCGCGAGGACGTGCTGCTCCGGCAACTGCCGAGGTCCGCCTCGGTCCTGGACGTCAGCATCGACCTGATCATCCACAACTACGACGCGCCCGGCACCGCCGGCTGGACCGGCTACGGCGACAACCTCGACCCCGAGCAGATCCGGCGGCTGACCTCGGAGCGGCCGCCGCTCGCCCCCGGGCCCCCGCTCCCGCCCGCCGACGAGGACGCCCCGCTGCTGGAGGCCCTGGCCCAGGACGGCCGCACCACCCACACCCGGCTCGCCGAGCTCACCGGCTGGTCCCTGTCGCGGGTGGCCCGGCGGCTGGAGTCGCTGGAGAGCTCCGGCACCCTCGAGTACGAGGTCGAACTGCTCCCGGAGCGGCTGGGCCACTGGCTGCACGCCGTCCTGTGGCTACGGGTGGCCCCCGCCCACCTGGAGCGGGTCGGTGCGGAGGCCGCCCGGCACGACGAGGTCCCCTTCGTCGGGGCCATCAGCGGGGAGCACAACCTGATGGTCACCGTCATCGCCCGCGATCCCGAGGACTTCTACCGCTTTCTCACCACCCGGATCGCCGCGACCCCGGGCATCGACGGCTATGGCGTCAGCATCAGCGTCCACCACCTGAAGAAGGCGGCCTCCCTCATCTCCCGGGGCCGGCTGGTGCCCGCGTCCTCCGTCTAGACGGAGTCCCCGGAGACCACGGAATCTCCGGAGGCCACGGAGTCCCCGGAGACCACGGCGGACACGGGAAGCCGCCGGACCCCGTGCATCAGCAGGCCAGGCGCCCACTCCAGATCGGCCTCGGGCACGGCCAGGGCGAGACTCTCGACGCGCTGGACGAACACGGTGATCGCGACCTCGGCCTCCATCCGCGCCAGCGGAGCGCCCAGGCAGTGGTGGACGCCGTGCCCGAAGGCGAGATGGCCGCCGGCCGGACGCCCGAGGCGGAAGGAGTCCGGCTCCTCGAACCGGGCCGGGTCCCGGTTCGCCGCCGCCAGGGAGACCAGCAGCATGTCCCCGCGCCGCACCGGCACCTCCCCGACCCGCATGTCCTCCGTGGCGAACCGTTCGGTGGCGGTCACCACCGGTCCGTCCAGGCGGAGGAACTCCTCCGTCGCCGCGGGGATCAGACCGGGATCGGCGCGCAGGGTCCGCAGGAGGTCCGGCTGCCGGGCCAGGCCGAGCAGTACGGTGCTGATCAGGTTCGCGGTCGTCTCGTACCCGGCGATCAGGAGCAGGAAGGCCATGCCGATCAGCTCCGGGTCGGTGAGCCGGTCCTCGTCGGTGTCGACGGCCAGCGCGCTCAGCAGATCAGGTCCGGGCTCGGCCCGCTTGCCCGCGATCAGCTCCGCCAGGTACCCGCTCAGCCATACGTAGGCCTCCTCCCGGTCCGAACCGGCGACCGGGGCCACGACCTGCTCGGAGGCCCAGCCGAACCGGTCCCGGTCCGTCAGCGGCACGCCGAGCAGTTCGCAGATCACGGAGATGGGGACGCGGGCGGCGAAGCCGTCCACCAACTCCGGTGTCTCCTGGGCCAGTACGGCCTCCGCCGCCCGGGAAGCGATCTCCCGGGTCCGCGGCCGCAGGGCCTCGACGCGCTGCGGTGTGAAGGCGCGCGCCACCACCTTGCGCAGCCGGGTGTGCTCGGGCGGGTCCACGGTCAGCATGTAGTCGACCCCGACCTCGTCCCGTACCCCGCTCATCAGCCAGCCGGGCTCCAGGCCGGCGCGCTCGCTCCGCTTGGAGACCCGCGGATCGGTGAGCACTTGGCGCGCCGCGTCGTACCCGGTGACGAGCAACTGCGGTGGAGCGCCGTCCGGTTCGCAGCGGTGTGCGGACGCGGAGTCCGTCAGCGTCCGCAGTACCGCATGCGGGTCCGCCTGGAACGCGGGCCCCTCCAGGGCGGCTCGCAGCGGGCCGCCCGGGGTGTGTGTGGTCATGACTTCTCCCGCCCGAACAAATTGCTTTCGTCGGCAAGCATTATGTTCAAGCGGGAGCGTGTCAAGGACAGTTGGGAATGACTGGCGGTCAGAAACTGGCCCTCGTCCCGCCGTCGACCGTCACCATGGCCCCCGTGACATAGGAAGCGGCGGGCGACAGCAGGAAGGCGGCGGTGCGGCCGAACTCCTCCGGAGTGCCGAGACGGCGCAGCGGGATGCCCGCAGCGGTTCTGTCGGCGTCGCCGGTGATCGACTGGAGTTCGAGGGCGCGGTCGGTCCCGATATGGGCCGGGACCAGGCCGAGCACACGGACGCCCCGGGGGCCGAGCTCGCCCGCGAGGGTCTTCGCGTAACCGGCCAGCGCGGGGCGCAGTGCGTTGGAGGTGGCGAGGCCGGGGATCGGTTCGTACACCGAGGTGGACAGGACGAAACCGATCACCCCGCCCTCGCCGAGCCGCGCGGCGACGGCCCGCGACAGCCGCACCGCGCCCAGGAATCCCGACTCGAAGGCCGTACGCCACTGGTCGTCGTCGATGGCGTCCGTGGTGCCCGTCGGCGGGCCGCCGACGCTGATGAGCACGCCGTCCAGCCCCTTAAACGCCCCGAGCGCCGAGTCGATCAGCCGGTCCGGGGTCCCGGGGTCGGCGTTGTCGGCGACGACACCGACGGCCTGCCCGGGGCCGCCGAGCTCCGCCTCCGCCGCGGCCAGCGAGTGCGTGCTGCGCCCGCTGACCACCACCTTCGCGCCGCCGGCCGTCAGTTCACGGGCGGCGGCCAGACCGAGGCCGCGGGTGCCGCCCGTGACGATGTAGACGCGGTCCTTGAGTCCGAGATCCATCACTGCTCCCGTTACAGCATTGCCTTCTGGGGCTGGGTGGCCACCACGATGACCGTGGTGGTGTCCGCGGCGAGCGCCGCCTTGAACTCGCGTTGCAGGTCCTCGGCCGTGTCGACGTCGACCGAGCGGCAGCCGAAGCCGCCGGCCACCGCGGCGATGTCGAGCCCGGGCAGGTCGAGCCCGGGGACGCCCGGGGTCTCCTCCAGCACGGCGAACGACTTGAGGATGGAGTACTCCTGGTTGCGCATCACGACGTAGACGATGGGCAGCCGGTGCTGGGCCGCCGTCCAGACGGACTGCACCGAGTACTGGAAGGAACCGTCGCCGATCAGTGCGACGACCGGCCGGGACACGCCCCGCTGCCGGTCGGCCAGGGCGACGCCGACGGCCGCCGGTGCACCCCAGCCGATGCCGCCGCTGGCCGTGGCGAAGAAGGAACCGGTCCGGGTGGTGGGCAGCCACTCGATCTGCTGGGCCATGGTGGACGTCGACTCGTTGACGATGACCGCGTCCGCGGGCTTGACGCCGCTCAGCGCGGCATAGACCTCCGGCGGGGTCAGTGGGCTGTTCGGTGCCTCCGGGAGCACCCGGGGACGCTCCATCGGCTGCGGAGTGGTCCGGGCGGTGCCCTCCTCGACCGCGCCCAGGAGCTGCTCGATCGCCGCCCTGGGGTCGCCCAGCAGGCTGTCGCCCACGCGCGCGGCCGCGGCGACGTCGGGGTTGCCGGTGATCTGGAGGAGCTCGGTGCCGTCCGGCAGGTAGGAGCCCGGGACGTAGGGGTAGTACCGGAACACCTCGGCGCCGATCACGACGACCAGGTCGTGTCCTTCCAGCCGGTCGCTGATGGTCTTCACCGACATGCCGAGCGGCCCGCCGAAGAGGGGGTGGTCCTCGGGGAAGGAGGCACGGTCGAGCAGCGGGGAGCCGTAGACGGTCGCGCGCAGTTTCTCCGCGAGGGCGACAGCCACGTCCCAGCCGCCGGCGCGGTCCACCTCCGGTCCGAAGACCAGTGCGGGACGGCTGCTGGCGGAGATGCGGTCGGCGAAGGCACGGAGCCGGTCCGGGTCGGGCAGCATCCGGTCACTGAAGGTCCGCATTCGAGTGAAGCCGGACAGCGGCTGATTCCAGTCGTTCATCGGGATGGACAGGTAGACCGGCCCGGCGGGCGGCTGCAGCGCCGTGGCGTAGGCCCGCAGGAACGCCTCCGGGACGTCCTCGGCACGGGCGGGTTCGTACGCCCACTTCACCCACGGCTTGGGCAGCGTGGTGGCCTCGCGGTTGCCCAGATAGGGCTCGCCGATCAGCAGTTCCCGGTGCTGCTGCCCCGAGGTGACGATCAGCGGGGTGTTGCCGTGGTAGGCGGCCACCAGGTTGCCGATGGCGTTGCCCAGCCCGGCCGAGGAGTGCACGTTGACCAGTGCGGGTCGGCCGGTCACCTGGGCGAAGCTGTCGGCCATGGCGATGACGGAGGCCTCCTGCAGGGCCAGTACGTAGGTGAAGTCCTCGGGGAACTCCTGCAGGAACGTCTGCTCGGTCGACCCCGGATTGCCGAAGACGGTGGTCAGTTCGAGAGAACGCAGCAGATCGTAGGTCACGGTTCGGACAGTGGCTTGTTGGGTCATGGCAACCTGCCAGCTTTCGTGCCGGGTCCGGTGGGGGGGATGATCCACCTCATCCTGACCCAGCCATGGGCGCCTCGCATTCCGTCCGATGACTGACGCGCCTGCTGATACGACGACTGTGTGCCGCCCACGGACCGCCGGCCGCTGCCCGCAGTTCCGGCCTCAGTCGGATGACCGAAGGCGGAACCCGGCGGCCGGGCGGACCCTGGGGTCAGCCGTTGGGTGCGATGAACACCTTCATGACCTCGGCGGAGCGGAGGGCGTCGATGGCGCGCAGTGCTTCCCCGACCGGGGCGATCTCCGTGGTGAGGTCGTCGACCCGGACGGCGCCGCGGGCGAGCAGATCGATGGCGTCGTCGAACTCGGAGCCGTACACGAAGGATCCGCGGATGGTGATCTCCTTGAGCAGTACGACATCGGGGTCGAAGCCGCCGCCGGGCCCCCCGCCCACGTTGACCAGTACCCCACCGGGGGCCAGCAGTCGCAGGGCCTCCGCCCGCGCCGCCGCGTTGCCCGAACACTCGAACACCACGTCCACCGAGGACTCGGCGAGTTCGGCACCGGATTCGGCCGGACTCAGCGTCAGACCGGCGCCCGAGGCCGGGCCGAAGCGGCGGCGCTCCGGGGCCGGTTCCACCAGGACGATCCGCTCCGCGCCCCGGTGGGCGGCGATACGGCAGGCCAGCTGTCCGATCGGGCCGCCGCCGAACACCGCGACCGTGGCCCCCTTCAGATCGCCGGCCAGCACCGCCGCGCGCAGGGCCGTGGCCGTCGGCTCGACCCAGGCCGCCTCCAGGCGGCCCATCGACGCGGGCAGCGCCCGCAAGGTACCGGGGAAGACGGCCATCCGCCGGGCGAGGGCGCCGTCCGTCTGGAGTCCGAGCGCGGTCTCCATCGTGGCCTGCCGGCAGAAGTTGGGGCGCCCCGAGAGGCAGTACCGGCAGCGGCCGCATACATTGCCGTTCGGATTGACGGCGACCCGCCTGCCCACCTCCCAGCCCTCGACCGCGTCTCCCACGCGGCTGATCCGGCCGGACGGCTCGTGGCCCATGACGAAACCGCCGCGGTAGACCTGCGGCATCTGCGGCGCGTGCAGGTCGGTGCCGCAGATGCCGCACAGATCGACCTCCACGATCACCTGATCGGGCCGGAGCCCGGGCTCCGGCCTCGACTCCAGCACGATCTTCCGGTCCACACCCAGGACCACTGCTTCCATCACGGCCGTCACAGCCCTTCCGCCGTTGCCGTGAGCGATTCCGCCCCGTCCGACGAGGAGCCGAAATGCCCGTCTACACCTGCACCGCAGCACAGGGAACCCTGACAAGTGAGTCGAAGGCCGCGCTGGCGGCCGAGATCACCCGGATCCACGCGGCGATCAACCATGTGCCACCGGGCTACGTCAACGTGATCTTCTCCGAGCCGCCGTCGGACAGTGTCTTCGCCGGCGGGGTGCCCGGGGCCCCGCTGATCGTCAGCGGCTGGGTCCGGCGCGGACATCCGCAGGAGGAGGCGACCCGGCTGGCGCTGGAGCTGTCCTCGGCGGCCGCCCGCGTCACCGGGGTGGCGGAGAGCCACGTCATGGTGGTCCTGGAGGACAGCCCCGCCAGGTCCGCCGTCGAAGGCGGCCAGGTGCTGCCCGAACCGGGCGCGGAGCAGGAGTGGCTGGCCGGCCGCGGCGAGGCGTGACAGCGGACAGCCGTACTCGGTGACCTGACCGTGTGCCGACGACACCCCCGCCGCCGGCACACGGCCGTCCGTGCCGCCGCCGGTTACGCGGCGGTGAAGCGCGCGGCGATGGAGGCGACCCGCTTGCCCTGGTACTCGGCGGCGTTACGGGCGGTGTCGTCGACCGGGATGGCGCCCTGGCCGTTGACGTGGCTGGTGCCGTAGGGGTTGCCGTCGACGAACTTCACCGGGTCGGTGTAGCCGGGCGTCACCAGGATGCCGCCGAAGTGGTGGACGGAGTTGTAGAGCGCGAGCAGCGTGGACTCCTGGCCGCCGTGCGCGGTGGCCGTGGCGGTGAAGCCGCTGTAGACCTTGTCGGCCAGCTTGCCCTGCGCCCACAGGCCGCCGAGCGTGTCGATGAACTGCTTCAGCTGGCTGGCGATGTTGCCGAACCGGGTGGGGGTGCCGAAGACCACGGCGTCCGCCCACTCGATGTCGGCCGGGGTGGCGACCGGGACGTCCTTGGTGGCCGCGGCATGCGCCGACCAGGCGTCGTTGCTCGCGATGGCCTCCTCGGGCGCCAGCTCGGACACGCGCAGCAGCCGTACCTCCGCGCCCTCCTTGCGGGCGCCGTCGGCGACGGCCTCCGCCAGCTCGTGGACGGTACCGGTGGACGAGTAGTAGATGACGGCGACCTTGGGGGCCATGGGGAAATCCTCTCGCTGTGCTGTGGTCTCGGCGGCGGACGCCGCCTTGCTTGCGGCGGCCGGGGCCGCCTCGGTCTCGACGGCGGAAACCGTCGTGGCGCCGGCGGCCGGAGCCGTCGGGCCGGGGTCGGGAAGAGCGGTGGCGGACAGGGAGAGCCGCAGCAGACGTGCGGCGACCCCCTTCGCCGCGGTCAGCCCGTGGCGGTACCGGTCGACGGTCGCGGAGGCCGAGATCTTCAGTGAGCCGTTCTCGACGGACAGTGCGTCCACCGTCAGCTCGACCGGCGCGCGGGTACCGCGGACGGTGAGGTGGCCCTGGACGACCCAGACGCCGGCCGTGCCCCGGCTCACCCCGGTCGACTCGAACCGGATCCCGGGGTGGCGCTCCGCGTGCAGAAAGGCGGGGGAGCGCACGTGGTCGTCCCGGCGCGGGGTCCCCGTGTGGAAACTGCCCGCGTCGACGACGGCGGTCACGGCCGACTCGGTGACCGGCTCGGCGATCGTGATGCTCGCCGACTCCACCCGGAAGGTGCCGTTCACCTTGCCCAGGCCGAACATGTGCCGCGTGGTGAAGCCGATGGACGACCGCTCCGGATCGACCGTGTAGGTCCCCGCGGGGGGCAATTCGACGCTCATGCCCTTCTGGCCTCTCGGTTGGCGTCGCGCGGCTGGTCCGCTACGGCGCTGTTGCTTGCCTTGGCAAGTATCTTGGCTCCCCTCGAAATGCTTTGTCAAGCAAGTAATCATGTGCTTCAGTGGTGGCACCGGGACACTACGGAAGGGAGGCCGGTAGATGTCCGCACAGTCACCCGAGCCCATCTGCCCGCTGAACACCGACGAGGACCTTCTCTGGCGTGCGCTGCAGAGGATGCTGGTCGCTCTTCCGCGGGCGCTCGACGAGGACCTGCTCTGCGCCACGGGCCTGTCGCTCACGCAGTACATCGTCCTGATGCATCTCTCCGAGGCCGAGGACGACAGCATGCGGATGACCGAGCTGGCCTCGGCGGCCGCCCTGTCCGCGAGCCGCATCACCCGGGTCGTGGAGAACCTGCGCGACCAGGGCCTGGTGACCAAGCGGCGCCACTGCACGGACGCCCGCGGGTACGTCACCGAGCTCACCGAGGCCGGCCGGCAGCGCCTACGGGCCGCCTATCCGGCGCATCTCGCCAGCGCCCGCAGACGTGTCATGGACCAGGTCGATCCCGCTCTGGTCCGGCGACTGGCCGAGCAGGTGGGGTCGGTGGCCCAGCCGCTCCTCTCCCCGTGCGAACGGGGTGCGGGACAGAAGGAGAGCCCCGCGGACCGGGCGGGAACCGCGGCCGAGACGCCGCCCGTGGCCGAGGCCGAGGAACCCCCCGGATACCCGGCAGCAGCCTCCAGCTACCGGGAACCAGTCATTTGACCCAAGCCGGGACCGCGTGGCTGCGCAGAGCATGGGCCCGTTCTGGCTGGACCCGCGCTCTCTGGAGGCACCCTTGCTGAAGGGCTACACCTACCCGCTGTCGCCGCGCGGAGTGGCGAACCTCGCCCCCGCTCCGCCGTGGCACTACGCCGGTGACATCGTCGGCGTCGAGTTCTGGACGGATCCGGCGGCCGCCGCGGCGACCCTCCCCGAGGGGCTGACCCCCGACACCGAGTCCGACGGGCGTGTGGTGGCGCTCTTCGTCGACTGGCAGTTCTCCGCCGGGAACGCGGAGTACCTCGACCCGGTACGCAGCCAGTACCGCGAGTTCATGCTGCTGGTGGACGCCCGGTTCGGGGACGAGCCGGTGTCGTGGTGCCCGTACATCTACGTGGACAACGACCTCGCCCTGGCCCGCGGCTGGGTGCAGGGCTTTCCGAAGAAGCTGGGCTCGGTCGCCCAGACCCGGGTCTTCGCGTCGCCCGGCAAGGCGTCACCGTCCCTCGCGGCCGGCGGCAGGTTCGGCGCGTCCCTGTCGGCGGCCGGGCACACCCTCGCGGAGGCCGGGGTGACCCTGGAGCGTCCGGCGGACGACCCCGCGAGCCTGTTCCGGCCCACGGTCAACCTCCGGCACTTCCCCACGCTGACCGCCGGCCACTACGACGAGCCCGCCGTGCACGAGCTGGTCATGGCCGAGTTCGGCGACCAGGCGCTCGCCGACGTCTGGGTCGGCTCCGGCGACATCACCCTGTTCGAGGCCCGCGGCGAGGAACTCGCGGACCTGGCCCCGGTGCGCACCGGCACCGGCTTCCGCGCCTCGATGTCGTACACCGTGACCGAAGTGCACCGGCTGAGCGAGTAGTCGAACAGGACCGGGAGCGCCCCCGGCCTCCGCAACGAAAGGAAGCTGATGCACACCATCGCCGACCTCATAGTCGACGGCCTGCGGAACGCGGGCGTATCCCGGATCCACGGACTGCCCGGCGACTCGCTCAACGGACTGACCGACGCCCTGCGCCGGGATCCGTCGGTGGCCTGGGAGCACTACCGGCACGAAGAGGCGGCCGCGTTCGCCGCCGCGGGTGAGGCGGCGGTCACCGGCTCGCTCGCCGTCTGCGCCGGCAGCTGCGGACCGGGCAACCTCCACCTGGTCAACGGGCTGTTCGAAGCACACCGCAGCCGGGTCCCCGTGCTCGCGATCGCCGCGCACATCCCCGGCGCGGAGATCGGCACCGGCTACTTCCAGGAGACCCACCCCCAGGAGCTGTTCCGGGAGTGCAGCGACTTCTGCGAACTGGCCTCCACGCCCGAGCAGTTCCCTTATCTCCTCGACATCGCGCTGCGGACCGCCGTCGAGCGCAGCGGGGTGTCCGTCCTGGTGGTCCCGGGCGACGTGCTCCAGCACCGGCTCGACCACCCGCGCAGGGCGGCCACCGTACGGCCCACCACACCGGTGGTGCGCCCCGCCGACGCGGAGATCGAGCAGGCCGCCGCCCTTCTGAACCGGGCCGAGCGGATCACCGTCCTGGCCGGCGCGGGCTGCGCCGGCGCCCACGACCAACTCGTGCGGCTCGCCGGGGCGTTGCGGGCTCCCGTCGTGCACACCCTGCGCGGCAAGGAGCACGTGGAGTACGACAACCCGTACGACGTCGGGATGACCGGACTGCTCGGCTTCACCTCCGGCTACCGCGCGATGGAGCAGTGCGACACGCTCCTGATGCTGGGCACGGACTTCCCGTACCGGCAGTTCCTGCCCGAGCACGCCACCGTCGTGCAGGTGGATGTGCGCGGCGAGCAGATCGGCCGGCGCACCCGCGTGGACCTGGCCCTGGTCGGCACCGTACGGGACACCGCCGAGGCCCTGCTCCCCAAGCTCGCGCCGCGGACCGACTCCAGGCACCTGGACGCGATGCGCGACCACTACGGCAAGGCTCGCACCCGCCTGGACCGGCTCGCCGTCGACGACCACAACCGCACCCCGATCCACCCGCAGTACCTGACCCGCATCGTCGACGAACTCGCCAGTGACGACGCGGTGTTCATCCCGGACGTCGGCTCCCCGGTGATCTGGGCCGCGCGCTATCTGACGATGAACGGACGCCGCCGGCTGATCGGTTCGTTCACCCACGGCAGCATGGCGAACGCGCTGCCCCAGGCGATCGGCGCCCAGGCCGCCTTTCCGGACCGGCAGGTGATCGCGCTGTCCGGGGACGGCGGACTGGCCATGATGCTCGGCGATCTGATCACCCTGAAGCAGCAGCGGCACCCGGTGAAGATCGTGGTCTTCAACAACGGAGCCCTCGGCTTCGTGGAGCTGGAGATGAAGGCCGAGGGCATGGTGAACTTCGGCACCGACCTCGACAACCCGAACTTCGCCGACGTCGCCGAGTCCCTGGGCATCCACGGCAGCCGGGTGGAGCACCCGGCCGACCTCGCCGACGCGCTGCGCACCGCGTTCGCCCATCCCGGGCCGGCCCTGGTGGAGGTGATGACCGCCCGGCAGGAGCTGTCCGTCCCGCCGACGATCACCTTCGACCAGGCAAGGGGCTTCGCCCTGTACGCCGCCCGTACCGTGCTGTCGGGACGCGGTGACGAACTCCTGGACCTGGCCCGCACCAACGTGGTGCGGCACCTGTCGTCCTAGGAGACGCCGGGGGCGCCGGCGTCCGGGAACCCGATCAGGCTCAGCACGGCCTGCCGGACGCCCTCCAGGTCGTACTCGCCCAGCGGGGTCCCCGAGGCGCGTGAGTGCTTGGTGACCCCGACGAACGCGCCGAACGCCATCGACAGCAGCACCTGCGGATCACCGGCGCGGGCGGCACCGGCCGCCTGCGCCGCCCGCAGGATCTCGACCAGCTCGGCATTGAGCCGGTTGACGACCTCGTACGCCTGCGGCCGCAGGTACGAGCCGTGCACCTGGTGTTCCAGGAACGAGAACGCCTGGGGATAGGCCGTGGCGAACGCCACCTGATGCCGCCAGACCAGCCCGATCGCGGTCACCGGGTCGGCCGTGCGCACGGCGTCGGTGACCACCGCGTCGGCGAACGCCGCCTTCGCCTCGGTGAAGACCGCCTCGCCCAGCGCCTGCTTGTTGGGGAAGTAGCGGTAGATCGTGCCCACCGCGACCCCGGCCCGGGTGGCGATCTCGGGCACGTTGGTGCCGTCCCAGGTGCGCTCGTCGAACAACTCCAGCGCGGCGTCCATGATCTTCCGGCGCAGCGGGCTCTCGTCGGCGGTGGTCACGGAGGGTGGCATCGTCACGAATGAAACTTCGTTCAACGACTCGATCTTGTCAAGACGGAGGGGGTAGGTTGTGCGGCAGAGGGGTGAATGAAAATTCATTCACCTCTCTTTGCCCAGTTGTTTGCCCAGTCATGAGGAGAGCGCTGATGAAGCGTCACGGACATTGGATTGCGGGCGCGGAAACCGACCCGGCTGCGGGCGGTTGGCTGCCGTCCACGGCTCCCGGGGGAGAGGAGGCCGTGCACGAGATCGCGCTCGGCGATGCCACCGACGTGGAGCGGGCCGTCCAGGCCGCGGCCGGGGCGGTCGACGGCTGGTGGAACCGGCAGCCCGTCGAGCGGGGGCGGGTCCTCACGGCCATCGCGGAGCGGCTGCGCGACGAGGCCGCCGAGCTCGCGGAGCTGGAGTCGGCCGAGACCGGCAAGCCCGCCTGGCAGACCCCGCTGGAGGTGGCCGGCGCCGCCAACTTCTTCGAGTTCTACGCCGGTCTCGTCAACCTGCCCGGCGGCGAGGTGGTGAACATCGGGCCCGCCTTCCACGCGTACACCCGGCGCGAGCCGCTCGGCGTGGTCGGTGTCATCACCCCCTGGAACGCGCCCCTCAACCAGGCGGCCCGCTCCATCGCCCCGGCCCTCGCGGCCGGCAACGCCGTCGTGGCCAAGCCGTCCGAGTTCACCTCGGCGACCACGCTCCGACTGGCCCGGATCGCCACCGAATGCGGCCTGCCCGACGGCGTCCTGAACGTCGTCACCGGCACCGGGGACACCGTGGGCGCGGCGCTCGTCGGCCATCCGAAGGTCCGCAAGGTGGCGTTCACCGGCTCGGTCCGCGCCGCCCGCGAGATCGGCCGGATCGCCGCCGACCGGATCATCCCGCTCACCCTGGAGCTGGGCGGCAAGTCACCCAACATCGTCTTCGCGGACGCCGACCTGGCCAAGGCCGCCCAGGGTGCCGTCGAGGCGTTCCTGCCCAACGGCGGCCAGTCCTGCATGGCGGGCACCCGGCTGCTGGTCGACGCCCGGATCCACGACGAGTTCGTGGCGGCCGTACGCGCCGTGCTCACGCACATCACGCCGGGGGAGACCTACGGACCGGCGATCACGCACGCGCAGTACGACAAGGTCAACGAGTACTTCAAGATCGCCGAGCAGGACGGCGCCACCCTGGTCGCCGGTGGCCGGCCGACCGGGGAGGGCTGGGTCTTCGAGCCGACCGTCTACACCGACGTCACCCCGGACATGCGGATCGCCCGCGAGGAGATCTTCGGACCGGTCCTCGCCGTCCTGCGCTTCGAGGACGAGGACGAGGCGGTGGCCATCGCCAACGACTCCGAGTACGGCCTGGCCGCCGCCCTCTGGACCGCCGACGTGACCCGCGCCCACCGGGTGGCCGCCCGGCTGGAGGCCGGGCAGGTCTACGTCAACGCCTACCCGCCCGGCATGATGGTCGAGGGTCCGTTCGGCGGTTACAAGAACAGCGGATACGGCCGCGAGAAGGGCCTGGAGGCGCTGCATCACTACACCCAGACCAAGTTCGTCGCCGTGCGCCTCCAGGAGGACCAGCAGGTGTGGTGACACGGCTGCGGTGGGTGTGCGGACCGAACCCTCCCCGTTGCGCGTCGGCCGTACGTGCTCTGGAACCATCCTTTCGGAAAGCGACGAAAGGCGGTCACCGATGGCCATGAAGTTCCACGAAGAGCACAGGCGGGGTTCGGACTTCGCACACCTTCTCCTCTCCAGTCATGAACGGTTGACCGGCACCCGCTTGTGCCCCGCGGTGTTCCCGGACGCCGACGAGGCGGCCCGCTGGCTCTACGAGTCCGCGCCCTTCGGGCTGCTCGCGCACGACGCCGGCCCGGATCCCGTCTTCGTCTACGCGAATGCGACCGCCCAGAAGTGCTTCGAGTACGGCTGGGAGGAGTTCGTCCGGCTCCCGTCCCGGCTGTCCGCCGAACCGGACGCGCAGGGCGACAGGGACGCCTTCGTGCGGTCGGTGACGGAGCGCGGATTCGCCTCCGGCTATCGGGGGGTGAGGATCGCCAAGTCCGGCCGCAGGTTCTGGATAGAGGACGTCACGATGTGGAACCTCCTTGACGCCGACGGCACTTGCCACGGCCAGGCGGCGGTCTTCCCGTCATGGACGCACATCTGACGAATCCTCAGCGCTCATGGACTCGACGCGCGCCGGGTTCCGCGAAGCGTTCGACAGCCCGCGGGCGGATCCAATACATTGCTTGTTAAAGCAAATAAATCCCTCCGGGCCGAGGCCCGGTCTGTCCAGAAATGGGACAATGGCGAAGATCATCGTTACAGCGAGCCCTTTGACCGGCCACATCGTGCCCCTCGCGGCGATCGCGACCGACCTGACGAAGCGCGGTCACGAGGTGCTCTTCTACACGGGCGCCGGGTTCGAAGAGCAGATCCTCAAGACCGGGGCGCGCTTCGCCGCGTACCCCGCTGAGGTCGACCTCACCACCGGCGCTCTCGACGCCCGCTTTGCCGAGCGCGAGAAGCTCGCCCCCTTTGAGCGCCTGTCCTTCGATCTCAAGCACCTCGGCGCTGACGCCGCGCCGGCCCACGACAAGCGCCTTCAGGAACTGCTCGCCGAGTTCCCCGCCACCGTGGTGTTCGGCGAGTTCACGACAACCTTCGGGACCATGTCGATGGCCCTGCGCGCTCCCCGGGGCCGGCGCCCGCTCCTGGTGAACATCGGCATCACGCCGCCCACCTTCGACAGCGTGGACACCGCGCCGTTCGGACCGGGACTCCTCCCGCCCACCAACGACGAGGAGCGCGCTGCCTACAACGGGATGCGCGCGCAGATGGCACCGACCTTCGCCGACGTGCAGCAGTACGTCGAGGGCGTCTTCACCTCGATGGGCGTCACGATCCCCGGTCCTCTCTTCGACGCCATGGCCAGAGTCCCCGACCACACGCTCCAACTGACCGTCCCCGCCTTCGAGTACCCGCGCAGCGACGCGCCGGAGGGCTTCCGCTTCATCGGTCCCCTCCCGGCCGCCTCCGACGCCGGCTTCGAACGCCCGGACTGGTGGGCGGAGTTGTCGTCCGACCGGCCGGTCGTCGTTGTCACGCAGGGCACCGTGGAGAACGGCGACCTGACCCAGCTCGTCGTTCCCACGCTCCGTGCGCTGGCGGACGCGGACGTGACCGTCGTGGCCGCCACCGCACGTCCCGACGGTCCCGACATGGTGCGGGCGGCGATGGACGGCCGGATCCCCGCCAACGTCCACCTCGCCGGGTTCGTGCCCTTCGAGCAGCTGCTGCCGTTCGCCGACGTCCTGGTCACCAACGCCGGTTACGGCGGTGTCCAGACCGCGCTGCGGCACGGCGTCCCGCTCGTCGTCGGCGGCGAGACGGAGGACAAGCCCGAGGTCGCCGCCCGCGTCGAGTGGTCCGGCACCGGCGTCAACCTGCGTACCGCGCGACCGGAGGCGTCCGCCGTGCGCGCCGCCGTCGACGAGGTACTGGGCGACCCCCGGTACCGCAAGCGTGCGAGCGAGATCCAGGGGCAGTACGCCCAGTATGAGCCCTTCGACTCCGTCGCCGAGATCGTCGAGCAGGCCTGAGCGCCTTGGTCGGGGGCTGTCCGGCCGGCCGCCGAACAGCCCCTGACGTGCTCCGGAAGCTTGAGAGTCCTTGCTTGAGCACGCTATTCTGGCGGGATGAGCGACGACGACCCGCTGACCGCCCACGAAGAACGCTTCTGGCGTGCCCTGATGCGCGTCATTGTCGCGCTGCCGCGCTCGCTCGACGACGATCTGCTGCGGTCCACGGGGCTCACGCTCACCGAATACGTCGTCCTGATGAACCTCTCCGAGGCCGAGAACCAGGAGCTCCGGATGACGGACCTCGCCTCGGCCACCGCCCTGTCGGCGAGCCGCATCACCCGGGTCGTGGAGGCGCTGCAGAGCCGCGGCCAGGTCGTCAAGCGGCGCTACGAGGGCGATGCCCGCGGCAATGTCGCGACCCTCACCCCGGAAGGGCTCAAGCGCCTCCAGGACGCCTACCCGGTGCATCTGGCGAGCGCCCGCAAGCGGGTCATGGACCTCCTCGACGGCAGGTCGGTGCCGGCCATGGTGCGGCAGTTCGAAGCGGTGGTGGAGAAGCTCGACTGAGTCTCGCCGGCCTGGCCGAGCCCGCCGGACTGCTAATCTACAAGTGTCAAACAGTGCCGGAAGCGCACCTCCAGCCCGCCCATGACCCGGAGAGCAGTCATGCAGCAGCGACCTCGGCCGAGACCGCGGGTATGACCTCGCGACCGGAGAGCCAGGAGCGCTGGGCCCGGCTGCGCCGCCAGCTGTGGCGGCCGCCGCGGGTCCACGGGGACCAGCCGCGACACCGGGTGGTCGGCCCGCTGGAACTCTTCTACGACCTGGTCGTGGTCGTCCTGGTCGCCCAGGCCGCCCACCACCTGGCGGCGCACCTCACCTGGCACGGCCTCGGCGAGTTCGCGGTGGTGTTCGCGCTGGTGTGGATCGCCTGGCTCAACGGCACGCTCCACCACGATCTGCACGGTCACGACGACGCCCGGGGCCGCAGTCTCTTCCTTCTGCAGATCCTCGTGCTCGTCCCGCTGGGGGCGTTCATCCCCAAGGCCGGCGGCGCGGAGGGCGCCCATTTCGCGGTCAACGCGGGGATCCTGTTCGCCGTCCTGGCCGTGCTCTGGTTCCTGGCCGGACGCGGCAGCTCCGCCGAGTTCCGCAGACCCACCCGGCTGTACGTGATCGGTACGGCGGCCTGCGCGGTCGTGCTCTTCGCCGGCGCCGGGCTGCCGGCCGACACCCGCCTGCTGACCTGGGGGCTGCTGGCCCTCGCCTTTCTCGCCGGGTTCGCCTGGATGGTCCTCACGGTCGCCCCGGCCCAGGAATCGGCGCTCGCCCTCACCGACGCGCTCGTCGAGCGGTTCGGGCTGCTCATCATCATCGTGCTCGGCGAGACTGTGACCGGCGTCGTGGACGGGCTGGCGGGCGAACCGACCACCGTCATGAGCCTCGCGGTCGGGCTCGTGGCGGTGGTGGTCGGATTCGGCGCCTGGTGGACGTACTTCGACTTCGCCGGTCACCGCCCGCCCCGGCGCACCCGCACGGTGACCCTCGGCTGGATGCTCACCCACCTGCCGCTGACGGCGGCGGTGACCGCCATGGGGGCCGCGATGGTCGGCCTGGTCGAGCACGCCCACGCCGACCGCACTCCCGCCGCCACGGCCTGGGTGCTGTGCGGGGGCGTGGCCGTCGTGCTGGTCGCGACGATGCTGGTCGCGACCGGCCTGGAGGCCTGGCGGGACGAGCGGGAGCTCTACCGTCCGCTCGCCGGCACCTGCCTCGCCGTGGCCCTCGCGGCCCTTGCGCTCGGCGCCGCACGTCCAGCGCCGCTCCTGCTCGGGCTGCTGCTCGTCGCCCTGCTGGGCATTCCCTGGGGCCTCGCCGTGGCCCGCCGGCTGGGCCACGACGAGACACCGGCCCTCTGAACGCAGGGGCCGACGGCGGCCTCAGTCGCCGTACACCCGGCGGGCGATGTGTTCCGCGATCATGATCGTGGTCGCGTTGGTCACGGTCGACGGCACTTCCGGCAGGATCGAGGCGTCCACGACCCGCAGCCCCGCCAGCCCCTTGACGGCACCGGTCTCGTCGACGACGGCCCACTGGTCCTCGGGGCCGCCCATCGGCGCGGTGGACGTCGGATGACCGTAGGTGGCGATGCCGCTCTCGATCGCCGCCGCCAGCTCCTCGTCGCTGCCCACGGCGTCGCCCGGCACCAGTTCCGCCGCCAACGTGCCCGCGAGGGGCCCGCTGCCCGCGAGACGGCGCACCAGCCGCACCGCCTCCAGCATGCGCCGCCGGTCCCGGTCCGTCGCCAGGTAGTTGTCGTCGATGACCGGGGCGACGTGCGGATCACGGTCGGCCAGCCGCACCGAGCCGCGTGACTCGGGCCGGGTGACGGCCGCCGCCAGCACCATCGCCCCGCCGGTCGGACTGAACGAGCCGTCCAGCAGATGGGTGCCCACGACGGCGAGGTCCAGTTCACCGGGGAGCGCCTCCCGGGAGGCGAGCCACAGATGGGCGGCGAACGCGGACGTCATGTCCTGGTGCTCGGGCGCCAGCGCGAACAGCGAGTGGAAGAACGGGTGGTCCTGCAGTCGGCGCCCGACGGGAAGGTCGGCGACCACGTCGATGCCGAGGTCCCGCAGATCCGCGGCGGGGCCGACGCCCGAGCGCAGCAGGATGGCCGGGCTGCCGTACGCGCCCGCGCTGAGCACCACCTCACCGGCCCGGTGGACGGTGCCCGACGCGTCGACGACACCGCGCGCCCTGCCGTCCTCGACGAGCACCCTGTCGATCGTGATGTCGCTCAGCACCGTCAGATTGCGGCGGCCGCGCACCTGCGGCGTCAGATACGCCAGGGCGGTGTTCTGGCGCACCCCGTCGACGATGTTGACCGGGTAGGCGCCGGTGCCGTCCTGCCGGTCGGCGTTGAAGTCGTCGTTGCGCCGATGGCCCAGGGCCGCCGCACTGTCCACGAACGCCCGCATGGGGGACGTGAGTTCCTCGTAGGTCCACTGGCGGATCGGGAAGGGGCCCGTCCGCCCGTGGAAGGCGTCGTCGCCGGACGGGGTGTTCTCCAGGTCCCGGAAGGTGGGCAGGACCTCCTCGTACGACCAGCCCTTGATGCCGTACCGCTCGCCCCAGGCGGCGAAGTCCGCGGCCCGCGCCCGGATCGCCACACCGGCGTTCACCGCCGAGCTGCCGCCCATGGCCCGGCCGCGCGGGGCGGCGATGCTCGGGGCGCGGTCGGTGGCACGCGCGCTGTAGCCCCAGTCGTGGTCGGGGTCGGCCAGCAGGTGCGGGGTCAGCAGTCCCTCGGGGACCCGGTCGGCGGGGTAGTCGGGACCCGCCTCGATCAGCAGGACGGTGCGTCGCGGGTTCTCGCTGAGCCGGGCGGCGAGCACGGCGCCGGCGGAGCCGCCGCCGACGATGACGACATCGGCCTCGTGGTGACCGGCGTGGTCGCTCGTGATGGTCATCTGAATCTCCTTATCTATTGCTTAGGCAAGCAAATAAATATTCATAGCGGTCTCTCACGGTGTGCCCGTCGGTCAGATCCGCGTCGCTTCCGGTACCACCCGCTCGCCCAGCAGCCGGAGCGCGGCATGCTGGTCGGCGCCGCGGACCGGGCCGATGACATGGTCGATGCCGATGTGGTCCAGTCGCCGCAACTCCGCGAGCAGGGCCGGGACACGCTCGCCGCGCGCTCCCGGGTCGAGGGGGAGCAGGACCGTCTTCTCGATCTCGGCGTAGTCGCGGCCGACCTCGTCGCAGTGCCGGCGGAGGACGTCGAGTTTGTGTGCGAGGTCCGGGCCGTAGAAGAGGTTGCAGGCGTTCCCGTACTCCGCGACCAGCCGCAGCGTCTTCCGCTCGCCGGAGCCGCCGATGAGGATCGGCGGGTGGGGGCGGCGCAGCGTGCCGGGGGAGTTGAGGGTGCGTTCGAGGTGGTAGTGGCGGCCGGCGAAGGGCTTCTCGTCGTCGCTCCACATCTGCAGGCAGATCCGCAGGGTCTCCTCCAGCCGCTCGAACCGCTCCGCGACGGGCGGGAACGGCAGTCCGAGCCCGCGCGCCTCGGCGAGGTTGAAGCCCGCGCCGACGCCGATGCCCAGCGCGGCGCGGCCCTCGGAAAGGACGTCCAGCGTAGTGATCATCTTGGCCAGCAGTCCGGGCTCGCGATAGCCGACCGAGGTCACCAGAGCGAGCAGTTCCGCCCGCTCGGTGGCCGCGGCCAGATAGCCCAGCGTCGTGTACGCCTCCAGCATCTCCTGCTCGGAGGCGCCCACGATCCCGATCTGGAAGAGGTGGTCCATGACGGCGATCCGGGTGAAGCCGAACTCCTCGGCACTACGGGCGAGTTGCGCCACATGACGGGCGATGCCCGCCGGGCCGCCGGGCTGGGTGAAATCCGCGATGGCGATGCCGAGGTTCATGCGGGCCTTCCGTGGTGTGGGCCGCCAGGGTGTCGCCATCGAGTATGCCGGGACCACTATGTGCTTTGTCAAGCAAGGAAATTGGTCGGTCGCTCAGGCGCCGAGCGGCTGTGCGCGGTGCCTGCGCCGCACCTCCGACGAGGCGAAGACCGCCGAGATGCCGTGGACGATGCTGAACAGGCCGAAGACGGTGGCCAGCGAGACCGCCCCGATGTCCGGCCGCACGAACAGTACGAACCCGAGCGCCACCGACACCAGGCCGGTCAGCAGGAACAGGGCGCGGTCGCCCGCCGTCTCCCCGCGCAGGAACGCGAGGGCGACCTCCGTGGCACCGGTGGACAGCGCCCACGCGGCGACCCAGAGGGTGAGCACCAGTGCCGTGATGCCCGGCCAGGCCAGGGCGCTGACCCCGGCGACCACCGACAGCACGGCCAGCGCCAGCCAGCCGAGGACCGGCCCCACCCGGTCGCTGCTGAAGGCGCGGGCCCCGTCCATCACCGCGTACATGAACGCGTAGACGGCGAACAGGACGACGAACGCGCCGACGGTGATGCCCGGCCAGGAGACGGAGACGATGCCTATGACGACGGCCAGCAGGCCGCGCCAGAGCAGCGCGTTGGGCGAACTGAGCATGGAGTCCTCCGTAAACGAGGGTGCCGTGGCGCCGACTTCGCCTCGGCCTGGGAGCGCGTGACAGGCGGACGCTATCGGCATTGCGGTCCGCTGCCACCCGTCATTCGACTGGTTCGGCTACTGCGACCGCGACGTGTGCGCTACGGAGCCTCGTCGTCCTGTTCCGCGACGGACCTCGCCTCCAGCGCGCCACGGAGAGCGGCGCGTGAGGTGATGCCCAACTTGGGATACACGCGGTACAGATGGGAGCCGACCGTGCGGTGCGACAGGAACAGCCGCTCGCCGATCTGCTTGTTGCTCAGGCCGGTCGCCGCGAGCTCGGCGATCTGCCGTTCCTGGGCGGTCAGCTGCTCCGGCGCCGCGTCGGGCCGGGCCACGGAGACACCGGTGGCGCGCAGTTCGGCCGCGGCCCGCTGAGCCATCGACTCGGCGCCGATCCGGTCGAACGTCTCCAGGGCCGCGCCCAGCTGGGCCCGCGCCCCGGCCATGTCATGGGTGCGGCGCAACCATTGGCCGTACGCGAACTGGATGCGCGCGAAGTCCCAGGGCCAGCGCGCGGAGTCCGGAAGGGACAGGGCGGCCTCGAACAGGGCGGCGGCCTCCGTGTCGTCGGCGGCCACGGCGGCCGCCCCCGCCGTGATCAGCTCGGTACGCGGCCCGATCCGGGGAATCCCGGCCTCCTGGGCGCCGCGCACATGCGCCCGGGCGTCCTCGACCCGGCCGGTGCGGACCGCCGCCTCCACGAAGTCCAGGACCATCCACCGGCCCGGCACACCGGCGGTGGGGGCACCGGGCGGCCCGATCCGCGCCGCCTGGGCGAGGGCCTCCTCGTAGTCGCCCTGTCCGATGGCCGCGAGATTGCGTGCCGACCGCGCGTACCCCTCCGTCACGTCCATGCCGCGCGGCGCCGCCCACCTCGTGGTCTCCGCGCTGCGGGTACGGGCGAGGTCCGCGTTGCCGCGCAGCGCCGCGCCCGAGGCCAGCACGGCACGCAGCTGCCGCTCCCAGAACTGGTATCCGTAGGCCGCCGCCAGGTCCAGCCCCTCCTGCGCCAGCCGTTCCGCCTCGTCCCACTGTCCGTGGACGTAGGAGTCCTGGCAGAGCAGCAGCAGCGCCGGGATCACCATGCCGATCGCGCCGCCGTCCCGCTCCCGTTCGATCATGCGCAGCAGGAGGGACCGGTAGTCGGACAGGGCGTCCAGGGCGACGGCGGCGAAGCCCAGCGGGACGATCTGCCAGGGGGCCGCGTCGACGGGCAGCCCGGCGAACGCGTCCGCGAGCCCCTCCCGGATCGCGTCGGACTTGCGGGTGGGGTCGACATACGCGTCGTAGCACAGCTGGAACGGGGTGACCGCTTCCGGCGGGAACCGGGCCATCGCGGTGTCGAGCAGCTTCCACGGCTCGGGTCTGAGGGTGTAGAGGCTGACCAGCAGCAGGGTGTACAGGATGCCGAGCCGGTCCCAGTCGCCCTTCTCGGCCTCGCAGGCGTGGTCGAGGGCCTGTGCCAGCAGCCGGTAGGCGGTGTCGACATCGCCCTCGTCATGGGTGAGCAGATGGGCGGTGGCGGCGAAGACCAGCCCGGTCGGGGTGTCCGGGGTCTGCCCCGCGTCGGCCAGCAGCCGGTTCACCTGGTCGAGTTGACCGGTCATGGTGGCGAGGAAGGCGGCCTCGACCAGGCGGCGGGACCGGTCGACCGGGTGCGGACTCAGCTCGCCGGCCCGCATCAGCGCCGTGACCGCGGTGGACGCGGCGATCCGCCGCCGGTCGGAGAGCAGCGCTCCGACCGGTGCCGGCAGCTCGGCGGGGGATCCGGCGCCGCGCCGCCAGGCGGTCAGCGCAGCCTCGTCCAGCGCCCGCGCCACCGACTCGTCGGGCGTGGCGGCGGCCTCCGCGAGATGCCAGGCCCGGCGCTCGGGATCGGCGGCCAGCGCGGCGGCCAGCGCCTCGTGCGCGCTCCGGCGTTCGTTCGGCGAGGCCAGGTCCACCACGGCCGTGCCGATCAGCGGGTGGCAGAACGTGAGACCGCAGCCGGCCGCGGGCGCGCGGACCAGACCGGCCCGCTCGGCCGGGACCAGGTCGTCGATGTGGGCCGACCCCTGCGCCGCCGTGCGCAGCACGGTGAGTCCGGCGTCCGCGTCCAGGGCGGCCAGCAGCATGAGCCTGCGGGTCGGTGCGGGCAGATCGGCGAGCAGCCCGGCGCAGGTCGCTTCCAGGCGTCGCGACAACTGGAGGCGGTCGGGCAGCGGATCCTGGCCGGCGCGCTGTCGCTCGGTGAGCGGTACGGGCAGCTCCTGGAGCGCCAGCGGGTTGCCGTCGGCCTCGGCCAGCAGCCGCCGGCGCACCACGGGGGCCAGCCCGGGGGAGCAGGCGTCCAGGACGGCGCCCGCCGATCTCGGGTCGAGCGACTCGACCGTGCGCTCGGGCAGTCCGGACCGCCGGAAGAGGTCCTCGGTCCCGATCCGGGAGGCGGCCAGGAAGACGATCGGGGCGTCCGCGATCCGCCGTACGACGAATCCCAGGACGGCCGCGCTGGCCTCGTCGAACCAGGCCACGTCGTCGGCGATCAGCAGCAGCGCGCGTTCCGCGGTGGTCAGTTCCAGGAGGGCGAGCAGCGCCGTCGACACCAGGGACTCCGGAGCCGGGCTCCGGGCGAGATCGAAGACCTGGTGGAGGGCGTCCCGATGGTGCTCGGCCAGCCGGTCGACGTCATGGCGCACCGGGTAGAGCAGCTGGTGCAGCGCCGAGAACGCGATCCTGGCCTCGGCCTGTGCGCCGGCGGCACGCAGCACCCGCATCCCGTACGTCGTGGCCCGTGCCGCGGCGGCGTCCAGCAGCGCCGTCTTTCCCACCCCCGGCTCGCCGTGCAGCAGGAGACCGGAGCTGCCCTGACCGGGACCGGCGAGCAGCGAGTCGATCAGTTCCAGCTCGGCGGCACGTCCGACCAGCTGCGCCCCGCCCGACGGTGATCGGGACGGTTCCTCGGTCTGACGACGCCTTTCGGAGGTGCTCACGATTTGAATATAGCCCCCGCAAAATGCTTGACGGCGCAAATAGTTGATTAAAATGCCGGGTGGGCGCTGGGTAGGGTGGAGCGATGACCAGTGACCCAAGGCCGGAGGCCGAGGTCGCCGCCGAGTTGATGAAGGCGATGACCCGGCTGCGGGCCCGGCTGCGCACCGAGTCGGCCCCCAGTGACATGCGGTGGAGCTGGTCGCAGTTGACCACGCTGGGCCGGATCGTCGAGGAGGGCCCGGTCACGGCCAGTGAGCTGGCGCAGGCCGAGCATGTGCGCCGCCAGTCGATGGCCGAGACGCTCGCGTCGCTCCGTGCCGGGGGCCTGATCGCCAGCAGCAGGGATCCCGGCGACGGCCGTAAGACCCTCATCCACGCCACGCCCGAGGGGCAGGCCCTGTTCGGGATGATCCCGGTCGCCCGGGCGACCTGGCTCGGCGCGGCGATCGACGCGCATCTGCGGTCGGACGAGCGGGAGACCCTGCTGAAGGCCGCGGCGATCATGAACAGGATCGCGGACAGCGGGCGGTGACGGCCGGGCCGGGGTTTCGGCACATGGCAGAGGTGCCCCTCCGGGTGGGAGGGGCACCTCTGTTGTCCGGCCTCAGGCGGTCTTGGTCAGCGCCTGGAGTTCGCCGGTCTCGATGACGTGCGCCTGGCTCGGGAAGACCTTCTCCGTCAGGACCCGGTGGACCTCGGGGTCCGGGTCGCCGGTCGCGTCCTTGAGGACGTAGAGCCCGAAGTCGTCGTCGGCCGCCTGCCGGAGGGTCGTCAGCACCACTCCGCCGGTGGACAGTCCGGCGAGGACCAGGGTGTCTATGCCCTGCTTGCGCAGCAGTTCACGGGCGTCGGTGGTGCTGGCGAAGGCGCTGATACGGGTCTTGCGCACGGTGATGTCCCGCTCCCGCACCTCGAACGACTCGTGCAGCGCGGCCTCGGGGCTGCCGTCGGCGAGGAACCCGCTCTGCGCGACGGGCGCGAAGGACTTGTTGAGCTCGGGTACGGCGGCGAAGTCCTCCGGGGCGAAGGCGACCCGGACGTGGACGACCTGGACGTCGTTCGAGCGGGCCCAGGACAGGGCATCGTGGGCGCGGGCGAGCGCCTGGTCCGGGTCGGGGACGGCGGCGAGGACGGCCGGCTGGAAGTCCATGAGGAACAGGGCCGTGCGGGTGGGGTCGAGGTGCGGGACGGTGCTGGTCATTACCTGAACTTTCTTGTTTTGCCGGCTGGTTCCGGCTGGTTCCGTACGGTTGAGGAGAGTGGTCAGGGGGTGGGGCGCCGGTCGGTGTGTGCCAACTGCCGGTCGAGGACCGTCATGACGAGGACGACGGCGGCGATGCCGACCAGTGCCCAGGAGATGTGCCGCAGACCGGTGTCGTCGACATGCGTGTGGAACGCGGTGCCGGTGATGGCCGCCGAGGCGATGGAGCCGATGTAGCCGAAGGTGCGCAGCAGTCCGGATGCGGTGCCGACGCTGTCGTGCGGCGCCTCCTGGTACAGGACCGTCTGGTTCGCCACCGTGCCGGCTCCCGAGGTGAGGCCGAACACCGCGGTGATCGCGACCACCACGGCCACGGGCGTGCCGCCGTCCACGAAGACGGTGGCGACGGCGCCCACGAGCAGCAGCAGCGCGGAGACGACCAGCGGCGCGCGGACCCGGCCGCGCCGGGACACCACCCGGGCGGAGACCGCCGACAGGACACCCATCGGGATGAGGACCAGGCCCGACTGGTAGGCGGTGAGCCCCCGGGAGGCCTCCAGCCACTGGGTGAGCCCGTAGAGGATCACGTAAGTGCCCAGCAGGGTGAGGCCGTTGCGCAGGTAGGTGCGGGTGAGCGCGAGGTTCGAGGCGAGCAGCCGGACGTTCAGGAAGGGGTTGGCGGCGCGCAGCTCCCAGGCCACGAGGGCGGCGGCGATCACGACGGACACGCCGAGGGCCGGCCACTGCGGGGCGGGAAGCGAGGACAGGAACACCAGCAGCGCGGTGAGCGCCCCGCCGAAGCCGACGATGCCGGCCAGGTCGAGGCGGGAGACGAGGGTGCGCGCCGACCGCCCGCGCACCCGGTCGGTGTCCTTGGGGATCCAGACCGCGGCCATGACGAAGGCGGTCACCGCCACGGGGACGTTGATCCAGAAGGCCGTCTGCCAGCCGAGCCGGCCGACCAGCAGGCCGCCGATGGCGGGGCCGACGGCGACGGTGGCGGCGCCCGCGATCGCCAGGCCGCCGAGGACGCTGCCGGGCGGCTGCTGCATGCCGGTGGCCTTGGCCCGGCGGCGGATCAGCAGCATCGCGGAGGGGTAGCCGGCGGAGGTGCCGGCCCCGATGAGCACCCGGGCCGCGACCAGGGACGGCATGTTCTGGGCGGCCGCGCCGAGGACACCGCCCACCAGGACGAGGACGATGCCGGCGAAGAACACCCGGCGGGGCCCGAACTCCTCGGCCAGCCGCCCGGCCGCCGGCTGGGCTATCGCACTGGTCAGATACAGGCTCGATATCAGGATCGCGGTGCCGCCCACGGAGGTGTGCATCGCGGCCGCGATCGCCACCAGGGCGGGTGCGATCACCGAGCTGTTGATCGGGTTGAGTACGGCGCCCATGTACAGCGGTGTCACGAAGGAGGCCCCGAAGGGCTTGCCCGGCGGAGCCTTTTCCTGCTGTACGGAGGCGACGTCGGCGGTGGTTCCCAAGGTGCTGCTCCTCCCGTCCCGCATGTGCGGCCGCCAGAATTAGGCAGGCTACCTGTCAAACTATAGCAGGCTGCCTGCCTATCTGGGCGGAGGAGGCGCCCCGGTCGTCGGCCGCACCCACCGACGCGACCGGATTCGGTGGGGTGCGGCCGGGGGTGCCGGTGGGGTGCGGCCAAGGGTGCTGGTGGGGTGGGGCCGGGTTTCGGTGGGGTGCTGGTGGGGTGCGGCCAAGGGCGCCGGTGGGGTGCCGGCGGGAGGGTTACGGCCGGTCCCGTCGGCGGGGCTACGGCCGCAGCACGATCTTGCCGTGGGTGTGCCGCCGCTCCAGGTCGCGGAACGCGTCCCGCACCTGCTCCAGCGGGTAGGCGCGGGCGATCGGCACCTCCAGCTCCCCCCGCGCCGCGAGCCGGGCGAGTTCACCGACCACGACCGCGGACGCCGCCGAACCCTCTCCGTAGGTCCGCGCGCCGACCTTGGCCGCGGCCTGCCAGTCGCGGATCGTGTTGATCCGCTCGGGCCGCACACCTAGCTCCACCGCCAGCTCCACGTAGCCGTCGCCGAAGGTGTCGATGAACGCGTCGACCTTCCCGCCCGCGGCCCGGCGAACCCGCTCGGTCACGCCTTCCCCGTACGTGACGGGAACAACGCCCCGCTCCGTCAGCCAGGCATGGTTCCGCTCGCCCGCCAGCCCGATCACCGTCGCGCCCCGCCGCCGCGCCAGCTGCACGGCCAGGGACCCCACGCCGCCCGCCGCGCCGGAGACCACGACCGTGTCGCCCGGGCCAGGGTCCACCGCGAACACACTGGCGTACGCGGTCGTGCCGGCCACGTACAGCGACCCGGCCACGTCCCAGGGCAGCCCCTCGGGACGGGAGACCACGTTCACGTCGTCGACGACGACGAACTCCGCGTGGCTGGCCCGGTTGTGGGTGAAGCCCAGGACCTCGTCGCCCACCGCGAAACCGCGTACCTCGGGGCCGGCCTCGGCCACCACACCGGCCAGATCGCTGCCCTGCCCGGAGGGGAAGGCCGCCGGCCAGCGTCCGTGCCGTGCGCCCTCGCGGATCATCACCTCACCGGGCTGGATCCCGGCCGCGCGGACCTCGACCAGCAGCTGCCCGGGGCCGGGCACCGGCCGCTCCACCTCCTCCACCCGCAGCACATCGATCCCGCCGTACGCGTGGAACCGCACCGCCTTCATCGCGTGATCACCGCTCTCCTCCGGTTCGGACAGGCCTCGACGGCCCTGTGCCGCATGCCGCACAGCGACCGTGCCGACGCGTTCAACGGCTCGAGGACGGAGCTGTCTTCCCGGAAAGGCGATCCGATGACGGCGGTGGCGTGGTCAGGCCCCGTCGCCACCGGGGGCGGGGGCGAACGAGACGGTGCCCTGGGCGACCGCGCACACCGTCTCGCTGCCGTCGCCGCTCACACTGGCCAGCTCGCAGCGGCAGACGGCCAGGGCGCGGCCCGCCCGCACCACCTGGGCCCGGGCGCGCAGGAACTCCCCGTCGGCCGGGCGGACATAGTCGATGACCGAACGCGGGGTCGCGGTCCTCGACACGGCCCGGCCGGAGATCGACCGCTTCAACGCCGAGTTGCACGCCCTGCTCGGCGCCGACCGCTTCACCGACACCGCCGCCGCCCTGCACAGCCTGGCCCACTGGGAACCCTGAGCCTGGTCACCGGTCGCGCCGCGCCCGGCGCGCCTCAGCCAGCGCGGGCAGCAGGGACAGCGCGACGATCACGCCGACCAGCGGCAGCAGATAGCGGTCGATGTGCGAGACCGACGAGCCCAGGGCGAAGCCGGCCAGGACGAAGGTCTGCGACCAGAGCACACCACCGACGGCCTGCCAGAGGGTGAACGGCCGCACGGGCACCCCGAGCGCCCCGGCCGCCGGATGCAGCACCGACCGCAGCACCGGCACGAAGCGGCCGATCACCAGCGCCTTGCCGTACCCGTAGCGGGCCAGCAGCCGCTCCGCCCGGGCCGCCCCAGACTTCAGCCGCCGACTGGAGGTGCGGGCCAGCAGCGGGCGCCCGCCGTGCCGCCCGATCAGATAGCCCACCTGGCCGCCCGCCACCGCACCGACGGCCGCGCACACCAGCACCTGCCACAGTTCCAGCCGGGGCGGCTGGTCCGCGCTCGCCGCGCACAGCACACCGGCCGGGAAGAGCAGGGTGTCACCCGGCAGGAAGAAGCCGACGACCAGCAGCCCCGACTCGGCGAAGATCACCACCAGCACGGCCAGCGCACCGAAGGCGGCGAGCAACGAGGCACTGTCCGTCGGATTGACGGCGATCACCGTCGTCACCTCCCCGTCCCGTACGCCGGTCGCTTCCTTCAAGTGTCACGTGCCGACCGCCGGGGCGCTGGCCTGTGACACTCGGGTGCGGTCAGGACGAGGGGTAGCCGAGCTGGCGTCTCATATAGGGGGTCATGAGGGTCTTCGCCTTGGCCATGACGGTGGCCCGGGTGCCGAGGACCGCGCTCTCGCCGAGCGGCACGGGCAGCACGGTCACCCCGTCGGCCGGGCCGAAGGGCACGATGAGCGGGGTGCGGTGGACGGCCCGGTAGGCGCGCGGCTTCTTGCTGTGCCGCCCCGAACTGCGCAGGTAGGAAAGGATGTTGTGGGCGGCGACCTCGGCCTGGGCGAGTGCGGCCGGGGTGACCTTGAGCTCGCTGACGTCGTTCACGTCACCGACCGCGAACACGTCCGGCCTGCCCTCGACCCGGAGCGTCCGGTCGACCTTGACGTGTCCCGTCCCGGTCAGCCAGTCGCCGTGCCCGGCCAGGCGCAGCCAGAGGGTGTTGGGGGTGGTGCCGGTCGCCCAGAAGGAGAGGTCGGCGGCGAGAACCTCGCCGTGGGCGTCGCGGTAGGTGCCGAAGTCGGCGCCGGGGGCCATGAAGGCGTCCAGCAGGACCGTCACGTCGTGGGCCGTCAGCCAGGCCCGGGCCTTGCGGCCGGCGCGGGCGCTGCCCGTGGAGTGCAGCAGCTCCTGCCCGGAGTGCGCGAGGGTGACCCGGGCGTCCGGCCGGGCCAGCCGGATCTCGGCGCTGAGTTCGACGCCGGAGGGACCGCCGCCGACGACCAGGACGTGGTCGGCGGCGGCGATGTTGTGCTGGTGCTCGGCGAAGGCCTTCGCGGCCTCGTCGGGGGTGGAGCCGACGAAGCGGGCCGGTTCGGGGTAGTCGGCGCCGGTGGCGATGACCAGCACGTCGTAGGGCAGCCGGTTGCCCGTGGCGAGGGTGACCTGGCGCTCGACGGTGTCGACGCGGACCGCCTTGCCCACGACCACACGGCCGTTGGTGAGCAGCTTGTCGTACGGGATGAACGGGGCGCCCGTCCACTCCGGGCGCACACCCGCCCGCAGCGAGGCTATACGGTGAAAGAAGACCTCCTTGCGGTCCACGAGCGTGACATGCGCCGCCGTGTCCAGCTTCTTCGCCAGTCGTATGCCCGCGTAACCGCCGCCGATCACCACTACGTTGCCGTCCCGCACAGCGATTCTCCTGAGCCAGGTGGGGGGAATGGCGGCGAGCCTAACACTTGAAACATCAAGCGCAGGGTGGGTTCTGTGAGAGTGCTGTAAAGACGCCCACGGCCGGTGCGGTTCGGCAGTCGGGAGGTTCGGCGGCGTCCGCTCTCTGGCTCAAGTCGCCATCAGGGGGCGGCCGGCGGGCTCTGCGGCGGTGGGGGCGTCGGGCGGCCGCCGTGCAGCCGGCGGGTGACCTCGGTCAGGTCGGCGATGAACATGCCCGCGAGTTCGGCGGTGAACCCGGTGCGTACGACGAGACGCAGGACGGAGACGTCCTGGCAGGGCGCGGGGAAGGTGTACGCGGGCAGGTGCCAGCCGCGGGCGCGCATGGCCTGGGAGACGTCGAAGACCGTCAGGCCCTCGGTGCCGGGCGCCAGGCGGAAGGCGAAGGCGGGCAGTTCGGAGCCGTCGGTGACCAGTTGGTAGGGCGGGATGCCCTGGATGCGGGTGGCCAGGGCACGGGCCGTCGTACGGTTCTGGGCGGCCAGGTTCCGCAGCCCGTCGAAGCCGTATCGCAGGAAGCTGTAGTACTGCGCGACGACGTGTGCGCCCGGGCGGGAGAAGTTGAGGGTGAAGCTGGGGGAGCGGCCGCCGAGGTAGTCGACCTCGAAGACCAGGTCGTCGGGGAGGGCCTCGGCGTTGCGCCACAGGGCCCAGCCCAGTCCGGGGAAGACATGCCCGTACTTGTGTCCCGAGGTGTTGATGGAGGCGACCCGTTCGAGCTGGAAGTCCCAGAGCAGCCCCGGGTCGAGGAAGGGAGCCACCATGGCGCCGGACGCGCCGTCGACATGGACCGGGATGTCGGTGCCGGTGGCTGCCTGGTATCCGTCCAGGGCCAGGCAGATGTCCGAGACGGGCTCGTAGGAGCCGTCGAAGGTGGACCCGAGGACGGTGACGACACCGATCGTGTTGTCGTCGCAGTAGGCGGTGAGCGTGTCCGGCGTCAGGTGGTAGCGGCCCGGTTCCATCGGGACGTAACGCGGCTCCACCTCGAAGTAGTTGGCGAACTTCTTCCAGCACACCTGGACGTTCGCGCCCATCACGAGGTTCGGGTGTGCGGTGTCCTTGCCCTGGGCCCGTCGGCGGTCCTGCCAGCGGCGCTTGAGCGCGAGGCCGCCGAGCATGGCCGCCTCGCTCGAACCGGTGGTGGAGCAGCCGCGGACCTGCTCCGGGTACGGCGCGTGCCAGAGCCGGGCGAGCATCCGTACGCAGCGCTCCTCCATGGCGGTGATCTGCGGGTACTCCGCGCGGTCCGCGAGGTTCTTCTCCGCGGTCTCCGCCATCAACTGCCGTGCCTGCGGTTCCATCCAGGTGGTCACGAAGGTGGCGAGGTTGAGCCGCGCGTTGCCGTCGAGCATGAGCTCGTCGCGTACTCGGCGGCCGACGAGGTCCGGCGAGGACGCGTTCGCGGGCAGTTCGTCGACGGGCAGGAGCAGGTGGTCGACGGGCGGGAGCAGGTGGTCGCTGGGCGAGAGCAGGTGGTCGACGGGCGGGTGGTCGTCGACGGGTGGGCGGTCGGGTCCGGGCGAAGCGGTCAGGGTGTCGAACTCGGGTGCGGTCATGACGTCGGTATGCGGGATGGGCATGAGTGCCTCGATGCCTTTCTGGTCCGTACGGCCCCCGTGCACTCCGAAGCTAGATCGCTTTTCGGTCCGGCATCTGTGCCGATTACACCGATCCAGTGATCGATTTGCGGACTGATGAACTGGATTTTCCCATCCACATACTGGCCGGGCCGGCAGCGTGCCCCGACAGGCCCAGCGGCGGCCCCGGTCCCGGCCCCGGGCGTCCCGGACACGTATGGGAATCCTTCATGGAGCCCTGAATGGGTCGAGCAGCATTTCTCCACCCACAAGTTCGTCGCCTTCCGCCGAAGCCCGAGGATCTACGACGCGTTCTTCCCTCGCGAAACGATCCCGCCGCCGCGCCAGCCCGACGAAGCCGACGCGGAAACACGGTGGAGCCCATTCCGCACCTGCCACCGCTGCTGAGCCTGAGTACAGCCGGGTCGTGAGGTGGCCCAGATGGAGGGTCACACGGTGAGGGCGCCGCCGACGAAGGTACGTTCTGGCGGTGACGCCACGAGTTCGACCATGGTGCCGGCGCGGAGGTCATCGCCGACGACGCGCGTGATCGCGTCGGTGAGCGCGGTGCCGAGGCGCGCGGTGATCTGGGCGGCGTCGGGGCGGTCGAAGACGCCGGCGCGGACGCCCAAGATCACCGAGGCGTTTGTGTCCACGGCCTTGCCACCCTGCGCGAAACGGCCTGCGGGGACTCCGGCCAGGCGGACGCTGACGAGGTCGTGGGCCCACTCGCCATAGACGTCGACGACAGCGTCGGTCAGTGCGGCGACCAGCAGGGATTCGTTCCCGGTCAGCCTGTTCTCTGGAAGGTGGACGGTCAGATGCGGCATAGTGGACCTCGTTCCCTTTGAGTCCAAAGTCTTTGCTTTTAAAGGTATCTGGAAGAGGTTGCTGATGTCCACGGAATCGGACGGTCCAGCCGTCAATGAGGCCGTCCGCACCCTGCTGTTGCTCATGCCACGGCTCGTGGGCCGCGCCAAGCGTCTGCCCATACCTCCGGCGCTCCAGGGTCTGGACCTGGCACCGCGACACCTCGCGCTGCTGGCCCACCTGGAGTACGACGGCCCCACCAGCATCAACGAGCTGGCCGCCCGGCTGGAGGTGGCCCCGACGACCGTCAGCCTCATGGTCAGCGAGCTGTCACGGCCGGGCGTCCTGCAGCGCACCGCCGATCCCGCCGACCGCCGTCGCCGCATCATCGCCATCGCCCCCGCCTACGCCGCACCGATCGGCGAATGGCTTTCTGGCAGCGCCTCTGCCTGGGAAAGCGTCATGCGCGGTCTCGACCCCTCGGAACGCGCCACAGTCATCACCGCCCTGCACGCCTACGAGGCCGCCCTGGAGCAGGCGGGCGACCAGCATCGGAACGCGCGGCTGCGTTAGCGGGCTTGGCGGAGTCGGCATGGTGCGGCCTGCTGACACAGTCGCTCTCGCTTCTCACCAACGTTTTCCCGCCTCGAGATCGCTTGGTACTCCATGTCCCCAGCGGACTGATCACGCGAGTCCGTAACCACATGGACGGCTCAGAAGTCGCCAGCGTCAGAGCCTGACGGCCCCACCAGTACAGCGGAAGCCCGACCTGAGGCCGGACAGCACTCAACCTGTTCGGTCCTGGCCCCCGAGATTTGTCTCGACGAACCAAGGCCCCGCGTCTCACCCAATGCAGTCCACGCGGGTCAGCGAGGCGCGGACGACCGACTTCGTTGAGACAGGACAGCGCCTCAGGGCGCCGGGTCGGTGACCGGCCGGGGAGCCGGGAGGGCGGCGATTCCGGCGCGCAGGAAAGCCATCGCCGTCTCGATGTCGCGCTCCTGGGGGGCGTGGCACATCACCTCGCAGACGACCGCGGCCGCGGCGGCGGCCGCCATGCGCGGGCCGAAGTCGTCCGGGGCCTCCCCCCGCTCCTCCGCGAGGATGCGCGTGCCCTCCTGGATGACCTCCGTGAGGCGGGTGTTGGCGACCGCCCTGACCTGCGGGTTGAGTTCGAGCATCCGGTCGTGGAGGTCGTCCAGCTCGCCGTGGTCGGCGGCCTCGGTCCGCAGCCAGTGCTCCAGCGAGTCCACGATCGAGTGGCCCTCCGCGCGCTCCCGCAGCGCCGCGCCCAGCCGGTCGGTGAACGCGTCGAACCGTGAGGTCGCCAGCTCCAGCTTGGACGGGAAGTACAGCGTGACCGTGCGCGGCGCGACCTCCGCCGCCTCGGCGATGTCGGCGATCGTCGTCGCCTCGAAGCCCCGGTCGGCGAACAGCCGGTACGCCGACCTGAGGATCGCCTCCCGGCGGCGTGCCTTGGAACGCTCTCGCAGACCCTCGCTCATCATGACCGACACTTTACCATCGGCGGCGTATTTACAGTCGACTGTAAAAATGCCGTACGTTGTTGCAAGCGGAGCGAGTGAGCGAGTGAGAGGGAAGAGGAACATGGCGTCACGCCTGTACACCTGGGGGCGATGGGCAGTACGCCGTCGCGGCTCGGTCATCGCGGTCTGGGTGTTGCTGCTCGCCGTCGTCGGTGGTCTCGGGATCACCCTGCACGGCAAGGTGACCACCGAGTTCTCGGTGCCGGGGATCGAGTCGCAGCAGGCCCAGGAGCTGCTGAAGAAGGAGTTCCCGCAGGCCTCGGGGGGCGTGGCCCGGGTGGTCTTCGCGGCCCCCGAGGGCGGCCGGCTCACCGCGCCCCGGACCGAGGCGGCCCTGAAGGCGAGCCTGAAGAAGGCGGGCCGGGTGCCGGGCGTCCTGGACGTCTCCGACCCGCTGAAGACCAGGACGGTCGCCGCGGACCTGCGGATCGGCTACGCGGACGTCCGCTTCCGCCAGCCGGCCAGCGATGTGCCGCAGACGTCCAAGGACGCCCTGGACCGCGCGATGGCCCAGGCCCGGCACGCCGGTCTCACGGTCGCGTTCGGCGGCTCCGCGATGGACGCCAAGACGGAGGTCGGCGGCCCCGCCGAGGTGGTCGGTGTCGTGATCGCCTTCGCCGTGCTGGCCCTGGCCCTCGGCTCGCTCATGGCCGCCGGACTGCCGCTGCTGACCGCCCTCGTGGGCGTCGCGATCGGTGTCCTGGGCGTCCAGTTCGTCTCCCGCTGGGTCGAGATGACCAGCACCGCCACCGTGCTCGCCCTGATGATCGGGCTGGCCGTGGGCATCGACTACGCCCTGTTCATCATCTCCCGCCACCGCGAGCAACTCGCCGACCCCGACCAGGATGTGGCGGACTCGATCGCGCGTGCCGTGGCCACGGCCGGCGGCGCGGTCGTCTTCGCCGGGGCGACCGTGATCATCGCGCTGGCCGCACTCGCGGTCACCGGCATCCCGTTCCTGACCGTCATGGGCCTGGCAGCGGCCGCCACCGTGCTGCTCGCCGTGCTCGTCGCCGTCAGCCTGGTGCCCGCCGTCCTGGGCCTGTTCGGCGAACGGCTGCGTCCCCGCGCCCGCCGGACCGAGGGGACGGAGCGGACCGAGGGACCCGAAGGGCGCCGGCGCGTTCCCGGTTCCTGGGGCCTGGCCTGGGGCCGCGCGGTCACCCGCAAGCCCCTGCTGGTCCTCCTGGCCGGTACGGTCGGCCTGCTCGCGCTCGCCGTGCCCGCCCGCGATCTGCGCCTCGGTCTGCCCAGCAACGCCTCGCAGCCCGTCGACAGCACCCAGCACAAGAGCTACGACCTGCTGACGGAGGGGTTCGGGCCCGGCTTCAACGCCACGCTGACCGCCGTGGTCGACATGAACGGGATCCCGGCCGCCGACCGCACCTCCACCGTCAAGGCGCTGAGCAAGACCCTGGCGAGCGACCGCGGGGTGGCCGTCGTCGCCCCGGCGGTCACCAACGCCGACTCGACCCTCGCCGTCGTCGCCGTGGTCCCCAAGACCGGTCCGGACGCCCAGGCGACCACCGACCTGGTGCACCGGCTGCGCGAGAACGCGTCCACCGTCGACAAGGCGGGCGGCACCCTCTACATCGCGGGTACGACGGCCGCCGCGATCGACGTCGCGGGCAAACTGTCCGACGCGCTGCCGCTGTTCGTCGCCATCATCGTGATCCTGGCGCTGCTCCTGCTGACCATCGCCTTCCGGTCCCTGCTCGTCCCCGTCAAGGCCGCCCTGGGGTTCCTGCTGTCGGTGGCCGCCTCCCTGGGCGCCACCGTGTGGGTCTTCCAGGAGGGCCACCTCAACGGCGTACTCGACATCCCCTCGGCCGGCCCGGTCACCAGCTTCCTGCCGGTCCTGCTCATAGGCGTGCTCTTCGGACTGGCCATGGACTACGAGGTCTTCCTGGTCAGTCGCATGCGCGAGCACCACGAGCACACGGGCGACGCGGCCGAGGCGGTGACGCAGGGCGTGGCCCGCAGCGGCCGCGTGGTGAGTGCCGCCGCCCTCATCATGGTCGCGGTCTTCGGCGGGTTCGTCTTCAACCACGACCCGATCATCAAGTCCATCGGTTTCGCCCTGGCGTTCGGTGTCCTGGTCGACGCGTTCGTGGTCCGCATGACGCTCGTACCGGCGGCGATGGCCCTGCTCGGCCGCCGCGCCTGGGGCCTGCCCGGCTGGCTCGACCGCATCACGCCCGACGTGGACATCGAGGGCGCGAGGCTGCCGCGACAGGCACCGGCGGAGCCGGAGCGGAAGGAGCGCGAGGAGCACGAGGAGCACAAGGAGCACGAGGAGCACGAGGTGGCCGCGAGCTGATCGGGGTACCGCGGGCGAGGACGACGGCGGCGGTCAGGGCGTCCGCCGGGAAGGCGGTCAGGCCGGGCAGGCCGGGGATGTTCCGCGACGCGTTCGACATCCCGCTGATCACGCTCGTGGAACTGCCCGGTTCCTGTCCGGGGTCGGCCAGGAGCACGGCCGGACCGGTCAGAAAAGCAGGCCGGACCTGCGGCGTGAAGCTGCTGTGCACGTACCGCGACGCGACGGTGCCGAGGATCTCGTGTCGCGGGGCCGGCGACGCCGCTACGGGAGCGCCGGTCCTGTCGCCGCCGGTGCGCGCGCACGGCAACCCGCCGACCCGGCAGAGGAGTTCACCGAACCGGCCCGGACGTCTCGGCCCGACGCCGTACCGCGTGGAGCTGACGGGTCAGCAGGGCCGCGTGCGCGCCGGACGCGATGACGAGCCGCCGGTAGGCCCAGCCCGCAGGCCCGGGGAACTCCGCATAGGTGCGCGCGCCGAGCACCGTCCCGCCGTCCCGCTCCTCCAGGGCCAGGACCAGCGCGTACCGCGAGAACCGGTGGCGGCCGGTGAACCGGACCAGACGCCCGGGCACCGACTCCGCCACCTCGAAGCCGGGCAGTGTCGAACCCTCGGTGAGCGGCTCTCCGGAAGACCGCCGCGGTTCGGCTCCCACCAGATGCCCGTACACCTCGAACCCGGAGGGTCGTGCGGACCCACGGCCGCCGTACACCCGCACCAGGGCCCGCCACACGGTGGCGGAGGAGGCCTTCACGAACACGGTGTGCTCGTCGATGAACGGCGGTTCGTCAGCCATGGGTCGCGTCTCTCCAGACATGTGGTGGGGCCGCGCCGAGCCCGGGCATCAGCCGACCGCGGATACGGCGGAGCGTGGCACCGTACTCACCCACCACCTGCCACTCGACGGACCGGCCGGTCCGGGCGGCGAGTTCGCGGGCGAGCACCACCGGGAACCCTTCCCTTCCGGGTGCCGACGCCACAGCCGGCCGCGGTCGACTCGCCCAGGTCGCCGATGCGTACCGGCGGCCCGGACCCGTCTCCCACCGACCCCTCGGGTGGGTCGGCGGCCGATGGAATCCCCTCGGTCCTCGAGCGCATCCACAGTCCCTGAGCGGCGGCGACGGGCAACCGGAGGGGGTTCGTGAGGCCGTCCTCGTGGTGGGGAACGCCGTACCGGTGGGGGGCTCACGGTCCGCGAACACCCGCATGTCGGCGGCGACCGCCTGCGCCCGTCGCTGCGTCGCCGTACGGCGCTCAGCTCCCATGGCCGCAGCATGACAGTAGTGACCGACAACTTCCAAGGGCCTCCCCGTGCGCTTCCCGGGCGATGCCAAGGACTTCCCCAGGTGTTGCCGGGACTTCCCCCGGGGCCCGTGCCGACGATCGGCGCGGAGTCCATCACGGCGGATCCCCATCCCTTGGCCGGCCGGCCACGTAACCTCCCGGCCACGATCAACGGAAGCTTGAACGCCCTTACGGACGAACCCCGTTGGCCCCGTAGTACCTGAGAGCTACGTGGACGGTTGGCTCCCTGGAGGGACGCCGAGGACGCGAGGCCGCCCGTAGCTTCGATGCCGTTGGAACACCGGCGATCACGGTCGGCTCCGAGGGAATCCGAAGGAATGCATCGGTCATGGTGCCCCCCCGTTCACGTATCCACCGCCTACGGCGTCTGCTGCCGGCCGCTCTCGTCGCGGCCCTGGTGGCGCTGCCCGTGATCGGGGCCGCCCGCCCGGCGGACGTGCCCGCACCCCGGCCCACCTCCTCGGCCGTAGCCCTGGGTCCCGTCGACTCCGCCTCGCTCCGCGCCCGTTTCGCTGCCACACGCGCCGACATCGAGGCGGCCGAGCGCACCGCCGAGGAGCACGGTGACGGTGAACGGGCTTCCGCCCTGGAGGCCATGGCAGCCGCGGACCGGCACTTCCTGACCTTCGACGGGCGTGACGGCGGCCGCACGGCGGAGGTGTTCGGCGACCTCGCGCGAGCCGAACGGATCGCCGTGGTGGTGCCCGGCGCGGACGTCACCGTCGACAACTACTGGCGACTGCGCGACGGTTCCAGGTCGCTGCGCCGGGAACTGCCCGCCGGATCCGCGGTCATCGCCTGGCTCGGTTACCGCCCGCCCTCCACCGTCAGCCTGGCGACGGTGAACAGCGAACGGGGCAGCGACGCGGGCCACGCCCTGCGGGCCTTCGTCGCGGAGCTGACCGACGCACTGCCCCAGGCCCGTACGACCCTGGTCTGCCACTCGTACGGCACCGTCGTCTGCGCACACGCCGCGTCGCGTTCCTCCGTGGCGGACATCGTCCTGTGCGGCAGCCCCGGTACCGGATACCAGGACGTCGGCTCCCTGCACACCCACGCCACCGTCTGGGCCGGGCGGGGACGCGACGACTGGATCGCCGACGTCCCCCACCTGCGACTGGGACTCGGCTTCACCGAGGTCGGCCTCGGCACCGACCCGCTCTCACCGGAGTTCGGCGCCAGGGTCTTCGACGCGGGCGACGGCGGCCACAGCGACTACTTCGCACCGGGCTCTCCGTCCCTGCGCAACATCGCACGGATCGTCGCCGGGCGGGCCCCGTCCGGCACGTCCTCGGGAGGACACCATGCTTGACCTCGTCCGGCGCATCGACCAGGCGACTCCGGCCGACCGCGACCGAGCCGTCGACGGACTGCGCGCCCTCGCCATCCTCGGCGTCGTCCTCGGCCACTGGCTGGTGACCGCCCTCGTGGCGGACACCGGAACACTGCACGGCGACAGCCCGCTGCGCCACATGCCCGCATTCACCCCGGTCTCCTGGGTGTTCCAGACCCTGGCGGTCTTCTTCTTCGTCGGCGGGCAGGTCGCCGCCGGGAGCTACGCGGCCGCCGTCGCCCGGGGTACCTCGTACGGGCGGTGGCTCGCCGCCCGGCTGGGCCGGCTCGTCAGACCCGTGACCGTCGTCCTGGTCGTGTGGAGCATGGCCGCCGGCGGCATGCTCGCCGCCGGGGTGGGCCAGAAGACCGTATGGGCGCTGTGCAAGCTGGTGTGGTCACCCCTGTGGTTCCTGCTGGTCTTCATGGCACTCTCGGCACTGACTCCGCTGGTGGCGAGGCTGCATCCGCTGTGGCCGCTCGCGTTCGTCCTGAACGTGGACATCGTCCGCTTCGGACTCGACGGGCCCGGTTGGCTCGCCTCGGTGAACGTGATCGCCGGCTGGCTCGTGCCCTACTGCCTCGGCGCGGCCGGCGCCAGGGGACGCCTGCGGTCCCGGACCACTGGATGGATCCTGCTGCTCGGCGGCGTCGCCGCCACCGCCGTGCTCGTGCTCTGGGCCGGCTATCCGGCGTCGATGGTCGGGGTCCCCGGCCAGGCGATTTCCAACCTCGATCCGCCCACCCTCGCGGTGGTGACCTTCGGTCTCGCCCAGTGCGGTGCGGCGGTGCTGCTGCTCGGACCGCTGCGACGCGCGCTGCGGCGCCCGGCCGCCTGGGCCGTGATCGCCATGGTGAACCTCTATGCGATGACCGTCTATCTGTGGCACCAGACCGCGATGATCGTCGTCACCGTGGTCGGCGCGGCCCTCGGAGCCCCGCGCACCGGTTCGCGGACCGTCCCCGACACGCTCGCCTGGGTCGGCGCCCGACTGCTCTGGCTGCCGGTGTTCGCCCTGGCGCTGACGGCACTGTGGGCGGTGTTCCGGACGTACGAGCAGCGGCGGCCCACCGGCGGCGGCGTGCGAGCCACAGGCCGGGAGCGCGGGGCACCGCTGCCGGCCAAACGGCATGGATAGCCCGGACGACGTGATGGTCAGGCGGTCCGGCGACTGCCCGTTGTGGTGTGACGGCGGCTCAGATCAGTCCGGCCAGGAGCGGCTCGCGGACACCGCCGTTCCCCTGGCCCGCACGGCAGCCGGCCACTGCGCGGTGCGTCGACGCCGCATCCCTCGGCTCGTGGACTGCTCCGAGCGGGTTCTACGGCGAGGTGGGCAGGTTCGGGGAGCGGAGGACGAGCAGGGTGATCTCGCTGGGGGCGAAGACCCGGAACGGCGGGCCCCAGAAGCCGGTGCCGCGGCTGGTGTAGAGGAGGGTGCGGTCGCCGTGGTGGCTGAGACCGGCGAGGGCGGGCTGGTCGATACGGACCAGGTGGTGGAAGGGCCAGATCTGGCCGCCGTGGGTGTGGCCGGAGAGCTGGAGGTCGACGCCGTCGGCTGCCGCCCGGTCGACGAACTTGGGCTGGTGGGCGAGGAGCAGGACGGGCAGGTCGGGGTCGGCGCCGTTCAGGGCTCCGGCGAGGTGGGCGCGATGGCCCGCCAGGCCGGAGGACTCGGCGGTGACGTCGTCCACGCCGGCGACCACGAGGGTGTCGCCTCCGCGTTCGAGCAGCAGATGGCGGTTGCGCAGCGGCTCCCAGCCCAGCTCGTCCATCAGGTCGACCCAGCCCTGGGCCTCGCTGTAGTACTCGTGGTTGCCGGTGACGTAGACACGCGCCCGGGTGGCCCGCACGGTACCGAGTGGGACGGCCTGGGCGCGGCGGCGTTCTGCCGTGCCGTCCGCGATGTCGCCGGTGTGGCAGACCAGGTCGGCTTCCAGCGTGTTCACCGTCTCGCACACCCGCTCCGACCAGCGAGCGCGATCCAGCGGGCCGTAGTGGGTGTCGGTGATGAGGACAACGCGGAGGCCGTCCAACCCGGCACCCAGCCGGGGGAGTTGTACGTCCAGGCGGCGCACGCGTGGCACGCGGCGGGCTTCGGCGTACCCCCAGGCGAGCAGTACGGCGGTGGTGCCGAGGACGGCCCAGGTGACGATTCGGGCCCGGTCCTGGCTCTCGCCGACGCCGGCCACGGTCAGGGCGAGCCGCAGGAGGACGCCGAGCAGGACGGACCAGGTGAACAAAATCCAGCTGGCGCCCAGCAGGGTGTCACCGACGATCGCCGCCCGGTCCTGCTGGCGCCGGCCGTGGCCGCGCCCCATCGCGAGCGGCATGCCGACGAGGCCGAGGGCGAACAGGGCGGTGCCGACCAGCGTGCCGGGCAGCGGCCAGTGCTGGCCGGTGTACAGGAGCACCCAGCAGGGCACGGCCCACAGCAGGACGGGGGCGATCAGGGGGATGTAGCGCATCAGGCGGTGCAGTCGGCTCTGCCGCGGAGCCTGCACCTCGCTGTCGGCGGGTCGGGTGTTGCTGGTGTCGGTCACGCTTCCCCTCTCTGACCAGGCTGCCGTCTCGCGCACTGTATCCGGTCGTCCTCGGGCCGGCCGGACGGGTGTTCATGCGCGGCCCCGGGGAGCGAGCTGCGGTTCGCCCACGGCGTTCAGGGCGTCGCAGTTCAGAAGCCGTGCCGGTGGAAGGCGTCGCCGTCGTCCGCGGCGGGGCGGACGACGAGCGCCCCGCCTTGCCCGGCTAGTCCTTCGTCCGGGACGGAACTGCCGCTGCGCCAGGTCCAGCGGCCGTCCGTCCGGGGGAGGCGAACCGGACCTTCCCGACCCGGCCGCCGTCCCAGAAGGCCGGGCGGCGCAGTACGGTCCGCGTCGGACTCGTCGGCATGCCTCGGCGAGTGTCAGCCGTTTCGGTCCGGGATGTCGCGCCGGGAATCGTGCAGGTTCAGATGGGAGAAGGCAACCACTGCCGTCCTTCCGTGCTGAGTTCGGGATACCCGATGAGTACGACCCCATCGGCGGGATCACGGTCGGCTGCCGCGCTGACGGCCTACCCCCGCGGAGTCCTCGCGTCGAAGAACGCAGACGTGGGGCGGATGAAGTCATTCACCGCGGGCACTGGGGACGACACACCTGAACTTGTCCTTCAAACACCAACTCGGTCGGCGTTCCGGGACTTGATCACCGGATGGGCTCTCGCTCGACGTTGGCCTGATCATCAACGGCCGGGTGGTCACTCGCCTGGGTGGTCGCCGGACGTGGCAGCGGCCGTCTCCGTGGTCCTGAACCCTGCTACGAGAAGCAGGCGTTCACGTTGAAGGCCACGATGATGAGCGTGCTGGGAGAGCTCCAGCCTGGAGCAGCGATCCCGCCGGCTACACCCCCCGCTTCCCCGGGCAGCACGACGATCCCGAAACCGGCCTCCACCACAACTACTTGCGCCACTACGCCCCCGAAACCGCCCGTTGCCTCACTCCTGACTCTCTCGGTCTCACTCCCGGCCCCCAACCCCAACACCTACGTCCGCAACCCGTACACCAGGACCGATCCACTCGGTCTCGAAGAGCGCGGCGAGGACCTGATCACGGTCTGCCGCAAACAGACCGGCCACCCATTGAGGCAACGGATTCGCATCGGCGAGAACGGCGAGGTGACGATCACCGGAAAAGGCAAGCTCTGTCTGAACATGAGCGGCAAGAACAAGCACACGTCGGAATACCGAGGAAGGCCTGCTCCAGGAGTACCCGGAAATCTCCGATTCGACCAAGGGGAAGGGCCTCTACGGAATCCCGGCCAAGCTCCTCAGTGAGCTCCGCGACAACATCATCAGGGACTCCGGGCGTGTCGTACAGGAAGGATAGGATCTTGCGGTGATCCACAGCGAGGAGAGTGTCGCTGCCGAACTGGACCGCGTTCGGCAGCGCCCCGCGATCGAGTCGGCTCCGCCGGTTCTGGCCGCTTTCACCGTCGATGTGTTCGGCGGCACCCCCGAGGATTACGCGCTACGTGTACGTCGCGTTCTGTCGGCTGCCCTCCACCTGGCCTGCACGGCGGAGTTCGGTGATGAAGACCTGCCGACGGACGAGTTCCCCGACTGGTTCAAGACGATCTCCGTCCGGGGCGGTGAGGCGCCGCCACAGGAATTCGCCCGACACGGCCGCACCGCGTACGTGGACCATAGTGGTGGAGGCCCCTGGTCCTTGCAGGACTGGATCTATCGGTTCGACCCGGAGGAGGATTCTCGCGGCTGGGAGTTCTGGGACATTGTCCGGGCGGGGCCGGCACGGGTCTGTGTCTGGGTCGACAGCTGGGGGGAATCCTTCTTCGGCTCTCTCGAACTGCTGTGGCTGCTGTACGCGGCCGGTGCCACACACATCGAGGGACCGGAAGTTCACAAGGCGGGTACGTGGGCGTCCGAGGTGCGCGGTCGGTGACGGAAGCGGAGCAGGATAAGCAGGATCGCAGGGAGCTCCCAGATGACGCCCCAGCCATCGACCACACGGCGGCGGTTTCCAGTCCTCCGCTTCCGAAGGTGCCTCCGAGCGTCGTCGCTCTGTAGTAGCCGCCGTAGATGGCGAGCATCATCAACGCTCCGTCACGGCTGGCGAGTTCCCGACCCAGGATCAGCACACCGGCCACGGCAGCTCAGGTGATCCAGGTGGACGCCAGCCGCCCGCGGGCGTGCCGCTCACCCCACCCCACTGAATCGGCAGGGCGCCTCAGCCTTGTCCGCGTCTTCCCGGTCCAGCGCCTTCGCGCAGCGACTCGCGCTCGAGGCCCTGGAAGAACGAATCGGTGAGGGCGTGGTCATCACTCGACCCGACGCGGCCCGTGCTGCGGCGGATGCCGTGAGCAGATGCCGATGACGCCTCGGTGGGGGGGGGGGGGGGGAGGAGAGGGGGGGGGGGGGGAAGGGGGGGGGGGGGGGAGGAGGGGGGGGGGGGGAGGGGGGGGGAGGGGCGAAGAACCCCACCCCCACCCCACCCCCTCGGGGGTGCCCCCCCCCCACCAACAACCCCCCCCCCCCCCCCCTCCCCCCCCCCCCCCCCCCCCCCCCCCCCCCCCCCACCAGTGGTTCAGGTCCCGCGTGCGGGTGGCCCGCTCCTGGTCAGCGGAGACCGAAGGCCCGGATCACGGTCTGTGCGACCGCGTTGCCGGCACTGTCGTGAGCGTGCGCCCGCAGCGAGACGAACCGGGCCTGCTTCGGGGCGGACAGCCCGATCCGACCGTCATGTCCGCTGTTGATCTTCCGCCAGGTGCGGCCGTCGTCGTAGGACACCTCCAGGGTCACCGCCGACAGCTTGCCCGCGCCCACGGCACCCGGGAGCTGGGCGGCGGACACCGTGAGCGTCGCGTTCTTGGCGGTCTTCCCGGCGGCGTCCGTGCTGACGGCGTACTTGATCTGCGGCAGCGGCAGGACAGCCTGTTCGTCGCCCGACGGGGCTTTGGAGGTGAAGTCCCACTCGGTGTGCGTCGTGGAGGAGTACGGGCTCACCGTGCTGTCCCGCCCGGCGTCCAGGACGAGACGGTAAGGCAGCTTGCCGGCACCGGGTGCGTCGGCCTGCACCATGGTGTTCGCCGCGCTCTGGGCCAGTTGGGTGTCACCCTGGTACAGCGTGAGGGACTGCCGCATGCGCTGGGAGTCCATGGACATGCCGACGTGGTCCGAGCCGCCCCAGGCGGGGACGTCGAGGGTCAGCAGGCTCCCACTGCGGGTGGGCGAATGGTAGTTGTCGTTCAGGTACGGGCGCTCGATGGGCTTGAACCACTGCTGGGTCTGCGTGCTGCCCGCCCGGTAGGTGGTGCGCGGTTCGATCTCGTAGAGCAGGTCGTCGACGTACGCCTCCTGGCCCCAGGAGTATCCGGGCCCGGTGGAGACCCAGTCGACCCGCTGGGAGTTCATCGGCTCACGCATCGTCGTGCCGATGCCCCACTTGCTGTTGTAGGCCGGCCAGTCGAAGCGGAACTCACCGCCGCCCAGGGTCGGGTCGGGGCTGTCGAAGGTGACGTTCACCCGCGCGAGGTTCTTCGGGCCGCCCTGGACGACCAGGTGGTCCGGGATCGCGTTGTGCCACGTCCACATCAGGTCGTACACGTAAGGGCTGACCGGCTGCGAGTCCACCGAGAGCGAGGCCCCGTGAACGGAGGCCTGGCCGAAGAGCTTCTCGCCCTCGTCCGTGCTCAACAGCGCGACGTCGATTCGGGCGGGGGTGTGTGTCCAGTCGTCGTTGCTGTAGCTCCGGAACCCTCGCCCGGGTGTGTTGTTCACGACCAGCAGGAGCTTGGCGCCCGCCTTGATCGCCGCGATGGCCTGGTCGGCGTCGCTGATCGTGTCGTTGCGGCGGACGACGACCGCCTTGCCCCGCGCGTCCACACCGGCGTAGTCCGCGTTCGTGCCGTCGCCGGCGGCCACGAGCGGCAGCCTGTAGTGCCCCTGGGACAGCGGGGTGACGTCCTGTTGCCGGTGGGCGTCCGTGAACTCGGTGGTCTTGGTGGCGATGGCCAGTGCCGGCTGCTCCTTGCGCCAGCGTGCGCCGAGGTCGAAGTCGCCGTGGGTCACCTTGTGCGTGGTGGGCTGGGCCCACAGGCTGTCGTAGTTGGTCTGGGTCTCCATGTAGTCGCGCCACAGCTGGCCGCCCATCGAGCGGGCGTACTCCAGGCGCTGGTAGGTCGCCTCGGTCCGCTGCGGCGTGGTCATGTCGATCCGCTCGATCTTCGTGGCGTCCAGGGTGACGGTGGCGTCGTGGTCCATCACGACCTCGGGGTCACCGAGCAGTGCCATCCCCATCGAGTGCGGGCCGTGGATGCCCTGCACGGCCTTGAAGGACAGCACCGAGTAGACGTCGTTCGGGAGGTACATCTGGGACGTGCCGGTCTCGTCGACGACCCAGAACTGGGGCGCGTCGTCGCCGGACCGCAGCAGCTCGACCACCCCTGACATCGGCTTTCCGTGTGCGTCCTTCAGGACCACGGTCAGCTTGTGGGTGACGTCGCCCAGCGACACCGCCGTGTGGGTGACGACCTTCCCCGCCGTGTCGGCCGCGACGACCTGGCCGCTCCAGCGGCCGTTCCCCGTCGCTTGGGAGCCGTCGATGGTGACCGTGACCTCGGCGGTGCCGTGCGCCGGCACGACGACCTTGGAGGCGGACAACCGGAACATTCCCGCTGGGGCGTTCGGGGCCTGAACGGACAGGTCGAGGGTGACCGGAACGTCACCAATGTTGGTGTACGTGACCGGGCGTTGCGCCGCGTCGGACGCACCCGTCGTCACCTGGCCGGCGAACGCGGTCGCGGAGGCGAAGACGTCGGCGCTCAGCGCCGACGGGACGTCCACCCGGCCGCTGCCCGCCTGGAAGGCGTCGTACTTGGGCGTCTGCTTCGAGCTGCTCACCAGGAGGTCCTTCAACTGGGAGCCGGTCAGCCCGGGGTGCGCGGCCGCGAGGAGGGCCGCGGCGCCCGCGACATGCGGGGTGGCCTGGGAGGTCCCGCTGAACGTCAGGTAGCTGCCCTCGCCGAACGGCGAGTACTGGGAGCGTGCCGCCAGCACGTCGACGCCGGGCGCGGTGATCTCCGGCTTGAGCCCACCGTCGACGCGCGGGCCCTGGCTGGAGAAGTAGGCGACGTCGTCCGAGGAGTCGACGGCTCCCACGGTCAGGGCGGCGTCGGCCGCGGCCGGGCTGCCGATGCTGTGGTCCGTACCGGTATTGCCCGCGGCGACCACGAACAGGGCCCCGGTCTCGGCGCTGAGGCGGTCGACCGCCGTGCTGAGGGGGTCGGTGCCGTCGGACGGTTCCGAGGAGCCCAGACTCATGTTGATGATGTCCGCGTGCTGGTCCACCGCGGCCCACTCCATGCCGGCCAGCACCCAGGAGTCCTGGCCGGAACCCTCGTCGGAGAGCACCTTGCCGATGTGCAGGCGCGCGCCGGGGGCGACGCCCCTCTCCTTGCCGTCCGACGCGGCTCCCGTGCCGGCGATGGTGGACGCGACGTGGGTGCCGTGCCCGTGGCGGTCCGTCACGTCCTCGTCCGGGACGAAGCTCTGCGAGGCCGCTATCCGGCCGGCCAGGTCAGGGTGTTCGGCGTCGACACCGGTGTCCAGGACGGCGACGTCCACGCCCTGCCCGGTGTCACCGGCCTGCCACGCCTGCGGTGCGCCGATCTGGGAGGTGGACTCGGCGAGGTCCGCCTTCACGACCCCGTCGAGCCAGATGCGGGCGATACCCTCGCCGAAGGCCCGTCCGCCGGACGCGGACGCGGCTGCCGTGGTCCTCGAGCCCGGCGCCGGCGCGGAGGTGACAGCCCGCCAGAAGTCCGCCGACCGGTCCCGGTCCTCGGCCAGCGCGGCACCCTGGACACTGCCGAGGGCCCTGACCCGGGTAGCGCCCTTGGGAGTTGCGGAACGCAGCCCTGAGGCGGCTTTGCTGTCGTACGAGACGATCAACGGCAACTGATCGCGATGTGCGTCGTCGTAGCCGTCCGCGACGAGCCGGCTGATGTTGAACAGGCGCTTGTCCAGCGTGCCCGCCGCCAGGTAGGGGAGAACGGAGTCGGGATAGACGTACAGGTCGCCGTTGGTCTCCATGATGTGCGCCTGGGCTTCCGCCCCGGCGGCACCACGCACATCGACGGTGCCGCGGCCGGCGCCGGACTGCCGTGTGACAACGACGTCACCCGTTATCAGGGTGACCGAGTGGACTCCCGGTGGCACGTTGCGCTGCGCGGCGGGAGCGGCGGAGTCGTTGGTGGTGGCTGCCGCGGCGTGGGCGGCAGACAGGGCGGCGGGTTGTGCCAATGACAGGAGGGCGGCGCCGGCGACGGCGAACACACTCCAGCGTCTCGGTGATGATCTCAAGGGATTCCCTGACTGTTCCGTGGGGCCGGGGCAGCCCGCAAGCGATTCATGCCTGAAGTGACGGATCGGCGGGGGGAAATAAGGGGGGGCGGATGGCCGATGGCCGATGGATCGATCGTGAGGGTTCTGGGATCGCGGCAGGCGTGGACGATCAGAGTTAAGGCTTGTGGCCGGGAGATGTATAGATCAGGCTCGTGTCTGATATCGCCAGCTGGCGAATCGCGCCATCGCCGGCCCGACGGCCCGCCGGGAGGTGACGACGAGGAGGATGCCCGGTGCTCGATGCCCTTGGGATCAGCGAGTTCGACGAGCGGGTCTACCGCGCTTATCTGGCCAAGCCGGACCGGACAGCGCGGGAGATCGCCGAACACCTGCGCACCACACCCGGCCGGATACACCACGCGGTGGCCCGGTTGGTGGAACTGGGCGTGCTGCGAAGAGAACGACGCGGCGAGTACCGGCCGGTCAGCCCGCGGACCGCGTTGAGCGCACTGCTCGCCAGGCGTCGAGCCGATACCGAGGCGGCGTTCACCGCGGTGTGGGACGCGGTCGATGACCTGGCAGGCGAGTACCGCGCCAACCGACTGCAGGGGGATCCGACCGAGCTGGTGGAGGTGATCTCCGGTGAGGCGGCGGTCACCCTACGGGTGGCCGAGCTGACCCAATCGATGCGCACCCACTTCTGGGTTCTTGACCGGCCTCCGTACCTGGGCCCGTACAGCGTCGAGTTGGAGGAGACCTTCACGATGGAGCTGCTGGGCCGCGGCATCGACATACGGTCCGTCTACACCCCGGAGGGGCTGGAGCAGCCTGGCCGATTCGAGCTGATCACCCGCTTGTCCGGGCTCGGCGAGCAGGCCCGGATCCTGCCGGCCCTGCCGTTCAGGCTGCGGATCATGGACCGTCGTGTCGCGCTGGTCGCGCTGATCGGAGGACGGTACGACAAAATTGCCGTCGTCCATCAGTCGGGTCTGCTCGATGCGATTCTTGAGCTGTTCGACGTCTACTGGCAGCGGGCACAGCCCATTGTCTCGATGGCCCCGGAGACCTCCGACCAGCCGAGCACGGACGATCTCTTGCTGTTGAGAATGTTGCAAGCTGGCTACAAGGACCAGGCGATCGCCCGGCAACTGGGGACGAGCGCGCGCACCGTGACCCGCAGGATCGCCGCGATCACGTCCCGGCTCGGCCTCGATACCCGCTTCCAGCTGGGCACCGAAGCCGCCAAGCGAGGCTGGATCTGAGCGGGCGTTCAGGTGTGCGTCACGCCGTCAAGTGCGGTAGGGGGCGAATAGGTTGCGCAGCCCAGTGACCTGTCCGACGGCCGATGGGCCTTGGCCGAACCGACGTTGACAACCTGGAGGGAAGCCCTGCTCGACCGCAGGCCCACCGGGAATCCGGCGTCCGTCGAACTCCGCGAGGCATGGAACGCGATCCTCTACGTCCACCTCACCGCTGGCCGACGCTCTGCTCGACGACAACGGCGTCGAAGCCGCCTGCCAGGCCGCCACCGAAACCGGTGCCCACGATCGAGCCTGGTCGCTGTCCGTCGACGATGTCACGTCCATGCTGACCCAACGGGGCCGTGAGTTTCAACGCGGCCTTCACCCTGGCGAATCGGCGACGTGACGTGGTGGGCCGGACCGCTCAGACCGCTTCCCGCGTCGAGGACGTGCATGCCTGCTCTGAGAAGCCGGTGTTCGGCCAGCTCCGGCGTCGTCGCCTGGCCGCCGGTGTGGAACTCGTCCACGGCAGAAGGTCGTCGGTGGTGAGCGTCGTTGGCCCTGGGCGGAGGCGGTCGAGCGCTGCGTCGAGCTTCCGGAGGAGGTCGCTTTGCCGTTAGAAGCTGTTGTCCTTCCGGACGTGTTCTCGAAGGTGGTGATCCGACCGTCATCACCGACGCCGAGCTATTTGGTCCGCGACTGGTCCGGCGGGAAACAAAGAATGTTCTTCGTCTGCTGGTGGTACATCGCTTCCGAGCCCCTGAACTGCGGTAATAGTGTAAGAGGCGGCCTTTGCGGCTCGGTTGGTCCGCGTACGGTCCAGATCTTTCCTGTCCCGTGGCCTCGTGTGCGCGGGAGGGACTGAGGCAGATGGAAGGGCGACGCCCTATGGGAGGCGTCTGCGTGTGCGGTACCACATGGCACAGGTTGTAGAACGCGTCCCGTACGGTCCAGGTGGTCCACGTCAGGCGTATACGCGCAGCTCATGGCCTTGTGGTCTGGGAGCGTCGCCCTCGTTAGTAGGACGTGCGTGAGAGCGCCTTGGTACCGTCCGCGGCACTCCGCACGTGAACGAGCGCCGCGGACGCCGGTCCCGCACGGCTCCTATTCGGAACCGTGGTCCACCCGCACCACAAGGACCGAGACCTCGCCCGCCTCCCGCAGGAACGGCTGCTCCTAGATCACCGCGCCTCGCTCGGCGCCGCCCCGGCATGTCGGTACAGGAAAGGAAAATGACAACGTCACAGTCCGTTTCACCTGTCCACGCGCACGACGGCATGGCACATGATCGACAAGTCGTGCCCCATGGCAACCTTCGGATCTGACAACAACGTGGATCCGGAGGTACCCCGCGCATGACGGTGATCATCAGTCCCACCGCGAGGAGACGCCGTCTGGGGGCCGAACTGCGCCGGCTCCGCCATGACAGTGGGCTGAAGAGCACGGAAGTGGCTGAGCGGCTCATGGTCTCCCAGCCCAAGATCAGCCATATGGAGAACGGCCGCCGTGCCATCAGCCCCCGCGATGTACGCGACCTTTGCACCATCTACGGGGTGACGGACCACCAGGTCGTCGACTCCCTGATGCGCATGGCCCAGGAGTCGGGACAGCAGGGATGGTGGAGCGCCTACGGAGAGCACCCCCACAGCGTCCATATCGGCCTCGAGACGGACGCCGCCTCGATCCATGCCTACGAGCCCATGGTGATTCCCAGCCTGCTGCAGACCCCCGCCTACGCCAGTGCCGTCATCGAGGAAACGATTCCCCCGGTCACTGCCGAACAGGCCGCCCGGCGCTTCAAGGTGCTGCTGCGCCGTCAGCACCGGATCTACGACCCCACCTCCCCACTGCGTCTTCGGGTCGTCCTGGAGGAATCGGCACTGCGCCGTGTCGTCGGCGGTCCCGACGTCATGCGTGAGCAGCTGGAGCATCTGAACGCACTCGGTGCCGAGCCGCACATCACCGTGCGAGTCCTCCCTTACACGGTGGGCGCCCACCCGGGCCTCTCAGGACAGTTCTCCATCCTGCGGTTCGCCGACGGCCCGCAGCCAGGGGTGGTGTATCTGGAACGCTTCACCAGCGACCTTTACCTGGAAAGACAATCCGCCGTACAGCAGTACGCCACGATGTACGACCACCTACAGGCCCGAGCCCTCAGCCCGGACAGCACGCACGACTTCATCGCCGACGCCACCAAGTCACACATCGACGCGGCAAGCCGCCCCTGAGTACTTGGACGGCCTCACCGAGGGAGTTGCCGCCAACACCCTCTCCAAGTCTTCGTCCGGGGTTCGGTGGGAGACGGGATTTTCTGACCTGGGGCGGAGCGAGTGGTAGCGGCACCTTTGAACGGCGCCGGACGGGGGCGAACGAGACCCACCAGGCTCGGGTCCGCCTTCCGCCTCGCCTTCTCCCACACCCTCACCGGGGGCAGCACGGGTGGCTGCTGGTGCCGTGATCCCGGTCGGGCAGCCCGGGAGCGCGACGCCGCGTCTGCCGGCCCTCACGAGGGCTGAAAGCCGCGATGTACCGGGTGGTCAGCGAGTTGGATGTCCGGTCGTGCAGCGGCACCAAGTGTCGGCCTCAGCCAGTATGTTTCGGCTGCGGAGGTACTGATGCAGCCTCTGCGGGGGTCGGAGTCGGTGCCTCCCTGCCGTCGGCCCACGGCACAACTCGCCGCGACAGCTGTCCCAAGTACCGGTAGAAGCGGTCCGGAAGGAACACGGCGTCCGCGACGATCATCGCGCCGGAGAAGAGCGGCAGGCCCAGGAAGATCACGATCCCCAGGTGCATGCTCAGCAGCATCGTCAGGACGGGGTACTTGAGCCTGCCGAACAGGACGAACGGGAAGGCCACCTGCAACAGCACCGTCAGGTAGCAGGCGATGGCGACCAGTACGTCGTGTTCGTCCGCCATGGCGGAGAGCTCGGGCCAGGGCTGGAACAGGTTGAGATTCAGGGCGTAATGGAGGGCGGTGCCGTTGCCCCAGGAGGCGCCCTGCACCTTGTACAGGCCCGCGGATCCGTAGAGGAAGCAGACCTGGGCGGCGATGACGAGCATGCCGCAGTTGTGCAGCACGGTGATCACTGTCAGGCGCGCGTCGCGGAGGTGGCGTCGCAGCTCGCCGGATGCCTGGTCCAGCGGAAGCCGGACTGCCTTGCCGGCGGATGCCCGGAGCCGGGCCCTGCGTGCGTCGAGGGACCAGCGTCGGCCGCACGCGGTGACGACGAGGTAGAGGGCCATGAGGAGGATGAGGTTGTCCCCTCCGTCCGTCATGAAGATCGCCCTGGCGTGGAACGACGTCACTACGACCGCGAAGAGCACGGACACCGCTCTGGTCCGCCAGCCCAACATGAACAGTGCGGAGATGACGATGGCTGCCGCGTAGCAGACCTCGAAGTAGGCCCGGCTGTCGGACAGGGTGAGGATGCTGGCCCAGCCGGTCTGGTCGAAGAGCTCCTTGGCCAGTGCCGGCGTCCACGGCGAGCCGGGACCCCAGATCTCGCCGCGGTGGGGAAACTCGCGCAGCAGGAAGGCGAAGTAGAGGAACCCGTACCCGATGCGCAGAACCGCCGCGGCGTACAGGGAGATCGGCTGCTCCAGCAGGAGGGTGAGGAGCGCAGCGACACGGGCCGGCATGTGCTGCGGCGCCTGTGCGCTCGCCCGTTCGGTGCCGTGTCCTGGCTGCGACGACGTGGTTGCCGGGGCCGATGTCTGCTCAGCCTGTTGCATGGCGGGCCGCCTTCCACCAGGGCAGGTAACGGGTGTCGGTGGGCCGTGGTGGGGCCGTGCCGGGACCGGGGCCGCCCGCTGCGGGCGGCGCGGTGATGGGCAGGGTGATCACCCTCAGCTGGATGGACTCGAATGTGCCGTGGCGATGTGCGGCGACGCGATCCGCTGCGATGTTGCGCAGGTATTGCTGGATCATCAGAGCGCGTTGTGAGCGAGGATGGTCGTCGCCACCGTGTGTTTCGAGGTAGGAAGTCCAGGCCCGGCGCAGCATGTTCTGTGCTGTGTGGCTCGGGAAGGGGTCGTGTTTCACCGCGGCTGTGTCGACGGCGGTCAGGTCGAACCAGCCGCTGACTACGGCGGTGCCGTCCGGGGCGGTGTGCATGGTCCTTGCCGAAATCTGCCGGTTGACCGACTCCGGGTCCGGGGCGAAGAGCCGCCAGTTCTGCTCGAACAACGGGAAGACCCAGGCGTTGACCTGCCGGCTGTACTGCCGGGAGACGGGATTCGGCGGTGCCACCTGCAGGAAGACCATGAGCACGTGTACCAGGGCCGCCGCCAGGCACAGGACCACGGCGACTTGCACTCCGGCCTTCAGGGCGACGGGCGGCTCCGAAGACGCTGGGAACGCAGTCGGTCTCCCGCTCCCCTTCTGTGCGGTCGGCCTAGCGCCCGCCTGGTCCGATTCGTCAGCATCTGCTGACGCAATGGCACCCTGCACGGCCCTATCCGGTCCTTCCGTCCCGACTTCTCTCACCTGGTTCTCCTGAGCTTCCGTCTGCGGCGTGCGGCGGAATCGAGGACGATCCGCGCCGCACGCCACCCGTCCTACTCGCGCACGTGGTTGGCTGCCTGCGAGCAGTCACCCCGCTGGAGTGGGTCGCGCATGCTAGGCAGGGTCACAGCCGTAGCTGTCGTCCTGGCCGGGCTTGTCGCCGTACTCGTCGCCGTACCCGTTGTGTTCGGGTTTGCAGCCATGGCCGTTCCCACCGGAGGTGCCACCGGTGGTGCCGGTGGTGGTGGCTCCGGTGGTGCCGGTGGTGGTGGCTCCGGTGGTGCCGGTGGTGGTGGCTCCGGTGGTGCCGGTGGTGGTGGCTCCGGTGGTGCCGGTGGTGGTGGCC
>NZ_JBVIKO010000010.1:135256-330119 GCF_055580905.1 Streptomyces sp. NPDC031497
CTCCGGTGGTGCCGGTGGTCGTCGCACCGGTGGTGCCGGTGGTGGTGGCCCCGGTAGTGCCGGCCGTCGTGGTGGCACCCGTGGTGCCGGTGGTCGTGGCACCGGTGGTGCCGGTGGTCGTGGCACCGGTGGTGCCGGTGGTCGTCGCACCGGTAGTGCCGGTCGTCGTGGTGCCACCCGTAGTGCCAGCCGCGCACTGCGGCCGGGTGATCGTGTTGGTGTCCAGCGTCACGGCACCGTTACGGGCCAGCGCCCGTCCCTCGATGGTCGCGCTCGTGGTGGCAGTGATCGAGGTCATGGCCAGGATGTTGCCCACGAAGGCGGTGCTGGTGCCAAGAGTGGCCGAACTACCCACCTTCCAGAACACATTGCACGGCGAGGCGCCGTTGATGAGGGACACGCTGCTGCCGGACGCCGTCGTCAGCCCCGAACCGATCTGGAACACCCAGACGGCGTTGGGGTCCCCGTGGGCATTCAGGGTGAGGGTGCCGGTGAGCCCGAGAGTGGTGGAGGCTGTGTAGACGCCCGGATCCAGCTCCAGGCCACCGGCGTCCGGGGGAAGTGCCCCGTCGGAGGGCTGCCCGGCAGCGTCGTCGTACGCCGTGATCAGGTCGGTCTGGGCGTCCTGAGCCACAGTGTCCGCAGAGTGCTGGGTCCCGTTCACCACGGCGGGCGGCCCGTATCCGGTGATGGACGTTCCCGGAGACACTCCGACATCCCCGGTGATCACCGAGGGGCCGGTGTTGGTGGTTGCCGAACCGGCCAGTACCGCGAAGCTGTCCGCCCTGCCCAGATCTACAAAGGTGGCGAGGGCACTTGCCTGTGTCGGCGACACAGCGACTACGACAGCGGAGATCACCACGGCAAGTACCGCCGCGATCCATACCGACAAAGCGCGCCGCATAGGCGCGACAGGGAAATTGGGCGTCATCGAAGGGCCAGCTCCTGTGAGGGGATGGAGACGTATTCGGCGGTTCTCGGTCACACGGAATCGCCTGTCTCTTCCCCTGGAATATTACGCAGACGCATGCCCCAACTTGCAACTCGCGCGCGTGGTTTCGCCCAACCTGGCGAGCCGATCACAAATGCTCAGAAAATTTTTAATAGGCCGAATGGTCGTGCCTGCTTAGTCGAGACGGCCGACACAGTGACGTCACTTCCCAGGTCAGCCCAGGCAGCAAAGAAATTCATGCATCCGCAGCACCTCGGCCGATACCGCCCTCATCCGACCCCCGACGCCTCACCGGCGTGTTGAGTAAATGAGCAGCTCCGGGGAGAGTCGGAACTGGCGGAGCTGAAGGAACACCGCAAGAAGAACATGAAGGCTTTGCGCGAGGACAGGGAAGGGAACCGACCTCTGCGCGTCGCCGGAGCGGTCCTTCCCTGCAATCCCATCTTTCGGTGAGGACCTGATCAGTTGACCAGATAACCGGCAAGGATCGCCCTGACCCACCAAGGCCCTCGGCTCATGGAAGCACCGAGGAACAAGAGCACGGCTGAGGTTAGTGATCATTTGGAAGGGCAGCCCATCCACCGGCAGACTGTGGCGTATGAGATCCACGACGCCGCCCTTGGCCTGCTCGGACAAGGCCAGGTCACGGTGGGCGACATGGTGACCCGTCAGCCCGGGGCCGCCGACGGCCCGGACTGTCCCGTGTGCGGTGCCGTGTCTCGTCGTGCGCTGCGCTCGGCGCCCGGCGTTCCGAGCATGGGGTCGGCGTCATGACGACCGCGGTCGTCGTCGGTGGCGGGCCCAACGGGCTCGCTGCTGCGGCCCTCCTCGCGCGGGATGGCCTGGACGTCACGCTGCTGGAGGCCGCCGACGAGGTCGGCGGCGGCACGCGCAGCCACGAGGCGATCCTGCCCGGCCTGCTGCACGACCACTGCTCGGCCATCCACCCCATGGCCGTCACCTCGCCCGCGCTCCGGGCCCTCGGCCTCGAACGCCACGGGCTGCGCTGGCGGCTGCCGGAGATCGACTGTGTGCACCCGCTGGACGACGGCACGGCCGGGGTCCTGCTGCGCTCCGTCACGGAGACCGCCGCCGGGCTCGGCCCGGACGGCCGCCGTTACCGGGCCCTGGTGGAGCCCTTGGTGCGGCGCTGGGACGCTCTCGCGCACGACGTGATGGGTCCGCTGCTGCGGATCCCGGCGCACCCGCTGCTGCTCGCCCGGTTCGGCCTCCCGGCCGTGCTGCCTCCCGCGGTCCTCGCGCGCCTCTTCCGGACCCCGCAGGCCCAGGCTCTGTGGGCCGGGGTGGCGGCGCACGCGTTCCGGCCGTTCTGGGACCCGCTCGTCTCGGCGATCGGGCTCGGCATCCTCACCTCCGGCCACGCCGCCGGGTGGGCCGTCGCCGAGGGCGGCTCGCAGTCCATCGCCCGCAGCATGGCCGCGGCTCTCCTCGCCGCCGGCGGCACGATCGAGACCGGCGTGCGGATCACCACCCGGCGGCAGATCCCGCCCGCTGACGTGACTCTGCTCGACCTCGACCCCGGCCAGGTCGCCGCCCTCTACGGCGACAGGCTGCCCGCCCGCGTGACGGGCGCGTACCGGCGCTTCCGCCGTGGCCCTGGCGCCTTCAAGGTGGACCTAGCCGTCGAGGGCGGCGTGCCTTGGAGGGACGAGCGGGCACGACGGGCCGGGACCGTGCACCTCGGCGGCCCGCTCGCCGAAGTGGCCCAGGCGGAACGGGACGTGACGCAGGGCCGGATGCCCGAGCGGCCCTTCGTCCTGGTCGGCCAGCAGTACCTTGCCGACCCCTCCCGGTCGGTCGGCGACGTCCACCCCGTCTGGACGTACGCCCACGTCCCGCACGGCTACGACGGCGATGCCACGGAGGCGATCCTCCGGCAGCTCGAACGCTTCGCCCCCGGCGTGCACGAACGAATCGTGGGCCGGCACATCACCCGCCCCGCCGACTTCGAAGCGGCCAACCCCAACTTCACCGGCGGCGACATCCTCACCGGAGCGAAGACGGTCTCCCAGCTCCTCCTGGGCGCCCGCCCGGCGCTGGACCCGTACGCCACTGGCCTGCCCGGAGTGTTCCTGTGCTCAGCGGCCACCCCACCCGGCCCCGGGGTGCACGGCATGTGCGGCGCCGGGGCAGCGGCATCAGCACTGCGCCACCTGGGGGGCCGCCCGACCTGGCAGGCTCAGGAGCGCTCCCAGGACTCGCGCACGTAGAGGCGCTCCTCGCTCGCGCAGCCCAGGCCGTTGGAGACCTGCCCGGACCCCGGGTTCCAGCCCACGGCGCCGTTGACCTTGCGGCCGAGTTCGATCAGACGGTTGCACTCCGTCCACGTGTGGCAGGCGCCCGGGCCCGCGACGAGCGATGCCCCCGCCCTCCCAACGAGCTGAAGATCTGCTGCTCGATCCCACAAGGTGGGCCGTCACCTGATGACGGCCCACCTGGATAGCCCGTGGCCGACCCGGCCCACTCCAGTCCGAGGCCGGCCAGTTACCCGAGCATGTCCTCTGTGACCCTCCCGCACGGCGCTTTCGTATTCGTCAGGAACACTCCCGGTGTTTTGCCTCGGTGCCGCCGCAGGTGCCGTCGGGCTCTCGCCGCCGACCTGCCTGGACGCCGTGGACAGATCTCGGCCGGACCGCCCTGCACTTATATGTCCTGCCGGGCAGAAGCTGTTGGCAGGTGGCGCAGATGCCCGCACCCGCCGATCTCACTACCAGGGCGACCTGACGGCCCCGCCGCCCACCTCTATTGTCGTCGCAGCCGGTCTGTCAGTGGGACTCCCCGGGCTGCCACACGAGAGACGGCAAGGTCAACAGTGTGACCGGTCGCGGATTCACTTCGTCGTCCCGGGAGCAGTTCATGATCGACCAACCTGTCATCCCGTCATCGGGCATCGGCCGGTGGTTTCGGCGGGCACCGCACCACAAAGATGCGCCAGAGCGGCTGTCCCGAGCGGCAGGAGTACGCTGACAACGTCGAGGGCACGTCGTGCGCCGGTGTTCGGACCGGTCTCGTCCTCGTCGCGGCCCCTCAGGAGCGGGCACGCGACTGCACCTCACACCGGACGCTTCGCGCGTCGGCGGTCCGCTCGGCTCTTGACTCGACTGCACCAGAGCGCCCGCCGATGGCACCCACCAGGGCGAGACCGCCTGACGGCCCCGCCGCCCGCTCTCCACGTCCTAGCCAGTCCAAGCCCGTGTAGCTCCCGTATCCACCGTCCGTGCGACTCGCATCCGCTCTCTGCGATGCCGTTACGCACCCACCGTCCAAGAGGCGCAGCCCAAGACCCCGGCCGCACTGTCGTCACTGAGGTCAAGGACCGCGCATGTCTCTCCATATCCTCCGCTCCCCATCCGCCGTCCCGCCGGAAGGCGCCCAGCCGTCCCCGGAGTACGACGGGAGGGCAGCCTTCGCGCGCGAGGGAACGGCTGCCGAGCGCACCGGCAGCGAGCGGCTGTCCCTGGCGATCACGGCGTTGATCGTCTTCCTCCCGTTCCTGGCACTCAGTCCGGCCGTCTGGCTGCTGTGGGGGCGCCTGATCCATCCCGTCGATGTCGTGCTCGCCGCGGTGCTCTACACCGTCACGGGCCTCGGCGTCACGGTCGGCTTCCACCGTGGCCTGACCCACGGCAGCTATCGGGCCGTCCGGCCGCTGCGCACCGCGCTCGCCGTGGCCGGGTCGATGAGCTTCCAGGGTGACGTGATCGGCTGGGTCGCCATCCATCGCCGCCACCACGCCTTCACCGACCGGCCGGGCGATCCTCACTCCCCGTATCGCTACGGCACTTCTGTACGCGGCCAGTTGCGCGGACTGGTGGATGCCCACGTCGGCTGGCTGTTCCGCAACGACCCCACGTCCGCGGCGCGCTACGCTCCCGATCTGCTGGCCGACCGTGACATCCGGACCGTCTCCCGGGCCTTCCCGGCCCTGTGTGTACTCACCCTCGCACTGCCCTTCGCCGCGGGGTGGCTGATCGGCGGCAGCTGGGTGGCCGCACTGACCGCCCTGCTGTGGGCGGGACTTGTCCGCATCGCACTGCTCCACCACGTCACGTGGAGCGTGAACTCCCTCTGCCATGTGATCGGTGAGCGCCCGTTCCGTACCCGTCGCCACGACCGCGCCACCAACCTGTGGCCCCTGGCCCTGCTCTCTTTCGGCGAGAGCTGGCACAACCTCCACCACGCCGACCCCACCTGCGCCCGGCACGGCGTCGACCGCGGCCAGCTCGACCCGTCCGCCGCCGTGATCCGGTTCTTCGAACGCCTCGGCTGGGTCCGGGACGTGCGCTGGCCCACCCCGGACCGTATCGCAGCCCGCCGCGCGTGAACCGGGCGACCGCATCCCGTTCAGGAGTTCTCATGACACTTGCCCCGCCGCCCCCGCTCTCCTCGTCGTCCGCCGTCCGCCTGCGCCTGGTGTCCCAGTCGGCACAGGGCCACATGCCCCGGCGCATCGACGGCGCCTGGTGGCCCCGCTCGCCCGATCTGGCGACCGAACTGCCCAGGCTGCTGGCCGGACTGCCGCACGCCTGGGGACAGGTCACCAGCGTCCTCGTGGACGAGGCCGCATGGTCCCCGTTCCCGAACCGGCTGCTCGTCGCCAACCAGGCCGTACGCCTGCGCCGGACGACCACGCAGCGCTTCCCTTCCACCGTCTGCCTGCTGGCGCCCGGCCGCGGCCGGTGGGACCTGCTGGTGGTGCCGCCCGCCGCCACGGACGCGGAGGCCGGGCGGCTGACGGAGAGTATGGCCACCGCTTGGAAGGACAGTGTGGGGTTGGGAGTGGCAGTCCGTTGACGGTGGCCGTCGGACCACCCCCGGGGTCCGCGGCACCCCGGGTGCGGGCCTTGTTGTCACCGGACCCGGCTGGGCAGGCTCCATGTGCCCGGTCCTGGGCCGGCCGCGCTGCCCGGACGGGGGAGTCCGCTCGGACCGTCGACGGAGTACGCTGGTGTTACCGAGGGTATTTCGTGCACCGGCTTCCATGTCGTTGTCACTTTCGGCGATTTGACCACGCCGGGCCGGTTCCCGTCGGCCCGGAGCAGGGTTCGCGTCATGACTGCGACCGATTACCCCACGCCGATCCCCGGAATAACGCCCTCCTCCAGGCCACTCCGGATCCCTTCCGCTCCCCTCGGTCCCTCGCCGACGGCCGCGCTCGATCCGCTGCCGGGGCGGATCACCGGGGGCCTGACGAACCAGCCGTACTGGCCGGCCTCCCCGGGTGCGGTGCCCATGGGCGGGCAGGTACAGCCGACGCCCGTCTCGGCCCTCTGGCTGATGGCCGCCGGCAGAGACTGCCTGCGCACCTCGCACGTGGACCGGCTGATGATGGAGGCGGCGCACCTGCGCACGGTGTCGGAGGCCGACCCGGCGGGGCAGACGGCCTGGGACTCCGAAGAAGACCACGAAGTCCGCGATCCGGCAGCACGCCCGCAGATCCCGGCCGTATACGTGCCGCCGACGGCGCGGTGAGAGCCGTGGGAACCCTGGTGGCCACCACGGCCGCAGCCGGCGGATGGAGACGACCAAGCACCCGGGGACGTTCGACGGCGTGTGGTGGCTGCGGACACGGGACCTCAGGAGCCGGCTGTCGGGTCTCCTCACCGCACTGACGGCCCCCTGGGCCCCGGCGCCCGCGTGGGCCTCGACGCGAGCGACTGGGACGAGATCCCGGGCCATCTGTTCTTCGACGGGCACACGGTCCGCATCGACTGGTCCGCCGTGAGGGACAGCATCATGATCGTCACCCGGGGCGACCAGGACCCCTTCCTGTGCCTGGTGATCCCGCCGGGGACCGGTCCCGCGCACACCGCGACGGACATGGCCGTACAGGATGACAACGGCGTCTCGGCCGAGCGGATTCTGGCCGCCACCGGCATCACCCGGGCCGACCGGACCGACGCACTGCAGAGTTCTCCCGGCTGAGCCGGGCCCACACACCAGAGCCTCAACAGCAGCCCGAGACCCCGGCCGCACCTCAGACGACAGGCCGGGGTCCTCCCGTGCCGTGTGCTTCCCGGACCGCTCGGGTCCGGCACCGTCATCGACGTAAGGAAAGTGAGAACCATGGGTGTTCTGATCACCGTGCTGGTGGTGTGCGCCGTGGCCGGGCTGGTCCTGCTCGCCCTGAGCCTGCGCAACGTCCAGCAGTACGAGAAGGGCGTGGTGTTCCGCTTCGGGCGGCTGCTGCCGGACATCCGCGGGCCCGGCCTGCGCGTCATCCGGCCGATCGGGGACCGGATGCGGAAGGTTTCCGTCCAGACCGAGGTCCTCGGCATCCCGCCGCAAGGGTCCATCACCGCCGACAACGTGACGCTCACCGTCGACGCGGTCGTCTACTTCAAGGTCATCGACCCCGTCAAGGCCCTGGTGAACGTGCGCAACTATCCTGCCGCCGTCTCCCAGATCGCCCAGACGTCGCTCCGCTCGGTCATCGGCAGGGCCGACCTGGACACACTGCTCTCCGACCGGGACCACATCAACGCGGAGCTCAAGAAGGTGATGGACGCCCCCACCGAGGAACCCTGGGGACTGCGCATCGAACGCGTGGAGATCAAGGACATCGCCCTTCCGGAGTCGATGATGCGTTCCATGTCCAAGCAGGCCGAGGCCGAGCGGGAACGCCGTGCCCGGGTCATCGCCGCCGACGGAGAGTTCCAGGCGTCCCAGCGGCTGACCGACGCCGCCGCGACCATGGCCGACACCCCCGGAGCACTCCAACTGCGCCTGCTGCAGACCGTGGTGGACGTCTCCGCCGAGAAGAACAGCACCCTCGTGATGCCGTTCCCGGTGGAGATGCTCCGCTTCTTCGAGCACCAGAGCAGGGACAGCGACGACGAGTCCGACGGACGGCTCGTGCGCCGGAGCGACAGGCACGCCGCGCTCTCCGCAGGGGCCGTGATCCCGGAGCCTGCCATCCCCGCACCGGCCCTCGCACCGTCGGTCTCCCTGCCCGGAGAGCGGTTCGGCAGCCGTGCGGAGGTGGCCCGGAAGCGGCAGGACGACTGGCCGACGCGGCGGGACGCCGAGGAATCATTGAGCGGTTGACGGTTCCGGGCCGCCCGGGGTGACGTGATCGTCGCGGTGCGGTGCTGTTGACGGCCCCGGTGACAGCGCGTCACCGGGGTCACAGCGGTCCGGGATGGCTGAAGCGGCCGGCCCGGCGTTGGATGCGATGCCGGAGGGTGCGGTGGCGTACCGGTGGAAGTGCGGCCCGCGCGTCGGCGCGGGCGTAGAAGACGTGTTTGGCGCCCTCGATCAGCACCAGGTAGAGCACGACCATCAGGGCCAGCGCGAGGACGAGTCCGAGCGGCAGGGACCGGAAACCGAGCGGTCCCGCGAGCGGGGACATCGGCAGCGCGACACCGACGGCGACGACACCCAGGGCGCTGACCAGCAGGGGGCGGCTGGGCCGACTGCGGTAGAACGGCACCCGGCGGGTGCGGATGGCGAAGACGACCAGTGCCTGTGTGGCGAGGGATTCCACGAACCAGCCGGAGCGGAACAGCTCGGCGCCGGTGTGGAAGATCTCGATCATGACGGCGAAGGTGAGGAAGTCGAAGACGGAGCTGACGGGCCCGAAGAAGAGCATGAAGCGACGGATGAAGGCGATGTCCCAGTGCGAGGGCGCGCGCAGTTGCTCCGGATCGACGTGGTCGGTGGGGATGGTCAACTGCCCTGCGTCGTAGAGGAGGTTGTTGAGCAGGATCTGCGAGGGCAGCATCGGCAGGAAAGACAGCACCAGGGAGGCTCCGGCCGCGCTGAACATGTTGCCGAAGTTGCTGGAGGTGCCCATCAGGACGTACTTGATGGTGTTGGCGAAGATCCGGCGGCCCTCGGCGACCCCGTCGGCGAGGACGCCGAGGTCCTTCTCCAGGAGCAGGACGTCGGCCGCGTCCTTGGCCACGTCGGTCGCGGTGTCCACGGACAGCCCCACGTCGGCGGCGTGCAGGGCCAGCGCGTCGTTCACGCCGTCGCCCAGGAATCCGATGTCCCGGCCCCGGCGCCGCAGCGCCCGTACGACTCGGGCCTTGTCCTGGGGCGAGACGCGGGCGAAGACGGTGGTGGTCTCGGCCGCCCTGGTCAGCTGGTCGTCGTCCAGCGCCCCGATGTCCTGGCCGGTCAGGGCGCGGCCGGGCGGCAGGCCGAGGTCGGCGCAGACCTTCTGGGCGACGAGCGCGTTGTCGCCCGTACAGATCTTGACGGTGATGCCGAGGTCGGCGAGGCGGCGCAGTGAGGCGGCGGCACCGGTCTTGGGCGGGTCGAGGAAGACCAGGAAGCCGGCCAGACGCAGCCGGTACTCGTCGGCGGCCGTGAGGGACGTCTGCCCGTGCGTGTCCCGGGTGGCCACGGCGACCACCCGGCTGCCCGCCGCGAAGTGCTCCTGGAGCACCGCCGCGGCCGCCTCCGGTACGTCGTCGCAGCGGGCCAGGACCGCTTCGGGCGCGCCCTTGGCGACGAGCAGACGGCTGCCGTCCGGACGCTGGACGAGCGCGGAGCCCAGCTGCCGGTCGTGGTCGAAGGGCAGCAGCGCGAGCCGGTGGTGTCCGGCCGGGGGCGTGTCCGTGGCCTGCCACAGCGCGACGTCCAGCGCGTTCCCGCCCACCTGGTCGAGGTCGCCCTCGGTGGCCAGCAGGCCCAGCTTCAGCACCGTGTCGGAGGGTGCACCGGCCGGGTCGAGGGCCGCCTCGAAACGGATGCGGCCCTCGGTGAGCGTGCCGGTCTTGTCGGTGACCAGGACGTCCATGTCGCCCAGGTCCTCGATGCACACCAGCCGTTTGACGAGGACCTTGCGGCGCGCCAGCTGCCGTGAGCCGGTGGCCAGGCTCGTGCTCACCACGGCGGGCAGCAGCTGCGGGGTGATACCCACCGCGATGGCCAGCGAGAAGAGCAGAGCGTCTAGCAGCGGGCGGTGGAGCAGGAGGTTGATGACGAAGATCCCGGTGGTGAGGGCGGCGGCGACCTTGAGAAGCAGCATGGAGAAGCGGCGCAGCCCCGCCTGGAAGTCGGTCTCCGGCTGCCGTTCTCCCAGCCCCAGCGCGATCCGCCCGAACTCGGCGCGGCCCCCGGTGGCGACGACCACTCCGGTCGCGCTGCCCCCGTGCACCACGGTCCCCATCAGCGCGCAGGAGGACAGCTCGGCCAGGGGCGCCCCCGCGGCGACCGGCTCCGGGTCCTTGTCGGCGGGGGCGGACTCCCCGGTGAGGACGCTCTCGTCGCAGGCGAACGCGGTGCACTCCAGCAGGCGCAGGTCCGCGGGCACCACCTGCCCCAGTGTCAGACGTACGACATCGCCCGGCACCAGCTCGGTCACGTCGACCTCGACGGCCGCGCCGCCCCGGACCACGACGGCCGTGTGCCGCACCCGCGAGTGCAGGGCCTGTGCCGCTTTCTCCGCCCGGTACTCGTTGACGAATCCCAGCGCCACGCTCAGCACCAGAATCCCCCCGATGATGATCGCGCCGGTCCGCTCGCCGAAGAAGTACGAGACCCCGGCCGTCACCGCCAGCAGGATCAGCAGGGCGCTGCGCAGCTGCCGCCCGAGGACCGCCAGGACGCGGACGTGGTGCGTGCGTACGGCGTTCGGCCCGAGGGCCGCGAGCCGTTCGGCCGCCTGACCCGTCTCGCCGCCCGACAGGCCGTCGGGGCTGCTCGCGAGCGCGGCCAGCACGGCCTTCGCGTCTTCGGCGGCGGCGTCCCCCACCCGCAGCTCTGCCGTAGGGGTGGTCACTGACTCCAGGTCCATTCGGCCACCTCGGGCAGGTCCGCCCCATGGGCGCGGATCCAGTCGTGATGGCGGTAGCGGGCGTCGACCATCCGCTGGCGCAGCGACGCCGCGCGGACCGCGAGACCGGGCACCCGGTCGATGACGTCCATGACCAGCCGGTACCGGTCGAGGTCGTTGCGTACGACCATGTCGAACGGGGTCGTGGTGGTGCCCTCCTCCTTGTAGCCCCGCACGTGCAGGTGCGGGTGGTTGGCGCGGCGGTAGGCGAGCCGGTGGATCAGCCACGGGTAGCCGTGGTAGGCGAAGACGACAGGCTTGTCGGGGGTGAACAGCGCGTCGTACTCGCTGTCGGGCATGCCGTGGGGGTGTTCCTCCGCGGGCAGCAGCCGGGCGATGTCCACGACGTTTACCACCCGTACCGCGAGTTCGGGCAGGTGGCGGCGGAGCAGCGAGGCCGCGGCCAGCACTTCGAGGGTGGGTACGTCCCCCGCGCAGGCGAGCACCACGTCGGGCTCGCCGGGGTCGGACTCGGTGCCGGCCCAGTCCCAGATCCCGGCGCCGCGGGCGCAGTGGGCGCGGGCGGCGTCGAGGTCGAGCCAGTCGAAGCAGGGCTGCTTGCCCGCGACGACGACGTTGACGTAGTCGCGGCTGCGCAGCACGTGGTCCACCACGGACAGCAGGGTGTTGGCGTCCGGGGGGTAGTAGACCCGCACGACCTCTGGCGACTTGTTGAGCACGTGGTCGACGAAACCGGGGTCCTGGTGCGAGAAGCCGTTGCTGTCCTGACGCCACACGTGCGAGGTCAGCAGGTAGTTGAGGGAGGCGATCGGGCGGCGCCAGGGGAGCCGGCGGGCGACGCGCAGCCACTTGATGTGCTGGTTCGCCATGGAGTCGACGATGTGGACGAAAGCCTCGTAGCAGGAGAACAGGCCGTGCCGGCCGGTGAGGAGATAGCCCTCCAGCCAGCCCTGGCAGGTGTGTTCGGAGAGGATCTCCACCACCCGGCCGCCGCGCTCCAGGTGCTCGTCCGTGGGCAGAACCTGGGCCTCCCACGCCTTGCCGCTCGCCTCGTAGACGGCCTGGAGGCGGTTGGAGGCCGTCTCGTCCGGGCCGACCAGCCGGAAGTCGCGACGCTCGCCCGTGTCGGCCATCACCTGCGCCAGCAGGTCGCCGAGGACGCGGGTCGGCTCGTGCGCCGTCGCGCCGGGCTTGTCGACCGGGACGGCGAACCGCTCCAGGGGCGGCAGGGGCAGGTCGCGCAGCAGCAGGCCACCGTTGGTGTGCGGGTTGGCGCCCAGGCGGTGCGCGCCGTCGGGGACGCAGGCCAGGACCTGTTCCCGCGGGCGTCCGTGCTCGTCGAAGAGTTCCGCGGGCCGGTAGGAGCGCAGCCAGCGCTCCAACTGCCGTAGATGGTCCGGGTTCTCGCGTACGGCCGGCAGCGGCACCTGGTGTGCTCGCCAGGTGCCCTCCATCGGGAGGCCGTCGACCTCGGCGGGTCCGGTCCAGCCCTTGGGCGTGCGCAGCACGATCACCGGCCAGCGCGGGCGTTCGGCGGTGCCCTCCGTGCGGGCGGCGTACTGGAAGGCGGCGATACGGTTCAGGGCCTCGTCCATGGCGTGGGCCATCGCCTGGTGGACGGCGCGGGGGTCGTCCCCGGTCACGTGGAGGGGCTCGTGGCCGTATCCCCTGAGCAGGGAGTCGAGTTCGGGCTCCGGTATCCGGGCCAGGACCGTCGGGTTGGCGATCTTGTAGCCGTTGAGGTGCAGGATCGGCAGGACGACACCGTCCCGTACCGGGTCGAGGAACTTGTCGGAGTGCCAGGAGGCGGCCAGCGGGCCCGTCTCGGCCTCACCGTCGCCGATCACGCAGGCCACCAGGAGCCCCGGGTTGTCGAACGCGGCCCCGTAGGCGTGCGAGAGGGAGTAGCCCAGCTCGCCGCCCTCGTGGATCGATCCGGGGGTCTCGGGTGCGACATGACTGGGGATGCCGCCCGGGAAGGAGAACTGCCGGAAGAGGCGGGTCATGCCCGCCGCGTCCCGCGTGAGGTCCGGGTACGTCTCGGTGTAGCTGCCCTCCAGCCAGGAGTTCGCCACCACGGCCGGCCCGCCGTGCCCTGGCCCCCAGACACAGATCGCGTCCAGGTTCCTCGCCTTGACGACCCTGTTGAGGTGGGTGTGGACCAGGTTCAGGCCCGGTGAGGTGCCCCAGTGCCCCAGCAGTCGCGGTTTGACGTGCTCAGGCGTCAACGGCTCGGTCAGCAGAGGGTTGGACATGAGGTAGATCTGCCCGACGGCCAGGTAGTTCGCCGCCCGCCAATGGGCGTCCAGAGCGCTCAGCTCCTTCTCGTCGAGGTGGTCGGGGGTGCCCGGAGTGTCGAGGGAGGTCCCGGTAGTGGGGCCGAGTGGCATGACGAACCCTTCTCGCAGAGGCTGATCAGGAACTTCCCGGACTGAGACCGGGGAGGTGCTCGGTTTCTTCGATGAAGGCGCGGGCGACGTCCGCCAAGCGGCGGTTGTGGGCGCGGGCGTAGGCGCGCAGCGTCGTGAAGGCCTGCTCCATGTCCGTGTGGCGGCGCTCGGCGAGTTTTCCCTTGGCCTGTTCGATCAGCACGCGGCTGGTGAGGGCCGTCTGCAGCTGTTCGTTGAGGAGGGTGCTGCGCTCGGTGGTGCGCTGTTGCAGCAGGCTGATGGTGGCGACGTCGGCGAGGGCCTGTGCGAAGGGGGTGGCGGCGGGGCTGATGGGCCCCGGGGTGGTGTGGAAGAGGTTGAGGGCGCCGACGACCTCGTCGCGCAGGCGCATGGGCAGCGCCTGGACGGCGGTGAAGCCGCTGCGCCGGGCCTGGGCGGTGAACAGGGGCCAGCGCGCGGCTTCGTCGCGCAGGTCGGGAACGGAGACGGTGATCCCGGTGTGGAAGCAGTCCAGGCAGGGGCCTTCGTGGTTCTGGAGCTGGAAGAGTTCGAGGAGGCGCACCCGTTCGTCGGAGGCGGCCATGACGCGCAGCACGCCGTCGCGGTCGGCGAGCAGGACGCCCGCCGCACTCGCGTCGAGCAGGTCGACACAGCGGTCGGTGAGCAGACGCAGGAAGTCCATGAGGTCGAAGTCGGCGACGAGACTGTCCGCCAGCTCGACGAACGTCCGGGCCATCAGCTGTTCCTTCATCGTGCACACCTCTGTTTGTGGGGCGTGAGCATCAGGGCTCCTCGTCGGGCGGCCGCGCATCCGGCGGTTTGGTATCGGAGGGACGCGCATCCGGCGGTCTCACGTCGGACGGTGTCGTCTCCCGGGGGAAGTGGAGCCGGTGGGCGACCACGTCGGCGGCGACCACCGAGATCCGTATCCCCCGGGCGTACGCGTGGGCGCGCAGCCGGATGAATGCCTCCTCGACGCTGACGCCGAGCTGGACCATGAGGATGCCGGTGGCCTGGTCGATCTCGGCCCGGTAACCGCCCAGGTCATCGAAGGGTGCGGCGTCCGGCCGGTCCGTGCCGGCCACGTCGGTGTCGGACGCGCTGGTGTCGGACGGGACGCCTGTCTCGCTGATCCCGGCGTCGAGCAGAAGCAACGTGGCAGCGTCGGCGAAGGCCATCGCGTCGGCCACCTCGTCCGCGTCCAGCTCGACCGAGGTGCTGGAGTACAGATCGAGTACGCCGGGGCTGATGGCCCCGATCTGCAGGGGGAAGGCGAAGACCGCCCTGGCTCCGGCTTCCAGGGCCGCGTCGGCGAACACCGCCCAATGCCGCTGGAGTTCACCGGCCAACAAGTCGGTGCAGAGGACCGAGGAGCCGAGGACAAAGGCATCCACGCACGGCCCCTCGCCCAGGGTGAGCTGGAGTTCTTCCAGCTGCCGACTGACGGAGTCGGTGCTGCACAGCGGATGACTCGCCCGCCCGCGGGACATCGCCGACACCCCGGCCCCGCCTACCGGCAGCGCCGTCACCGCCGCCGTACACACGTCGAGGAGGCCGACCCGGGCGCCGCGCAGGGCCGCCTGCTCGGCCACGAGAGCCTGGATCCGCGCCGACCGGCTGCCGGGGATCACGGTGACCACCGGATCAAAGGGGGAGCCGGCGCCAGGAACACGGCACCGTCGGCCGGTCGACGGACGTTTCGGACGTCCTTCCTGAGCCAGGAGCGGAGGGAGGCCACGATCGGCTCGTCGGCCCGGCCCGCCGAGGCGACACCGAGTGATGCCTGGGGTTCGGAGAGGAGCGGTTCCTGCAACCGTCGGGCCACATCCCGGTGCCGCTCTTGCGGGTGAACCAGGAGCCCGGCGAAGGCGGCGCCGGTGATCCGGCCGACGGCGGGCGGGAGCGCTCCGTCGAATCCCGGCCGCCCGAAGTCGTCATCGCCTATGACACGGGGGGCTGGGGCCGCGTGGGGGAGCCGCCGGTTCCGCCGCCCCGGGGAAGATTCGAACCCGCAGCCCTCCAGGGCCGCGGTCTCCGCGATCACCACGGAGAATCCGGGCTGCCGTACGGCGACGGCGAGACGTCCTGGACGGACTTTTGGGCTCGACTCGCGAGCATCTTCGCCGAACGCCGCTGCGCGGGACTCGGCGACGGACCCGCGAGATCCCCGCGGGAACAGGCGGCCTGCCGGCGACTGGGCCGACGCGGGCACAGCGCTTCCCGAGCGGGCTGCTCGCCATCTCCTCCGCTCCACGGCTGACCGCGGGCCGGAGGGGTGATCATGGCGCCCCCGCCCGCTGGAAGGGACAAGGGCGGCGCGATCGGACGCGAGCCCTGCCGGCGAATGGACAGCCGCAGAATAAGGCATGACACCTCTGTTCCAGCCGTTCAGGTGTTCTCGGCACCGCCACCGGGCACCGCCCGCGAGGCGCCGGGCTTCATACCCGGCGGGGTGCGACCGAGGGCGGGGCGTACGAGGACGTGAGTGGGTCACCAGGTCGGGGTTCCGCGCTCCGAGGCTCGGTGCCCGACAGGGATCTCCTCGAAGATGCGACGGGTCCGGACGAGATTCCGCTCCCGTGGCATCGTGGTCAGCAGGCCGTGCGTCCACCGGGGTCCTGGGCGTCCGTTCACCACCATAGTCCCCAGCCCTGCGCCGCGGTGGATCCGAGCGGGCCGGAATCTGACGATCGGGCGGCTGCGGAAAGCGTGGGAGCAACCGGGGGCGTTGCTGCAGCCCAAGGAGTTCGGCGGTTTCGGCGCTCATCCACGGGACTTCGCGGAAGCGGTGATGGCGGTCGCGCGGCACGACGGGGCCGCCGGCTGGGTGTGCGGTGTCGTCGGGGTCCACCCGTGGGAGCTGGCCCAGATGGACCCGCGGCTCGCCCACGAGGTGTGGGACGACGACCCGGACACCTGGATCGCCTCCCCCTACATGCCCAACGGCATCGCCGACCCGGTGGACGGCGGCTATGTCCTCAGCGGCCGCTGGCCGTTCTCCTCCGGCAGCGACCACTGCCGCTGGGACTTCCTCGGCGCGTTCCTCGGCGACGGGAAGGGCAAGCCGGCCGGGCCGATCACCGTGATGCACGTGGTGCTGCCCCGCTCGGACTACGAGATCGTCGACGGCACCTGGGACGTCGTCGGCCTGTCCGGCACCGGCAGCAAGGACGTCGTCGTCGACAAGGCGTTCATCCCCGAGTACCGCACCGTGCGGCAGGAGGCAGTCCAGGACGGGGCCGCCGCCGAGGCGATCGGGCTCACCGACACGCTGTACAAGCTGCCCTTCGCCTCGATGTTCCCGCTCGGGATCACCGCGGCCGTCATCGGCATCTGCGAGGGCGCGCTCGCCGTGCACCTCGGCCAGCAGAAGGACCGGGTCGCCGTGACCGGTGTCCAGGTCCGCGACGACCCGTACGTGCTCTACGCGGCCGGGGAGGCCGCCGCCGAGATCGCCGCCTCCCGGGTCCAGCTCATCGACGGCATCAGCCGCATGTACGACAAGGCCGAGGCCGGTCAGCTGATCACCATCGAGGACCGGGCGAACGTACGGCGCAACCAGGTCCGGTGTGCCTGGCGGGCCGTCTCCGCCCTGGACGAGATCTTCGCGCGGTCCGGCGGCAACGCGATCCGGCGCGGCAACCCGATCCAGCGCTACTGGCGGGACGCGCACGTCGGACCGCGGCGGATACGGCGACTACCTCTCCAGCGCGGCACTGCTGCTGGACGCCCGCACGCACGGCGTGACGCTGATCGACGCCCCGGTCAGCGGCGGCGGTCCGGCGGCCGCCGAGGGCAGACTGGTGGTGATGGCAGGGGGCGAGCCCGGCACGGTCGCCTACTGCCGACCGGTGTTCGCGACCTAGGCCGACCCGGTCGTGCACATGGGCCCGCTCGGCACCGGCCAGCTCGCGAAACTCCTCAACAACGTCCTGTTCACGGCCAGCCTGGCCATCGCCGCCGACACCCTCGCCCTCGGCCGGGACCTGGCGATCGACCCAGCCGCCCTCGCCCGGGTCCTCGCGCACGGCAGCGCGGCCGGCTTCGCGCTGGACCGGGTGGCGGCGGCCGGCGGCACCCTGGACCGGTTCGCCGCCCACGCCGGGCCCCTGCTCCGCAAGGACGTCCGACTGCTCACCGACGTCACCGAGACGGGTGGCGCCGAGCCCGCCGTCGTCCTGCCGGCCGCCGGCGCCGCCCTCGCCCTGATGAACGGGCAACGCCCCAGGCTCACTTCAGAACCCGGTATGGCAGACCCTCCCCTCGATGAGGGTCAGCCGCACAAGGCCGGCCGACGGATGTGACAGGGCATCGGCCAACGGGACGGCGAGCAGGACGAGGTCGGCGGGCGAGCCGGGACGTAGGCGCGGCGGAGGGGAGCCGGGGGAGTGGGGCGATGAGAGATACGAGTTCAGCGCCTCGGCGGCGGTGACGCGTTCGGCGGGGTTCGCGGTCCGCCCGCCGGGGACGTGTCTCGTGGCCGCCGCCCGGATCACGGACCAGGGGTCGAGCGGCCCGTACGGGGCGTCGCTCGACAGCGCCAGCGGGACACCGCCGCGCAGGAACGAGGCACACCGGTACAGGTCGGCCTGCTCGTGCGGCGGGGAGCCGTCGAGGAAGTCGTCGCCGCGGTCGGACAGGAAACCGGGCTGGGTGACCACCCTCAGCCCCAGGCGTCGTACGACGGGTACGGCCTCGGCCGGCACCACGGCCGCGTGTTCGACGCGGTCACCGGGGAGCACGCCGGTCTCCTCCAGCGCCGCGAGGAGCAGGGCGAGGGAGACGGCCGTGACCGTGTGCACGGCGACGGGACGGCCTCGCCGGTGCGCGGCGTCGATCTCCTCGGTCAGCCGGTCGAAGTCCGGCAGCCCGGAGTCCGCGAGGACGATCTTCCAGGGGCCGGGCACCGGCCGTGCGGTCGACGGTGTCCCGAGTGGTGCCCCTAGCAGGAGCAGCCGCTGGGGCAGGCGACCACTGTCCGCCTCCGCGACGAGCGCGGCGAAGGACCGGGCGGTCAGGCGCGGGGTGGCGTCCGTCACGGCCGTGATGCCGTAACCGGCGAGCCGACGGCCCACCGTCGCCAGGGACGGCGCGACGGCCCCGGGCAGCCGCTCGCGCAGCCAGTCGTCGGCCCGCCACACCCGCCCCGTCGGCTGTCCGGCGGCATCCTTTTCGATGCCGGGGTGACGCCCGTGCGCGAGGCTGACCCGTTCGGCAGCACGGGAGTTGAGCACCCACAGGGCGCCACTGCGGTGCTGGACACGCACCGGGACGTCCGCGCGCAGCGCGTCGAGGCCGGCGGCGTCCAGCGATCCGGCGACCCGTTCGTCGTAGCCGATGCCCCGGACCCAGCCGTGCCGGTCCGGAGCCGCCCGGTGCAGCGCCGCCCGCAGCGCCGCGCGGTCGCGGACGTCGGGAGGGCCGCATCGTACGGAGGAGAGCGCGGCCGCCAGCGCGAACAAGTGGAGGTGATGGTCCGTCAGCCCGGCTAGCAGAGCACCGCCCGCCGCGTCGACCTCCTCCTCGCCGGGTGCGCGCGCGAGCCCCGGACCGAGCTCCGCGACCCGTCCGTCCCGGACGCGGGCGGAGCACCGTCGGCCGTCGACCTCCGCGTCCCGGATCAGCAGCCCGCTCACGGCAGCCGGATCCCCAGGCCGCGCAGCACCGCGGCGGTGTCGGCGCCGCTCGCCGAGGCGGTGGCGGCCGGCCGGCGCGGACGCGGGGCGGCCAACGGGTACGACGTACCGTCACTCTCCACCAGCCAGCCCTCGCCGTGCCCGACGAGACGGGTGTCGCGGCCGCCGGAAACGGCGAGGGAGGCGGACACCACGTCCGCCATCGCCACGTCCAGGGCCGCACCGCCACCGCCCGGCCGCTCTGACAGGACGAGCGCGGCGGCGAGCAGACCGGTGAGCGGGTCGGCCACGGCGTCACCGGCGAACACGGGCAGCGCGTCCGTGTCCACGCCGAGCAGTCCGCGGGCGGCGGCGACGTCGTCGCCGAAGCCGACCCGCCCCGAGGCACGCCCGTACGCCGTGATCGATACCCAGGTGCAGCCGCGGGCCGCCTCCGCCTCGGCGTCGAGTCCGAACCCGGCGAGGGCGCGGGGACGGGAGGCCTCGACGACCACGTCCGCCCGGCTCACCAGCTCGTGCAGGGCGGCCCGGCCGTGCGCGTCCGTGGGGTCCAGGACGACCGAGGCATGCCCGGCGTGCAGTAGGTCGTAGAAGGCGGCATCGCCGAAGCGGGCGCCGTCCGGACGGGACGGCGTCTCCACCTTGACGACCGTCGCTCCCGCCGTGCCGAGCAGATGCGCACAGAGCGGCCCCGCCCACAGGGCGCTGAAGTCGACCACCAGCAGCCCCGCCGCACCCCGCGGGTTTCCGGGCAGCGGGCAGGTCCGGCCGGGCCTGGGCCGGACCGAACCGCCCGCGAGACCGAGGAGTTCCACGCGCTCGTCCAGCTCGGTGCCGTCGTGCGCGGCGAGCCAGTCGGCCAACCGGCCGGGCAGCGCCCCGGGTTCGAGATCCCGGCCGATCAGCGCGCTCCACAGCAGGGGATCGTCCGGACGCGCGTCGGAGACGGCGGCCCAGCCGTCCCGAGTGGGCAGCAGCCGGCAGCTGCCGCCCAGCGACAGCCGGCCTCGCCGCCCCCGGCCACTGAGCGCGGCCCGCTCGGCGAGGAGCCGGGCCCCGTCGAGCCGCGCCCCACCGGCGGCGGCGACGTGGTCGGCCAGCAGGGAGGCGAAGGTGGCCGCCCCGCCGGGCGGCAGCAGCGGGGGCCCGTCGGCATGACCGGTCAGCAGGGGGATGCCGCTGCGGGCCCAGTCCTCCGCGAGGCGTGAAGGCTCGGTCTCGGGCCAGGGCCGGGCCGTCGCGTCGGCGGGCGGCCGGCCCGAGGGAGGCGCCGACGCGCGGCCGGGTGCTCGGCGCCGGGCGGCGGACCGAGTCGTACCGCCGGATGCCGCGTCGTCGGCCATGCGGGGATGGTAGATCAGAGAGGTGCCCGTGACCACAGCGATCTCAGTGACCGATCTCGCGGCCGGGGCGGCGGACGCCGATCTCCTGGACGCGCACGCAAGACCGTCCCGGCCGCTGATGGTCGTCGATCTGGACCCGGCGACCGCACCCGCTGCCGCCGACCTGGAGCGCGCCGTCCGCCGCGCCCGGGACAGCAGCCGGCTGCTGGTCGGACGCACCGGTCGACCGGTTCCCGACTGCCCCGACGACCTCCTCGGCGCCCTGGACCTGACGCTGGTACAGGCCCCCCGCGACCGCCTCTGCGCGACGGACGCCGCCGGGAGTGCGGCGACGGTGGCGGTCACGAACCCGGCCGCCGAGGCGGAGTTCCTGCGCGCACGGGCCGAGGAACAGCCCGAGGCGCCTTTGGTGCTGCGCCAAGTCCTCGGCATGACAGGGCGGTTGCCGGTGCCACAGGCACTCGACCTGGAGTCGATGGCGTACTCGGCCTTGCTCGGCGGTTCCGGCTTCGCCGGATGGCTCGCGGCGCGCGGCCCGAGGCCCGCACCGCCGCCCGCGACCGGCGAGCCCGTGCTGGTGCGCCGTACGGGCGACGTCCTGCGGATCACGCTCGACCGGCCCGAGCGGCGCAATGCGCACGGCGCGCAGCTGCGGCACGCCCTGGTCGCGGCCTTGGACATCGCCGTCTGGGACGAGACCGTGCGTGAGGTGGTCCTGGACGGCAACGGTCCTTGCTTCAGCTCCGGCGGCGACCTGGACGAGTTCGGCACCGCCACGGACCTCGCCGCCGCGCATCTGATCCGCACCCGGACGGGTGCGCCCTGCGCCTGCACGCCCTCGGTGGGCGGCTCACCGCCAGGATCCACGGGACCTGTGTCGGCGCGGGCATCGAACTCCCGGCCTTCGCCTCCCGGTTGTCGGCCCCATACTGCCAAGCGACCGAACCTCTTCCGCATCCGGTTACCGGATCTCAACGCCCTGCTGAGAACAAGCCCTGGTGTGAGTTCCCGCTGCTCACTCCGTTCCCAGGGACTGATCACCTCCCCCTCTCTGAAGCGGCGCGCAGCCAAGGTCACTCGCCCGGTTCCTGTTCCGCCGGTACTCGTGCGCATGCTCCTTGACCACATCGCCCGTTTCGGTGCGGCTGCCGACGGAAGGATCTTCCAGGGCGCGGCCGGCAACTACATCGACAACGCGGCGCACTACGTCACCTGGGGACGCGCCAGGGAAGCAGCACTCACCTTGGACGAGCACGCACTGAACCTCGCCAAGCGGCCGTACGACCTGCGCCACGCCGGCATCTCCTTCTGGCCGGCCTCCGGTGTGGACCCCGCCGAATGTGCTCCTAGGGCAGGTCAGAGCATTCAGGTCCTCTTCCGCTACTACGCGAAGCCCCTGGCTGGGGCCCGAGACCGTGCCGACCAGTTGCTTGAGGAGTCGATGAAACGTGGGGAGGGCTCACCGGCTCCTGACGGGGTCGGGTGACCCGGAATCTGGTCCGGAAATATTCCGGATCAGGTGGGCAACACTGGGTCACCGGTGGGACAAAACGGAGGTGGGGCGTCTTTTCGCCATACTGCTTGAACGGTGACTGCGAAGGGTGCCTGACGGGAGATTTCCCAGGTCAGGCACCCTTTCGTGTGGCTCTAGAAGAAGCCCAGCTTGCGCGGCGAGTACGACACCAGAAGATTCTTCGTCTGCTGGTAGTGCTCCAGCATCATCTTGTGGGTCTCGCGACCGATCCCGGACTGCTTGTAGCCGCCGAACGCCGCGTGCGCGGGGTACGCGTGGTAGCAGTTCGTCCATACCCGGCCCGCCTGGATCGCGCGGCCCGCGCGGTACGCGGTGTTGATGTCGCGGGTCCAGACGCCCGCGCCGAGGCCGTACAGTGTGTCGTTCGCGATCTTGATGGCGTCGTCGAAGTCGTCGAAGGACGCCACCGACACGACCGGGCCGAAGATCTCCTCCTGGAAGATCCGCATCCGGTTGTCACCCTCGAAGACGGTCGGCTGGACGTAGTAGCCGCCCTTCAACTCGCCGTCGTACTCGACGCGTTCGCCGCCTGTGAGGATCTTCGCGCCCTCCTGCCTGCCGATGTCCAGGTAGGAGAGGATCTTCTCCAGCTGGTCGTTGGAGGCCTGTGCGCCGATCATCGTGTCCGTGTCGAGAGGGTGGCCCGGCTTGATCTGCTGGGTGCGGGCGACCGCCGCCGCCATGAACTCGGCGTAGTGGCCGCGCTGGACGAGCGCCCGGGACGGGCAGGTGCAGACCTCGCCCTGGTTGAGCGCGAACATCGTGAAGCCTTCGAGGGCCTTGTCGCGGAAGTCGTCGTCGTGCGCCCAGACGTCGTCGAAGAAGAGGTTCGGGGACTTGCCGCCCAGTTCGAGGGTGACCGGCTTGATGTTCTCCGAGGCGTACTGCATGATCAGCCGCCCGGTGGTGGTCTCCCCGGTGAAGGCGACCTTCGCCACCCGCGGACTGGACGCCAGCGGCTTGCCCGCCTCCACACCGAAGCCGTTGACGATGTTCACCACGCCCGGCGGCAGCAGGTCCGCGATCAGGCTCATCCAGTAGTGGATGGAGGCGGGGGTCTGCTCGGCCGGCTTGATGATGACGGCGTTGCCGGCGGCCAGGGCGGGCGCCAGCTTCCAAGTGGCCATCAGGATCGGGAAGTTCCACGGGATGATCTGCGCCACTACCCCGAGTGGCTCATGGAAGTGGTACGCCACCGTGTCGTCGTCGATCTCGCCCAGCGAACCCTCCTGCGCGCGGATCGCGCCCGCGAAGTAGCGGAAGTGGTCGATGGCGAGCGGGATGTCCGCGGCCAGCGTCTCCCGTACCGGCTTGCCGTTCTCCCAGCTCTCGGCGACCGCGAGCGGTTCGAGGTGGGCCTCCATCCGGTCGGCGATCTTGAGGAGGATGTCGGAACGCTCCGTCACCGACGTACGGCCCCAGCCCGGCGCGGCCGCGTGTGCCGCGTCCAGTGCCCGCTCCACGTCCTCGGCGGTGCCCCGTGCGACCTCGGTGAACGGCTGACCGTTCACCGGCGACGGGTTCTCGAAGTACTGTCCCCGGGCCGGCGGCACATACTCGCCGCCGATGAAGTGGTCGTAGCGCGTCTGGTAGGAGACGATCGCACCCTCGGTGCCGGGCGCCGCGAAACGGGTCATGGTGGCCTGCCTCCTTGCAGATGCGCTGCCCGCCGTTGGGCAGCTCCGGCGCGCAGGCTAGTGGGGCGGACGTTGCGCCCACGTTGCACCGCAGGTCAGCGCGCGGGCGCCGCCAACTCGGACTCCAGCGAGGTCAACCGGCTGCGTACGACCGCCGTCGGCCGCACCGCCGCGAGGGCCCGCCACACCTCGATGTCGTCCTCGCCCCACGGAGCGTGCGCCCAGTCCGCCAGCAGATCGGGGTCACGGCGCGCGATCAGCGCGGCCCGCAGACCGTCCGCCAGCCGCTGCCTGAGCAGTACGACCGCCGGCGCCTGCGAACCGGGCAGCAACGGCCCCGGGTACGCCGTCACGGCCGCGGCCACCGCCCCCGCCTCCAGCCGCCGCTCGACGACGGTCGCGTCGGACTCGACCGGAGCGGTCAGCCGGTACGGCCGGGAGGCCAGCAACCCGGGCCCCAACAGCCTTCGCAGCCGTGCCAGTTCGGCCCGCAGGGTAACCGGCGTCACCGACTCGTCCGCGTACAGCGCACACAGCAGCTCGTCGCCCGTCAGTCCCTCCGGGTGCCGGGACAGCAGCACCAGCAGCTCGCTGTGCCGGCGGCCGAGCCTGATCCGGTGCCCGGCCAGCCGGAGTTCGGCCTCGTCACGGCCGAGCGCCGCCAGCGCGGGCGCCTCGTCGGCGGGTGTCGGCGGATCCAGCAGCGCCAGCTGTGACTCGGCGGCCCGCGCCACCGCCTGGACGAAGCCCAGGCTGTGCGGATGCGCCAGCCGGTCGCCGCCGGTGATGTCGACGGCGCCCAGCACCCGCCCGGTGCGCGGATCGTGCACCGGTGCCGCCGCGCACGTCCACGGCTGCACCCGACGGATGAAGTGCTCCGCCGCGAACACCTGCACCGGCCGGTCCACCGCCACCGCCGTCCCGGGCGCGTTGGTACCGACCGCCGTCTCCGACCAGCGCGCGCCCGGCACGAAGTTCATCCGGTCCGCCCGGCGCCGGGTCGCCGGATGCCCCTCCACCCAGAGCAGCCTGCCGTCCGCGTCGCACACCGCCAGCAGATGTTCGCCGTCCGCCGCGAACGTGCCCATCAGCTCCCGGACCAGCGGCATCACCCTGGCCAGCGGATGCTCCGCGCGATAGGCCCCGAGGTCGCCGTCCGTCAGCTCCACCCGGGCCGCGCCGTCCGGTCCCACCCCGGCCCGCACCGAACGCCGCCACGACTCGGCCACCACCGACCGCACCGGGCGCGGCACGGTACCCGCCGTGGTGAACGTCTCGTGTGCCCGGCGTAGCACCCGGACGCGCTCGGCAGGGTCGGCCCCCGGTTCCAGGGCCACCCACGGATCGGTCAACTCGGCCTCCCCGGACGGCGATGCGGCTGGGGACATCGTCACTCGGGGTGTTCGCGCCGACAACCGTTTCGACCGCCCTGACTCGCTCTCACTCCGAGGACAGGCCGACCAGTCTCATGTAACGGACCCAGTCCCAGTACTTTCCCGGATCCGTGTGGTCGGTCCCCGGCACCTCGACATGGCCGATGATGTGTTCGCGGTCCTTCGGGATGCCGTATCTGTCGCAGATCGACGCCGTCAGCCGCGCCGACTCCGCGTACAGGGCGTCGGTGAAGTACTCCGGCTTGTTCACCCAGCCCTCGTGCTCGATGCCGACACTGCGAGTGTTGTAGTCCCAGTTCCCCGCGTGCCAGGCGACATCCGACTCCCGGACGCACTGCGCCACATGGCCGTCCGCCGAACGCACCAGATAGTGCGCGGACACCCGCTTCTTCGGGTTCTGGAAGATGGACAGCGTGCCGGCGTACGCCTGCTGGGTGACGTGGATGATCACCCGGTCGACGTCGTACTCGTCGGGGCGCTGGGCCGATGTGCGGTTGTCACTGCTCGCCGCCTGCCACTCGGCCTTCGGGTAGTCGACGACTCCGGTCTGCGCGCCCGCGCGGCTCTCGGGGAGCAGCGCGTACGGGACGGCGGCGAGAGCCGCGCCCTTCAGGAGCCATCGCCTGCTGGGGAGCGGTCGTGCCCGGTCCATGGGTGAGGTGCCTTTCGGAAGCGTGCCTGAAGCCTGGGGGAGTCGCGGTCAGCCGCGCAGGGCCGCCGCGGTCTCGCGCAGCCGCGCGTGCAGTCCGCGGTAAGTCTCGCGCGCGGGCAGCCACTCCTTGCGGAGCTTGGCCACACACGTGTAGTTGGTGTCGCACACGTTGGCCAACGGTGATTCCACCGTCTGAGTCGCGTACTGGTAGGCGTCCGGTTCGGCGAATCCGTAGTCCCGCACCAGCCACTGCACCAGGTCGAGCTGCGATATCCGGAAGGCGTCCTCCAGCGGACGCGCGGACCCCGTCGACACGATGTGCGTGTCCGACTCCAGCCGGGGCCACGGCGTCGCGATCCCCTTCAGAAGCTCCACGATCACCACGGTGTTCATCGCGCACTCGACGGCCACCCCGCAGGTCTCGCCCTCGCCCTGCCGGGCGTGCCCGTCACCGAGACTGAGCAGCGCGCCCTCGACGTTCACCCCGAGATAGCAGGTGACGCCCTCCCGCATCTCGGGCGTGTCCATGTTCCCGCCGTGCGCGTCGGGCACCAGGGCCGAGCGGACCTCCAGATTGGCCGGGGCCACGCCGACCGTCCCGTGCATCGGATCCAGCGGCAGCTCCAGCTCGATGCCGCCCTCGTGGGCCCGGAACAGGGCCGTGCGCCGGGTCCGGTCCAGCTGCCAGATCCAGACCTTCTCCGGGAGCGGCGGCTGCAGGGTGGCCGTGGTGTGCGTCGAGGTGAGCGCGCCGAACAGGGGGACCGTCGTGGACGCCGCCCAGTCCCGCGCCGGTTCGATGGACACGAAGTGCACGGCGACGGTGTCCCCCGGCTCCGCACCCTCGATGTGGAAGGGCCCGGTCTGCGGGTTGAGGAACGGGAACTCGCACACCTCGGACACCAGGTCCTTCTCGGACCGCACCCGTCCGGCGAAGCAGTCCTCCGTGTACAGGTCGAGCACGGTGCCGGGCGCGATCCGTGCCACCGGCGGCACTCCGCCGAACGTCCACGCGTATTCGCCCGGTCCGGGCCGGACGGTGAGGATGAGGGGGTCGGTCATCGCGGGAGGTCTCCGTTCCGCCGGTCGACGGCGTCTGCTCGGTCGTCGCCTTGTTCGAGTTCTTCGAGTTCTTCGAGATGGACGCGTGCCGTCTCGGCTATGCGCTCGGGGTGACGGCGTATCAGCGCCAGGAGCACGACCACGCCGGTCGCCATCCAGACGCCGACCACCGGACCGGCGTACGACACCGGGGCGGTCAGCTTCGTCACGAAGTCGAAGACGGGCAGGCCGGCCGCGGTGAGCAAGGCGGGCACGAAGGCCACGATGCCCAGCAGCGGGAGGAGCAGATGCCGTACCGGTCGGAGGGACTCCCGGCCGCGGCGCAGGAAGTAGCCCGCACAGGCGAGATTGACGACGATGTAGACGCCGACGACCACCGTCACGATCACCGTGGCCAGCAGCAGGAACGCGGTCACCGGGTCGTAACCGAAGCCCAGCCCCAGCACGGCGCCGACGGCCACTACCGTCTGGACCGCGATGCCGACGACGGGGGAGCGGTACCGGGGGTGGAGCGTGGCGAGGACGCGCGGCAGGACCCGGATGCGGGCCAGCGCGAAGGCCGTCCGGGTGGACACGTTGGCACAGGCGTTGGCGTTGGCGATCGTCGAGTTCACCACGGCGAGGAACACCAGGACCCAGAAGAGCCCGAAGGAGGCCCGGGCGACACCCTCCCAGGACGCCTCGCCCGCCGCGCCGAAGCCGGCGAACCGGTCCGGCCCGAAGTACACGGTCATCGCGTAGGTCGTCACCACATAGAACAGGCCGATCCCCAGGGCCGCGCCGAGGACCGCGCGGTGCATCGTGCGGCGCGGGTCGCGGGTCTCCTCGGCGAGCGGCGCGGCCGCCTCGAAACCGGCGAACGCCAGCACGGTGTAGACGGAACCCGCGAAGACCCCGCTGATGCCCCGGTAGCCCTCCGCCGTGTGCGAGGTACCGAACACGGAAAGGGTGTTGTGGGCACCGACCTTGCCGATCAGCAAGATGGCGAAGACGAGGAAGACCGCGATCTCGAAGACGCCGAGGACGGTTCCGAAACGCGCCGAGGCACGCACCCCCAGATACCCGGTGACGGCTATGACGGCGGCACCGGCGAGCGACCACGGCCACCACAGATCGGCTGGCCAGGAGGCCCACTCGTCATGCAGGGTGCCCGCCGCGGTGAACCCGAGCTGGAGCAGCAGCAACGGCGGTATCAGTGCCTCCACGAACACGTAGCCCCAGCCGACCAGGAACCCCACGGCCGGATGCAGCCCCCGCGCCGCGTACGTGGCCACGGAGCCGGCCGCCGGTAATTCCCGGGCCAGCTCGGCGACACAGGACGCGGTGAACAGACAGGCCACCAGAGCGATGACCACGGCCAGCGGCAGACTGCCTCCGGCGAAGGCCGCCCCCGACGGAATGGACGCGGCGACGGCAGCGGCGGGCGCCATCGCCGTGACGCTCTGGAACAGCACCTCCCGCAACCCGACCGCGTCCCGCCGCAGCCCCGCGGCCGCTCCTGTGGCCGTCTTCTCGGCCATACACACCCCCCGACGTGCGTGAACCCATCGGTCCCACGGACCGCTTCGCGTGAATCACGGTACGGCGCCCGCGGGTTGGGCAGAAGAGCGCCGAGTGATTCCGTGGACAGGGCGGCGGTTGTGGAAAACCTCGCCACCCGAACGGGTGAGGCAAGGAACGCGGGGTGCGCGGTCGATCGCGGGTAACCGCTGGTCGGCCCGGCCCACAGACCGGCTGGCCAGTCGAGGCTCCGACTGGTTGGGGGCCGGGCTACGACTGGTTGGAGGGCCGGGGCTCAGACCGGCTGGAGGACCGGGCTACGACTGGTTGGAGGGCCGGGGCTCCGACTGGTTGGTCGGTCGGCCCTCAGACCCTTTCCGCCACCGTCGCCGGATCGTCCAGTACGGCGCGGACCACCGAGTGGGCGGCGCCCAGGAGGGGCCCTTCCGGGCCGAGGCGGGAGACGGTGACCGGGCAGGCCGGGCCGGTAGTGCGGTCGGCCAGTTCGGTTTGCAGGGACGGGAGAAGCCACGGAGCGAGGCCGGCCAGCGCGCCGCCCAGGACCACCGACTCGGGGTCGAGGAGGTTGACGGCACCGGTCAGGGCGATGCCGAGGGCCGTACCGGCGTCGTGCAGGGCGCGCCGTACTCCCTCGTGGTCCTCGCCCGCCCGCTGCGCGAGCAGGCCCACCGCGTCCTCGCGGGGTTCGAGACCGGCCGCGCGCAGCACCGCCTCCTCGCCGGCGTACTGCTCCAGGCACCCGCGTCCGCCGCAGGCGCAGTGCGGCCCGTCGGGGTGGACCGGCACATGGCCGAGCTCGCCCGCGAAACCCCGCTTCCCGCGCAGCAACTGACCGTCCACGACGACCGCGGCGCCGATACCGATCTCCGCGGACACGTGCAGGAAATCCGGCGGGGTGGCGTCGCCGAGCCACAGCTCCGCCAGGGCGCCGAAGTTGGCCTCGTTGTCGACCGTCAGCGGGATGTCCTCGGGCAGCAGCGCCCCGAGGTCGGTGTCGTGCCAGTCGAGGTTCGGGGCATGGACGACCGTGTGCCCGTCACGGGCCACCAGGCCGGGGACGGCGACCGCGAGACCGGCCGGCCACAGGCCCTCCCGCTCCGCGTCCGTCACGACCCGCCGGACCAGCGCGGTCAGCTCCTCGACCACCGGCTCCGGTGCCCGGCCCCGGTTGGCGCCGTGCCGCACGGCACGCGCGCGTACCTCGCCGCGCAGATCCATCGCGCACACGGCGAGATGGTCGACACCGACCTCCGCTCCGATACCGGCCGGGCCGCGTCCGCTCACCGCGAGCGCCGAGCCCGGCCGCCCGACGCGGCTGGGCCGCTCGGGGCCCAGCTCCTCCAGGAGTCCCCAGCGGATCAGCTCGTCCACCAGGGTCGACACCGCCGCCCTGGTCAGACCGATGCGCGAGGCGACCGCGGCCCGCGACAGCGAACCCTCGGCACTGACCGCGTGCAGCACGCGCGCGAGGTTGCGCCGGCGCATGCCCTGCTGGGTGTCCGGCAGGGCGCGGCCGGTCGCCGTGGGGCGGGCCTCGTGCAGTGGTGCGGTCATGCCTCCATCAATCCCTCAGTCCCCCGGACGGTCCGCGACCTGCCTCCCGTGTGGTCAGCGGTCCTCCGGCGCCCGCTCCAGCAGCGGGGCCGCGTCGGAGAGTACCCCGGAGATCCTGGCCAGCGTCGCCGCGTCCCGCTCCACCGCGTCCAGCACCGGCCCCGCCGCCGTGTTCCAGCGCCGCGCCACCGCCGCCGGGTCCTCACCGGTCAGCAGCCCGGCAGCCTGCGCCGCAGCGCCGAGGGCGACCAGCTCCTTCGCCTCGGGCACCTGCACTGGGCGCCCCGACAGCCGCCGGACCGTCTCCTGCCAGGCCCGACCCCGGGCGCCGCCGCCGATCAGCAGCAGCGGCGTGGTCCGGTCGGCGTCCTCGTCGAGCACCAGGTCCAGGGCGCCGAGCAGGGCGTGCACGGCGCCGTCATAGGCGGCCTGCAGGAGCTGGCCGGCGGTGGTGTCATGGCGCAGGCCGTGCAGCAGCCCGGAGGCGTTCGGCAGATTGGGGGTGCGCTCGCCGTCCAGGTACGGCAGCAGGGTGACCGAGGTGCCGGGCTCGACGGCCTCGCGGTCCAGGCCGAGCAGCGCCGCGACCCGGTCGACCGCGAGGGTGCAGTTCAGCGTGCAGGCGAGCGGCAGCCAGTCACCGTGCGCGTCGGCGAAGCCAGCGACGGTGCCGGTGGGGTCGGCGGGGCGGTGCCGCGAGACCGCGTACACCGTGCCCGACGTGCCGAGGCTCAGCACCGGGGTGCCGGGGCGCAGCCCGAGCCCCAGCGCGGCCGCGGCGTTGTCGCCCGTACCGGGTGCGACCAGGGTGCCCTTGGAGAACGGCAGTTCGTGGCTGTCGCGCACAGTGCCGGCGATCTCGCCGGGGCGGACCACCCGGGGCAGGAACGCCGGGTCCAGGCCCACGTGGGCGAGGGTCTCCTCGTCGTACGCCTCGGTCGCCGACGCCCACCAGCCGGTGCCGGAGGCGTCGCCGCGGTCGGTCGTGCCCTGGCCGGTGAGGCGCTCGGTGAGGTAGTCGTGGGGGAGCCGTACCGCCCTGGTCGCACGGACCGACTCGGGCTCGTGCTCCGCCAGCCAGGCCCACTTCGTGACCGTGAACGACGCGCCCGGAACACTGCCGGTGCGCTCAGCCCAGGCCTTGGGGCCGCCCAGCTCCTCGATCAGCCGCTGTGCCTGGGGCGCCGAACGGACGTCGTTCCACAGCATGGCCGGCCGCACCGGCTCGCCCCGCGCGTCCAGCGTGACCAGACCGTGCTGCTGCCCGCCGATCGACACGGCCGCCGCCTCGTGCGCCGCGTCCCCGCACTGGTGCAGCGCCGCGCACAGCGCGTCCCACCACTGACGCGGATCGCTCTCCCGGCCCGCGCCGGAGGACACGGTGTGCGGTGCCTGGCCGCTCGCCACGACCTGGCCGGTGGACGCGTCGACCACCAGCGCCTTGGTGGACTGGGTGGACGTGTCCACGCCGACGACGAGCGGACCCTCGGCTGCTGACATCGGGCTCTCTCCCTTTTTCCGCGGCTCGCGGTGTATCTGACCTGCAGTTTCCCGGTTCGACGGGGGTGTCGCGACCCGGTTTCCGTCCTTCGGGGACAGGGTGACTCTTCCCAGGGACGCGTCGGCATACTAATTTGTAAACCGCCATGACGAAATAGTCGGCACGACAGTCGTCCGGCACAGTCTTCGCGCAGAACCCCCGAGCAAGGAGCCGCGGCATGAGCTACCAGCCCACCCCCGAGGACAGGTTCACCTTCGGCCTGTGGACCGTCGGCTGGCAGGGAAGGGACCCGTTCGGCGACGCCACCCGCCGCGCCCTCGACCCGGTCGAGACGGTGCAGCGCCTGTCCGAACTGGGCGCCCACGGTGTGACGTTCCACGACGACGACCTGATCCCCTTCGGGTCCTCGGACACCGAGCGTGAATCGCACATCAAGCGTTTCCGCCAGGCCCTCGACGCGACCGGCATGAAGGTGCCGATGGCCACCACCAACCTCTTCACTCACCCGGTCTTCAAGGACGGCGCGTTCACCGCGAACGACCGTGACGTGCGCCGTTACGCGCTGCGCAAGACCATCCGCAACATCGACCTGGCCGCCGAGCTGGGTGCCGAGACGTACGTCGCCTGGGGCGGCCGCGAGGGCGCGGAGTCCGGCGCCGCCAAGGACGTGCGCGTCGCTCTCGACCGCATGAAGGAGGCCTTCGACCTCCTCGGCGAGTACGTCACCTCCCAGGGCTACGACCTGCGCTTCGCCATCGAACCCAAGCCGAACGAGCCCCGCGGCGACATTCTGCTTCCCACCGTCGGCCACGCGCTCGCCTTCATCGAGCGCCTGGAGCGCCCCGAGCTGTACGGCGTCAACCCCGAGGTGGGCCACGAGCAGATGGCCGGCCTGAACTTCCCGCACGGCATCGCCCAGGCACTCTGGGCGGGCAAGCTCTTCCACATCGACCTCAACGGCCAGTCCGGCATCAAGTACGACCAGGACCTGCGCTTCGGCGCCGGCGACCTGCGTGCCGCCTTCTGGCTGGTCGACCTCCTGGAGAGCGCCGGCTACGAGGGACCCAAGCACTTCGACTTCAAGCCGCCGCGGACCGAGGACCTCGACGGCGTGTGGGCCTCCGCCGCCGGCTGCATGCGCAACTACCTGATCCTCAAGGAGCGCGCCGCCGCGTTCCGCGCGGACCCGGAGGTCCAGGAGGCCCTGCGCGCCTCCCGCCTGGACCAGCTGGCCCAGGCGACGGCCGCCGACGGTCTCCAGGCGCTCCTGGCCGACCGCACGGCCTTCGAGGAGTTCGACGCGGACTCGGTCGCCGCGCGCGGGATGGCCTTCGAGCAGCTCGACCAGCTGGCGATGGACCACCTCCTGGGCGCCCGGGGCTGACGCGCGCACGCGCGCGTGAGGGCGGCTCTCGCAACGGCACGCCCGCACGCGCGCGTGTCGTTGCCCGCACGCTGTACGAGTTGCCCGCACTCGCACGACCGGTTCGTGCGGGAAATGCTCCGGAATCGTGCGGTCCGTTGCATGAGTCCGTATCAACTCCCGCGTGGAGCTCGCGCGATGACCGGTACGCGGTGACTCTTGGCGGTATGGCCATGCCACCCGTACCGCCCCGCCCGCCCGGCCCGCCGAACGGCACCCCGCCGCCGGACGGCGGCTACGACCCGCCTCCGTACGGAGGTTTCGGCCCGCCCTCGGGAGGGGGCTTCGGCGACTACGACCCGCCTACCGCCGTCGGCTGGACGCCACAGCCGCCCCCGGAGCCGCCCCGTCGCCGCAGGGGCCCGCTGTACGCCGTACTGGTCGTCGTGGTGGCCGCCGTGGCCGTCGCCGTCGTCGTCCTGATGGCGTCCGGCGGCGGCGACTCACCCGGCGAGAAGCCCACCACGAGCGGACCGAGCGCCTCCGCCTCGTCGCGGCCCTCCTTCAGCCTCCCGACGGGGCTGCCCAGCAGCCTGCCGTCCGGACTGCCGAGCGAACTCCCCTCCGATTGGCCGTCGGGACTCCCCAGTGAGCTGCCGAGCGGCCTGGACTCGCTGCTGCCTTCACTGCTGGGTTGACCACAGCCGACCGGAGCCGACTGCGGCCCCACGGGCAGCCGGAGGTACACCAGGGGTCGTCTCGACGCCGATGCTGACCAGGCGGCCCTGCGCGGCGAAGGCGTCCGCCCCGTCGGCCATCCCGAAGTCGTTGTCGTTGATCAGGGCGAGCGTGTCGTGGTCCACGCGCGCGATGCCCTCGATCTCCAGCGGCGCGCCCGTCACCGTGTTCAGGTCGACGACCAGACGGTTGGCGCGTACCGGGACACCGGCGGCGGCCGGCCCGGCCGCCGCCGGCGAGGGGGACGCGGTGTCGCACCGACGAGATCCTCAGCTCGCAGATGTCGCCCTCGCGGGGGTCCGCCCCGTTCACCGGGTCGAACCGGTAGGCGTACTCGGACGTGACCGCTTTTCGCGCGGCGAGAAGCGCAGCAGACGCGTCGTGAGCAGGGCGTCCCCCGCGTCCTCGTCGGGCAGGGAGAGCGGCCGCCGGACGGCGGACTACCAGGTTCCGGTGTGCCATCTGCTCGCCGGAGGCTCCGCCGGTACGGCGAATCCAGCAGGTCCCGCTCAGCCCAGGGACCCGAACCATCGCACCACGGCGGCGGTTCCGGCCTGCTGGGAGCCCAGATGGCGGGAGCCGCCGTAGTCCGGCGTGCCGAGGCCGACCACCGGGGCGTCGACGCCGTGGTCCCGCAGAGCGGCGTGGCAGCGGGCCGTGTTCGCGTTGACGGCCTGCTCGTCCCCGTCGGCGTAGTAGAGCCGCACCGGAGTCTTCGGCGTCCAGTCGGTGCAGACGCTGTCGGTGATCCGCAGGGCCGTGGCCAGCCCTCCGGTGGGGTGGGCCAGCATTTCCCGGCCTCGGCGGGTGAGAAGCCCGTCGAGGAAGTCCGGGGTGCCGGCCACGACCTCCTGACCGCTGTGCGTCCCGTCGAGCAGGCCTTCGATCGTGCGGTCGTACGGTGCTCTGAACACCTGGGCCGGCAGCCGACCGGGAGTGGCTACGCTGAGAGCGGGACTGCTTCACAAGCTGTTCGACTCGGTCTCGGGGACCAGTAGGGGTCGCTCCTCAGGGATGTCTCAGGGTCGCGGTCCGGAACCGTGGGAGGCACGGGCCCGTTTTCAGATCAGAGAGCGGCAGTGGCCGCGAAGGAGGCGACGCTGATGTCGAAGAACGCGAAGATCGCCGCAGGAGGTGTGGCGGTCGGGCTCATCCTGCTGATATGGCTGCCTTGGTGGGTGACGTTCCTGATCGTGGTCGGCGTCCCGGTGGCCGCCTACCTCACCCTCGACCCCTCGCAGCGCCGCAGGCTGCGCAGGGTCACGCGCAAGGAGATCGGCCGCTGAGCCGCCCGCCCGAGGCCGCGACCCCCTCGGCGGGGTGGCGGCTCGGGAGGGCTCACAGGGGCCGTACGGCGATTTTGTCGAGGGCTTCCAGGAGGCCGGGGAGCTGCGGGCCCCGGCCGACTGGCAGGACCTCGCCTGGCTCGTCGTCGAGAAGCACGAAGGCGATGTCGTCGGTGCGGGCCACCATCGACCAGCCGGGCCCGTCGGCGCGCAGCGTGCGGGCGTCGCCCGGGGCGAACGAGGAGCGGACCCGGCCCAGCGGTGGAGGCGTGTCCACATAGGCCCGCGCCTCGGCCAGCACCCGCCGGATCCCGAGGTGGCCCTTCGGGGCCGCCTCGCCGTCTCCGGAGGCGTCCTCGGCGGCTTGAGGGGCCTCGGCCGCCGGTGCCGGGAAGTGGTCGTCGCCGATCTGCTCCCGCCAGACCGCCCACTGGAGGGCGATCTCGTCCGCGCCCAGCCGCCGCTGCGCCGCGCCCCAGGAGCTGGTGTCCGGCGGGGTCAGCGGGACGCGGTCCGCGCTCTCCGGGCCCGGGTCGTGCGGTGCGGGCACGTTCGGGGCCGCCACGGCGACCGCGAGCGGCCAGCCGGGCAGGGCGGCGACCACCGTGCGCTCGTCCGGGGAGAGGTCGTGCTCCATGCCGCAGTCCCAGGACGCGATCGCCACGGCGACCAGCGAGACGTCGTCGACGACGACCGTCCAGCGCGCCCCGGCGCCGTCCTGGCCGAGGACCAGGCCATAGCCGTCGGCGCGCGGTGCCAGCTCCAGGGACGCGCAGGCCTCCGGGTAGTCGTCGCCCAGCACGCTCGGAAACTGCGCCGGCGTCAGCAGCACCGCTGTGAGCACGTACAGCGCCTCGTCCGCGGCGGCGAGGGCCTCCTCGTCCGTCCCGGCCATGCCTGCCTCCCAGTCGTTCGTCCAACGGCGCGCACCTTAGTGCGACCGGAAGGCCGTTGTCACGACCCGCCACCACACCCGGAGCTGCAGTTTTCCACCGGGACGGGACGAAACGACCTCGGCGGGGCGAAGCTTCAGGCGACCGGCAGCCCGAGAAGGTCGCGCGCCACCGTCCGCGGCGACTGCCCGCGCTCCCGCGCCAGCGCGACGACGGCACGACAGGCCAGTTCACTCACCCCGAACGACAGCGCCTCCGGCGACACCCACCCCGCCGCCTCCTCGATCAGGTCCTGGTCGTCCTCCGCGCGGGCCGCGACATAGCAGGCCGCGGCCTCGAACAAGTTGTGCCCACGCTTCTCACGTCGCGTCGGCGGCTCCGCGCCTCCGGTGCCGCGAAATCGGTCTGCGTACTTGCGTATCCGGTCGAACACTCCGGCCACCTTCCCCCTGTCGGCTGTCCCTTGCGAACATTCGTCTTCCCCCGTCGAACGTACGGTTGAAGCTCCGGCAACAGAAGAGGGCGCCGACGGCGCGCCTCAGCCGGTCTCGGCCTCGAGGGAGGCGACGGTGGCGCGCAGCCAGGCGAGTTCGGCGCGGCTCGTGGCGCGCGCGATGGTGAGGATGCCGCGCCGGAACGGATCGTCCACCTCCTCGGCGCGCACCGGCCGGTCGCCGTCGTAGAAGAAGCTGGAGGGCTCCTCGAGGAAGGCCAGCCGTCGGCGCAGTACGGCCGTCTGGGCGGCGGGGTCGTCGAGGTGACGGAGGAAGGCGAGCACCGTGAACCAGCGGTTCTCGTCGGTGATGTCGCGCTCCGCCGGTTCGGCCAGACGCCGGCGCAGCTCGCTCCTGCCGTCCTCGGTGAGTGTGAGCACATGACGTGGTGCGGCCACGGAGCCGGGCTCGGTGGTCCGGGCCAGCAGGCCCGCCTTCTCGAGGCGCTTGATCGCCGGATACAGCGTGCCTTCGGCGACGGGCCGCACATGCCCGGTCAGTGCGGCGATGTGCTTGCGCAGGACATAGCCGTGCAAGGGGGCGTCGTACAGGAATCCGAGGATGGCGAGTTCCAGCATGCGGGCATTGTTCCGCACTCCCGCTGTACATCCACCCTCGGATACATCGGGCGTGCAATACCTCGGCATCGATGTATATTCTGAGGTGTACGCGGTGACGACATCGGGGAGGGTGCTGTGCGGCAGGCCGAGTTCGACGGCAGGGGAAGCCGGATCCGCTGGACGGAGTCGCCCGGTGCGGAGCCCGCGCGCGTGTATGTCCACGGGCTCGGGGCGGCATCGGCCGCGTACCACGCGCACATCGCGGCCCGTCCCGAACTCTCCGGCAGACGCAGTCTGTTCGTCGATCTGCCCGGGCACGGCGTCAGCGACCGGCCCGCCGACTTCGGGTACACGCTGGACGACCACGCCGCCGCGCTGGCCGCCGCACTGGACGCGGCGGGAGTCGCCGGCGCCGAGTTGATCGCGCACAGTATGGGCGGCTCCGTCGCCGTCGTGCTCGCCCACCGGCGGCCGGAGTTGGTCTCGCGGCTGGTGCTCACTGAGGCCAACCTGGACGCGTCTCCGCCGCCGACCGCCGGCAGCAGCGGAATCGCCGCCTACGGGGAGGACGAGTTCGTCGACGGCGGCCACGCGCGCGTGCTCGACACGGTGGGGCCCATCTGGGCGGCGACCATGCGGCTGGCCGACCCGCGTGCACTGCACCGCAGCGCGGTGGGCCTCCGGCGCGGCTCGGACCCGGTCATGCGCACCCTTCTGCAGGGGCTGACGGTCGACCGCGTCTACCTCCAGGGCGAGCTCAGCGGTGAACTCGCCGGGCGGGACCGGCTGGAGGAGTCCGGGGTGCGGGTGGTGACGGTGCCGGGCGCCGGGCACAACATCATGTTCGACCGTCCCGACGCCTTCGCCGCGGCGGTCGCCGGCTAGCCTCCGCGAACCGCCAGGGCGAGGAATCGGGCGTCCTCGTCCACGTACGAGGCCATGTGCCAGCCCGAACCGGCCAGCAGCGGCCCGAGGTTGCTTTCCGCGCGCAGGTCGTCGGATGTGATCCGCCGTCCCTGGCGCGCCGCCAGGGCGGCCCGGCCGATGGGGTGGAACAGGGCGAGCGTGCCGCCGGGGCGGACCACGCGGGCCAACTCCCGCAGATTCCGGGCGGGCCGCGGCAGATGTGCGATCAGACCCGCGGCGAACACGGCGTCGAGGGACCGCGAGCGCACCGGCAGCGCGGCGACGTCGGCGAGCAGCAACCGCCCGTCACGGTGCCGCCCGGCCCGCACGGCGGCCCGGAGCATCGCCGAGGTCAGGTCCATCCCGAGGACCGCGCCCGAGGGCCCCACAGCCGCGCGCAGCGGTGGCAGCGCGCGGCCCGTGCCGCAGCCCGCGTCGAGCACGCGGTCACCCGCGCGCAGCCCCAACTCGGTCACGGCCGCCGCGTACGCGGGACCGTCGTCGGGGAATTTGGTGTCCCAGTCGGCCACTCGCGCGGCGAAGAACTCCTGGACGTGCGTGTGGTCATCGCTCATGTTCCGCATATTCCCTCACCGTCACGGAGGACGAACCTGCGCGCACGTTCGAGCCGGACGCGATCGTTCAAGCGCATCTCTGAGTCATATTGCAACACCTTTCGAAATGCGCCCCCTTTGTGCTTCCGTGCCCCCTAGCGTCCCTTGGCCATGGGACACCTGGACCACGCCACCTTCGGCTGGCTGACCCCCGTACTGTCGTACGTCATGGCCTGCATAGGCGCCGCACTGGGGCTGCGCTGCACCGTCCGCGCACTCGGCAGCACCGGCCGCTCGCGCCGCAACTGGCTCCTCACCGCGGCCTCCGCGCTCGGCACCGGCATCTGGACCATGCACTTCGTGGCCATGCTCGGCTTCGGCGTCAGCGGCACCGACATCCGCTACGACGTGCCGCTGACCATCCTCAGCCTGCTCGTCGCCGTCATCGTGGTCACCGCCGGCGTCTTCGCCGTCGGCTACAGCCGTGACCGCAACCGAGCACTTCTGCTGGGCGGGCTCACCACCGGCCTGGGCGTCGCCAGCATGCACTACCTCGGCATGGCGGCGGTCCGGCTCCACGGTGACGTGCACTACGACCCGATGCTCGTCGGGCTCTCCGTACTCATCGCCGTGGCCGCCGCGACCGCGGCCCTGTGGGCGGCGCTCAACATCGAGTCACCCGTCGCGGTCACCATCGCCTCCCTGGTCATGGGGGCGGCCGTCAGCAGCATGCACTACACCGGGATGTTCGCGGTCAGCGTGCACGTCACGCCCTCCGGCACCCCCCTGCCCGGGGCCACGGCGATGCAGTTCATCTTCCCCCTCGCCGTCGGCCTCGGGTCCTACCTGTTCCTCACCTCGGCCTTCGTCGCGCTCTCGCCCACGGCCGGGGAGCGCGAGGCGTCCGCCTCGGCCCAGCGGCCCGTCACGAGCCCCGCACGCTGACCGGCCCCGGTCCCGGCCCCGCGCCGCGACCGAGCGTCGCACGCTGATCCGGCCCGGCCCCACGGTCCACCGACCCACTCCCGAGCGAGGAGGCCATGCGTACACCCCGTAGGACCCCCACAGCAGGCCCGCCGACACCCTCCCAGCGGCCATCCCGAGGCCGCCGCGCGCACGCCGGACCACCCGCCGACGAACCGGTCGACGACGTCGTCGGCAGCGCGGACGGCAACGCGCCCACCGGAGGCTGGCGGATCCGTCCCCGGACCGTGCGGGCCAAGGTCGTCTGCCTGCTCATGGTGCCGGTCATGTCCCTGCTCGCCCTGTGGGCGTACGCGACGGTCACCACCGCACAGGACGTCTCCCGGCTCCGTCAGTCCCAACGTGTCGACGCCGCGTTGCGGACCCCGGTCGCCGACGCCGTCGCCGCGCTCCAGGCCGAGCGCACCGCAGCCGTCCGGTACGCGACCGACCCCACCGCCGAACAGGCCGGCGACCTCAAGAGGCTCGGTGCCCGTACCGACCAGGCAGTGGCCGAACTGCGGCTCGGCAAGGACAGCACCGTTGCCGACAGCGAGGAACTGCCCTCCGGTGTCGCCCAGCGCCTCCGGACCTTCGTCACCGGCGCCGAGCAACTGCGCACACTGCGCGCGGCGGTACGGAACCGGGGCGCCGGCTGGGACGAGACCTACGGGCGGTACACACAGGCCATCGCCGCGGCCTTCGCCGTGGACGGCGCCCTCACCGGCATCCAGGCCGACGACATGGGCGCCGACGCGCGCGTGCTGCTCGAATTCTCCCGCGCGGGGGAGGCGCTGGCCCAGGAGGACGCGATCCTCGCCGGCGCCCGGCCGGCCGGCGGCCTGGACGGCGAGCGACTGCGGCTGTTCACCGGCGCCGTCGACACCCGCCGTGTCCTCACCGACACGGCCGTCGCCGACCTGCCCGGCGCCCAGCGCACCGTCTGGCACCGGTTCGCCCACGGCGACGACTACACCGCGCTGGGAGCCGCCGAGGACAAGATCCTCGCGAGTCAACCCGGAGCCAAGGCACTTGACGCGGCCCCGGAAGCGACCTGGAACACCGCTCACGCGCGCGTGCAGGACGGAATGCGGACCGTCCAGACCGGAACGGCACACGCGGTCGCGGGCCGGGCCGATCCGTTCGCACGCGGTCTGCTCACCCCGGCCGGAGCCGCCGTCCTGCTCGGTCTCCTCGCGGTGGCCGCCTCGCTCGTCATCTCCGTACGCATCGGACGCGGCCTCGTGGTCGAGCTGGTGAGCCTGCGCAACGGTGCTCTGGAGATCGCCCGGCGCAAACTCCCCGAGGCTATGCGCAGACTGCGGGCCGGAGAGGAGATCGACATCCGCGCGGAGGCACCCCCGGGGCCGCCCGCGGAGGACGAGACCGCACAGGTCGCGGAGGCCCTCGGCACCGTCCACCGTGCGGCCCTGCGTGCCGCCGTGGAGCGCGCCGAACTGGCCAGCGGCATCTCGGGCGTGTTCGTCAACCTCGCCCGCCGCAGCCAGGTCCTGGTCCACCGTCAGCTGAGCCTGCTGGACAGCATGGAACGCCGCTCCGACGACCCCAACGAACTGAGCGACCTCTTCCGCCTCGACCACCTCACCACCCGCATGCGCCGCCACGCGGAGAGCCTGATCATCCTCTCCGGGGCGGCCCCGGGCAGGGCCTGGCGCATGCCGGTGTCCCTGACCAATGTCGTACGGGCCGCCGTGTCCGAAGTCGAGGACTACGCGCGCGTGGAGGTACGCCAACTCCCCGAGGCGGCCGTCGTCGGCACGGCCGTCGCCGACCTCACCCATCTGCTCGCCGAGGTCGTCGAGAACGCCGCCCAGTTCTCACCCCCGCACACGCGCGTGCGCGTCACCGGGGAGCCCGTCGGCAACGGCTACGCCCTGGAGGTCGAGGACCGCGGACTCGGCATGGGCGAGGAGACCCTCGCCGAAGCCAACCGGCGCATCGAGCAGTCCGAGGCCCTCGACCTGTTCGACAGCGACCGGCTCGGCCTCTTCGTCGTCAGCAGGCTCGCGGCCCGCCACGGCATCAAGGTGCACCTGCGCACCTCCCCCTACGGCGGCACCACCGCGGTGGTCCTGCTGCCGAAGGCCCTGCTCCACGGTGGTGCGGCGGAACGTTCCGGCCGTCCGGCGGTCGGCATCGAACAGGCACCGGAGCGCGAGTACGCGCGCGTGCCCGGTACCCCCTTTCCCCAGGCCGCCGCCCCCGCCGCCCGTCCCGCCCTCGCCACCACCCACACCACCCCGCACCCGGTGCCCGAGCCACCACCCCCCGGAGTCACGACCTTGAGGCCCAACCGCCGCCCACCGCACGACTCCGAGGCCGGCGACGACGACCTCCCACGCCGGGTACGGCAGGCGAACCTCGCCCCCCAACTGCGCGATCCACGTACCGAGGAACCCGCGCCCGCCCGGCGACGGGACGAGCGCAGCCCCGAACTCGTCCGCGACCGCATGGCGGCCTACCGCGACGGCTGGGCGCGCGGCGGCGGCAGGCAACCCGGCCGCGCAGCCACCCCGGAACCCGAAGAGGGCACCGACAGCACCGAAGGAGACCGCGCATGATCCAGGACCCGAGCATGAGGGCCGACCGCCGCTCCGGCGAACTCGACTGGCTGCTGGACGACCTGGTGCTGCGCGTCGAGGAAGTACAGCATGCCGTGGTGCTGTCCAACGACGGCCTCGCCGTCGGCGCCTCGACCGCCCTTGGGCGTGAGGACGCCGAGCACCTCGCCGCTGTCGCCTCCGGCTTCAACAGCCTCGCCAAGGGCACGGGACGGCACTTCGGAGCGGGCGGAGTGCGCCAGACCATGGTCGAGATGGACGACGCCTTCCTGTTCGTGGCCGCCGCCGGCGACGGCTCCTGCCTCGCCGTGCTCACCGCCGTCACCGCCGACATCGGCCTGGTCGCCTACGAGATGGCACGCCTCGTCAAGCGCGTCGGCGAACACCTCTACACCGCGCCGCGGGTCGCCGTCCGGCCGCCCGCTGCCGGATGACCCGGAAGCATCACCGATGACCGAATACACGATCGGCGCCCCGCGCGAGCCGGGCAGCCAGTGGTACGACGGCGAGGCCGGGCCACTCGTCCGCCCCTACGCCATGACCGGCGGCCGCACCAGACCCGGCCCCACCGGAGTGCGGTTCGACCTGATCGCCCTGGTCACACTCGACCCGGGCGCGCCCGGCGTCGACGACGACACCGCGCTCGGCCCCGAACACCGGGCGCTGATCGACCTGTGCCGGGTGGAGACGCAGTCCGTCGCCGAACTCGCGGCCGGCGCCGACCTTCCCGTGGGCGTGGTCCGGGTGCTCCTGGGCGACCTGCTGGAACTGGGCTCTGTCACCGTGAGCCGTCCGGTGCCGCCGGCCCAGCTTCCCGACGAACGGATTCTGCGCGAGGTCATCGCGGGATTGCGGGCACTGTAGATGAGCATCCGGAACCAACCGGACGCGCGCCGGTCAGAACAGGCACGTTCCGGTACAACCGCCCGCGAGGGAGCCACAGTTGTCATGATGCTGGCTTCACGTCCCGAGCTGACCGAGCTGACCGAGCGGACCAAGCGGACCGTGCGGACCAAACGCACCGAGTGGACCAAGCGGCCCTTGCGGACCAAACGCACCGACCCGGCCAAGCCGACCGAGCGGCGTCCGGCGCAGCGCGAGCCGTGCCGGCGGCCCACCCCGACCCCCGAGCCTCCCGAGCATGTCGACCACAGCCGGCCTTCACGAGAGAAGTGATCATGGTCTCCGAGTACTCCGAGCCCGCTGCCGACGACGACGACACGTCGGCCCTGGCGCTCAAGATATTGGTCGCCGGCGGCTTCGGCGTCGGGAAGACGACCCTGGTCGGCGCCGTCAGCGAGATCCGGCCCCTGCGCACCGAGGAAATGCTCAGCGAAGCAGGCCAGCTGGTGGACGACACGGACGGGGTGGACCAGAAGGTCACCACCACCGTCGCCATGGACTTCGGCCGCATCACCATCCGCTCCGGGCTCTCCCTCTACCTCTTCGGCACCCCGGGCCAGGACCGATTCTGGTTCCTCTGGGACGAACTGTCGCAAGGAGCCCTCGGGGCCGTCGTGCTCGCCGACACCCGCCGCCTGGAGGACTGCTTCCCGGCGGTCGACTACTTCGAGCACCGGCACATCCCGTTCGTCGTCGCCGTCAACTGCTTCGTCGGCACCCGGACCTACGGCGCACGCGACGTCTCCCGCGCCCTGGACCTGGACCAGGGCACGCCCGTGGTGCTGTGCGACGCCCGGGACCGCGACTCCGGCAAGGAAGTGCTGATCCGGCTCGTCGAGTACGCCGGGCGGATGCACACCGCCCGGCTCCTCGACTCGGTGGGCTGAGGCCTCAGCCCGTGAGGTCCTTGAGCGCCACCACTTTCTCCACGGTGACCCGGACCACCAGCTCGCCCGGGACGCCGTTGCGGGCGCCGAACTCCTCCGCGCGCTCCTCTCCCATGTAGCGGGCCGCGATCCGGGTGGCCGTATCACGCAGCTCACCCGGTTCCTCGGACAGCCGGGCGCGCCCGTTCAGCACCACGAAATGGAAGGGGGGCCGGTCGTCGTCCACGCACAGGGCGACCCGCCCGTCGCGGGTGAGATTGCGGCCCTTCACGGTCTCCTTGCCGGTGTTGAAGACCAGGTCGTCCCCGTCGAGCAGGAACCAGACGGGTGCCACGTGCGGGCTGCCGTCGGCGTTGACGGTGGACAGTTTGCCGGTGCGGGTGCCGTGCGAGACGAACGCCCGCCATTCCTCGTCGGTCATCTTCTGTGCCATGTCCTCATCCTCCTTGCCCGGAGGCCGGTGGTGGTGAAGGCTGGCGGGGAGATCCTCCAGCCAGGGGGAGACGGCACACGGGGAGACGCTACGACATGGCGCAGAACCAGGGACTCGGCTGGCTGCTCGACGACCTGACCGAGCGCGTGGAGCACGTACGTCACGCGCTGGTCCTGTCGAACGACGGGCTGGTCACCGGAGCGAGCACGGGCCTTCGCCGGGAGGACGCGGAGCATCTGGCCGCCGTCGCCTCCGGGCTGCACAGCCTTGCCAAGGGCTCGGGACGCCACTTCGGCGCGGGCCAGGTCCGTCAGACGATGATCGAGTACGACGAAGCCGTCCTGTTCGTCACCGCCGCCGGAACCGGCAGCTGTCTGTGTGTTCTCAGTGGCGCGGAGGCGGACATCGGCCAGATCGCCTACGAGATGACTCTGCTCGTCAACCGGGTCGGCGAACACCTCGGCGTGGACGCCCGGCAACCGGAGCGTTCCTCGGTGATAGACCTCTGACCTGCTGTTTCGCCCCCTGCTGCGGAGTTATCCACAGGCCCGCCACGAGATTCGCCGGAGCGGCTACGGTTTTTCCACGGCGAGCGCACCCGGCGCGAGCCACCCGCTCCACGGGGGAGAACGACCATGTCCGGCACCACCATCGCCCGACCCCGCCGGCTCACCTGCACGTTCAGCCGCGCCGCACGTGAACTGGGCCTCAGGCGAGGCGAGTTCGACCTCGCGGTACATCTTGGCCGGATCCGCACAGTGCCCGACGAGGGCGGCGGAGGCCGCCGCGTTTCCCGGAGCGAGATCGAGCGGCTCCAGGACAGCGCAGAAACCCTCCGCGAGAGCGTGCGAGCCGTCGGTACGACCGAGGGCGCGGCCCTGATGGAGATCCCGGCAGGCAGGTTCACCCGCTTCGCGAAACTCGGCCTGGTGACTCCCGTGACCTGGTATCCGAACCGCTATCGGGCCGTGGTCTGGCTCTATCTGGCGGAGGAGCTACGGCAGTTCGCGGCCGACGAGAAAAACGCACGGCTGCTCACCGGCCGTACACCCGAGGAGTTGCGTGACCGGCTCAGGGCGGGAGCGGACCAGCGGGCCCGCAACTGGCGCGGGCGCCACTGCGGTTTCCTGCTGCGGGCGGCGGCCGGGCCGTGGGAGCGGGCCGGGGTGGTGGCCGGTTTCCTGGACCCCGGTGAGATCGAAGATGCTCTGACGGATCCTCACGAGCGGGCGTACGTGCAGGTTTTCCGGCCCGCCCCGCCCGCTCACGGCGCACCGGGCTCGCCGGCCGCGCTGCTCGCCGAGGAGCTGATGACGGCGGACGAGCCGGAGGAGATCGACTGGTTCCGGAACGACCTGGCACGGGCCGTGGCGGAGGCCCGCACATCCCACCCCGTGCCCCGCCCTGTCACGCATGGGCAGCACCCGGCACCGGCCCAACCGAGGCCCGCGCACGGCCTGCGTGGCTGGCTGCGCCGCAGAACCCCCCCGCCTCGCCCACTGAGGACGCCCTGAGAGAACTCCGGGCCCAAGGGCTCTTCTCTCCTACAGAGCCCTGAACAGGCCCTCCTGAACGACCGAAACCAGCAGTCGCCCCTCCAGGTCGTAGACCCGCCCGCGAGCCAGGCCCAGGCCACCCGTGGCGATGGGGGACTCCTGCTCGTACAGGAACCACTCGTCCGCACGGAACGGCCGGTGGAACCACATGGCGTGGTCCAGCGAGGCCATGTCGAAGTTCCGCGGCCCCCACAGGGGCTCGACGGGGACCCGCACCGCGTCCAGGAGGGTCATGTCGCTGGCGTAGGTCAGCGCGCAGGTGTGCACCAGCGGATCGTCGCCCAGCGGGCCGACCGCACGCATCCACACCGCACTGCGCGGCTCGGCGCCCGCTATCTCCTCGGGGTTCCAGCGCAGCCGGTCGACATAGCGGATGTCGAAGGGCTGGCGGCGCGCCATCCGCTCCAACTGCTCTGGCAGCTCGCCCAGATACTTGCGGATCTCGTCGGCGAGCGTCGGCAGCGACTCCGGGTGCGGCACCTCGCGGGCCGGCGGCAGCTGGTGCTCGAAAGCTCCCACCTCAGGCTTGTGGAAGGAGGCGGTCAGATTGAAGATCGTGCGGCCGTGCTGCACGGCGGTGACCCGGCGCGTCGTGAACGACCGCCCGTCCCGGATCCGTTCGACCTGGTACACGATCGGCACGCCGGGCCGGCCCGGGCGCAGGAAGTACGCGTGCAGCGAGTGCACCGGGCGGTCCCCCTCCGTGGTGCGGCCGGCGGCGACCAGCGCCTGGCCCGCCACCTGGCCGCCGAAGACCCGCTGGATGGACTCCTGGGGACTGCGGCCACGGAAGATGTTGACCTCGATCTGCTCGAGGTCGAGCAGGTCGACCAGTCTCTCGGCCGGGTTCGTCATGGGTGGGGTTCTCCTGTGGTCAGAACGGGCCGGGTCAGAGCTGGCCGACATCGGTGACGCGGACGACCGCGCGGCCTTCGGCGTCGGAGGCCGTCAGGTCGACCTCCGCGCTGATGCCCCAGTCGTGGTCGTCGTTCGGGTCGTCGAAGATCTGCCGGACACGCCACAGCGCGTTCTGCGGCTCCTCCTGGATCACGAGCAGCTTGGGGCCGCGGGCGTCGGGGCCGGTGCCCAGGTCCTCGTACTCGTCCCAGTACTTGTCCATGGCCTCGCCCCAGGCCTCGGCGTCCCAGCCGGACTCCGCGTCCAGCTCGCCCAGTTCGTCGACGTGGTCGAGGGCGGCCAGCTCCACGCGGCGGAACATCGCGTTGCGGACCAGGACCCGGAAGGCGCGCGCGTTGGCGGTGACCGGCTTGACCTCGTCGGCCTTCTCCTGGGCCTCCTCGGCCGTCATCTCCTCCGGGTTGGCGAGCTGTTCCCACTCGTCCAGCAGACTGGAGTCGACCTGGCGGACCATCTCGCCCAGCCACTCGATCAGGTCCTGCAGGTCCTCGGACTTGAGGTCGTCGGGGATGTTGTGGTCCAGCGTCTTGTACGCGCTCGCCAGGTAGCGCAGCACGATGCCCTCGGTGCGGGCCAGCTCGTAGAAGGACACCAACTCCGTGAAGGACATCGCCCGTTCGTACATGTCCCGGATGACCGACTTGGGCGACAGCGGATGGTCGCCGACCCAGGGGTGGCTCTTGCGGTAGGTGTCGTACGCGTGGAAGAGCAGCTCTTCCAGGGGCTTCGGGTAGGTGACGTCCTGGAGGCGCTCCATGCGCTCCTCGTACTCGACGCCGTCCGCCTTCATCGCGGCCACCGCCTCGCCCTTCGCCTTGTTCAGCTGGGCGACCAGGATCTGCCGCGGATCGTCCAGGGTGGACTCCACGACGGACACCATGTCGAGGGCGTAGGACGGCGATTCGGGGTCGAGGAGTTCGAACGCGGCGAGGGCGAACGTGGACAGCGGCTGGTTGAGCGCGAAGTCCTGCTGGAGGTCGACCGTGAGGCGGACGATACGGCCGGTGGCGTCGGGCTCGTCCAGCTTCTCGACGATGCCGCCGTCGAGGAGCGAGCGGTAGATGGCGATCGCCCGGCGGATGTGCCGCAGCTGCTGCTTGCGCGGCTCGTGGTTGTCCTCCAGCAGATGACGCATCGCCTCGAAGGCGTTGCCCGGGCGGGCGATCACCGACAGCAGCATGGTGTGCGTCACCCGGAAACGCGAGGTCAGCGGCTCCGGCTCGGACGCGATCAGCTTCTCGAACGTGGTCTCCGTCCACGCGACGAAGCCCTCCGGCGCCTTCTTGCGCACCACCTTGCGCCGCTTCTTCGGGTCGTCGCCCGCCTTCGCCAGCGCCTTCTCGTTCTCGATGACGTGCTCCGGCGCCTGCGCGACCACCAGCCCGGCCGTGTCGAAGCCGGCCCGGCCCGCCCGGCCGGCGATCTGGTGGAACTCCCGGGCACGCAGCGTGCGCACCCGGTTGCCGTCGTACTTGGTGAGGGCCGTGAACAACACCGTGCGGATGGGCACGTTGACACCCACGCCCAGGGTGTCGGTGCCGCAGATGACCTTCAGCAGACCGGCCTGCGCGAGCTTCTCCACCAACCGCCGGTACTTGGGGAGCATGCCGGCGTGGTGCACGCCGATGCCGTGCCGGACGTACCGGGAGAGGTTCTGGCCGAACTTGGTGGTGAAGCGGAAGTTGCCGATCAGCTCGGCGATCTGCTCCTTCTCCGCCTTCGAGCACATGTTGATGCTCATCAGCGCCTGCGCCCGCTCCACCGCCTGCGCCTGGGTGAAGTGCACGATGTACACCGGCGCCTGCCTGCTCTCCAGCAGCTCGGTGAGCGTCTCGGTGAGCGGGGTGAACTTGTACTCGTAGGAGAGCGGCACCGGGCGGGTCGCCGACCGGACCACCGAGGTGGGACGGCCGGTGCGGCGGGCGAGGTCCTGCTCGAAGAAGGAGACGTCGCCGAGGGTGGCGGACATCAGGATGAACTGCGCCTGCGGCAGTTCGAGGAGCGGGATCTGCCAGGCCCAGCCGCGGTCGCCCTCGGCGTAGAAGTGGAACTCGTCCATGACGACCTGGCCGACGTCCGCCTGTTTGCCGTCGCGCAGGGCGATGGAGGCGAGCACCTCGGCGGTGCAGCAGATGACGGGCGCGTCGGAGTTCACGGAGGCGTCGCCGGTGAGCATGCCGACGTTCTCGGTGCCGAAGATCTTGCACAGCTCGAAGAACTTCTCCGACACCAGCGCCTTGATCGGCGCCGTGTAGAAGGTGACCTCGTCCCGGGCCAGGGCGGCGAAGTGCGCGCCCGCGGCGATCATGCTCTTGCCGGAGCCGGTCGGCGTCGACACGATCACGTTCGCCCCGGAGACCGCCTCGATCAGCGCCTCCTCCTGGTGGGGGTAGAGCGTGAGACCGCGCTCCTGAGCCCAGGACTCGAAGGCTTCGTACAGGGCGTCGGGGTCGGCGGTCGGCGGCAGTCGATCGATGAGGGTCACGCACCCATCTTGCCTGGCCCGACCGCCGAGGGGGGAATCGGCTGCGAGCCCGAAGATCACGACCCCTATGCTGTGTCGCCGACGGAGCGTCATCGCACCCGGTCAACTGGACAGCGGCATACGAGGAATGGGGCGCACAGCGGCCATGATGGGACCAGCACACTCACTATCGGGAGCCGCCGCCTGGCTCGGCGTCGGAGCCGCGGCCGCCGCGGCCGGGCACGGAATGCCCTGGCCGGTGCTCCTGGTGGGGGCACTGATCTGCGCCGGCGCCGCGCTCGCCCCGGATCTCGACCACAAGGCCGCCACCATCTCGCGCGCATTCGGACCGCTGTCCCGCTGGGTCTGCGAGATCGTCGACAAGCTCTCCTACGCCGTCTACAAGGCGACCCGGAAGCCGGGCGACCCGCGCCGCAACGGCGGCCACCGGACGCTGACCCACACCTGGGTGTGGGCGGTGCTGATCGGCGGGGGCTGCTCCGCCGCGGCGATCCTCGGCGGCCGCTGGGCGGTCCTGGCGATCCTCTTCGCGCACATGGTGCTGGCGATCGAGGGCCTGCTGTGGCGGGCCGCCCGCGGCTCCAGCAGCGACATACTGGTGTGGCTGCTCGCGGGGACTAGCGCCTGGATCCTGGCGGGCGTCCTGGACAAGCCGGGCAACGGCTCGGACTGGCTGTTCACCCAGCCCGGCCAGGAGTACCTGTGGCTGGGGCTGCCGGTGGTGCTGGGGGCGCTGGTCCACGACATCGGGGACGCCCTGACCGTCTCCGGCTGCCCGATCCTGTGGCCCATCCCGATCGGCCGCAAGCGCTGGTACCCGCTGGGCCCGCCGAAGGTGATGCGGTTCCGCGCCGGCAGCTGGGTCGAGCTCAAGGTGCTGATGCCCGTGTTCATGGTGCTGGGCGGCATAGGCTGCGCGGCCGCCCTGAACGTGATCTGACCGCAGGGACCCCAGGGTCAGCCGGCGTCCCCGGAGCCGCCTCCGTAGCGCCGCTCGAACGCGGCGACACGGCCCTCGGTGTCCACCGTGCGGGCCTTCCCGGTGTAGAAGGGGTGGCTCTCGGAGGAGATCTCCACGTCGACCACCGGGTAGGTCTCGCCGTCGTCCCAGTCGATGGTCTGGTCGCTCGTCGCGGTGGACCGGGTCAGGAAGGCGTATCCGGCGGCGCGGTCGCGGAAGACCACGGGGTGGTAGTCGGGGTGCTTGTCCTGCTGCATGGCGGCTCCTCGGACGGGGCGTGCGGGCGGGGACGGCCGGGGTGCTCAGCCGTAGGAGGTGTCCTCGTCGACGATGTGCATCGCGGCCTCCTCGGCGGAGGCCCCGGCACCGTCGATGCCGATGTCGGTCGCGACCAGACCGTTCTCGTCGTCCTCGTGCGCCCCCTCGTCGGGAGCCACGAGGCGGCCGGAGCGCAGGTCGCCGACCTCGTTGTCCAGCAGCTCGCCGTCGCTGCCCTGACAGTCGCCGATACCGTCGCCGTCGGGCGCGGCCGCGTCGGGCAGCTCCTCGGCGAGCCGCTGGTCCAGGGTCTCGCCCCGGTGGCCCTCCGCCGCGGTGACCCCGGTGTGCTCCACGGCCCACGGCCGCTCGGGCGGGGACCAGCCGCGGTCCAGGGGATCGCTGACGCCGTCGGACTCCAGCGTGTCCTCCACGTCGAGGAGTCCCGTGTCCTCGCGAATCTCGGATCCGTCGGGCTGGTAGACGTCGTCCCCCCATCCGTCGGCGGTGGTCACGGCTACCTCCAGGGGGTGAGGCGGCGGTCCGAGGGGCGGGCCGCCGGCACGCTCGGCACGGGCCTCACGCGCCGTGAACCGTGGGGTTCCCGGCCCGTCCCCGAACCGGTGCCGCTCTCCAGCCTTCCACCCCTGCTCGTACCCGCGCAACGGCACGGGGCGCGACCTGCGGCGCATACCCCGTGCCACGGCCCGTCACCCGTGCCACGACCGCCACAGCGCCGCGTAGGCGCCGTCGGCCGCCACCAGCTCGTCGTGGCTGCCGAGCTCGCTGATCCGGCCGTTCTCGACCACGGCGATGACATCCGCGTCATGGGCGGTGTGCAGCCGGTGCGCGATGGCGACCACGGTGCGGCCGTCGAGAACCCGGGCCAGGGACCGCTCCAGATGGCGGGCCGCGCGCGGGTCGAGGAGCGAGGTCGCCTCGTCCAGGACCAGGGTGTGCGGGTCGGCCAGCACCAGCCGGGCCAGCGCGATCTGCTGGGCCTGCGCCGGGGTCAGCGTGAGGCCGCCGGAGCCGACCTCGGTGTCCAGGCCCTGTTCCAGGGCCCGCGCCCAGCCGTCCGCGTCGACCGCGCCCAGCGCCGCCCACAGCTCGGCGTCCTCGGCGCCGGTCCGGGCGAGCAGCAGGTTGTCGCGCAGGGAGCCCACGAAGACGTGGTGCTCCTGGTTGACGAGGGCGACATGGGAGCGGACCCGATCGGCGGTCATCCGGGACAGCTCGGCGCCGCCGAGGGTGATCCGGCCGTCGCGGGGCGCGTAGATCCCGGCGAGCAGCCGGCCCAGGGTGGACTTGCCGGCGCCCGAGGGGCCGACCAGGGCGAGCCGGGTGCCGGGCGCGACCTCCAGGGAGACCTCGCGCAGCACGTCGACGCCCTGCAGGTAGCCGAAGCGGACCTGGTCCGCGTGCACCTCCCGGCCGTCGGGGGCCAGCGTGGCGTCACCGGCGTCCGGCTCGATGTCGCGGACGCCGACCAGCCGGGCCAGCGACACCTGGGCGACCTGGACCTCGTCGTACCAGCGCAGGATCAGGTTCACCGGCTCGACGAGCATCTGGGCGATGAGCGCGCCCGTGGTCAGCTGTCCCACGTCGAGCCGGCCGTCGAGGACCAGGACGCCGCCGATCATCAGCACGGAGCCCAGCACGGTGGTGTGGGTGGCGTTCATGGCCGGGAACAGCACCGACCGCAGCCACAGCGTGTAGCGCTCCCATGCCGTCCACTCCTTGACCCGGCGGTCCGACAGGGCGATGCGCCGGACGCCGAGCCGGTGCGCCTCGACGGTGTGCCCGGCGTCCACGGTCTCCGCGAGGGCGGCGGCCACGGACGCGTACCCGGCGGCCTCGGAGCGGTAGCCGGACGGCGCCCGCCTGAAGTACCAGCGGCAGACGATCACCAGGATCGGCAGGGCGAGCAGCACCGCGGCGGCCAGCGGCGGCGCCGTGACCACGAGGCCGCCGAGCAGCAGCACCACCCACACGATGCCGATCGACAGCTGCGGCACGGCCTCCCGCATGGCGTTGGCGAGGCGGTCGATGTCGGTGGTGATCCGGGACAGCAGATCGCCCGTGCCCGCCCGCTCCAGGACGCCCGGCGGCAGCCCGACGGACCGGACGAGGAAGTCCTCGCGCAGGTCGGCCAGCATCCGCTCGCCGAGCACGGCGCCGCGCAGTCGCACCTCGCGCACGAAGACGGCCTGGACGGCGAGCGCGAGCGCGAACAGGCCGATGGTCAGGCCCAGGTGGAGTTCACGGGCACCGTCCGACACCCGCTCGATCAGTCCGCCGAGCAGGTACGGGCCGGCCATGGAGGCGATCACGGCCACCGTGTTGACCATGATGAGCACGGAGAAGGCCCGGCGATGCCGGCGGAACAGTTCGGCCACGTAGGCGCGCACGGTCGAGGTGGCGCCGACGGGCAGGGTGGTGGCCGTTGTCGGGGCCGCCGGGTCGTACGCCGGGGGTGCGACGCCGATCATGCGCTTTCCTCGATCTCTTCCAGCGCGCCGCCCAGCAGCGCGGCTTCGTTCTCCTCGGGGGTGCCGCCTCGCAGCACGGCCTCTTTTTCCTTGAGCACGCCGCCTCGCAGCGCGCCGTCTTCGTCCCTCGTGTTCCGGAGAGCGGCTTCGTCGTCCGTCTCCCGGGTCACCACCGCCCGGTACCGGGGCTCGGTGCGCACCAGTTCGCGGTGCACGCCGACCGCCCCGACCTCGCCCTCGTGGACGAGGACGACCCGGTCGGCCCGGTCGAGCAGCAGCGGCGAGGAGGTGAACAGCACGGTCGTACGGCCGGACCGCACCTCGCGGATGCCCTCCGCGATCCGCGCCTCGGTGTGCGAGTCGACGGCGGAGGTCGGCTCGTCCAGGACGAGCACCTCGGGGTCGGTGATCAGCGACCGGGCCAGCGCGAGCCGCTGGCGCTGGCCGCCCGACAGGGAGCGGCCCCGCTCGGTGATCCGGGCGTCCAGCGGGTCGGTGACGTCCAACGAGCCCTGGACCAGGGCCTCCAGGACGTCCGCGCACTGGGCGGCGGCCAGCGCGTCCTCGGGTCGCACGGCGCCGGAGGCCGGCACGTCGAGCAGTTCGCGCAGCGAACCGGAGAGCAGCACCGGGTCCTTGTCCTGGACGAGCACCGCGGTGCGGGCGGTGTCCAGAGGCAGTTCGTCGAGCGGTACGCCGCCGAGCAGCACCGAGGCGGAGGCCTCGGCGGGGTGGCCGCCCAGCCGTTCGGCGAGGCGGCCGGCCGCGTCGGGGTCGCCGCAGACCACGGCGGTCAGTCGGCCCGCGGGGGCCAGCAGACCGGTGTCCGGGTCGTACAGGTCGCCGTCCGGCACCGCGGCCGCGCGCGAGCCGCCGGTGTCGGTGGCCCGTTCCAGGGAGAGCACCCGGGCGGCCCGTTTCGCCGAGGGGCGCGAGAAGGAGTACGCCATGGCGATCTCCGTGAAGTGCTGCAACGGGTAGTTGAGGATCATGACCGAGCTGTAGACGGTGACCAGTTCGCCGACGGTGACACGGCCCTGCCGGGCGAGGTGGACGCCGTGCCAGACCACCGCGATCAGCAGCAGCCCGGGCACCAGCACCTGGATCGCGGCGATCAGGGACCACATCCGGGCGCTGCGCACGGCGGCCCGCCGCACCTCCTGGGAGGCGCGGCGGTAACGGTCGAGGAAGAGGTCCTCGCCGCCGATGCCGCGCAGCACGCGCAGCCCCGCCACGGTGTCCGAGGCCAGCTCGGTGGCCCGGCCGGCCTTCGCGCGCTGGAAGTCGGCGCGCCGGGTCGCCCGGGGCAGCAGCGGCAGCACGGCCAGCGCCACCAGCGGCAGCCCGGCGGCGACCATCCAGCCGAGCGCGGGCTGGTAGAAGAGCAGCCCCACGCCGACCACGACGACCGTCAGCGCGGCCGCGGTGAACCGGGAGACCGCCTCGACGAACCAGCCGATCTTCTCGACGTCGCCGGTGGAGACGGCGACCACCTCGCCGGCCGCCACCCGCCGGGTCAGCGCCGAGCCCAGCTGGGCGGCCTTGCGGGCGAGCAGCTGCTGGACGCGGGCGGCCGCGGTGATCCAGTTGGTGACGGCGGCCCGGTGCAGGAAGGTGTCGCCGAGGGCGATCGCGGCGCCGCACAGCACGAGCAGACCGCCCGTCAGCGCCAGCCGGGTGCCTGAGCGGTCGACGACCGCCTGGACGGCGAACCCCACGCAGAAGGGGAGCGCGGAGACGGCCACGAAGTGCAGCAATCCCCAGGCCAGCGCCTTGAGCTGGCCACCCAGCTGATTGCGCCCGAGCCACCACAGGAAGCGAGGACCCGAACGTGCGTCCGGCACGCCCGGATCGGAATACGGAAGATCTTGAATGTGCATGACGTCCCAGCGGCTCGTGTCGGGGGAAGGTGGCGACAAGCCGTGAAAGGTTCGCGTCGGAGCGTGGTCGAAATCAAACGGTTTTCCCGGGCGATCGGCAGAATCCACCGTCTTCCGGCCAGAGCGTGCCGCCCAACACACGGACCATGTCAGGAAATTCGGTTGATAGTTGCATATGTGATGCCAGGATGGCCGGGTGCAGATCAAGAGCGTTCGGCGCGCGACCGCCGTGACGGCGATGGCCCTCGGAACCGTCCTGATGGCCCTCAGTGCCTGCGGGGGACCGGAGAGCGGCGGCGGCGCGAAGAACGGCGTACCGGGGACGCCCGGCGGAGCCGCCGGGCCGGGCCGGGCCGCGCAGCCGAGGCCGGCGGTCCCCGTAGGCGATCCGACCGCGCTGCCCGGCGTCGGCGAGCGGCTGCACGCGGAGATCCCCGCCGGCTCCAGCCAGGTCCTGGCGGTGTACGGCGAGGGCGAGGAGTCGGCCGACGCCACGGTCGTGCTGTACAGCCTGCGGGGCGACGGCTGGCACCCGGTGGGCAGTTGGCCCGCCCACAACGGGCGGAACGGCTGGACCACCGACCACCACGCGGGCGACGGACGCAGTCCGGTCGGCGTGTTCACCCTTACCGACGCGGGCGGTGTGCTCCCAGACCCGGGCACCCGGCTCTCCTACGCCCACGACGTGGACGCCTACGCGCCCCCGTACTACTGGGACTCGGCGCACCAGCACGACTTCGACTACGTCATCGCCATCGACTACAACCGGCTGCGGGGCGCACCGCCGCACGACGTCACCCGCCCCTGGGGTGCCGAGCGGGGCGGCGGCATCTGGCTGCACCTCGACCACGGCAGCGGCACCTCGGCCTGCGTCAGCCTCTCCGGGGAGGCCATGCGGTTCCTGCTCCGCACGCTCGACCCGGACCGTGATCCCGTCGTGGTGATGGGGGACCGGGCGGACCTGCTGGCCTGACGAGCCCCCGGGTGCCGCGCGGGGTCACCGGCCGGCCGGGCCGGGCTGCTGCTCGGGCGCCCCCGCCGAGCCGGTGCTCGCGTGCACCAGGTCCACGTCGTTGGCCCGGACATAGGCGAGCCGGTGACCGAACTGGATCTCGTAGTACCTCTCCTGGCCCAGTACCACGGGCTGGGGCGTGCCGGAGAAGGTCGACCTGTCGACATAGGAACTGTCGACGCCGGACTGTGTCACATAGCGCTGGCCCGCCCGGAGGCTGTACGGGAGCGGCGAGTCGGTCTCCTCCTCCATTCCCTCCGGGTAGGCCTCCTCCTCCGGCAGGGCGCGCCCGTACACCGGGATCTCGTCCAGGCCCTCCTTGGGTGTCACCATGCGACCGCCGGCACCGACGGCCGTCGGGTGGTCCTTGGGGTTCTTGAACCAGGCCTTGTTGCCCTGGAACCAGATCGCCGTCCACTCGCCGCTGCGGTCGGCGACGGCGAACGTCTGGCCGGTGGAGACGCGCGAACCGAGGTCGCTGACGTCCTCGGTGGACTCGTCGCCGTCCGGCCTGCGGCCCGGGTCCTGGATCAGCGGGGCGTCGTCGGCCGGCTGGGTGTGCAGGCGGACGGCGCTGGAGCCGTGCGGCTGGCACCGCTTCCCGTCGCCCTCGCACCCGGTGTACCGCGGTTTGTGGGTGGCGTAGTCCGGCAGGATCATCACCATGTCGCTGTCCGGTCCGGCCGTGGCCTTCAACGGCGCGCCGAGCAGGTCGAAGTAGTGCTGCCAGTCCCAGAAGGGCCCGGGGTCCTCGTGCATCTCGGGGATGCTGTCGCCGGTCGGGGCCGGCACGTTGTCGTGGCCGAAGATGTGCTGCCGGTCCATCGGGACGCCGTACTTCTTCGCCAGGAAGCGCACCAGGCGGGCCGAGGACCGGTACATCTGCTCCGTGTACCAGGTGCCGGGATGGGCGAGGAACCCCTCGTGTTCGATGCCGATCGAACGGCCGTTGACGAACTTGCTGCCCGAGTGCCAGGCCTCGTCCTTGGTCCTGACGTGCTGGGTGACGTGGCCGTCGCTGGAGCGGATCGAGTAGTGCCAGGATGCCTCGGTCGGGTCCTGCACGGTCTGGAACATGTTCGGCAGTGTCGACTCGGTGTCGTGGATGACGATGTACTCGATCTTCTGGTCCCGGGGCCGGTCGGCCAGGTCGTGGTTGCCGTAGTCGCCGTCCTCGTCGATCTCCTCGTAGGGCGCGGCGAGCCAGTCGCAGGCCAGCTCCCGAGGGCACTCGACCTCCTTGGGCCGGTGCGGGACCTGCGGGCCGGGGTGCGCGCGGACGCCGGGGGAGGCGGGGAGCGTGACCTCCTGGCCTTCGGCGGTGGTGCGGTGCGCCCCCCGGCGGATCAGGGCGAAGACGTCGTCGGCGTAGGTCTTGGCCGAGGTGACGTCACGGGTGCCGGGGAAACGTTCCACCGCCTGCCACCAGTCCTCCGGGTCCTCGCTGAGCGGCTTGCCGAGATGCCGTTGCGCGGCGGCCAGCAGGGCCGCGCCGCCGCGTACGTTGGTGACGGCGTCCGTCCGCAGCTCCGTGGGCGGGGCCTTGAGCAGCCGGGCGGCGCGTTCCAGGTCCGCCGGCTGCACGGCGTGCCCGCCCGAGGCGGACCCCGTCCCCGCGGGGGAACTGTTCCCGCGGCCGTCCGGCCCCGCCGGTGCGGCGGCCGGTGCGGGGACGTGGCCGCCGCCGGTCTCCACCAGGTGCATCGGCCCGTAGCCGCCCGCGACGCTGGGGGTGCCCGGGTGGGAGTCCCAGCGCGACTGCATGTAGGACACGCTCAGGAGCACACTGCGTGGCACGTGGAACTCGCGGGCGGCATCGGCGAAGGCGTTCTGCAGGCGCTGGTCCTCCGCCTCGTCGGCGCCCGACGCCGGGAGGATCAGCAGCGGTGGCAGCAGCGCGGCCGTCGCGAGCAGACAGGCCGTCAGCCGGCAGGTCCGCAGGGCGGCGGGCACACGTGGGGCGACAGTTCTTCTCATACCGGAGGGTCTCCAACCGCTTGCTGAGGGTCTCCAACCACGCTCGTCGCAACCAGGGCAAAGGGATCGCCCTTAACGTCACCCCTCGTACGTTTCCGTGTCCGGCGCGGCACGGCGCGCCGAACGTCAACCGGGTGGACCAGCGGTCCGGCAGAGGCCACCCGGTCGGCGGCAGTGGATCGGCGTCCGAAGGACGGCCGCCCACCGTCCCGGACTCAGTCCTCGACCGGGTCCACCTGCCAGTCGGGATGGCCGGGCATGGGCGGGGTGTCCGGCCCGTACAGCCAGGGCGTCAGAAAGGGCGTCAGATCCTCGCCCGCGACCTCGGAGGCGAGCGCGACGAAGTCCTTGGTGCCGGCCGCGCGGCCCCGGTACCTGGTCACCCAGGTGCGCTCGATCCGGTCGAACGTTTCGTCACCGACCTTCTGCCGCAGGGCGTACAGCACCAGCGCCGAGCCGTCGTACCGCATCACCTTGAACAGCGTCGGCTCCGTCGGCTCGGCGGGCGCCCCGTCGTCGTGCCGCCACTGGTCGTGCTGCTCGTAGGCCGCCCGCATGGCGTCCTCCATGCTCACGCCGCCGTGTTCGTCGGAGTACAGCCGCTCGTAGAACCGGGCGTGACCCTCACTCAGCCACAGGTCGGACCACCGCCGGAGGGCGACGCTGTCCCCGGTCCAGTGGTGGGTCAGCTCGTGGACGAGATTGCGTTCGGCGTCGACCCGGTCGCCCAGCAGGTCGTCCTTGGGTACGAGGGACAGCGACTGCGTCTCCAGCGCCACCGGCAGATCGGTGTCCCCGACCAGTACCCCGTAGCGGCGGAACGGGTACGGGCCGAGCCGCCGTTCCAGCCAGGCGAGGTGTTCCGGGGTGAGCGCGCGGCCGGCCTCGGTGTCCGCGACCAGGCCGTCCGGCACCACGTCCCGGACGGGCAGGCCGCGCGGGCCCGCGCGGTCGACGACCGTGAACTTCCCGATCGCCACCTGGATCAGCTGGGCCGCGATGGGCTCCTCGGAGTCGTACGTCCAGCGCACGCGTCCGCCCGGCCGCTGGGCACGGTCGACCAGCCGGCCGTTGGCCACCGCGCGGAGCCCCGCGGGGGTGGTGATGCGGAAGGTGACCGGCGCCCGCAGGCTGGGGTGGTCGTCCACCGGGAAGACCAGCTTGGCGCCGTCGGGCTGCGCGCAGAGCAGGGTGCCGTCGGCGGTGGGCACCCAGCCGTACTCCCGGATCGCGTCGCCGCGCCGCCGGCGCTGGGTGGGGTCGGCGGTGTAGGTGACGCGGACGGCGAAGGCGCGGCCGCGCGGGATCGGCCGCGCGGGCGTGACGACGAGTTCGTCGCCGTCCCGTACGGCGGTGGCCGGTGCGCCGTCGACGGTGACCTTGTGCAGGGTGTTGCCCGCGAAGTCCAGGTCGAAGCGGGACAGGGCCTGGGTGGCGGTGGCGCTGACGGTGGCGCCGGCCTCGAACGGCGTCCCGGGCGCCTGCCAGTCGAAGTCGAGGGTGTAACGGCGCACCGTGTAGCCGCCGTTGCCGTCCAGCGGCATCAGCGGGTCGCCGATGCCCGGAGCGCCGGGCGCCGGGGCCGGGTCGGAGGCGGCGGCCGAGGGGCCGGGGGCGGGGGAGCCGTGACCCCGGTGCGGGAGGCCGGCGAGCACGGCGTCGCAGGTGAGGGCGACGGCACCGCCGAGGGCGAGGGCGAGGGCCATGCGACGGACGCGAGCGGTCGTGATCTCCATGGGAGCACTGTGTCAGCAAGATCCGCTTATAGCATCATAAGTCCCGATGGTGTGCGTCCGTGCGGGTCATGGAGCGGTCGGCCGGTCTCCTCATTGCGGCGGGTGGTCAACTCCCCGTAGAACACCGGCCATGAGAAGACGGATCATCATGTCCATGCTCGCCGGGGTGACCCTCCTGGCGAGCGCGCTCCTCGGTACGGGTGCCCCCGCCGCCGTGGCCGCCGACGTCCCGGCCGAGTTCGGCACCGACTGGCACGACCCGGTGACCGCGGCCCCGCCGGTGTCCGTGCCCAAGGGCGCCAAGTCCTGCCAAGTCACCCTGGCCGAGGCCCAGTTCCGCGACTTCACGCCGTACCGGGGCACCTATGCGCCGCCCCAGGGCTGCGGCGACCGCTGGAGCAAGGTGGTGCTGCGGCTCGACGGCAAGGTGAAGGGCCGTCAGTACGACCGGCTCGGCTATCTGCACGTCGGAGGCGTCGAGGTGCTGCGTACCTCCACCCCTGAGCCCTCGCCGGACGGCATCGAGTGGCACGTGCAGAAGGACGTCACCCGCTACAGCGACACCTTCCGCGGCACCCAGGACGTCGAGATGCTCATCGGCAACGTCGTCGACGACACCTACACCGGCGTCATCGACGTCAAGGTCACGCTCACCTTCTACGCGGGACGCCCGCAGGCCACGGTTCCCGACCAGGTGCTGACCCTGGACGGCGGCATCACCCTCACCACCCCGCGCAACAGCGAGCGCATCGTCGCCGAGGTGTACGCCACCGGATCCGGCGGCGGCTGCGAGGAGTTCTGGTATCTGACGGTCGCCGACCCGGCGTCGTACTCCTGCAAGGCGGACAAGGGGCCCTACCGGGAGGTGCAGATCAAGGTCGACGGCCGACTGGCCGGAATAGCTGCGCCGTTCCCGAACGTGTGGACCGGCGGCTGGTCCAACCCCTTCCTCTGGTACGTCGTTCCAGGCCCTCGCGCCTTCGACGTCAAGCCGATCGAATACGACCTGACGCCGTTCGCCGGGATCCTCGACGACGGCCGCCCGCACCAGGTCGAGGTCTCCGTCGTCGGTGTCCCCGAGGGGCAGACCGGCTGGAGCGCTCCCGTGAACGTGCTGGTCTGGCAGGACGCGCACCGCGCCCACGTCACCGGGAAGCTCACCGGGTCCAAGGTCTCCGACCTCGTCAACTCCTCCGTCTACACGCCGGGTTCGGGGGAGTACCGGGTCGACACCGACGCCGGCCACCGGCTCACCGTCTCCGGATACGTCGACACCTCGCACGGCCGGGTGACCACCACCGTCAGTCGGACGCTGGCCAACACCTCGGCGCACCGCTGGAACGACGGTGAGACGACCGACGCGCTGGACGCCACCTGGACGGACGACCAGAACGTCACGGTGAAGGCGGGCGGGGCGCCCCGGACGACCCGCACCCACCGGACGTACACGATGAACGGTGCCATCACCATCGGCGCGGACAACCGGCTGCGCACCGAACTCGCCCTCGGCGACCGGGCGGCGGTCACCCGGCCCGGGGGCGGCCGGTCGCGGCTGGACGACACCTACCGCGGTGACGCGACGTACACCCTCGACGTGCCGCGCGACCAGCGGCACGCGGTCGGTACGTCGAGCGAGCGCTACCGGCTGTACGGGTCCGGCGGGTGCTACGACCGTTCGCTGGCCACCGAACAGGGGGTGCTGACGGAGGATCGCAGCCGCTGCTGAGCCGAGTGGTGTGCGCTGCGTCACCAGGCGCGTGATTTACACGGCTGATACACGGTGGTCTCGGACGGGATCAAGAAGGGCTCCAGAGTGATCGACACGGAAACCGCTTTCCGTATGGCAGAAGTCCCGCTGTCGCGGAAGTCCCGCTGGGCTTCCGCGAGTCGAAACCCCCACCAGGAGTGCCCGTGCCGCAGTCCGTACCGTCCCTGCCGCGACGCGTCGCACGCATGCTGCGTACCTCTCTCTTCGCGCAGGTCGCCTGCGCGATCGTGCTCGGAATCGTCGTCGGGAGGCTGTGGCCCGGCTTCGCCTCGGACCTTCAGCCGCTCGGCGACGGTTTCACCCGGCTCATCAAGACGATCATCTCCCCGCTGGTGTTCTGCGTGGTCGTCGTCGGCATCGCCAAGGCCGGTGACCTGAAGGCCTTCGGGCGGATCGGGCTCAAGGCCCTGATCTGGTTCGAGGTGGCGAGCACGCTCGCCCTGGTCATCGGCCTGGTCGCCGCCAACGTCGTCCAGCCCGGCTCGGGGATGCACGTCGATCCGGCCACGCTGAGCGCCAAGGCGGTCGACGCCAAGACGGGCGGCGGCTCGCTGCCGTCGACGACGGAGTTCGTTCTCGACGCCCTGCCCACCAGTTTCATAGGCGCCTTCGCGGAGAACTCGCTGCTTCAGGTGCTCGTACTGGCCTGCCTGGTGGGGGCGGCCCTGCTCCACCTCGGCCGGACCAGGGTGCCGCAGGTGCTGCCGGCCATCGAGCAGGCCCAGGAGATCATCTTCGCGATCGTCGGCTTCGTGATGCGCCTCGCCCCGATCGCCGTCTTCGGCGCGATGGCCGTGCTGATCGGCCAGTACGGCCTCGGCGTCATCGAGACCTACGCCAAGCTGATCGTCCTGTGCTACGCGGCCGCCGCGGTCTTCGTCGCCCTGCTGGCGGTCGCCCTGAAGGCGCTCACCGGGCTCAGCCTCTGGAAGTTCGTCCGCTACATCCGCGAGGAGCTGCTGCTCGCGCTGGGCACCGCCTCCACGGAGTCCGTGCTGCCGCGCGTGATGCAGAAGCTGCGCAAGGCGGGCGCCCGCGACGACGCCGTCGGCCTGGTGCTGCCCACCGGGTACTCCTTCAACCTCGACGGTGCCTCGCTCTACCTCTCCATCGGCACCCTGTTCATCGCCCAGGCCGTGGGCGTCGACCTGAGCCTGAGCGAGCAGATCACCGTCGTCCTGGTGCTCATGCTCACCAGCAAGGGCATGGCCGGCATCCCCGGTTCCGCCTTCCTCGCGCTGTCCGCGACCGCCTCCTCGCTCGGGGCGATCCCGGCCGGTGCGGTCGCCCTGCTGCTCGGCGTCGACCGCGTCATGGACTCGATGCGCGTCGTCACCAACCTGCTCGGCAACTGCGTCGCCGTCTTCGCCGTCTCCCGCTGGGAGGGCGCGCTGGATGTCGAGCGGGCGAAGAAGGTACTGGGCGGTGAGGTCGCGCCCGTCGACGTCGTGCCCGCCGAAGTCGCGTCCGCTGCCGTCGCGGCCACCGAGGCCGAGGTGCCCGCACAGGTGCCGGCCAAGGAGTCCGTGTCCGAACGCTGACGCGCGGAAGCGGATCGGCTCCCCTCCGGAACGCCGGAGGGGAGCCGCTTCTCATGCCTCAGCAGCCCTTCGCGACCGCCGGCCCGTCGACCAGCGTGTCCAGCAAGCCGCCCAGCACCTCCCGCTGCTCCTCCGACAGCGGGGCCAGGATCTCCTCGGCCGCGGACCGCCGCGCCGCCCGCAGCTCGCGCAGGGTCTCGCGCCCCTCGTCGGTGATCTCGATCCGGGTCACCCGGCGGTTCGTCGGATCCGGCACCCGGCACACCTTGCCGCTCGCCTCCAGGCCGTCGACCACCGTGGTCACCGCGCGCGGTACCACCTCGAGGCGTTCGGCGAGGTCGGCCATGCGTGGCGGAGTCTCGTAGTGCGCGAGGGTGCGCAGCAGCCGAGACTGAGCCGGGGTGACGCCCAGATCGCGCGCCTGCAGATGGTGCTTCTGGATACGCCACACCCGGCGCGTGAGGCGTAGCAACTGCTCGGCGAGCGGGCCGTCGGAGTCGGGGGTGCTCATACGGGAACAATATCAGGACTATGTTCATTGTGAGTATAGGTAACAGTGAGCTATGCTCCGTGAGTCCGTACACACCGCACCCTCCGTAGGAGCCATGCCCCGAGACGAGATCAACTGGACCCCCGACGGCACATCGGCCGGACAGCCCCGCCAGGTGCGCCGCATCCTCGCCCTCTTCCACCCCTACCGCGGCCGGCTCGCGATCGTCGGCCTGCTGGTCGGCGCCGCCTCGCTGGTCTCGGTCGCCACGCCCTTCCTCCTGAAGGCGATCCTCGACACCGCGATCCCGCAGGGCCGCACCGGACTGCTCAGCCTGCTGGCGCTGGGCATGATCCTCAGCGCCGTCCTCACCAGCGTCTTCGGCGTCCTGCAGACGCTGATATCCACCACCGTCGGCCAGCGCGTCATGCACGACCTGCGCACCGCCGTCTACGGCCGCCTCCAGCGCATGTCGCTCGCCTTCTTCACCCGCACCCGCACCGGCGAGGTGCAGTCCCGGATAGCCAACGACATCGGCGGCATGCAGGCCACCGTCACCTCGACGGCCACCTCCCTGGTCTCCAACCTGACCAGCGTGGTCGCCACCATCGTCGCGATGATCGCCCTCGACTGGCGGCTCACCATCGTCTCGATGGTCCTGCTCCCGGCCTTCGTGTGGATCAGCCGCCGGGTCGGCAACGAGCGCAAGAAGATCACCACCCAGCGCCAGAAGCAGATGGCCGCGATGGCCGCCACGGTCACCGAGTCGCTCTCCGTCAGCGGCATCCTGCTCGGCCGGACCATGGGCCGCGCCGACTCGCTCACCGCCTCCTTCTCGGACGAGTCCGAGCAGCTCGTCGACCTGGAAGTGCGCTCGAACATGGCCGGCCGCTGGCGGATGGCCGTGATCACGATCGTGATGGCCGCGATGCCCGCCGTCATCTACTGGACCGCCGGCATGGCCCTCCAGCTGGGCGGCCCGCAGATCTCGCTCGGCACCATCGTCGCCTTCGTCTCCCTCCAGCAGGGCCTGTTCCGCCCGGCGGTGAGCCTGCTGCAGACCGGCGTCCAGATCCAGACCTCGCTCGCCCTCTTCCAGCGCATCTTCGAGTACCTCGACCTGCCCATCGACATCACCGAGCGGGACGAGCCGGTCCACCTCGACCGGGTGAAGGGCGAGGTGCGCTTCGAGAAGGTCGAGTTCCGCTACGACGACAAGAGCGGCCCCGTCCTCGACGGCATCGACCTCACCGTCCCGGCCGGCGGCAGCCTGGCGATCGTCGGCCCGACCGGCGCCGGCAAGTCCACACTCGGCTACCTGGTGCCCCGGCTCTACGACGTCACCGGCGGCCGGGTCACCCTGGACGGCGTCGACGTCCGTGACCTCGACTTCGACACCCTCGCCCGCGCGGTCGGCGTCGTCTCCCAGGAGACGTACCTCTTCCACGCCTCGGTCGCCGACAACCTGCGCTTCGCCAAGCCGGACGCCACCGACGAGGAACTCCACGCGGCCGCCCGCGCGGCCCAGATCCACGACCACATCGCCGCCCTGCCCGACGGCTACGACACCGTCGTCGGCGAACGCGGTCACCGCTTCTCCGGCGGTGAGAAGCAGCGGCTGGCCATCGCGCGCACCATCCTGCGCGACCCGCCGGTCCTCCTCCTCGACGAGGCGACCAGCGCTCTGGACAACCGCACCGAACACGCCGTCCAGGAAGCCATCGACGCCCTGTCAGCCAACCGGACGACCGTCACCATCGCCCACCGGCTGTCCACGATCCGCGGCGCGGACCAGATCGTCGTCCTCGACTCCGGTCACGTGGCCGAGCGCGGCACGCACGAGGAACTGCTGGAACTCGACGGCCGGTACGCGGCGTTGGTGCGCCGGGACGCCCGGGTGGAGACGGCGGACGCGGTGGAGGCGACGGGTGAGCAGTCGGCCGGAACCGGCGAGGCGGCCCCGTGGGAGACGGTGCGACGGCCGGGGCGGCGGCGGGGCGACCGGGGCGCCAGTGGGCGACTCCGCCGACCAACTGAAGCCGACGACGTGAACTCGTCGACGTGAACTCGGCAACGTGATGCCGACAAGCTGACGATATGTCGGGTTTGTGGTGCTATGCGGGCTAACGTTCCTGCATGCAGATGAACACTCCGCGACGGAACGCGGTCCGACGGAACAAGATCCGGCCGGGGGCGACGCGGCGGAAGGCGATCCGGCTGACGCGCCGGGGCCGGCTCCTCCTCGGTGCGGCCGGCCTCGTCGTGGCGGGCGCCGCCGTGACGGTGCCGCTGCTGTCCCTGGTCCACGGCGCGCATGCCAGGTCCGCCACCCTGGTCATCCCGGAGGGCTGGCGGGCGTCCCAGATCTACGACGCCGTCGACAAGGCGCTCGCCCTTCCCGCCGGCAGCACCAAGGGGTCCGTCGGCACCGCGGGCCTGAAGCTGCCGGGCGATGCCGAGGGCAACCCGGAGGGCTATCTCTTCCCGGCCACCTATCCCCTGGCGAAGGACGCGACCCCGCAGTCCGTGCTGCAGTTCATGGTCGACACCGCCAACCAGAGGTTCGGCGGGGCGCCGGTCGCGGCCGGTGCGCAGCGCGACGCGATGAACGTCTACCAGGCGGTGACCATCGCCAGCATCGTCCAGGCCGAGGCGGCGAACAAGGCGGACATGGGGAAGGTGGCCCGGGTCGTCCTCAACCGGCTGCAGAGCGGCATGCCGCTGCAGATGGACTCCACCCTCAACTACGGCCTCAACCGCAGCACCCTCGACACCACGGTGGGCGACACCCGTATCGAGAACCCGTACAACTCCTACCAGCGCATGGGTCTGCCGCCCAGCCCGATCGACAACCCGGGCGAGGACGCCATGCGTGCCGCGATGAACCCGACGCCGGGCAACTGGCTGTACTTCGTCACGGTCAAGCCCGGGGACACGCGGTTCACCGCCGACTACGCCGAACACCAGCGCAACGTCGCCGAGTTCAACGCGGAGCGGAAGAAAAAGGCCCAGCACTCGCCGCAGGTGTCGCAGCCGTCCAGCTGAGGCGCCGCTGCGTCACGCGTCGTCACGTACTCGCGTATCGCACGACGCGTATCGCACGACGCGTGGCGCACGACGCATGAATCACCACGCCGCACGCCGCACGCCGTGTCACGCGGCGACCGGCTTCCCGGCGAGCAGCCGTCTGATGTCGCGGACGGCCTCGCGGCCCGCGCGGTTGGCGCCGATGGTGCTGGCCGAGGGGCCGTACCCCACGAGGTGGACCCGGGGATCCACGACCGACCGGGTCCCCTCGACGCGGATGCCGCCGCCCGGCTCGCGCAGCCGCAGCGGCGTCAGATGGTCGAGGGCGGCGCGGAAACCGGTCGCCCAGAGGATGACGTCGGCGTCGACATGCCGGCCGTCGTCCCATGCCACCCCGTCCGGAGTGAGGCGGTCGAACATCGGCTGCCGGTCCAGGACGCCGTCCCTCAGGCCCTGCCGGATGGCATCGTTGAGGGGCAGCCCGGTCACCGAGACCACGCTCCTCGGCGGCAGCCCCTGCCGCACCCGCTCCTCCACCAGGGCCACCGCGGCACGGCCCGCGCCCTCGTCGAAGGGCCCCTCGCGGAAGACCGGCGGCCGCCGGGTGACCCAGGTGGTGGCGGCCGCGTACGGGGCGAGTTCCAGGAGATGCTGGGTGCCGGAGGCACCGCCGCCGACCACCACCACCTTCTTCCCGGCGAACTCCTCGGGCCCGGCGTACTGCGCGGTGTGCAACTGCCGCCCGCGGAAGGTCTCCTGGCCCGGGTAACGCGGCCAGAACGGCCGGTCCCAGGTGCCGGTGGCGTTGATCAGCGCCCTCGTCGACCAGTCCTCGGCGTCCGTCTCCACGAGCAGCCGTCCGCCCTCGCCCTCGCGGACCGCGCGGACGTTCACGGGCCGGCGTACCCGCAGGTCGAAGGTGCGCTCGTAGGCCGTGAAGTACCCACCGATGACCTCGGCGGACGGCCGCGCCGGGTCGGCTCCGGTCAGCTCCATGCCCGGCAGCGCGTGCATGCCGTGGACCTTGCCGTACGTCAGTGACGGCCACCGGAACTGCCAGGCGCCGCCCGGGGCGGGGGAGCGGTCCAGGACCACGAAGTCGCGGTCCGGCTCGAAACCGGTGCGCCGCAGGTGATAGGCGCTGGACAGACCCGCCTGACCAGCGCCGATGACGACTACCTCGACCTCGCGCACGTTGTTCACGTTTGTACCAACAGGGGGCCGGCCGGGGATCTTCCCGGCACGGTCACCCCCGTCGGCGGCCCAGCGGGGCAGGTGGACGGGCGAGGAGGGGGGAAGATGGGGGAATGCCGGATGCCTTCACCACACGAGTGCTCCAAGTCGCCACCGGGACCCGCGAGCGGGTCGTCGACCTGACCGCCGACTGCGAGGCCTTTCTGCGCGAGGCCGCGGCCGGCCGCGACGGCCTGCTGAATGTCTTCACGCCGCACGCGACGGCCGGGATCGCGGTCATCGAGACCGGCTCCGGCAGCGACGACGACCTGCTGGCCACCCTGCACACCCTGCTTCCCGCCGACGACCGCTGGCAGCACCGGCACGGCAGCCCCGGCCACGGGCGCGACCATGTCCTCCCGGCCCTCGTGCCCCCGCACGCCACCCTTCCGGTGATCGACGGCCACCTGGCACTGGGGACCTGGCAGTCCGTGTGCCTGGTCGACACCAACATCTCCAATGTCGACCGTCAGGTGAGGCTGAGCTTCCTGGGATGAGCGGAGCGCGTGTCGCCGGTGTCACCTGCACCGGCGACGCACGTCACCCTGATGTGCACTAGCGGGCGAGGAACGGGCCGAGCTGCGCGGTGAGTTCGGAGGGCACGTCCAGTGCGATGAGGTGAGCGGCCGTGGTGAACTCGACCAGGGTGGCATCGGGGATCTCGGAGGCGTAGCGCCGGCTGATGTCCTGGAAGTCGGCGACGTCGAGCTTGCCGATCCCGACCAGTGTGGGAACGGAGACGGCGGTGATGTCGCCGGGCGCGGCGCCCTGGGAGTGCTCCCCGACAACGTCCTGGTTCACCAGCGACGTCCGCAGCGGGCCGCGGAGTCGGTCGGCCAGGCCGGCGGGGACGTCCTCCCAACGTCGAGCCGGCCCGCGCAGCCACATGTCCAGGTTGATACGGACGGCGGCGTCCAGGTCGCCGGAGGCCAGGGCCGCCGTTTCCGCCTCGTCGTACGCGACCATTTCCGCGGACCAGTGGTATCCCCGCCACGGCGGGGAGAAGACCGCCAGGGAGTGCACCCGGTCCGGGTGGGTGAGCGTGAAGTCCATGGCCACGCGGCCGCCCCAGGACGCGCCGACGAGCCGGACACGTTCGTGGCCGAGGTGGTCCAGGAGACGGCGCAGATCGTCGGTCTCGCTGAACGGGCCGGTCGGTGGCGCGGATTCACCGAAGCCGCGCAGGTCGTACCGGATGACGGTGTGCCGTTTCGCCAGGTCGGGCACGACCGCGTCCCACATACGGTGGTCGGCGACGCCGGCGTGCACGAGGACGACGGGCGGTCCGTCGCCGTCGACGACATAGGAGAGGTTGCCAAGATCATCGTTCAGGGTGAGCATCCGCAGATGCTGACAGGACGACAGCGCACGCGCCACCCAATAAGGGGACGGCTCCACCACGGAGAATGACCGAGGGGCCGGGACCGCCGGGACCCCGGCCCCTCTCGTCGGCTGTCGCCCGTGCCGGTCAGGCGGCGAGTGTCTCCGCCAGGGCGGCCAGGCCGTCCCGGTAGATGCCCTCGAAGAGCGCGGTCGCCTCGGCGTCGGTGACGCCGTCCGGGGTGAAGGTGCCCGACCACTCCACCCGGCATCCGTCGCCGCCGCGGTCGACGACCTGGAGCGTGGAGCGGTAAGCCGTGACCGGGAAGGGGGCCTGCTCGATCGAGTAGGTGTAACTGCGGGCCGTCTCGTCGAAGGCTTCGAGGCGTTCGACGATGACGCCGCCCTCGGCGTTCGTCAGGGTGCGCAGCCGGCCGCCCTCGCTCGACCGGCTCTGCGTGATGTACGGCAGCCAGTCGGGCAGGGAGCCGAAGCCGCCGATGAGCTGCCAGACCCGGTCGGCGGACTGACGCACGTCGAGGGTGGCGCGGGCGGCGGTCATGACGCGTCCTTCAGGGGGACCGGCGCGTCGTGCGCGATGATCTTCTGCTCGCGCAGGGCCTTCCAGAAGCCGTACGGGATGTCCTGGACGAGCGCGGCGAGGTCCTCGGTGATACGGCTGGGCCGGGTCGCGCCGGGGATGACCGCGGCGATGGCCGGGTGGGCCAGCACGAACTGGAGGGCGGCGGACTTGATGCCGATGCCGTGCTGCTGCGCGAGCTCCTTGATCCGGCCGACCTTGTCGACGATGTGGGCCGGCGCCTCGGCGTACTCGAAGTGGCTGCCGCCGGCGAGGATGCCGGAGCTGTAGGGGCCGCCGACGACGATGTCGACGTCCTGCTCGGCCGCGGCGGGCAGCAGGCGCTGGAGGGCGCGCGAGTGGTCGAGCAGCGTGTAGCGGCCGGCCAGCAGGAACGCGTCGGGGCGCGGTTCGTCCAGGTCCAGCGTCATCTCCAGCGGCTCGACCTTGTTGACGCCGAGGCCCCAGGCCTTGATGACGCCCTCGTCGCGCAGCCGGGTCAGGGTGCGGAACGCACCGGTGCGGGCGCTCTCGTACATGCCGACCCAGTCGTCTCCGTAGAAGTCCTGGGCGATGTCGTGCACCCACACGATGTCGAGGCGGTCCGTCCTGAGGCGCTTCAGGCTGTCCTCGACGGAGCGCAGCGTCGCGTCCGCGCTGTAGTCGTTGACCATCTTGTTGGGGCGGCCGTGCTCGAACAGCGCGCCCTTCTCACCGAGTTCACGGCTCGCGGGGTCCTCCACCTCGTCGAGGATGACCCGGCCGACCTTGGTGGACAGGACGTACTCGTCGCGCGGCTTGTCGGCGAGGACGTCGCCGAGCCGGATCTCCGCCAGGCCCGCACCGTACAGGGGCGCGGTGTCGAAGTAGCGGATGCCCTGGTCCCAGGCGGCCTGCACGGTGGCGGCGGCCTCTTCGTCCGGGATGGCGCGGAACATGTTGCCGAGCGGTGCGGTGCCGAAGCCGATGCGGCCCGGCAGGAAGGAGCGGATGCTCATGGTGGTGCCTCAATCTGCGTTACTGCGTGGGGGGGTACGAAGCGGGGGGTGTCGTCGGTGGTGGGGCGTCGGCCCCGGTGGCCGGCTAGTTGAGGGTGTCGGGGTCCGGGCCCGTGCGCATGCCGCGGTCGAGCGCTGTCAGCGCGTCGATCTCCTGCGGGCTGAGCTCGAAGTCGAAGACGTCGAAGTTCTCGCGGATACGGGTCTCGGTGACGGACTTCGGGATGACCACGTTGCCGATCTGCAGGTGCCAGCGCAGCACGACCTGGGCCGGGCTCTTGCCGTGCCCGGCGGCGATCGAGGTGACCGCGTCGTCCTTGAGGACGGCGCCCTGGGCGAGCGGGCTCCACGCCTCGGTGGCGATGCCGTGCCGGGCGTGGAAGTCGCGTAGTTCGGCCTGCTGGAGGCCCGGGTGGAGCTCGATCTGGTTCACGGCCGGGACTACCGAGGCGGCACCGAGCAGGCGCTCCAGATGGGCGGGCTGGAAGTTGGAGACGCCGATGGCGCGGGTGCGCCCGTCGGCGTACAGCTTCTCCAGCGCACGCCACGTGTCGAGGTACAGGTCACGGGCCGGGGTCGGCCAGTGGATGAGGTACAGGTCGACCTGGTCCAGGCCGAGCTTGTCCAGGGAGGCGTCGAAGGCCGCGAGCGTGGTGTCGTAGCCCTGGTCGGCGTTCCACAGCTTGGTGGTGATGAACAGCTCGTCGCGGGCGATACCGGAGTCGGCGAGCGCCTGGCCCACGCCGCGCTCGTTGCCGTAGATCGCGGCCGTGTCGATGCTGCGGTAGCCGGCCCGCAGGGCGCCGGCGACGGCGGCGGTGGTCTCCTCGTCGGGGACCTGGAAGACGCCGAAGCCGAGCTGCGGCATGGTCACGCCGTTGTTGAGAGTGACGGCGGGGATGGAGGTCACGGTGTTCTCCCTTGTTCTTGTCGATCTTGCTGATCGCCGATGGTGACGGGGCGATGGGGGATGGTCTGCGGGTACGTAGTCGATGGTCTGCGCTGCGCGCCGTCGGCGCGCGGTCAGTGGCGCGCGGTGAGCGGTTGCGCGGTCAGCGGTCCGCGGCTACGGGACGCTCCGCCGCGGCCGGAGCCCGGGGCGGCGCGGTGACGGCCGAGTGGCGTTCGGGGGAACGGCGCTCCAGGGTGCTGGAGACGGCGGCCAGGACCAGGGCCGCGGCGGCGAGGACCGCGCCGACCCAGTTGGGCGAGGTGTAGCCGAAGCCGGCGGCGATGACGATGCCGCCGAGCCAGGCGGACAGCGCGTTGCCGAGGTTGAAGGCACCGATGTTGACGGCGGAGGCGAGGGTCGGTGCTCCGTGTGCGTAGTCCAGTACGCGCTTCTGCAGCGGCGGCACCGTGGCGAAGCCCAGGGCTCCGATGAGGAAGACGGCGACGGCAGCCATGACCTTGTTGTGCGCACCGGCGGTGAACAGTGCCAGGACCACCGCCAGGCCGCCGAGCGCGGTGAAGAGCATCGGCATCAGCCTGCGGTCGGCGAGCTTTCCGCCGGTCAGGTTGCCGGCCACCATGCCGAGGCCGAACAGGACGAGCAGCCAGGTCACGGACGACTCCGCGTAACCGGCGACGTCGGTCATCATCGGCGCGATGTACGTGATGGCCGCGAAGACCCCGCCGAAGCCGAGCACCGTCATCGCCATGGCGAGCAGCACCTGGACGTTCTTGAACGCGGCCACCTCGTGGCGCAGACGCACGCCCTCCGGCCTGGGCATGTCCGGGACCAGCCTGGCTATGCCGGCGAGGCCGACGACGCCGAGCGCGGCGACGATGAAGAAGGTGGTGCGCCAGCCGGCGCTCTGCCCCACGAAGGTGCCGAGCGGCACGCCGACGACATTGGCGACGGTCAGGCCGGTGAACATCATGGAGATGGCGCCGGCCTTCTTCTCGGGGGCTACCAGTTCGGCGGCGACGACGGAGCCGATGCCGAAGAACGCGCCGTGGGCCATTGAGGCGACCACCCGGCCGAGGAGCATGACGGCGAAGACGGGGGCGACGGCCGAGATGACGTTGCCCACCACGAACAGGCCCATGAGCAGCATGAGCATGTTCTTGCGGGAGATCTTGGTGCCGAGGACCGTCATGAGCGGGGCGCCGAACATGACGCCGAGGGCGTATCCGGTGACGAGGAATCCGGCGGTGGGCAACGAGACACCGAAGTCGGCGGCGACGTCGGGCAGCAGACCCATGATGACGAATTCGGTGGTGCCGATGCCGAAGGCCCCGATGGCGAGGGCCAGGAGCGCGAGAGGCATGGAAGTAACCTTCCGAGGGGACGTTGCGGTAGCGCCTTACGAGCGACCACAATAATTGCATACGCGGTTAATTGCAAACGCGGTATAGTGGTGTACGCATCGCAGGGCTCTCGGGAGGCTCTGAAAGGGCTCCGGGCCACTCCGGGGCCCTCACGGAAGGACACGTGCCACATGACCGCCACCGACCCCGCGCTCACCGCCCTCGCTCAGGGCTGGTGCGCGCTGTCCCTGCTGCACGGCAGGATCGAGTCGCATGTCGAGCGCGCCCTGCAGGCAGGGCACGGCCTCAGCGTGCGCGAGTACTCCCTGCTCGACGTCCTCAGCCGCCAGCACGACGGGGACGGCGGCCACCTGCAGATGAAGCAGGTCGCCGACGCCGTGGTCCTCAGCCAGAGCGCCACCACCCGGCTCGTCACGCGCCTGGAGGACCGGGGTCTGCTCTCCCGCTACCTGTGTCCGACCGACCGGCGGGGCATCTACACCAACGTCTCCGACAGGGGCCTCGCCCTGCTGGCAGCGGCCCGCCCGACCAACAACGAGGCGCTGCGCGAGGCGCTCGACGCCGCCGCGTCGGAGCCCGACCTGGCCCCGCTCGTACGGGTCGTCCGGCGACCGGACACGGAGAACAACGTGAACTTCCGCTGCTGAGATCCTGGGCACGTGGTGCTCGATGAACGGACGAGGAGAACGCAGTGGGAGACAGCGCGGAACTCAGGGACGTGCTGGCCGATTGGCTGGACTACGACGTTGCGGCGTTTCGACTCGGGGTGTTCCTCGGTGTCTTTCCGCGCGACCAGAAGTTCTCCAAGGTGAAGCGGATGTTTTGGATGGACGGATATCCGCTGGGCGACATGCTGGTGGACCTGCTCGACCGGATGGCCCAGGCCGGAGTTCTCCTCAAGGACGAGGCCGACGCGCGGTACAGGTGGAACCCCGCTCCCATCGACCTGTCGTGACGGCGCGCACCACGCTCGCGGCCGAGCCCGGGGCCGGCCGGAGCCCGCGCTCCACCGGCTACGCCGGCCTGCGCCACACGGAGATGTGTTTTGGCGACTCCTGGGTGAACGCGGAACCGTCCCAGTCCGCGACGCGTCGCTCCGGTTCGAGCCCCGCGATCCTGGCCATCAGATCCAGCTCGGCCGGCCACGCGTACCGGTGCCGGGAGTCGTCGCGGCGGTAGCGGCCGTCCTCGCCGTCGCGGGTGAGGTGGTGCGAGACGAGGATCTGCCCGACCAGGTCGAAGGTGTCGAAACCGATGTGCCCTGCGGAGACGTCGAACGGCACCGCGACCTGGCCGGGCGGCAGCAGCCGCAGCGGCGGCACCCCCAGCTCGACCACGAACCTGCCGCCGGGCGCCAGATGCCGGGCCGCGTTGCGGAAACACTCGACCTGCTCGTCCTGTGTGAGCAGGTTCGAGATCGTGTTGTAGACGAGATAGACCAGGGAGAACTCGCCGGGCACGGTGGTCGTCGCCATGTCCCCGACCACCACCGGCAGCGTCTCGGCGTCGACCTTGCGGCGCAGCACGGCCGCCATGTGCTCGGAGAACTCGATGCCCACCACGGGCACCCCGCGTTCCCGGAGCGGAACACCGACCCGGCCCGTTCCGATGGCGAACTCCAACGCCCGCCCTTGTCCGGCGAGTTCGGCGAGGAACTCGACGGTCGGCCCGAGCACGGCCGCCGAGGTCATCTCGGTCTCCTCCGCGTCGTAGCGCTCTGCCTCGGCGCGGCTCCACAGCTCACTGCTCGTCATGGGCGGCCACTCTGCCGGGTCGCCAGAGCCGTCGTCCACGCAATATCGCGGCCCCCGGGGCCCCTTGAACCGCGCGTTGTCAGTGGCGGTCGGTACGGTTTTCCCCCAGCGGTCGTACGGACGGACCAGGGCAGAACGGGTGGGGGACATGACCACGGTGGAGATCTCGTACGCGGAGGGCTGGGACGCCGGGACCCGCCGCCCGTACCGGCCGCTCTCGGCGGCGGGGGCACGACGCCGGGACGACGAGGGCGAACCGTATGTGGTGGTCCACCGGGAGCCGGGACGGGCCGAGCCGGTGGCGGTATACCTCGTGGCCTGGTCCGACCACCATGTCGGGCACTGGATGTACGACGAGTCGGGGCGCCGTACCCGCGAGTTCGACCTGCGCCTGCTGGAGCCGGACCGGCTGTTCATGCGGCAGGTCGTGGAGCGGCGCTACGCCACACCGGACCAGCCCGACCGGGCCCGCGACGCCTGGCGGACCACGCTGAATCTGACTCCCGGCGAGAAGGCCGAGTACATCGTCGAGGAGCAGGGCGATACCGGCTCGTCCCGGCACGGCCGGCAGGACCTGCCGGAAGCACAGTGGTGGATTCCCCGGGAGGCCTTCGGGGTCGGTACGGCCGACGGCCAGGGCGCGCCCTCGGCATCCGACCCGGACGAGCTCCCGGCATCCGACCCGGACGAGCCCGGCCAGGGACAGGAGCCACCGGCCACCCTGTGGAGAGCGCCCCGGCCGTATCGACTGGAGTTCGATGTGCAGGAACTCCTCCGGCCGGGCAACCGGTTCGCCTGCGACACCTTCGTCACCGAGAACGAGGGTGGCGAGCTGACCGTCGACCGGGTCGAGGAGATCACCACGCTCCGGGTGCCCAGCGGCCGGCTGGTGGTCGCCGACCCCCTGACGGGCACCCCCAGGGAACTCACCGAGCGCATCCCGCCCGGCGCATATCCCCTGCAGACGGCCGTGCTCGTCGGTGAGGGCGACTACTACGGCGAACCCTTCCCCGTGACGGAAGAACCCCTGATACGACTGCTGATCTCCGACGAACCGGCGGTCACCTGGGAGTTGGGACTCGGAGAGGGAGAGGACCCCCGGCTGCTGCTTGACGGCCACGCCTACGGGTTCGGCACCGACGCGGCACAGGGCTCCTTCGCCGACGCCTCCGGCTGGGACACGCTGTCCGCGACCTTCCGGCGCCACTTCGAGGGGGACGGTGACGACGGCGTCGAGGAGGTCAGGAGCGGCACCCTGCGGGTCGCCGACGAGAAGACCGGCGGCGACCTGGTCTCCTTCTGCACCGGTGGCGACGGAACCTGGTCGGTGTGGCTGGGCCGGGCGGCCTCCGGCGACGTGGTCTCCGCCGTGGTGGTCACCGGATGGCTCTCGGACTACCGGCCGTTGTGACCCTCCGGCGGCCTGCCGCTGCCCTGCGGGCGCCCACCGCCCGGTGACTGCCCGCGGACCGGCAGACGCACGTGGCCCGGCGCACGCCCGCGGTCCGGCGCATGCCTTCCGGCCGCCGACCGGTCGGGCGCGGGAACCAGGCCCAGGCGCTGAGCGTGCAGGACCGTGCTGAGGCGGTCGCGGGTGCCTAGTTTGCGGTAGATGTTCTCGACGTGTTTGTGCACCGTGCGGGCCGAGATGCCCAGGCGCCGGCCGATCGCGTCCGCCGTCAGGGCGTCGGTGAGCAGGAGCAGGACGGTGAGTTCACGGGGCGTCAGCGCGCAGTCCGCCGCCCGCTCCTCCGGCTCACTGGCCGGCGCGGCCAACCGGCGCCACTGCTCAAGCAGTTGGCGCTGCTGTTCGACGGCGGCCAGCAGCGGCTGGGCGCGCTCGGCGGTCCGTAGGTGGTCCTCGGTGAAGTCCGCGCCGGAGCGGTAGACCAGGCAGCCGGTGATCGGCGCCACCGTCCCCGGCAGCGGAAGCGCCAGGACCTGGTCCAGGTCCAGGGCCCGGCCGAGCACCCGCGCGGTCTCGCTCGCCGCCCAGTCCTCGCCCGCGAGCCGCCGGGCCGTGACGGGCGTACGCCCGAGGCCGGACGCGTAGTGGTGGGCGAACGGGTAGCCCGAGCGCAGCACACCCAACGCCCCGTCGCCGAGCCGGTCCAACTCGGCGGCGGCAGCGGGCGACATACCGAGCGTGCCGTTGCCCTCGTTCCAGTCGTCCAGCTTGTAGATCAGTGTCTCGCCGCCGCACAGGTCGGTCAGCGCGTCGGCGAGCAGTGGCCACAGCCGTTCGGGCTCGCGCTCGTGCAACGCGGCCACGGCCAGCCCGGTGAGGCGTTCGTAGGCCCTGTCCAGCCCGTGCACCACGTGTACCTCTCTGCCCCTGCCCCTACGCAGTTGTACGCATACCCACGCGACAGCCCGCTGTCGCATGCTTCAACCGGGCACCGATATCGGGTCCGACGGCTCCGGTCGTGCGGGCCGCCGGCACGGGGGAGTGGCGGCCCGCGTCCGGTAGTCGGCCCGGTCACCCGTCCCAGGCCGCGGCGCACAGCGCACGGTCTACCTCGTCCGCGTAGCGCGCCGCGGTCAGCCAGGCCCGCGCGAACCGGCCCGGGTCCGCCGGAAGCAGGCGGCCGAAGACGTCGCGTGAGCGGTCCGCCGCCGCGGCGAGCAACTCCTCGAGGATATCGCCGGCCGTGGCGAGACCGTGCCCGTGCAGACGGCGGATGTCCACGGCCGCGTTGCCCGGGAAGGCCAGCACCCGCCGACCGCCCGAAGCCGCCTGCTCGACCCGGCGGCGCAACAGGTGCAGAGGCGCCTCCTCCGACGTGGGCACGGCGGTGGCCGGCGCCGGCGCCGGCAGATCCGCTTGCTGGAGCCGGTCCAGACCCAGGTCGACACGGCTCCCGGCGATCGTCGGGTGCTCGGTCGCGAGCAGCTGCGCGCGGGCGTGCGGGGCCGGCACGAGACGCGCGATCACGCGCAGCCGGCCGCCTCGGGCGGCGGACAGCAGCCGCAGGTTGTCGCGGTGCGGGAGTGCCGGATGGTCGTGCGCCGCCGTCAGCCGCAGCGGCACGCCGCCACAGTCGGCCAGCAGACCGTCGCCCGCCGCCTCACGCACCACGCCGGCCGGCGTGACCTCCAGGAACAGCAGGTCGTGACCGCCGCGCAGGGCGCGCCCGACCTGCTCGGCCACCGGCACCGCCCACAGCCGGTCCAGCGGCTCGGCCCGCCAGTCCGCACCGGACGCGCGCACGGCCCGCACCCCCGCGCCCGCCCCCAGCCGTCCGGTCGAAGACACCGTCGCCCCGGACACCGCGAGGCCCGCCCGTGCCAACTCACGATGCGTCAGTGCCGTGTCGCCGATGCGTACGGCGCGGTCGGCGGCGCCCACCGCCCGGCCCGCTCCGCCCGGGGCCACGTCCGAGACCGTGTACAGACGGCCGTCGGCGTCGGCGGTCCAGGTGACGGCACCCGCGTAGCCGCTCGCGGTCAGCACGGGCTCGGAGAACAGGCCGTACAGCCGCAGCGAACCGTCCAGGGCGTACGGCTGCCGTACCGTACCGCGCAGCCCCGTCAGTTCCGGACCCGTCGCGAACGGAACGCGGTAACCCACGTACAGGGTCTCCGACAGGGCGGCGACGAGGTCGGTGAGCCGGAACGCCGGGTCGGCCGCGCGGGCCGCGCGCAACGCGGTGACCACGGAGACCGCCGCCGTGGCCGCCCGGGGGAGCCCCGCGAGGCGCGCGGCGTGCGCGGCCCGCAGCAGCTCCGCCTGGAGCACGGCCCCGGAACCGTCCGTACCGGCGTCGAGCACGGCGGCCGCGGTGGCGAACACCGCCTCGGCCACAGCGAGTTGAGGGGGCGTCGCGGATTCCTCGGAGGCGGAGGCGGATGCGGAGGCGGAGGCGGGAGCGGGGGCCTCCGGTGCGGCCGAGTCGGACACCCGCTTCCCGGCGGTCTCGGAGACGTCGGCCACCGGTGCCTCCGATACCGTGTCGGCGCCCTGCACCGCAACGGCTTCGTCGACTCCCGGCACCGCCACGGCCGCGTCGGCCGTCGGCACAGGTGCGGCCGGGTCCGCCACCGGCGCCGCCGAAGCCGCCGCCGCCCGGTGCAGGCAGTCCGGGGCCAGCAGGCAGCCGCAGCGGATGGCCGTCGCGTCGGTCACGACGCCCTCGGGGGCGTGCAGTTCGAGCACCGAACCCTCGTCGTCGACGGTGATGCGCACGGTGTCGCCGTCCCGGACGACCGGGCGGTCCGCCAGCTTGGCGATGCCCGCGTCCAGCCGTCTGCGCAGCCGGGGAGAGAGGGCCGCGACCAGTTCGGCGGTCACCGCCGGCGCGACCGGGGGCAGTTCGACGCTCATGCGATCTTCTCCCCTACCCAGCGGGCGAGTTCGAGCGGGCTGAGGGCGGCGACCGGCATCCCGGCGGCCACCAGCTGTCCGGCGATCCCGGTGGAGTACCGGGGCCGCCCCGAGTCGTCGAGGCTCGCGCAGCCCAGCACCTGACAGCCCGCCCCGACCAGCGCCCTGACCTCGGCGAGCAGCCCGCCGACCGGATAGCCCTCCTCGAAGTCGCTGATCACGACGACGAGCGTCCGGGACGGCACCGTCACCAGCTCACGCGCGTGCCGCAGCCCGGCCGCGATATGCGTGCCACCGCCCACACTGACCTCCAGCAGCAGCGACAGCGGATCCTCGACATGGTCGGTGAGGTCGACGACCTTGGTGGAGAACGCCAGGAAATGCGTGGACAGGGTGGGCACACCGGCCAGCACCGAGGCCGTGAGCGCCGCCCAGACGGTCGACGCCTCCATGGACCCCGACACATCGGTGACCAGGACCAGCCGCCAGTCGGCGGCGCGCCGGGCCCGGGTCCGGAAGACCGGGCGCTCCGGGATCACCTGGACCCTGCCGTCGGCCGCCCGGCGGGCGGTGGCCAGGTTGGCCCGCAGCGTACGGGGCAGGTCGAGGCCGCCGCCCGGACGCCTGCTGGGGCGCGGCAGCGCCGTGCCGTGCAGCGCGGGGCGCAGCCGTGTCGCCAGCTCCCGGGTCAGCGCGTCGACCAGACGCCGGACCAGCGGGCGCAGCGCGGCCAGCCGGGCCTCCGGCAGCCCGCCCGCGTGCCGCAGCACCGAGCGCAGCAGGTCCACGGAGGGGCGCACGCTGTCCGGATCCAGCTCGGCCAGCACGTCCTGACGGCCCGTCGCCGCGGCCGCCGCCAGCACCTCCTCCCGGACACCCGGCCCGAACAGCGCCGACAGTTCCTCCGACCACTCCCGCACCCCGGGATACGGTGCCTCACGCCCGCCGCCGCCCCCGAGATCGCCCCGGCTGCCCTCGCCGCGCCCGCTGCCGTACAACTCGTCCAGCGCGGTCGCCAAGGCGCGCGCCCGCTGGGGAAGTTGATCGGTGCGGCGACCGAGCAGCAGGCGCCACCGGTCGGCGGGGGCCAGCCGGTGCTCCTCCGGGCGCGCGACGGGGATGGCCGGCTCGGGCTCCGCCTGTTCCCGGGGCGGCGGCAACAGGCCCAGCGTGCGCAGGGTCTCGCGGGCGGCGAGGTCCGCGCGGGTCCAGGTGGCCAGCGCCGCCGGGTCGACGGCGCCGGTGTCGGCCACCCGGTCGGTGCCGAGGCGTTCCTCGACGCCGGCCAGCAGACGCCCGCGGTCAGCCGGGCTCAACGTGTCGAAACCGCCGCGCAGGGCCGGCAGCCGGTCGAGGAAGTCCCGGTCGGACAGCTCCGACACGCGGCCGACCAGGGGCTCCAACGCGGGCCCGGCCGCCTCCAGCAGCCGCCCGGCGGCCGTCAGCAGCCCCGTCAGCCGGGCGGTGAGCGCGGTCCGTGACGCCGCGTCGACGGCCCCGTCCACCCAGGAGGCGACCCTGCCCCCGAAGGCACCCGGGTCCTCCTGGCCGAGCAGTACGCGCACGGCTCCGGCGGCACCCCGCATCAGCGGCGAGCCGTCGGCGGCCAGCCGGGCCAGCGCGTCGGCGAGCCGGATGCCGCCCAACAGGTCGGCGCGATGGGCGAGTTCGATCAGGGCATGGGCGTCGGCCGGGTCCTCGGAACCGGTGAGGCCGTCCACCTGGCGCACCGCGGCGGCCGTCAGCAGCTCGGCCACGGCGACCGCCCTCGCCGTACGGTCCTCGTCCGCGTCGAGACCGGCGACATGACCGGCCCGCAGCCGGTCCAGCAGGGCCAGCCCGCTGAGGAGTTCGGGCAGCGTGCCGGTGCCCGGGAGCACGGCGGCGGTGTCGCCGAGCCGCTCGTCCACCAGGCCGGGCAGACCGCAGTGGGCCGCCTGCTCCAGGCCGTCGAGCACCTGCGCCGCCGTGGGGCCGCCTGCCTCCCGCTCCGTGCGGCTCCGCTCGCGCAGCAGGCCCTCGGCCGCCTGGACGAGGGTGACCCCGCGGACCCCGGCCGCCGTCAGCATCGCGGCGGTGGCCGGAGTCCAGCGCACCTCCCAGCGTGATGTGAGGGCGTCGGCACCGCCGGTACCGGTCACCGGTCTGTGCTCGGCGTACGGCACCGAGCACAACGCCAGCCGGCGCAGCAGCAGTTCGCGGCGCCGGTCGAGGTCAGAGCGGAGGGGGTCCAGGCGAAGGTCCCGGGCGGGGCCGCGGTCCGCCGGGCCGGGCAGGCCGAGGGCGGCCAACTCGGCTTCCACGGCGGGAGCGAGGCCGCAACGGGGCGCCTTCGGCGCGGGACGGCCGACGCGGGTGCCGACCAGTACGGTCTCCATCGCCCGGGCGACGGCTCGGCCCCGGCCGTAGGGCTCGCCCTGTGCGAGCACGGTCTGTGTCGCCTCGACCAGTTCACCGCGGCCCGCTGCGGGCAGACCGCGCAGGCGGGCGAGGTCTCCGGCCAGGCGGGTGATCTCCCTGGCGTCGGCGGGGCCCGAGGGGTGGCCCTGTTGCCGGAGTGCGGCGCAGATGCGGACTGCCGCGCTGGTCAACGCTTGTTCCAGGGCAGGGGGATCACCCGCTGTCTTCAGAACCATGTGCTGCCATTCGGGGTCGCGGATGCCGGCGGGGTAGCCGGAGCGCTCGTCCAGGAGGGCGTAGGTGTAGGGGATGAGGGAGGTTGTCCACTCGGGTGCGGGTGCGGGTGCGGGTGCGGGTGCGGGTGCGGGTGGGTGGGGGCCGGTCGCGCCCACGCGGCGGTAGCCGCGCGTCGAATGCGGCCCCGCGCCCCTTCGGTCGGCCACCAGAGCCGGTGCGTGAAAGGCGCCCACCACCATGGTGGCCCGTTTACCGTCTGCCGTCGCCTCGGCCAGCCGGGAACGCATCCACTCCTCGCGCCGCAGATCCACCTCCGATACAGGCGACTCCTCCCGCAGCGCCCACCCCGTCAGCAGCGCCGCCCGCCGCAGCGCCTCCGGTGTCGAACCGGGCGCGGTCGCCTCGACCAGCCGGTCCCAGAGGTCGTCCCCCGGCCGGCCCGACAACCGTGAGCGCAAGGCCTGCGACAGGCGGCCGGGCCCCCCTCCGGCCGCATCCCGCTCCCGCCATGCCGGATCGGCGAGCGGTAGATCGCAAGCCAGCACCGGCACACCTCCCCGCGCCGCCCACCGCACCGCCGCCAGCTCCGGGGAGAAGTCCGCGAACGGATAGAACGCCGGGCCACTGCTGCCGTCGGCCGGCGCCGCCGCCAGGGCCACCGGGGCCTGGGTGTCCTCGTGGGCCAGCCACGGCAGCCATTCCTGCAGTTCGGCCGGCAGTTCGACGAGCAGCACGTCCGGCTTCGCGGCGTCCAGCAGCGCCGGCACCGCCGCCGCCAGGGACGGCGCGTGGTGCCGTACGCCGATCAGGTACGGCGCGGCAGGGTCGGTGAGGGCCGCGAGGGCCGCCTCGGGTGAGTCGGTCACGACCGTCACGCCTCCAGGACCGTGCGCAGGTCCCACAGGGTGCGCCAGGTCGCCGAGCCCTGTTCCGCGCGCCGTCGTACCGGTCCGTCCCAGTAGCCGCGCAGCCGGGCCGCGTCGGCGGGGTCGTCCTTGCGTACGACGCCGAGGAGGTGACCCGGGAGCAGGCCGAGGACGTCTCGGTCCCCGGGGAAGTAGGCCGCGGCCAGGGCCAGCGCGCCCGCCACCGACACCGCCTCCGCCGTGCTCATCACCGTGGACGGACGCTCCACCTCCCAGCCCTCCGCCGACCGTCCCTCACGCAGATCCCGGAACGCGGTGACCAGGGCCTCGAGGACCGCGTCGTCGACCTGGAAGGGCGCCCCGGCCCGCTCCACCGATGCCCGGGCCTGGCCGCGTACCAGCGCGGTCTCGGCGTCCAGGTCCGGAATCGGACCCACGGTCTCGAAGTTGAAGCGGCGCTTGAGCGCGGCGGACATCTCCGAGACGCCCCTGTCCCGCAGGTTGGCGGTGGCGATGAGGGTGAAGCCGGGCGCGGCGTGCGCCAACGCGTCGTCCGTGCCCGCCAGTTCGGGCACCGCGATGCGCCGCTCGGACAGCAGTGACACCAGGGAGTCCTGGACCTCGGGCAGACAGCGGGTCACCTCCTCCACGCGGGCGACGGCGCCCCGGGACATCGCGGTGAGCACCGGAGAGGGGACGAGGGCCTGCCGGCTGGGGCCCTGGGCGAGCAACAGGGCGTAGTTCCAGCCGTACTTGAGCTGGTCCTCGGTCGTGCCCGCCGTGCCCTGGACGACCAGTCCGCTGGTGCCGCACACGGCGGCCGACAGCAGTTCGGAGAGCATCGACTTGGCGGTGCCGGGCTCGCCGACCAGCAGCAGACCCCGCTCACCCGCGAGCGTCACCACACAGCGCTCGACGAGTGCCCGGTCGCCGACGAACTTGCCCTCGACGACCAGCCGGCGCGGCACTCCCGCCGGTACCTCGGCGCCGTCGGGCAGCCGCAGCGCCTGGCCGCCGCTGCCCATGACGAAGGTGACGACGGCCCGGGGCGTGAGCCGCCAGGCCGGCGGGCGCGGCCCGTCGTCGTACGCGGCGAGGAAGGCCAGTTCGGTGGCGTACCGGTCCTCGGGCGGCACGATCTGGCGGGGCGGAGCGGCACTGGCGGTCATCGGTGGTCGTCCTTCGCGGTGGTACGGGTGGTGGTGCCGGTGGCGGTACGCGTGCGGGTGGTGGCGCGGAGCGGGGTCATCGGCGGCGGCCGGCGCGGGTCGCCCGCGTGGTCAGCTGCTCGTACGCGGGCGCGTCCCCGGCCCGCACGCGCTGCCAGGCGCGGGCGAACAGCTCCGGCACCGGGACAAGCGGCAGGGTGCGGTCGCCGTCGGAGACCGGGTAGAGGGCTTCCTTCCAGGTCTCCACCGGCAGGGCCGGGGCCTTGAGGTCGCGCCAGCCGCCGGGCAGGAAGAGGGCGCGGCCGGCACGCGGGCGCTTGGCCTCGACGACCAGTCCGCTCGCCGCCAGTTCGGCGCGCGCCCTCTTCGTCCGCGCGGGCTTCCAGCCGGTCCAGCGCGCGCAGTTGCGGTCGGTCGGGTCGGGCAGGGCCAGCAACTGGAGGTAGAGCGCCGCCGCGTCCGCACCGAGACCATGGGCCGAAGCGACCTCGGCGACCAGCTCGGGCACGCTGACCGTGGGGTCCTGGGCGTACCCCGCGGGCCCCTCGGCCGCGAGGGCGCGGGCCAGGTCGTCGCCGAGGATCGTCCGGACGGCGCGCAGCCAGGTCGTACGCCCCTCGCCGACCAGCCCTTCCAGAAGCCCGAAGACGGAGTCGTCCGGTCCGCTCAGCGTGGCCGGCCGGACCATCACGTGCTCCGTGTCCGAGTACCAGGGGCGCAGCACCAGCGTGTCACCGGCCCGGGTCAGCCCGTCGGCGTCGGCGCCGCCGGACTCGGGCAGGCCGAAGACCTTGCGCAGCTGGACGGAGGTCGGGCCGCCCTTCTCCGTCCAGTCCAGGCCCAGGTCGAGCAGGAGTTCGGGGTCGGCCAGCCGACGGCGCAGCGCGGTGAGCCCGTCCGTCAGCCCGGCCCGCAGCGGATGCCCGTACGGCAGCAGATACGCGAGTGCCGCGAGGCTCTCCACGCTCCCGGCCAGCGCATACGAACCGGGCACCGCCGACGGGTCGGCGGCCGTCAGGTCGCCGTCCTTGTCGGGCCGGAACACCGTGGTGCGGCTGAGCCAGGGGGTCCGCGCGGGGTTGAGCACGGCCTCGGCGTGACCGACGCCCATGCCGGCGAGATCGGTGCAGAGGTCCTCCGGCAGGCGCACCAGGGTGCCGAGGCGCTCGGCCCAGAGCCGGGCGGCGGCCGCCGTGCCGGGGCCGGTCGTCCACAGCTCGGCCGGGTCGTCCGGCAGCAGCGCGCCGAGCAGCTCCCGCTGCTCGTCCAGGCCCAGCGAGTTCAACAGCTCGGCACCGAAGCCGCGCTGACGAGGTTTGAGGCCGATGGTGGCAAGGCCCTCGGCGCCGGGTGCCTGCGGATGGCCGGCCAGCAGCACGGTTGCCTGGAGCGGACCGAGCCCGCCGTGGGTCGCGGCCACCAGCGCCTCGGGAGCCTCGGGCCGCCAGGGCGCTGCGCCCTTCTCCCGGATCAGCCGGGTCAGGGCCGCGAGCCGGTCCGCCGGAATCCCGGTGGCGTGCCGGGTCTCCCGGACCAGCGTGAAGTGCCCGACGGCACCGAACGCCCCGGACGGATCGTGGTCCAGGGCCAGCCACTCGACCTCGTCCGTCCGGACGTCCACGCTCTGGCAGCCGAGTATCACCACCGTACGGCCGTCCCGGCGCAGCACCTGACCCGTCCGCTGCTGTTTGTCGTGCGGTTCGCTCAGCACGACCTCGCGCAGCGTGGTCCCGAGCCCGGGGAGCGGACCCTCGGCCAGCGCCTCGAACAGCAGGAGCAGCGGCTCGCGCTGGACGTCGGCGAGGGCCGGTGAGGCGGCGCGGTAGGCGAGCGGCCGCAGCGCGCCCAGAACGGCCGGCCAGATCGCCCCGATGCCGGGGACGGTGTGCTCGTCGCTCAGCCAGCCGTCGCCGACGGCGTCGAGCCGCTCGTGTCCCGGCAGCGGCTTGCCGTCGGCGGGCCTGCCGGACAGCACGTGGTTCACCGAGCGGATCTGACGCAGCGCGGCCCAGCCGCTCTGCCACGCGTTCTGCAGGGGCACGACTCCGGCGACGGCGTCGTGCAGCGCCCGGTCCCCGCCGTGCTCCGGGGAGTAGTCCGCGAACATGCCCTCGGTCCGCTGCCGGGGCTGCCGCGGCCGCTCCTTCGGGGGCGTGGCAAGGGAAGCGGCCGACTCGGCGACCCGCAGCGCCGCGCGGACGAGGGAGGTGACACCGGTCAGCAGCCGCCGGTCGGCCAGTCCGGGCAGCGACTGCGCCACCGCGGCCAGGGCGACGTCGTCGGCGGCCGGCACCGCGGCCCTCGCCCTGTCGTCCTGTCCGGCCCGGGCCAGCGCCTGCCGGCGCTCGTCCAGCGCCGTGCCCGTCGCCCGCATCAGCGCACCGGCCGCCTCGTCGGTCAGGGCGCGCAGCACGCCCGAGCCCCGCTCGTTGCGGGGGCGCAGCGCGTGCCAGAACGCGACCGGCGGCACCAGCCGGGTACCGGCCGCGTACGCCCCGCCGGACTCGCCGAAGGACATCCGCCCGAGCTCGGTGCCGTCGCCCGTGTGCAGGGCGATGCTCTGGTACATCTGCGCGGCGATCGGCTCGGCCCCGCCCGGCAGCCGCAGCGCGCCCAGCGGCACCCCCGGAACCCGGCCGTTGCGGGCCGCCCGCAGGGTCGCCGTCCGCCCGTCCGGCGTACCGGCGACGGTCCGCGCCTCAGTGCCCTCGCCCTCCGTGCGCACCCAGCGCCCCAGGACCGTGCCGTCGGTACCGAACGGGCTGTGCTCAAGACCGGGTTGCAGCGGCAGCACCTCGCAGGAGCCGTGCAGCAGCGCGGCGTCCTCGCGGACGGCCGAGGCCAGCAGCGCCGGCAGCGAGGCACGTCCGTGCTCGCCGGTCGCCGGGTCGTACTCCAGCCACACCGACTGCCGCCCCTGCCTGCCCTGACGCCAGTAGGTGGTGCCGTCGCCCAGCACCGGGCGGCTCGGCGGCAGGACCGTGTCCCCGGCGTGCAGGGTGCGGCCGCCCGTGGCCCGGCCGCCACCGGGCAGCGGGACCGAGGCATGGGCCGCGTCCATGGCCGGCCCCCAGGAGGGGATCTGCTCACCGCCGAGCGGGAACACCTCGGACGGGCGGTTCGACCAGTAACCGTGCTGCTTCGAGCCGTCCCGCCACAGCACCAGCAACTCGCCGTCGACGTAACGGAACCGGGGGCGCCGCCAGCGGTCCAGGTCCGTCGGCAACCGCAGGTCGTGGGTGAGCAGCACCCCCTCGGGACCGACCACGATCGCCTTGTGACCGCGCGCCAGGATCAGCGCGGGCCACGCCTCGGTCACCGACAGCCCGTTGTCCTGGTCCTTGCGCACCTCGGAATCGAGCAGCTCCAGCGCCTCCTCCAGCGCGGGCCAGCCCAGCTCGTCCAGGATTCCGGCGCGGAGCGTACGGCCGAGGACCGGGACGACGTCGTACCCGGTGAGCCGTCGGACGGCGAGCGGGCTGTCCTGCACCACTGCCCGGAAGGGGCGCAGCCGCTCCAGCTTCGCGTCGGCGCCGGGCAGTCCGGTCGCGGCGGCGAACTCCGCGGTCGCCTCCTGCAGCCACTCGCGCAGGACGTCGCCGAGGACCGGATGCGCGGCCACCTGGGGCAGAACCGCGGGCCCCTGACCCCGGCCCAGCTCTTCGACGGCCTCGAACAGCAGGGTCCGGTAACGGGGTTCGGCCGCGAGGGCCTTCAGATCCCGCTGCCCGGGCCGCTCGTCGCGCAGCCAGCTGTCCAACGGCAGATGGACACGCGTGTCCGCGTCCGGAACGGCCAGCGCGACGCCCTCCACCACGCACAGGTCCAGCAGATCGGGGTCGGCCCCCGCATGCCAGCGCCCGGTGAAGAGGTCCACGGGCCGTCCGGCCGCCCGCAGCCGGGGCGCCATCCGCTCCACCAGCGCCAGAGTCGCGGGGGAGCGGTGCGAGTACGCCGACCCGTGCTTGCGGTGCTGGGCCCAGCGGCTCAGCCAGTCCGCCGCGTCCACGTCCCCGCCCTCGTCGGTGAGCAGCAGGTCCGCCCCGCACTCGGCCAGCAGCGCCAGCCAGAACTCGTCGTCCGCCACCTCCCGGCCCAGCCCGGCCGGCATGATCTCCAGCAGCCGCACCCGGATCTCGGGCCGCTGCCCGGCGAGGACCGGCAGCACGCCGCGATAGGCGTTCCAGAAGGACGCCGGTGCCCGTACGGCGGCCGGGGAGGCGAGCAGGTCGGCGATCAGGGCGCACTCCTCGGCGACCCGGTCAAGACCCGCCGCCTTGATCAGCCCGCGCGCGTCCTGCGGCAGCGAGGCGTACGGCGGCATCCCGGCCGCGCAGCGCTCCACCGTCAGCTGCCGGAACTGCGCCCAGGCGGTGGCCGGTTCGAGCCGCCGGGCGAGGTCCTTCACGTACTCCTTGAGCGCCTTGACCGTGAGCGCCCCGGCGAAGGCGAACTCCAGGAACACCGCCCGCTGCCGCTCCTCGTCCACGGCCAGGGCGTGCACCCGCTCGGCCTCACGGGCCTTGCCGAAGAAAGCGGCCGCGTAAGTGGTGTTCTCGTGCTGGAGGAAGACCCGCGCGGCCTGCTCGTAGAAGGTCGGCAGGAAGTGCGGGACCGCGCGGCCCAGCCGCTCACCGAGCGCCTCGAAGCCCTCCTTCGCGTTGCCCGGCTTGGACTTGGCCTGCCGGGCCAGCCGCTCGACGTCCTTGACCAGGGCGAGCGCGTGATGGCCGTTGGCCGGGTCGTGGACCAGCGCCCAGGCGGGGAAGCCCAGCGTCTTTCGGCGCACCTGACCGACCTCGGGAGCCTCGGGCTCCCGGGCGAGGCCGAGGAACTCCAGGGCCAGGTCCTCGGCCTCGCCGAGGGTGCCCGGCACCAGGCGCACCACCGGGCGGTCGTCCAGGGCGGGGTGGGTGTAGGTGCGGGCGGTCAGGACGTCGGCGTCCTCGCGCCGGGTCGTGCCCGACGGCAGGATCGCGCCGGCGTCGAGAAGCGTGGCCGTGGTGGTGTCGTCGTACGTGGTCATGCCGCCCGCTCCTCGTCCTCGATGTCCCGCCCGGCGTACAGCGCCGCCGCCATCCGCATGCCCTCCGACCAGGCGACCGGGCCGACCTGACTGAGCTTCAGGGTCCGGCCCGCCGGATCGGTCCACACCAGCGGGCCGGTCTCGGTCTCGTAGTAGGCGTCGAAATCGCCGACCCAGACCCGGGCCTCGACCCCGCGGCCCTCCTCCAGCACGGAGCACACCGCGTGGCCGCCGCGCACCCGGTACCCCAGCTGCGTGGCCCTGCCGTGCAGGAAGCGCAGCTCCTTGAACACCCCGCCCGCGTACTCCTCGACCTGGGCGGCGTCCGCGTCCAGCGCGGCAGGGCGGTGCCAGACCTCACGGAAGAGCTGCTGGGCCTTCTGCTCGACGCCCAGCTCGACAGCGAACTCCCGCAGCTCCTCCAGGTCTTCGAGGAGCACCGGGTGCGGCAGCCGGACCAGGTCGGGGGCGATGCGCACGGTGTCGCCGTCGAGGTCGACCAGGCCGAGCCCGCGCTCGGCGTCGGCGTCCCGCAGGAACCCGGCGACCTCGCCGTCGGCGCCCGTGACCACCAGGTCACGCAGCGCCGCCTGCCGGGCCGGGTCCGGCCAGACGCGGGCGAGGACCTCCAGCGGCACCGGCAGCGAACGGGTCAACCACCGCTCCACATCCGCCAGGCACTGCCGTTCGTGCCGCTCCAGCCACTCGGCGAGCTGCCGCAGTCCCACCACCGCCGGATCGTCCGCCAGCTTCGCGGGCACGGACTTCAGCCGCCGCCCCGCCGCGTTGCGGCAGACCACCTTCCCGTCGTCCAGGGCCACTTCGTAGTCCCCGGCCGTCACCCACCCCATGCGTGCCTCCCCGCACCGCAGTGATCAAGTGATGGCGACTGTAGGGGAGACCACTGACAACGCCCTCCGCAGTCCACAACGACGGGGGAAACCGCAGCTCATCAGCGGTGACACGGGGTGCTGAGAGGTGTGAGCCGGGATACCGGAACGGCCCCGGTCCAGGCGGAGACGCCTGGACCGGGGCCGTGCGGAAGTCAGTCGGGCTAGGACGTCAGCCCTGCCCCGCCTCCTTCTCGCGCTTCAGGTTCTTCAGCCGCGCGCCCTCCTTGCGGACCTCCGCCTGGGTGGCGCGCTCCTTCGCCAGCCACTCGGGCAGCTCGCGCTTGAGCTCCTCGATCTGCTCGGTGGTGAGCGGCTCGGTCACTCCGCCGCGGGCCAGCCCCGCGATGGACACGCCCAGCCGCTCCGCGACCACCGGACGCGGGTGCGGTCCGTTGGCCCGCAGCTCGCGCAGCCACTCGGGCGGGTCGGCCTGGAGCTCGGTCAGCTCGGCGCGCGAGACGGCACCCTCCTGGAAGGCGGCGGGCGTGGCGGGCAGGTACACACCCAGCTTCTTCGCCGCGGTCGCGGGCTTCATCGTCTGGGTGGTCTGGTGCGAACTCATGAGGCCAAGGGTATCGGCCGGGTAGGAAAGCGCCGACCACGGCGGACGCGGGGCCACGACCGTCATGCGAGGCCGCCGTCTCCGGCCGATGCGGGGCTGCCGCCCCGCGCCGGTTAACCTGGCCAGGTGACAGGCTCGGAGGAAACACCGTCGTTCCGGCTCGCGTACGTCCCCGGCGTGACGCCCGCCAAGTGGGTACGCGTCTGGCACGAGCGCCTGCCAGGCATCCCCCTCAGCCTCCACCAGGTCACGGCCGCCGAGGCGTCCGACATGCTGCGCGCGGGTGACGCGGACGCGGGTTTCGTACGGCTCCCGGTGGACCGTACGTTCTTCAGCGCGATCCCCCTCTACACCGAGACCTCGGTGGTCGTCGTACCCAAGGACCACGTGATCACGGCGGCCGAGGAGGTCACCGTCGCCGACCTCGCCGACGAGGTCCTCTTCCATCCCCTGGACGATGTCTTCGACTGGGACGCGCCGCCCGGCGAGCCCGCCTTCGAGCGCCCGGCCACCACCGAGGACGCCGTCGAACTGGTCGCCGCCGGCGTCGGCCTCCTCGTCGTCCCGCAGTCGCTGGCCCGTCTCCACCACCGCCGGGACCTCACCTACCGGCCGCTCACCGACGCCCCCCGGTCGACCGTCGCGCTGTCCTGGCCCGAGGAGGCCACCACGGACCTGGTCGAGGACTTCATCGGCATCGTCCGCGGCCGCACGGTCAACAGCACACGCGGCCGCCAGACCGAACAGACGCCCCAGGGCTCTCAGGAGACGCGGGCGCAGCCGAAACGGCCGCAGAAGGCGACCGCGGCGGGCCGTGGCGCACAGGGCCGGGCCGGCGGCCCCAAGCGCACCCAGTCCGCCAAGCCCGCGAAGCGCGGAAAACCCCGCCGCCGCTCATGAGCCACGCCCCGGCGGGCGGTGAGCCGTGGGCCGGGCGGTCGTGGGCCGCGCTTCGGTGGGTGGTGGGTGGTGGGCCGGGCGGTCGTGGGCCGCGCTTCGGTGGGTGGTGGGTGGTGGGCCGGGCAGTCGTGGGCCGCGCCTCGGTGGGCGGTGGGCCGGGCGGTCGTGGGCCGCGACCCGGCAGGCGGTGAGTTGTGAGTCAGCCGGTCATGGGCCGCGGGCCAGTGGGCCAGGAGTCGCCCGTCAGCCGGGCGTGGGCCGCGGGTCATCGGGCTCGGGTCGTACGCCGTAAGGGATCCGCCGGGGCTGACCCGGGCCCGCTCCCGGACTGCTTCCGCGCGCCCCGATCACCCTCCCCGAACCTGGGCCCTCGCGATGTCACGATGCCTGCGGACATCCCGGAGATCAGCGCTGGAGGCGCCCGTGAGCCCCGAAGTAGCCCCGGACGAAGCCGTCGACCCCCGTACCTCGTCCGCGTTCCTCGTCAACGAATCGCTCGGCTACCTGTTCCCGGCGGCCCTGCGTGCCGCCGCGGTCGTCGGTGTGGCCGATCATCTGGCCGACGGCCCCCGCACGGCGGCCGAGCTGGCCGCGGCCACCCGCACCGACGCACGGAGCCTGTACCGGGTACTCCGGCTGCTGGCCACGCGCGGTGTCTTCGAGGAGGACGCGAGCGGCCGTTTCCGGCTCACCTCCGCCGGTGACGCCCTGCGCAGCGACGCGCCCTGCTCGGCGCGTTCGGCCGTCCTGATGAACACCGACCGCAGCATGTGGCTGCCGACCGCCGACCTGAGCCGCTGTGTCAGCGAGGGCACGTCCGCGTTCGAGCACCTTTTCGGGCTGCCGTTCTGGGACTACTTCGCGCAGGACGAGGACACCGCGGACGTCTTCCACTGCGGTATGGCCGCGATGTCCGACGCCGAGAACGAGCCCATCGCCACCGCCTGCGACTTCCCGGCCGGCGGGACGGTCGTGGACGTGGGCGGCGGGCACGGCGGCTTCCTGCTGACGGTCCTCGACCGCCACCCCGGTCTGCACGGCGTGCTGTACGACCGGCCGCACGTCCTGGCCGGACACCGGCTGGACACGCCCGGGACCGCGGGACGCTGGACCATCGAGGCCGGCGACTTCTTCACCGCCGTGCCGAAGGGTGACGTCCTCGTGCTCAAGCGGATCCTGCACGACTGGGAGGACGAACAGTGCGTGGCCCTCCTCGACCGCTGCCGCACCGCCCTGGCACCGGGCGGGCGGATCCTGGCCGTCGACGCGGTCGTCCCGCCGGGCAACGCACCCCACCAGGCCAAGGCGCTCGACCTGCTGCTGATGGCGGCACTGGTGGGCCGCGAACGCACCGAGCCGGAGTTCGCCACGCTGTTCGAGTCCGCGGGTCTGAAGCTGTCGAGGGTCGTGCCGACCTCGACCGTGCTCTCGGTGATGGAGGCGGTGGCCGCCTAGAAGATCCTGGCCCAGGGCGTCCTGGGCTCAGTCGCGCTCTCAGTCGCGCTCCGGTGCCTTCGACCGCTCGCGCAGGTCGGCGACCGCCAGGCACAGCGCCACCAGGATGAACCCGACGGACGTGAGCAGGCCCAACTGGAGCGCCTCGGTGGCCGGGCCGCGGTTCGCGAGGTGGGCGAAGTACACGGAGCCCACCACGGCGATCCCGGCCGCCGAGCCGACGCGCTGGCCGGTCTGCAGCACCCCGCCCGCCGCGCCGGCCCGTTTCACCGGGACGCGGGTGAGGGTGAGCGTGGTGTTGGGGGAGACCGTGAGACCGGAGCCGATCCCGCCGATGATCATCGGCACCGCCGCGGCCCACCCCAGGCTCTCCAACGGCACCAGCCACGCCACGGCGGCGATCCCGAGCAGCCCCACCGCCACCCCGCTGAGGCCGATGACGACCAGCCTGCGCCCGTGCCGCACCACCAGCCGGCCCCCGAGGGCGGCACCGACCGCCGACGCGATCGCGAACGGCAGCACCGTGAGGCCCGAGGCCAGCGCGCTGTACCCGGCCGCGTTCTGCAGGAACAGGGCGAGGACGAAGAAGACCGTGGTGAACCCCGCGAAGTAGGTCAGGCTGATCAGCGCGCCGCGGGTGAAGGACCGCAGGGAGAACAGGTCCAGATCGACCAGGGGCGCTCGTCCGAGCCGTCCCTGCCGCCGCTCCCACACCCAGAACAGGCCCAGCAGCACTCCGCCCACCGGCAGCAGCGCCCACTTCAGCCGCCCGGTCCACTGCTGCTCCTGCACCAGCGGCAGCATCAGCGCGAGCACCCCGGCACCGAGGAGCACCACCCCGACGGGGTCGAACTCCTCCCGCCGGCCGGGCGACGCGGGGAACCGGGGCAGCAGCCGCAGTCCCGCCGCCAACGCGGCCACCCCGATGGGCAGATTGACGAAGAACACCCAGCGCCAGCCGTCGCCGGTACCGACCGCGTCGATGATCAGACCGCCCGCCAGCGGGCCCACCGCCGTCGAGACGCCGATGACACTGCCGAGCAGCCCGAAGGCCTTGGCCCGTTCGGCGCCCTGGAACATCTGCTGGATCAGGCCCGACGTCTGCGGGGCCACCATGCCCGCCGCCGCGCCCTGGATCAGCCGGAACACCACCAGCCAGTCGGGGCTCGCGGCGAGCCCGCAGGCCGCCGACGCCACCGTGAACGCGGCCAGCCCGAAGAGGAAGGCCTGACGCCGGCCGCGCATGTCACCGAGCCGGCCGGCCGGCACGAGCGCCAGTCCGAAGGTCAGTGCGTAGCCGGAGACCACCCAGGACTGGGCTGCCTCCGTCGCCCCGAGCCCGTGCTCGATGGAGGGCAGTGCCACGTTCACGATGGAGGTGTCGAGCAGCGAGATGAATCCGGCTGCCAGACACACCCCGAGCGCCCGCCACCGCCGGTCCTCGGTGGCCGGTCGCTGCGGATCTGCCCAGGTCGTGGTCATGCCGCCACGCTATGCAGTCATCACAGATGTCGCACGACCGGCGGAGCGAACGGCTGGCGATGCTGGCCCTTCCGGGTGAGGTTCAGCGGGCGTACGACGCCTCCCGTGCCGTAGCCACGACCCGGTCCCCGTCCGCCCCGGGCAGCAGTCCGTCCGCCACCCACGCGGCCACGGCCGACCGCACCCGCGCCACCAGCGCCCACTTGTCGTGGAACGGGGCTCCGGCCCAGATCTCGTCGAGCAGCGAGCCGCCGTCCGGCTTCGCCGGGTTGGCGACCCCCGAGTCGAGGCCGCCGAACACCACCGTGGGCTCCGAGCGCCGGAAGTAGGCGTGGGTGGGGTCCTCGGTCCCCTCGTGGAAGGGGGCGAACTCGGTCCCGGCGGTCCCGTCCAGGGTGAAGTGGAGCGGAGTGCCCGGCACCGGGGTCAGGGACGGCAGCAGGTCCCCGGAGAGCCCCGCGTTCCGGTACAGCCCCAACTCCAGGTACTCGGTGGCAGGGTCGCGGCCGACCAGATGGACGGGACCGTAGAACAGGGTCTGCAACGACGGGTCGTCGAGGGCCTTCTCCACCCGCAGCCGGAACGGGACCGACACCCGCACGGTGTCCCCGGCCCGCCAGGTCCGCGGGGGCACGGCGAAGTAGCTGCCCGGTACCGGAGTACCCGGCACCGCACGCCCGTTGACCGTCACCCGGAACCCGGCCGTCGCCCACACCGGCACCCGCAGCCGCAGTTCGAAGGAAGGCCGCCCGCTCCCTCCGATGGTGAGCGTGCTGCCCTGCTCCCGCGGGTAGCCGGTGGTCTGGCCGACGGTGATCCCCTTCTCGGCCCAGGTCAGTGTCGACGGGCTGTAGAGGTTGACGTACAGGGCGCTGCCGTCGGCCGCCGCGAAGTACACCGAGTCCTGGTACTTGGTCGCGGACTCCATGCCCGTGCCCTCGCAGCAGGTCGTGCCCTGCTTGGGCGTGTAGTCCCGCACGTGCCCGGGCGTCAGCCCGATGAAGTACGTGACCAGTGGTTTCTCGGCATCGGCCCGGTCCTGCTTCGAGCCGAGCACCTGGTTGTAGAGGGCCCGCTCGTAGTAGTCCATATACGCCGGATCCTGCTCGTGGAAGAACAACGCCCGGCTCAGCTTCAGCATGTTGTAGGCGCAGCAGCTCTCCGCGGTGGTCGCGCTGAGGGTCCCCGCGATCACGTCCCGCGCCTTCCAGAACTCGGTGGTACTGGTGCCGCCGATGCCGTACATGCGGTGCGGTACGACCATGCCCCAGAAGTTCTTCGCGGCGGCCAGGTAACGCTCCTCGCCGGTGGCGTCGTACAGCCGGACCAGGCCGGTGAAGATCGGGATGTGCTGGTTGGCGTGCAGGCCGTTCAGGGTGTCGGTGTTCGCGGCGCAGGCGTCGATCAGGCTGTCCAGGTCGAACAGCCGGGCCAGCGCGAGGTGTTCGGCCCTGCCGGTGAGCTCGTGCAGGTCGCAGATCGCCTCGACGATTCCGCCGAACTCACCGCTGGAGAAGATCCCCCACATCCGCTGGAGGGTGGCGGCGGGCAGCACGGACAGCCGTGCGTACATCCAGTCGCCCATGCCGGACGCGAGATCCAGCGCCCGCTCGTCACCGGTGGCGATGCAGGCGTCCAGCAGACCCCGAAGGATCTTGTGTGCGGTGTAGTACGGCGCCCACACCTTCGTGTAGTCGCTGCCGGTCATCGACTCCAGCACTATGAACTGCGTCTCCGGGTAGGCCGCGAGGAACCCGGGGTGGCCGGGCCCGCCCCAGGTCCGGCGCAGGGCGGCGTCCAGGCCGCGTCCCGAGGCGTCCGCGAACACCGAACCGGACGTCTCGCCGAAGGCGTACGAGACCAGGTCGCCGCCGACCCGTGCGCTCTGCAACCCGGCTATCTCGTCGGCGCTCAACGCCCGCGACCACACGTCGAAGCCGCCGAAGGCACCCGCGAAGACGGGGTCGGCGGGGTAGTGGGAGCGGCCGAGCCAGTGGTCGGCGAGGGTGCCGAGGGCGGCCGGGGTGAGGGACATGGCCGTGTTGCGGGCCACGGCCGTGCCGTTGACGTACAGCGTGCCGGTGCCGTCGGCGATCGTCACCGCGAGGTGGCTCCACCGGTCGAGAGGCAGCGCGGCGGTGCCGTCGATCCCCTGCTCGGCGCCCGCGCCGCCGGTGGTGATCGCGAACCGGGGCACCCCGTTCGCGTTGCGGGCGGCGAGGTAGAGGTACCGGGTGGTGCCGTCGCCGAAGTCCAGCACCCGTGCCCAGGCGTCCTGATGGGCGGGTCTCACCCAGGCGGACAGGGTGACGGCGGAGGCGCTCCCGAGCACGCCGGCCGGCAACTCGACGTACTGGTAGGACCCCCGCTCGTTCGCCACGGCGGTCCCACCGAGCACCCCGGCCACGCTCAGCACGGAAGGCTCGTGCCGCAGGGCCTCGCGCACCTCGCCCAACGCCCCCACCATGGTGCGGATCTTCGTCCCGAACACCTCCTCACCGGTGCTCGCGTACGCCTGCGCCAGCATGGTCAGAAAATGGCCGGTGTAGTGCCCGCGCAGATTCCCGTTGGCCTCCCCGTCCAGCCCCTCCCAGCCGCCGGGCGCGACCGCACCGCCCGTGTCCAGCCCCGCGTTGGCCCGGAACACCTGCAACAACCGGTTCACGTCGTAGCCCCGCGCGTGGTCGAGCATCAACGCCCGCTTCTCCGCGAACAGTCCGGGCTCCAGCGCCACCTCGCCCAGCCCGAACGGCCGTACCGTCCAGGCCGCCCGCGCCGCGACCGCCTGCCCACCGACCGCGACACCGGTCCCGCCGACGGCGGCGACCAGAGCCGTCACCTGGAGGAGGGTCCTTCGGGAGAGGGGCTGCGCCATATGCACCTCATCTGTGTGGTCCGGTATTTCGAACGACGTTCGGGAATCCGCCCGGAAGATTTCCAGAAGATAGAGAAGAGGCGTGGGGGCGTCAACGGTACTGACAGGTAAGAGGAGTTGAGGCCGCGATGCCGTTACCCGCGTGCCGTCCGGCCGATCGACTCCACCAGCGGCAGCAGACGGTGCGGGACGCGTTCGCGCAGGGCCACCTCCGTGCGGGTGCGCACCACGCCCGGCATGCTGATCAGCTTCTGGATCACGTCCTCCAGGTGCGCGTTGTCCCGCGCCACCACCCGGGTCAGCAGATCCCCGCCGCCCGTGATCGAGAACGCCTCCACGATCTCCGGCACGGCGGCCAGCGCGTCCCCCACGTCGTCGAGATGGCCCTGGGTGACCTCGATGTGCACGAAGGCCAGCACCGGGTGGCCGAGCGCGGCGGGGGAGAGGGAGGGGCCGCCCCCGGTGATCACGCCGTCCCGCTCCAGCCGGTCCAGGCGGGCCTGCAGGGTGCCCCGGGCGACACCGAGGATCCGGGCGTACTCCCGCACGCTGGTGCGCGGCTGCTCCAGCAGCAGCCGCAGGATGCGGGTGTCGAGTTCGTCCACGGTCATGGTGTGCGACTGTACCAATGGCTCAGGGCTGTTCCGCGCCCAACTGCGCCATTGGCGTGCCCGGCGGACAGGGCCCAGCGTCATGAGTGGGCCGTTGGCTCAGTGAAATCGCGGACACTTGAGCCAGTCGCCCCGGCGATGGTCTCATGGGGGTGTCGATGGCGCTGCGGATCCCCGCGGCGCCATTTCTGTGTCGTCCGTCTGTGTCGTCCGTCTGTGTCGTCCGTCTGGGCCGTCCGTCTGTGCCGTCCCATGGGAGGGGAAGCAGTGCTGAAGAGGGTGTTCACGGCTCCGGACCCGGGGCGGGTGCGGCTGCGCTTCGCCGCGCGGGCCGTACTGGGCATCGGCCTCGCCGTCGTGCTCTGCGGGCTGGCCGGGCACTCCCTCACGGGCGCCGTCACCGGCGGCCTCACCGCGCTGCTCGCCCTGTTCACGGTCGCCGACGCCACCGTGCGCGGGCAGGCCGTCACCACCGCGCTGCTGCCCGCCGTGGGGCTCCCCGTACTGGCCGCCGCGGCCTGGCTGCACGACATGCCCGCCGCACGGGACCTGGTCTTCCTGGCCGTGGTCGGCGCGGGCGTCTACGCGCGCCGCTGGGGGCCGCGCGGCCACAGCCTCGGCGTGTTCGCCTTCATGACCTACTTCGTCGCCCAGTTCCTGCACGCCACGCCCGGACAGCTGCCCGAGCTGTACGCCGCCGTACTGCTCTCCGTGCTCGCCGCGGCCGCCGTCCGCTTCGGTCTGTGGTGCTACGAGCGGCGTCTGCCCCCGGCACCGGCACCCACCCCGCCCGCCGGCACCGGCCTGGCCCGGGTGACCACCCGGCAGGCGGTCCAGGCGACCGCGGGCGCGGGTTTCGCGCTAGTCGTCGGCCAGGCGGTGTCGGGCCAGCGCTGGTACTGGGCGGTCGGCGCCACCTGGTGGATCTTCGTCAACACCGCCTCGCGCGGCGAGACCCTGGTCCGGGGCTTCCGCCGGGTCCTCGGCACGGTCATCGGCATCGCGCTCGGCCTGCTCGTCGCCGTCCCCGTGCACGGCGCCCCCGTCCCCACCGCCGTCCTGGTCGCGGCCGCCGTCTTCGGCATCTTCTACTCGGCAGCCGTCTCCTACACCTGGATGATGCTCTGGGTGACCCTGCTCGCGGAACTGCTCTACGGCCTCCTCGGCGTCCTCACCCCCGGCCTGCTCGCGCTCCGGCTCACCGAGACCGCGGTGGGCGCGCTCGGCGCCGGACTCGCCGTGCTGTTCGTGCTGCCGGTCACCACCCACCTCACCACCGACGCCTGGATCCAGCGTGCCCTGCGCTGCGTCCACGCCTGCACGGCCGAGGCCGCCGCCCGGCTCGCCGGATCCGCCACCGCCGACCCGGCACCCCGGGTGGCCGAACTGGAGCAGCTGCTCGGCCGGGTACGGCTCTCGGTCGCCCCCCTCGTCCATCCGCTCACCCCGATGCCCGGCCGCAAGCGCCGCGCCCGCCGGGTCCTCGCCCTGCTGGACGACTGCGCTCGGGAGATCCGCGGCCTGGTCGCCGTCGCCGCCGATCCCGAGGCCTCCCACGACGCCCGGCTGGCCGCCGCCTGCTGGCGCGTCGAGGCGGCCGTGGAGGCGCTGACCCGGGGCTCCGCGCACATCAGCGGCCCCGCCGAACCGCCCGCCGAACCCGCCCTCGCCCATCTGCACGGGCTGGAGCGCGCCCTCGCCGAACTCGCCGAGCCGCTGCGCACCCCCTCGGGCTCACCCCTGGTCGGCGCCTGAGACGCGCCGCCCCGGACGTCTTGGTCTAGACCGCAAACTGCTACCGTCGGCCCCGGACCGGCTCGTACTGACTCGTACCGGCCTGACTCGTACCGGCTCGTATCGAGAGGGGACACCGGTGGCAGACGGCGGCAGGCGGCGGAGGGCGTTCATCGGGTCGTTCACGGCGGCGGGCGGACCCGGGGTCGTCACGGCGGCGGTCCAGCCGCACAGCGGCGCCCTGGCCCTTCTGGAGAGCGTCGACGGCGTCCCCGATCCGTCGTATCTCGCGCTCGCCCCCGGCGGGCACACCCTGTACGCGGTCAGCGAGACCGCCGACGGCGCGGTGGCCGCGTACCACGTCCACGACGACAAGCCACGCCTCGCCGGGCCCCCGGTCCCGGTCGACGCCAGCGGCCCCACCCACCTCAGCGTCTTCGAGGGTCACGTCCTGACCGCCAACTACGGCTCCGGCAGCGTCAGCGCCGTCCCCGTCCGCCCCGACGGCACCCTCGCCGGCGCCGCCTCCGGGGTGCTGCGGCACAGCGGCTCGGGCCCGCACGAGCGCCGTCAGCGCGGCCCGCACGCCCACCAGGTGCAGCCGGACCCCACCGGCCGCTGGGCGGTCAGCGTCGACCTCGGCACCGACTCGGTACGGGTCTGCACCCTGGACGGCGGAACCCTCGCCGTCCGCCGCGAATTCGCTCTGCGCCCCGGCTCCGGCCCCCGCCACCTGGCCTTCCATCCCGGCGGCCGGTACGCCTACGTGGTCAACGAGCTCACCCCGACCGTCACGGTCTGCCGCTGGGACGCCGACACCGGCGCCCTGAAGCCACTGGCCGAGACCCCGGTGCTGCCCGGCGCACCGGCCGGCGACGCGTATCCGTCCGGCATCGTCGTGTCACCCGACGGGCGCTTCGTCTGGACGGCGACCCGGGGCGAGGACGTCCTGACGACGTTCGCGGTCGACGAGGACCAGCTGCACCTGACGGCGACGGTCCCGTGCGGAGGCCACTGGCCCCGGGCCCTCACGGAGTCCGAGGGCTTCCTGTACTCGGCGAACGAACGCTCCGGGGACATCACCTGGTTCACCGTCGACCAGGAGACAGGCGTACCGCGCTACGACGGCTCGGTGGAGATCCCGGCGGCGTCCTGCATCGTCTTCGACTGAGCCACCCTGTAAGGGGCGCGGGGCTGTGCCGATGTGCGGCTCCGCCGCGTGGGCGCGCTCAGCCCCCACCGGGCGGCCGGTCGAAGAACCTCCGCACCACCCCGAAAACGGCCGACGGGCCCCTTCCGAGAAGGGACCCGTCAAGGCACACACGCCGACCTCAGCGCACCGGCGCACCCTGCGCCTGCTGGGGAGCGATCCCCAGCGCCGTCGTGTACTTGGCCAGCGCCAGCTTGCCGATCGCCGGATACGGCCCCAGCGGCTCGGCCGTGGCGCACCCCGCCTCCTCGGCGGCCGCCGCCAGCAGGCCCCCGTCGATCTCGGGACCGATCAGATACGGCGCCAGCGCCAGCTGCTGCGACCCCGAGCCCCGCAGCTGCTCCGCGATGGAGGAGATCGAACCGTCCTGGTCCAGTGCCGCGGCCATCACCGGCACGGCCAGTCGCGCGGCGAGCAGCATGCCGGTGATCCCGGCGGCCTGCACGGCCTCCTCGCCGCCCACAGAGGCGAGGATGATGCCGTCGGCCGCGGTCGCCACGGTGAACAGACGGGCACGGTCGGCGCGGGCCAGACCGGCCTCCGAGAGACGCACGTGCAGCGCCTCGGCGAGCAGCGGGTGCGGGCCGAGGACGTCGGTCAGGTCGGCGGCGATCCGGCTCTCCATGACGGCCTGGCGGACCTGGCGCAGCAGCGCGCTGTCCGGGCCGGCCAGCAGCGGCACGACGACCGCGACCGGGCCGTCGGGCATCTTGACGCCCTCGGTGCCGGCGGCGACGGCCTGCTCGTAGCGGGCGGCGCGCTCCTCGGCGGCACGGGCGAGGACCGACTGGAGGGTGGGGAACTCCGCGTCGTCCCCGTCGAGGTACCCGATCCGGGCATCCAGGCCGGGCAGCTCGGAGCGGGCGATGCTCACGACCTCCTCGGCGAGGCCGCGCGTGGCCGCGCTGGGCGTACCCGGCACCGCGAGGACGAGCGCGGGCGCGTCCTCGGGAGCCACCAGCGGCTCGGGTCGGCGGTGCCGCCCGGGCTGGCGAGGTCGCGGCATTCGTACTGGCAGGCCGGACGCGGGCCCAGTGGGGGAGCTCATGGCGACGCATGTTACTGGCTTATTGGGCTCCCCTGTTCGGGGAGGGTGCAGGTGAGCGGTATCCGTCCGGTTTTGTCTGATGAGTTACGCATGATTCGGAGGTGATCCCGCCACCTGTCGGACACTTCGTGCCCCAATGGGATCAATCGCCTTTTGTATGTACTACGGAGAGCAGTTTTTCATCACTCGGCAGAGTGAGCCGCCCGACGATCAGGTCACTCGCGACGCGTACCGCTCCGCGCAGCGGATCGCCCTCCGCCGGAACCTGCCGTGCCCGCGGCAGCAGGGTGGACAGCTCCTCGGCCAGCGGTACCAGAAGTGGGTCGCCCAGTCTGGACAGGCCGCCGGTGAGGGCGACTCGGGGCTCACCGGCCGTGGGGCAGACGGCGACGGCCGACTCGGCCATGTGCCGGGCCGCCGCGCGCAGGATCCCGGCCGCGACCGGGTCGTGCGCGGCGCGGTCCGCGACCTGAGGGGCGAAGGAGGCCAGTACGGCGGGCCGGTCGGCCCGCGGGTAGAGCTGCCCGGGCAGCCCGGCCGCCGGCCCGAACCGCTCCTCGGCGCACGCCAGCAGTGCGGCCGAGCCGCCGTCGCGCCCGTCGAAGGCGCGCAGCGCCGCCTCCAGGCCCGCCCGGCCGATCCACGCGCCACCGCCGCAGTCGCCCAGCAGATGCCCCCAGCCGTCCGCCCGCCGCCACCCGGTCAGATCGGTGCCGATCGCGATCAGCCCCGTACCGGCGGCGATCACCGCGCCCGGGTGGGGGCCCAGGGCGCCGACGTACGCCGTCACGGCGTCGGCGGCCAGGGCGACCGTCCGCGCGCCGAGTTCGCGGGCCAGCGCGTCCGGCAGTTCGGCCCGCAGGGCGTCGCCGAGGCTGGCCAGACCGGTGGCGCCGACCACGACGGTCGTCACCCCGTCGAGCCCGTACTCGCCGATCAACGCCCGTGCCATGGGCAGGAGTTGCTCCAGCAGATGCCCGGGATCGATGCCCCGCGCCCCGGTACGCACCGGCTCCCGGGACTCCCGCGGCACCGACGGCTCCCGCCCCGGCACGCCTACGACGGCCCGCAGGCCGGAGCCCCCGGAGTCGACGGCGAGATACCCGGGCCCGGTGCCCCCGGAGTCGAGGGGGCCGGCGGCGAGATCCTCCAGGCCGTGCGCCTCGCCGCCCCCTGCGCTCATCGCGGACCCCTCATGGCAGACACCGGTCCGCGGGCATGGACGAGGGCTGCGCGGACGCCATCGTCGGCAACCGGCCTTCGGGTCCAGAGTGTTGGCGACGAGGGGCCGGTACGGCGCGAGGACCCTGGGGGAGTGGCTTGAACGCTGGACGCAACGGGCTCCCTTCCTCCCCGGTGACCGACGGCCCGATCCGCCGGACGGGCTCGATGACCTTGATGAGGAGGAAGAGTAGCGCCGCGGGCGGCGTCCGTGCGTGCGGGCTTCCCTGGCTGTGCGGAACCCCGGTGTGTGCCAGTAGGGTGACGCGCTGTGGCACCACGACCCTTGCATGAACTAGTTGAAGCAGGCTGGGCGAAGGCTCTTGAACCTGCGGCCGAACGCATCGCAGAGATGGGGAACTTCCTGCGGGCCGAGATAGCGGCCGGCCGGACCTACCTTCCGTCCGGAGCGAATGTCCTGCGGGCCTTCCAGCAGCCCTTCGACGACGTTCGTGTCCTGATCGTCGGCCAGGATCCTTACCCCACGCCGGGAATGGCCATCGGACTGAGTTTCGCGGTCTCGCCCGAGGTGCGTTCCCTGCCGGGCAGCCTGGAGAACATCTTCCGCGAGCTGAACACCGACCTCGGGCTGCCCAGACCGTCCAACGGCGACCTCACCCCCTGGACCCAGCAGGGGGTGCTCTTGCTGAACAGGGCACTCACCACCGCTCCGCGCAGTCCGGCGGCGCACCGGGGCAAGGGCTGGGAGGAGGTCACCGAGCAGGCCATCCGGGCGCTGGCGGCGCGTGGCAAGCCGCTGGTGTCCATCCTCTGGGGACGTGACGCGCGAAATCTGCGGCCGCTGCTCGGGGACCTGCCGGCGATCGAGTCGGCTCATCCCTCGCCGATGTCGGCGGACCGTGGGTTCTTCGGCTCGCGCCCGTTCAGCCGGGCCAACGACCTGCTGGTGCGGCAAGGGGGCCAGCCGGTGGACTGGCGTCTGCCGTGAGCCGTGGCGCCCGCGACGGCTCGGAGGGCGGCTGCGGTACGGGCGTCACGGGTGACATCCCGACGCCTGCCCGGCGTTCGTCCTGACGGACTGCCGGATGGTCCGAGGCGTGGGTGCGGCGCCTCGCCTCGGAGGCGGCCGGCCCTGGGCCGGGCAGCCGCCCACCCCGACGTCACCGCCCGCCTCGTCCCGGCCGTCGGCAGCGCACATTCCGGCGGGCTGTCGACGTGCACGCTGCCGACGGGCACATCGCCCGCCGACGAGCGGGAGGCGTCACGCCGTGAACTGATAGGCCGGGTAGGTCAGGTATCCGGCGTCACCCCCCCTGGTAGTACGTCGCCTCGTCGACGGGAGCGATCGGGACACCGGTGGAGGAGAGGAACTGTGAGATCAGGTAGCCGTTGGCGCCGTGCGGTTCCACTGCCGCGCTGGAGCGGGTGGCACGGGAACCGGACCGGCTCAAGGTGCCCGTCGACGGGGCAGCCGGGCAGGCCCGGAAGGCGGCGCCCGATGACCCGGCCGCCGGTCAGTTGCCGCTGGTCAGTGGCTGGTCGGCCACTGCCGGTAGGCCGGCGGCCGGCGTCCAGCGGATCTGCGTACTGGCCAGCGTGACCACGAGCGCCGCTGCCGCGACGACCGCCAGCCCCCACACCAGGCTGCTCGAGTTCGCCACGAACCCGATGAGCGGTGGCCCGGCCAGCAGGCCCGTCGTGCCCGTCGCGGCGACCAGGGCCAGCGCCTCCGAGCCCTGTTTCGCCGCGGCCACATAGACGCACGGGGTCACGGCCGCACACCCCAGCCCGACGCAGGCGAACCCGATGAGGGCCGCCGTCACGCCCCCGCTCACCAGGGCGAAGGCCAGCCCGGCGGCGGCCAGCGCGCTGCCCGACAGGACGACCCGACCGTCGCCCCAACGGGTGCGCCAGCCATCGGCGAAGAGGCGGGCCACCACCATCATGCCCGACACCACGGCGATGCCCGCCGGCGCCAACTCCGCGGAGGCGTTGGCGACTTCCCTCAGGTAGAGGGCGGACCAGTCGTTCATGGCGCCCTCGGTCACGGTGCCGAACGCCATGGCGCAGCACATCCAGAGCGTCATGCGGGACGGCAGGCTCCAGCCGCCGCTCTTCCTCGCCTTGCCGGGCTTCTCGTCGGCGGAGGCGGAGGCGTCGGAGTCGGAGGCGTCGGCGGAAGCGGCGGACGCAGCGGACGCGTCTTCGTCGAGCAGACCGGGGCGCGCCACGGCGACCAGCAGCACGAGCAGCACCGCGGCCACACCGAAGTGCACCGCCACCGACGAGGTCGCCGCGTTCATGCCGGAGGCGAGGAGGGCCGCGAGCAGGGAGCCGGCGCTGAACGTCGCGTGCAGTCTGGCCATGGCGTTGCGCTCGTACCGCGTCTCCAGGGCTGCTCCCTGCGCGTTCATGGCCACGTTCAGGCAGCCCACGAACACCCCGTCGGCCACCATCACCAGCAGGGCGACGGGATAGTCCGGCGCCGCGGCCAGTGCGAGGAGCAGCACGGTCAGACAGAGGGCCGACAGCAGCGCCAGCCGCGCCGAACCCAGCCTTCTCGTGAGCACGGGCACCAGCGGGAACGACGCCACGGCACCGATGCCCGCGGCCATCAGCAGCACCCCCACCTCGGCCGCGGTCAGACCGAGGTCCGCCTTGAGGGCGGGAATCCGCGAGGCCCAGGTCGCGTACTGGAAACCGAGCGAACAGAACAGCGCGGCGATGGCCAACTGGGCGCGGTGGAAGGGATCATGGACACGGAACACGCACATCAACTCGCTTGGTCGACTCGGCCGTCGCCTCGGGCATGGAGACGGGACATGTAGACGGCGTTCGCGCCGTAACCGCCCGGGGAGATACCCGGGTACGGGGTGAATCCGTGCGCCGACCAGAACGGCTCGCTGTGGCCGACGGCGATCAGCGAGATCCGCTCGAACCCGCGCGAACGGGCGGTCAGGGTCAGGTGGTCCAGGAGACGCCGGCCCAGGCCCCTGCCGCGCAGACGCTCCGTGACCACGAGGTCGTGCAGGTGCAGATTGCGTGCGGAGCCAGCGGCGAGCGCGGGCGCCTCCGTCCGGGCGAGGTCGGGGTATCCGAAGGACGGATACGGCAGTGCCAGCAGGTATCCGGCCGGCCGTGAGCCGACGTCCAGGACGAAACAGGTGTCCGGCGAGGCATCCGCCCGGGACCGCAGCGCCGCGCGCCCCTCCGACAGGCCGAGCGCCGTGTACGCGCGGGACTCCAGCGCGACGATGGTGTCCCAGTCGGCGTCGGTGATGTGCCGTATGTGCACATGGTCGCCGCTCATGGCCGCCCCCCGCCCGTGCAGACGTAGGGGAGCGGGTCGAAGCCGTTGAACCCCTGGGTCGTGTAGCTGATCGCGTAGGCGCCGCTGGACAGCACCCAGACCGGATCGCCCGACGCCAGAGCCGCGGGGACCTGCACGAGACCGTGCTCATGGGGGTAGGCGTCGTCGCTGTCGCAGGTGGGACCCGCGACGACGGCCGGGACGGACTCGGCGTCATGATGCGTGGGGAAGACGAGCCGGTACTGCAACGCGTCCATCTCGTACAGGCCGTTGAACTTGCCGCAGCTCAGGTAGAGCCAGTATTGGGGCTCGCCGTCGGGGCGCCGCCGCTTCGACAGCCTGGCCACATGGGCCCGGATGACCCCGTGGTCGGCGACGAGGTGGCGGCCCGGCTCCATGACGAACGCCAGGTGTTCGCCGTGGACCTTCCTGAGATGACGCATGCCCTCGCGGATCACCGCGAAGATCTTGTCCAGCGGGGGGTCCAGCGGCGTGCCGTACCGGTCGAGGTATCCGAGGGCCGGCAGACCGCCGCCGAGGTTGACGTGGTCCAGCAGGATTCCGCGCCGGCCCAGCGCGGTCAGGACGTCCGTCAGGCGCTCGACGGCACTGTGCCAGGCGTCGGCCGTCATCTGCTGGGATCCGACGTGCACGGACAGCCCGGAGGGGGTCAGTCCCTTCTCCCGCGCCGCCGTGAGGATCCGCACCGCGTCCGCGGGCGTGCAGCCGAACTTGTCGCTGAGCCCCCACAGCGCCCCTTCACCGCCGGTCGCGAGCCGGACGAACACCCGCGCTCCCGGAGCGTGGACCGCGATCGCCGCCATGTCCTCCAGGCTGTCGGTGGCGAAGTCCCGGACCCCGAGCCGGTGGGCGTCGGCGATGTCCCGGTCCGACTTGACGGTGTTGCCGTAGTGCATCCGGCCGACCGGCACGCCCACACGCAGCGCCTGCTCCAGTTCGCGGGGGCTTGCCGCGTCGACTCCGGCGCCCTTCCCGGCGAGGCACCCGAGCACTTCGTCCACCGGGCAGGCCTTCATGGCGAAACGGATGTCGACGCCGGGCAGTTCACGCCGCAGCCGGTCGTAGCCGTCCTCGATCCCGGTCAGGTCGAAGACGATCCGGTCCTCGGTGGCGCCTTCCAGTACGGTGATCACGGGTGATCTCACCGCTGCTGCCCGGGCGTCGCGGGTACGGAGGTGAGCCTCGCCGCGCGCACCAGCGGCTCCCACGCCTCCGTGAGCAGGGCGAAGTCCTCGATGTCGCCGCGGGCTTCGTCGAGGAGCCGCTCGCGGCGCTGCCACAGGAGGTCGGCGAACTCGGCGTACCTGCCGCCCAGTTTCCGGTAGGCCGAGTCGAGGACGTCCAGCTTCCGGACGTTCTCGCCCGGGTCGAGCCGGGCGCTCTCCCGCGCCAGCCGGGCCACCGCGGACGCCCGCACCTGCCCCTGGTCGTCGAGCAGCCGCCCGCCCGCGCGGGCCATCTCGTCGTAGACGAAGTTGAAGTAGAGCATGGACAGCAGGAACTTGACGAAGCGCATCTGGTACGCGATCAGGCCGGAGTCGGTCCTGCGCTCACCGGTGTAGAAGTTGACGATGTTCCGGTTGTGCAGGACGCCCGGCAGGGCGGCGTCGTGGACCAGGTGGATCAGGAAGTAGTCGCTGCCGATCGTGTCGGTCGCGGGCGGCAGCGGCACGCGCTCGTGTACTCCGTGGAAGCTGATGTTGCACATGTCCACACGCATGGGATCGACCAGGGCCAGCACGGAGTGATCCGTGGTGAACGCGTCCGAGCCCGCGCCTCGGAAGGACTCGTCGACGAGCTGTCTGCGCTGCTCGTCGGACCAGTGGGCGGGCGCCCACAGACCGACCACGTCGTGGTAGACGGCGGGGTCGATCCGGAGTATCTCGCCGATGTCCACGGACAGTTCGCCCACGAACGAGCTGCCCACCATCGCGACCCGCTTGCTCATGTGGTCGACGGCCAGTGCGTTCTCGGTGACTTCGGAGGCGGCGTCGGCCGCGCGCCTGCCGAGCGACAGGAGTTCGTGATGGACGGGGAAAACGTTGTCTCCGTTCACCGTCTGGTAGCGGCTGTCGGAGTCCCTGCGGTGGACGGACTCGCATCCGAGCGCCGCGGCGATGAGGAACGCGCGGTTGGTGCAGGCTCCGTAGGAGACGCCGGCCGGGAGCATCAGGTCCAGCAGCAGATCGGGCTTCATGACCGCGGCCCGGTCGATCGCCCGCCGGAGAAAGTCCCGCTGCCCGTCCTCGTCGAGGTGGTGGACGACGATCCGCGGATCGTCCGGGACGCGGCGTACGGCCTCGGCGTGTTCCGCACGGACCGGTGCCGTGCAGGAGTCCAGGATCAGCAGGTGCACCTCGGTGTCGAAGTGCTCGGCCGCGTAGGCCGCTTCCTCGGCGACGGCGGCGATCGTCGCGGAGCACGGTCGGTTGGTGGGCAGCGTCAGGCAGATTCGGCGCATGTCTCTTCTCCGGCCGGTATCTCTCCCGCGACCGGCTCGACCGGCTCGTCGGGGGCCGCCCCGCTCCAGGACGTGCGGCCCAGCAGCTTCGACCCCAGATCGGTGAGGTCGGCCCTGCCGTACCGCAAGGACTCGTGTCGGGTGGCGTCGCCGAGGAGCGTCGCGTTCCAGTCCGGCGTACCGAGCGTGCGCCAGGACTCGACCCGGGAGCGCCGGAGTGTCTCGTGGGACTCCAGCGCCGGCATCATCGAGAGGTACTGGGCCGCGCGCACCGCCCCGTCGGAGGTGTTGGGCGCCACGCCGTGCGCCAGCAGGCCGTTGAAGATCAGCAGATCTCCGGCCCCGAGTTCAGGCCGGACCACGGGGAACTCCGTACGGTCGATCCTGGGCCGGATCGGGTCGCGGTCGTCGGGCTGGAACGCCTTCCACTGGTCGAACCGCTTGAACAGTTCGGGGCAGCACTGGAAGCCGCCGAGTTCCGGCCGGGTGTCGGTGAGGGAGATGATCCCCTGGACCCGCTGCGGCAGCACGCCGAGGGTGGTGTCGACATCCCAGTGGAGCTCGATGTCGAACCCCTCCTGCGTGCTCGGGATCAGCGCCCGGTCGCGGTTCCTGATGTTCGGCGGGTTCAGGTTGAGCCGGTCGAGCGTGACCCACAGCTCTTCGACGTCCCACACGTCCACGAACGCGTCGTAGACGCGCTGCGTCTGGCGGCTGTCCCACAGGAGCTGGTGGTGGTAGGCCTCGACGAAGCCGTAGATGTGCAGTTCCCGGTCCAGGTCCGAGCGGTAGGCACGGTCCTCGTACCAGGTCTCCGGACGATCGGGGTCGAGACCCTGGAACTCCCAGGCGAAGTCCAGCAGCCGACGGGCCGACGAGGCGGGGATCGCCTCCTTCACCACGACGTATCCGTAGGTCTGCCAGAAGGCGAAGTCCTCCTCGGAGAGGACTCGGAGGGGGCGGGACTTCTGCAGGTCCCGCAGGGGTGTCTGGGCGAGATAGGTCTCGCCGTCGGAACTGAAGTAGGGGAGGTTCGACGGGGCTCGATGGAGATAACGGTCAGTCGTGGGCATGCGGTGCTCCAGACCTCGATCTCAGGTGGCGGCGACCCCGACCGGGTCGCCAGATGCGCGGAGCGAGGGCGGTGGTCGTTCCCGCAGGATCACTGCACCACGTGACACACCAGCCCCGGTGCGAACTCGCGCAGCCCTAACTTGGACTAGACCAACTCGTCATGTCAAACATGGCAGTTGAGGGCGTGTTTTCGTCAAGAAGGCGGAAATCGGACCCACTTGACACGGGCGGTTAGCCTGAGCGGAGGCTCATTGGTCTGTACCAACAGAAGGGCGTACTCGATGGTCTCCAGCACACAGGGCAAGGACTTGCGACGACTTGCGCTCTCCGTCCTGCAGCCGGGGTTCGTGGGCACCGACGCGCCGGACTGGGTGCTGCGCGACATCGGTGACGGCCTGGCCTCGGTCGTGCTCTTCGCCCGGAACATCGTCTCGATCGACCAGGTCGCCCGGCTGACCGGTCGACTACGCGCGGAGAACCCCGAGTTGGTCATCGCGATCGACGAGGAGGCCGGCGACGTCACCCGCATCGAGTCCGCGACCGGCTCCACCCGGCCCGGCAACTTCGCCCTCGGCACCGTCGACGACACCGACCTCACCGAGGCCGTCGCCGCCGACCTGGGCCGTCAGCTACGCGCCGCCGGCATCAGCCTCGACTACGCGCCCAGCGCCGACGTCAACTCCAACCCCGACAACCCGATCATCGGCGTCAGGTCCTTCGGCGTCGACCCGAAGGTGGTGTCCCGGCACACCGGCGCATGGATCCGGGGCCTGCAGTCGGCCGGGGTCGCCGCCTGCGCCAAGCACTTCCCCGGCCACGGTGACGTGGCCGTCGACTCCCACCACGGCCTGCCCACCTACGGCGCCGACCGCGAACAGATCGCCGCCCAGGCCCTGCCGCCGTTCCGCGCCGCCCTGGAGGCCGGCGTGCGCGCGGTGATGACCGGTCACCTGCTGGTCCCCGCCTACGACACCGAGCTGCCCGCCACGCTCAGCCGGCGCATCCTGGACGGCCTGCTCCGTCAGGAGCTCGGGTTCGACGGCATGGTCGTCACCGACGCCATCGAGATGGGTGCCGTCGCCGACCGCTACGGCCTGGGCGGGGCCACGGTGCGAGCCGTCGCCGCCGGTGCCGACGCCGTCTGCGTCGGCGGCGAGAACGCCGAGGAGGCCACCGTCGGCCTGCTCGCCGACGCCCTGGTCGACGCCGTCGCCGCCGGGGACCTCACCGAGGCGCGGCTCGCCGAGGCGAGCGGTCGCGTGCGGGAGTTCGCGGCCTGGTCGGCAGGCCTGAGCCCGGTCGGCCCCGCCGACACGAACGGCAGCCGCATCGGCTTCGCGGCCGCCCGCCGGGCCATCCGGCTGACCGGCGCCGTGCAGGAGACGGTACCCCTGTCCGCCGCCCCGCACGTGGTGGAGCTGGTGCCCACCACCAACCTGGCCATCGGCAAGGAGACCCCCTGGGGCGTGGCCGCCCCGCTGGTCGAGCGGCTGCCCGGAACGACGTCCATCCGGGTGCGCGACGAGGACCTGCGGTCACGTACCGCCACCCTGGAGACGCATGCCCTGACACCGGCCGCGGGCCGCCCCCTGGTCGTGGTCGTCCGGGACGCCTCCCGGCACGGGTGGATGGCGCGCGCCCTCGCCGAGATCGTCACCGCTCGTCCCGACGCGATCGTCGTGGAGATGGGCCTGCCGGGCGCCCCCGTCCCCGCGGCCGCCCAGATCTTCACCCACGGTGCCACCGCCGCCTCCGGAGTGGCCGCCGCGGAGGTCCTGGCGGGGGTCCGCTAGCGCCCCGGGCGATCCAACGTCCGCACCCGCACACGGCGTTGACGCACCCGCGGCTCTTTCCTACCTTCTGGGAGCGCTCTCACATCCATCGCCAGAGCAGGCAGGTCCCATGACCCCCCTAAAGAGATCAAGAAGTCGCCGCCTTTCCCGAGCCGCGGCCGCACTCGCCCCGGCGCTGCTCGCCGTCCTCGTCCCCCTCGCACCACCGGCGTCCGCCGCCGGCACCATCTGCAACAGGTACTGCGACACCCGTGACCCCGCCCTCTCCCCGGGCGACCGCACACCGGTCACGGCGAGCTTCTACGCACGGTCGATCGTCCTGCACTTCGACGACGCCGACGCCATGGGCTGGGCGTCCATCGACAACGGCAACCCGGGCGACGAGGTGTGGCTCGACCGCTCCTTCGACGGCGGCCGCACCTGGAGCTCGGGCAGCAAGCTCGGCGACACCAGCGTGCCCACGGGCCGGCGCGGCTGGCGCACCCTCATGTACAACGTGGACGACTGGAACAACCTCGGCGTGGGCGCCCTGCGCGCCTGCGGCAAGGCCGGGGACCGTGCCGAGATCGCCTGCACTCCCTGGGCCCGCACCACCTGGAACGCGGGCGAGCCGCGCACCGCGGCGGCCACCGGACTGATGACCTTCTACGACTACGGGACCGGCCTGTTCGACACCACCGGCTGGTGGAACTCCGCGAACGCCCTGACCGCGCTCATCGACAACATCCGCGTGACCGGCATGGGCAGTTACCGGTACGCCGTCGCCCGCACCTACGACCTGAACATCAACGCGCAGGGCGGGCAGTTCCGCAACGACTACATCGACGACACCGGCTGGTGGGGCCTGGCCTGGGTGGCCGCGTACGACCTGACCGGCGACAGCCGCTATCTGGCCACGGCCCGCGCGGACGCCGACCACATGGCCGCCTACTGGGACGGCACCTGCGGCGGCGGAGTGTGGTGGAGCACGGCGAAGACCTACAAGAACGCGATCGCCAACTCCCTCTACATCCAGCTCAACGCCGCCCTGCACAACCGCGTCCCGGGCGACACGACGTACCTCGGCAGGGCCCGGGCCGGCTGGAGCTGGTTCCAGGGCAGCGGCATGATCAACGGCTCGCACCTGGTCAACGACGGCATCGACCTGTCCACCTGCGGCAACAACGGCCAGGCCGTCTGGTCGTACAACCAGGGCGTCCTCCTCGGTGCCCTGGCCGAGCTGTACCAGGCCACGGGCGACGGCGGACTGCTCACCAGCGCACGGCAGATCGCCGACGCCACCACCACGACCTCCCTGCTCCACACCTCCGACGGCATCCTGCGCGATCCGTGCGAGAGCGGCGACTGCGGAGGCGACGGCCCGTCCTTCAAGGGCGCCCACGTGCGCGGCCTCGCCAGGCTCAACTCCGTGCTCCCGGACCACCCGTACACCACCTACCTCGAACGCCAGGCGGACCGCGCCCACGGGAGCGACCGCAACGCCCTCGACCAGTACGGGCTGCGCTGGTACGGCCCGCTCGACCAGGCGGACGCCGCCCGTCAGCAGAGCGCCCTCGACCTGCTCGACGCCGCGTCATGACCGGCCGACAACGTTATCCGGGTCCGACCGGCACGCCCCGGACCACCTGACCGACCCGCACAGGCAGTGGTGGCCGCGTCAGTTCGGCGCGCGGCCACCGCCTGCTCGGCGACCGGCCGGCCCGGGCCGTCGCCCCGACCGGCCCGGTCGTCCTGCCGTGGACCTCCACGACGTCTTCGGCGCAACCGGCCCCCGGACATCGGCCCGTGCGCACCCACCACCGAGAGCGGCCGGACCGCTCGTGTGCGCAGGTCGGAGCCGTCGTGTCGGCCCGGTCGAACAGGGTGACGGAACTCGTTCCGGAAGACGCCTGCGCGAGCGGGGTCAGTCGTGCGACCGTCGACTCGGAGGTTCGCCGTGAGCAACGGGGCGGCCTCTCCCGTATGGGAGGGCGGTCCGGGCTGTCCGTGCGCGCGTGAGGAGGATGCCTTTGAAGGCGTTCCGTGGTCCGAAGGTCTGGCTGTGGCGCTGGCGGCGCAACCCGCTGAAACGTCGCGCCGACACACTGGAGGCCTGGGTGCTGCTCGGCGCCTGGCTGTTCACCTTGCTGGCCGGGGTGCTCGGCGGGCTCGCGGCGGCCCGGTCGGTCGAGGACGGCCTGGCCCGCGAGCGCGCCGAATGGCACCCGGTCGTGGCCCATGTCATGGACAAGGCCCCAGGAGGGTCCGGGCCGAAGTCCGAGTCCTCCGACCGCGAACGGGTCTGGGCGAGGGTGGGCTGGACCGTCGCCGACGGCTCCGCGCACACCGGCCAGGCCCGGGTCCCGGCCGGCAGCAAGGTCGGCACTCCGGTCACCGTCTGGACGGACCCCCAGGGGCATCTCGTCACCCGTCCGCCCACCGCGTCCGAGGCCCATGTCCGCTCCGCGCTGATCGGCGGGCTGGTCGGGCTGAGCACCGCCGCCGTCCCCTTCGTCGCCGGGCTCGTGGTGCGCGGCCGGCTGGAGCGGCGGCGGATGGACCGCTGGGACGCGGAGTGGTCGCGGCTCGGGCCGCAGTGGGGCAGGACGACCGGCTAGGCCCTCGCCCGCCCCCTGGGGGTCCCCGAGGTCACTGACTCGCCAGCGCCCTCCGGCAGTTGGCGAGCAGCCGCTCGTCCTGGGCGATGTCGTGGCTGCCGTACCCGCCCGGCCGTGCCGTGTGCCGTCGGGTGGTGGCGAGTTCGGCCGTCAGCAGGTCGCGCAGCGGTGCGGCCGCCGGGCCCATCGCGGCCAGGCACTCGGCGATCGCGCCGCGGGCGTAGGGATTCTCCGACCAGGCGGCCCGCAGCACCGGCAGCACGGGATCCGGATCCCCGTCGATCCGCCACCACGCCTGCGCCGCCGCGGTCCGTTCCCGCACCCGGCCGGATCCGGCCAGCGCGCGCAGCTCGGGCAGTGCGTCCCGGGCGGCGGCCCCGAGCCGCCCCAGCTGCTCGGCCGCCGTCCGGGCACTGCCGCTGCGACCGTGCGTCAACTCTCTCAGCAGCGAGGGGAGTACGGCTTCCGCGTCGCCCTCCGCCGACCACAGGGCCCCCGCCGCCGGCGCCGCGTGCCGGGTGCCGAGGAGCCCGCGCAGGACCGGCGCCGCCGCCCGGGCCGCCGTACCCAGGGCGTCGAGCGCCCGCACCGCCTGCCCGACGAGGGCCTCCCGCGCCCCGAGCCCGTCCGGTGCGCCGCGCAGCAGCCGCAGCACCTCCGGTACCGCCGCCGGGTCCTTCAGGGCGGTGAGCGCCGCCAGCAGCGGAGCGGCCAGTTCGGCGGCCTCGGGGGAGTCCAGCGGGACCTGGCCGAGCCGGTGCCGCAGCGCGGGGGCGAGTGGAGCCGCCGCCGGGCCCAGATGGACCACCTCGAAGCCCAGGCCGGCGGGCACCACCGGGCCCGCCAGCAACTGCCGCAGGACCGGGACCGCGCGCGGGTCACCGCTTCTGGCCAGCGCCTTGAGCGGGCCGCCCAGCGAGGGCCGGCCGCGCTCCCAGGTGTGCACCCACAGGTCGGGCCGCGCGGTCACCAGCGCGTGCAGCTGGTCGGCGGCGGGTGCGGCCAGCCCGAACAGCTCCGCGAGCACCGAGACGGCTGCGTCACGCAACTGGTCCTCCAGAGGCTCCAGTTGGGCGCCGATCAGCGAGACGGGCGCGCTGAAGTCCGCCCGCCACTCCCGGAACAACCCGGCCGACATCCGCACCGCGTTGCACCGGTCCATGGCGTCAGGACTGCCCAACTGGCCCACGAGCAGGGAGATCCGCTCGGCCACCCGGTCGTCCAGCGCCCGGTGGAGGGTGCGCAGCAGATACGAGCCCTCCTCGTCCGACGGCCGCAGCCGCCGTATCCGGCCGACCAGCGTGTCCGGGTCCACCCGGTCGGAACCCAGGGCGCGCCGCTCGGACCGCTCCCGGAGCAACCGGACCACCGTCGGCACCAGATCGGCGGGCAGCCGCTCCGGCGCGCCGAGGGCCAGCTCGCCGAGCGCGGCGAGCCGTATCCCGGGGGAGTGCGGCGGCCCGCTCTGCGCGGCGAGCAGCTCCACCGCCCCTGCCGCCTCGGCGGGATGGCGCCGTACGAACAGGCCGAGGGCGGCGGTCAGGGTCGGCAGCACCTGTTCGTCGCGCTCCACCGTGATCCGCCGGCGCAGCAGCCCCAGCACCCGCGCGGGGTCGTCCAGGAACCGGACCAGCGCGCCCGTGGCCGATCGCCGCACTCCGGGACACGGGTCGTCGGCCAGCGGCACGAAGGCCTCGGCACCCGCGCGCACCGCGGCCTGGGCGGGCGGACCGGTGCTCTCCGCCCCGATGCTGACCAGCAGTTCGACTATGGCGCCCCGGTCCGGCACCTCCGCGCGGGAAGCGAGCGCGAAGAGGAACGGGACGCAGGCGAGCGTCGAGTCGTACACGTTCCCCTGGTGGTGCACCGAGCCGTACATCCCGTCGAGCGCGACCTGCCGTTCGGCCGCGTCCGGCGAGGCCAGTCCGCGCAGCAGACCGGGTACGTCCGCCGCGCTGCCGTACGCGTGCCGCAGCGAGGCCCAGTCGACCTCGTCGATCCCCGTGAACACGTTGTCCTCCCCGGGCGAGTACCACCTGATCAGGAGTCTGCACCACGGCACTGACAACGATGCGGAATCGGACGACGACTGTGTGCGATTTATCGACGGCCACCGGCCGACGGCACCCCGTGGAGGGATCAGTGCCCGACAGGCAGCGCCCGCTCCAGGATCGCGTCGAGTCCGGTCCCGGCGGGCAGCGTGCCGAACGCGTGCCCCCAGTCGCCGCCGAGCCGGGTCGCGCAGAAGGCGTCCGCGACGGCGGCCGGGGCGTACCGGACCAGCAGGGAGGCCTGGAGAGCGAGCGCCATCCGCTCGACCAGCCGGCGGGCACCCACCTGGTCGGTCTCCGCCCATTCGGTCTTCAGCCGGGTCACGGTGGCGTCCAGCCGGGTGTCCGCCCCGCGCGCGTGGGCGAGTTCCCCGAACAGGGCGTCGGCGGCGCCCGGTTCGCGGGTGAGCGCCCGCAGCACGTCGAGCGCGTTGACGTTGCCGGAGCCCTCCCAGATCGACAACAGGGGCGCCTCGCGGTAGTGGCGGGGCATACCGGAGTCCTCGACGTAGCCGTTGCCGCCCAGGCACTCCAGGGCCTCCGCGGTGAAGGCCGGGCCGCGCTTGGTGACCCAGTACTTGCCGACGGCGGTCGCGATCCGCCGGAAGGCCCGCTCCTGTTCGTCCCCGCGCACCGCGCGGTCGGCGGCGCCGGCCAGCCGCAGCGTGAGCGTGGTCGCGGCCTCCGACTCCAGTGCCAGGTCGGCCAGAACGTTGCGCATCAGCGGCTGGTCGACGAGCCGCGCGCCGAACGCGCTGCGGTGGAGCACATGATGACCGGCCTCCACGAGCGTCTTGCGCATCAGGGTCGCCGAGTTCATCACACAGTCCAGCCGGGTGCAGTTGACCATCTCGATGATGGTCTTCACACCCCGCCCCTCGGCCCCGACGAGCCAGGCCACCGTTCCGTCGAACTCGGGCTCGGAGGACGCGTTCGACCGGTTGCCGAGCTTGTCCTTGAGCCGCTGGATGCGGAACGCGTTACGGCTGCCGTCCGGCAGCACGCGCGGCACGAGGAAGCAGGACAGCCCGCCCGGCGCCTGCGCCAGCACCAGGAAGACGTCGCACATCGGCGCCGACGTGAACCACTTGTGCCCGCGCAGGGTGTAGACGCCCGGCTCGGCGGTGGGCGTGGCCGCCGTGGTGTTGGTCCGTACGTCGGAGCCGCCCTGCTTCTCGGTCATCCCCATCCCGGCGAGCAGCCCCGGCTTCTCGGTCGGCACCCGCAGCTCCGGGTCGTACTCCCGGCTGGTCAGCAGCGGTTCGTACACCTTGGCCAGCTCCGGCGTGGCGCGCAGGGCGGGGACGGCCGCATAGGTCATCGAGGTGGGGCAACCGTGGCCGGACTCGGTGTGCCCCCACACCAGCCCGCCGGCCGTCCGCGCGACATGGGCGCCGGGCCGGCCGTCCGCCCAGGCCGCCCCCGCCAGCCCCTCGGCCACCGCCGTCCGCATCAGGTGGTGCCAGCTGGGGTGGAAGTCGACCTCGTCGATCCGGTTGCCGTACCGGTCGTGGCTGCGCAGCTCCGGCTCGTGCCGGTTGGCCAGCTCGCCCCACTCCTGCGCCTCCGCGCTCCCGGCCCGCGCCCCGAGCCGGCGGATCCCCTGCTCGGCCCACTCGGCGCCCTCCCGGCGCAGCCCCTCGAGGAGGGCCGGGTCGTCGGAGGCGTCGTACGGGGCGAGCGGCGGTGCCTGATTGGTGACGTCGTGAGTGGCGTACTGCGGCTGCGGAAGCGCGGCGGTCGAGTCCATGTCTCCATGTTGCACTCTTCCTGCGGCTGTATCAATGTTGCAATACCGAGCCGCACGTACAGTACGTGACCATGCGCATGAACGTGTCCGCCGAGCCCGCCGGCGTCGACCTGCGGCCGCTGTCCGCCCGGTCGGTCGTGCTGAGCCTGCTGCTGGGCACGCATCCGCCGCGACTGCCGGTGAAGGAGCTGATCCGCCTCGTGGAGCCGTTCGGGGTCGGCGGCTCCGCGCTCCGGGCCGCGCTCAGCCGGATGACGGCGGCCGGCGACCTGCGCCGCACCGACGACGCCGTCTACGGCCTCAGTGACCGCCTGCTGGCCCGCCAGCGCCGCCAGGACGAGGCGGTACGGCCCCGCACGCGCGCGTGGCACGGCGACTGGGAGATGCTGATCATCACGACCACGGGCCGCGGCCCCGCCCAACGCGCGGACCTGCGTACCCGCCTGACCTCCCTCCGCCTGGCCGAACTCCGCGAGGGCGTCTGGCTCCGCCCGGCGAACCTCGCCAGACCCCTCCCCGACGACGTGCTGGAGATCGCCGAGTCCTGCACGGCCCGACCGTCCCGTCCCGCCCCCGAACTGGCCGCCCACCTCTGGCCGTTGACCACCTGGGCCACCACCGCCCGCGCCCTGCTGACCCACGCGGCCGAATCCCCCCGCCCACCCGACCGCTTCACGCTCTTCGCGGCGGCCGTACGCCACCTGCTGACCGACCCGGTCCTGCCACCGGAACTCCTGCCCGCACACTGGCCGGGCGACGAACTGCGCACCGCGTACGCCGCCTATCGGGCGGAACTGGGCGAGTCCATGGGGCACCTGGACGGCTGACGTCACCGGAGTGCGGCTTGCGGGAGAAGGGCGTCGTCGTGCGAGCGCCACCGCGCGCGGGATCGACGGAGGCGAGTCCCGAGGGCAGGCGGGAGCATGCGCGGGTCATGTCCGGCCGAGGCGGCCGAAGCCGACACCGGCGTGCCACGCCGACCGCTACGGGGTGCGCGAAGATCCGGGTACCGACCTCGCCCACACCGCTGACGTCCCTGCCCGACCAGGGACGGCTCTCATTCTGGACCGATGGGCCGGCGGGATACACCTGCCCGCAGGCAAGGCCGGCGGGCAGGCTCGTGCATCCACAGAAGCGGGGATCCAGTGCCGCATCAACCGACGTTCGCCCTGTAGTGCCGCGCTATTTGCGGGACGTGGCCGCAAGGGGAGAGAAAGCCACGCTGACTCCGAAGGCCGGACGCTCCATTGCCACCGAAACGGTCATGAGGTCAGCGGTTGCCGTCCGTGGAGCCGGAGGAGCTGGGTTCGAGGACTGTGGGACTGGCGGTGGTGTGCGTGGTGAGGTTTTCGCCGTCCTGGGTTGCTTGACGGGCTCCCGCAGGGGCACGGAGCTGTTCGGCCAGCCGGTCGAGTTCGGCCGCCGTGGCAGGCGAGGGGTTGTTGAGTCCGCTGTGCACGGCCGTCGGGCTCTTCAGGAAGCGCCGGAGCACGGCCACGAGGAGCTCTTGCGGCAGAGCCCGCAACGCGGCGAACGCGCGAGGTACCGGCGGCGTCTCCATCGCGGCGAGGTTCTGCCGCATGAGGTGGAGCATGCCGCGGACCGCGTCAGGGTCGTCGGCCAGCACTACCGGGCCGCCCGCCGCGTGTACCGCCTGCCCGAGCGGGACCTCGAAGGCGGCGTGCGTCCTGAGCCAGGCATCCATCTGCGGCTCGGCCTTGGCGTTGATCCCGGCGGTACGGAACGCCTCCACGATCCGTTCCAGTCGCGGGGTGGTACGGCCGTCGGGCTCGCCGATCGGCATCGTGACTCGGCGGGTGATGAAATTGCTCTTGCGGTAGCGGACCACGTCGCCGTCCATCGTGCCGCCGGTCGTGGGGAAGCCGAGCAGCACCCGCTCGCGGCCGAGCACCGCACCCAGCGTCTCCGGGCCGGCTGCCCAGTTGACCAGGAACAGCACGTCACCTGGGGCACCGGCGAGTGATTCCAGCACTGCATCCACCTGGTGGGTGCGGACGAACACGGTGATCAGGTCGTACCCGCCGTCCGGGTGCTCGACCACCGGTACCGGCACCCGCTTGACAGCCGGGCTGCCTTCCTCGGCGAGTTGCACTCCGTGCCGGCGCAGGGCGGTGAGGCGCTCGCCCCGGGCGAGGAGCGAGACGTCGTGGCCGGCCTCATGCATGCGGGCGGCGAACAGGCTGCCGCAAACCCCGGCGCCGTACACGAGCAGCTTCATGACTGTCCTCTTTCATACGTTCGTTTGATTCATACGTTCGTTTCATTCAAACATATGTAGAGTCCCTCGTGTGGCGACCCCAGACACCCGCACCCAGATCCTCGACGCGGCCGAGCGCCTCTTCGCCGAGCATGGATACCGCGGCACCTCGATCCGCTCAATCACCAAACTCGCCGGAGCGAACCTGGCCGCCGTCGGCTACCACTTCGGCTCGAAGGCGGAGCTGATGGCCGCAGTCGTCCGCCGCGTGGTCGAACCCATCAACGCTGCCCAGTGCGCCGGGCTCGACAAACTGCTCGCCCGGACCCCCGACCCACCGGTCAGCGAACTGGTGGAGGCATTCGCCGGGCCGCTGTTCGACGAGATGTCGGCCGGCGACGAGGGCGGCGCCCGGACGTCCCGGCTGATCATGACGATCCTCAGCGATCCGGCCGAGGAGGCACGCAGCTGGACCGGCCCGGCCGAGGACTCGGTCCGCGAGCGCTACTTCGCGGCTTTCGCGCGCGTACTGCCCGGCCTTTCCCCGGAGGAGCTGTGGTTCCGGATGCGGGGGATCCTTGCCGTGACGACCGTCGACCGCCTCGAGGTCCACCAGCAGCCCTCCCCTGGCTGCGTGTCCCCGGTAGCGGGCGAGGCGGCCCGGCGATGGGCGATCACGTTCCTGACGGCAGCGATGAGTGCGCCACCGAACCAGACCTGACGACCCAGGACAGACGCGGGCGGCGCGGGTCAGGCGGCGTTCGCCCGGCGGACGAGGGCAGTGAGGCGCTTGTCGGCGGCGTTCTTGTTCCGTCAGGAGCTGTTGGTGGGGGTGTAGACGATCTCGGCGTTATTGGCAGCCGCCCACGCGCCGACCCGCTGGCAGCGCTTGGCCGTCAAGTGCGGCGCGTAGGTGTCACAGACGATCGCGATGCGTAAGTCCGCCGGATGCAGCGAGCGCAGGTAGCGGCAGAATTCCAGGAACTTGCTGCGGTTCTTGGTCTTCTTGATGTGGCCGCAGAGCTGGTCTTTGCCCAGGTCGCAGGCTGCGAAGAGGTGGCGCACGCCGTGCGGGCGGGTGTAGGTGGCCCGGCGGCGCGGTCGAGGTTCGCGGCCGGGGTCCTTGCCCTTGCCACCGCGTTCAGTCCGCTGGCGTCCGGGATGGGGCTGGAGGTTGAGTGGGCCGAACTCGTCCATGTCGAGGATGACTTCGGGCTCGCCGGGTTCAGGTATCACGTCGCCGTCGGTGATGGCGTAGAGGTGTTCGACCCGGGCCTTTTGGGTCTCGTAGGGTGACGCCTTCCTCGCGGAGCGGGATGCGTAGTCCCTCGTGGCTGACGTCGTCGACCACCCCCTCGTCGACCAGGAAGTCGGCCGGGTTGACCAGGCTCCAGGTCGAGAACGGCAGGCTGTGCTCGGCGGGGCGGCTCCTCGGGGGCAGCCGGTCACCCCTGGTGGGCGCCTGAACTGGGACGCTCAAAGCATTGCGGCCTTTCAGTCCTGCGGTGCGACGCGGATCCGGTTCCCGTCAGGATCGGCTGCGAGGAAGGTCAGCCCGAACCCCGCATCATGAGGCTCGCGCAGGATCGTGACCCCCTTGGAATTCCACTGCTCGAAGGTCGCGTTGAGCTCGTCGGGTCCACCGTCGATGGCCAGGCACACCTCACTGGTGCGCGGGACATCCGGTGACAGATCCTCGAACTGGCCAGACCACAGACCGAGGTCAGCGCCCGGCCCGAGGTCGAAGGTGATGTATCCCGGAGTCTCGAACGAGGGGCTCATGCCGAGGAGATCCCCGTAGAAACGAGCTGCGGCGGGAGCGTCGTTCACGTAGACGATGGACACGACGGATGTGGTCATGGTTGTTCCTTCTCACAGGTCGTAGGTACGTAGGTACGCATCCACCAGCCTGACCGGGATATGCGCCGCATCGTGTCGCAATTCCTGAAAAACTTGGCGTGTGACCCCAGACCGGTTCTTCTCCCTGATGCTGCTCCTCGAATCGAGGGATGCCGTGACCACACAGGAACTTGCCTCGGCGCTCGGGGTGTCCCTTCGAACCATCACCCGGGACCTGAACTGGCTCCGCGACGCCGGACTGCCGGTGACCGCACAACGGGGCCGCCTCGGAGGCGTGACCATGCTGCCCGGGTCCGGGCTCGACCTCACGCGACTCACACCGGGCGAGCGTGATCATCTGTCGCTCACCGGGCTCGACGAGAAGCAACGTGCGGAGCTCAACGTATCGGTCGAAAGCCGGCGCGCGCTCTCCAAGATCATGGCTACACAGCCACGTCGAGGTCATGAGCTCCTGCCGCTCACCGACGTAGTGCACGTGGACAGCCGTCCCTGGCGTCAGGCACGAGCTTCCGGCACGACTCCGGCTTCGCTGATCGGCGCAGTGCGGCGAGGTCGCCGGCTACGGATCGAGTACGGCAGCCCACGCGAGTCATGCCCACGCGACCTGGTCGTGGATCCCTACGGGTTGTTGGCCAAGGCCGGCATCTGGTATCTCGTCGCCGACTGTGCCCGAGTGCCACGGATGTACCGACTCGAACGGATCACGACGTGGAAAGAAGTCGACCAGCCACGACGGATCCGCGAGAGCCAGACCCTGGCCACCGTCGCTGCGGCGCTCATTGATCAGTGGGAGCACAACCACGCGATAGAGGTCAGCGCCACCATCGACCAGACCCAGATCGAGCGGGCGCAACGGATCTTTGGCCTACGACTCGTCCCGGACGACCATGAAGAATCGGCCACTGGCCGCAAGGTAACGATCCGCTTCCTGCATCTGGAGGACGTGCGAGCACTACTGCCGTTCGGGAGCGCCATCACTGTGCACGGCCCCACCGAAGCCAGGGCTCACCTCCGCGACCTCGCCACCAATCTTGCCCACCACTATGCGCCGTCACCAACGTCCTGACCCGCAACAGCTAGGCCGTTGGGCGGTCCTGACGCCTGCGCACCCGGGTTGCAGTGCTGGAGCCGAGGGCAAGCGGGCGCGTCATCCGCTGCCGCTCTGACGGGTGCCGTCCTGCTCGGCGGACAGGCGAGAGCCTGACCGGCCCGCGCTGGTCATGACCGCAGCTGTTCACAAGTCCGGCCGGCGCCGCAGTCGTCGGCGGCCTACGGGGCGGGTTCACGCTCTTCACGCTGGGGGCGGTGATCGCCGCCACGGGGAACGGCGGGGCCGCGGCAGACGCGAAGGCTGCGCCGACGACGACGATCACCGCGACGGCGACCCTCACCGCCGTTCCGAAGGCGGAGCCCGCGCCCACGGTCACGAAGACGAGGACCGTGAGTAAGCCCGGTCCGACCGTGACCGTCAGGGTCACCGAAGCGGCACAGGCCGCTGCCGGATCGGACAACGGCGGGGGGAGCGTCGACACCGGGACCTGCTCGATCAAGTCCAACTCCGGCAACTGCTATCAGGCGGGCCAGTTCTGCCGGAACAGTGACCACGGAGCCGTCACCACCGACGCCGCCGGAGAGGGCATCACCTGCGTCTACAAGTCGAGCGCATGGCGCTGGAGTCATGCGTGACCGAGGCGTGCCGGTGGAGCCGCCGCCCGGTGACGGGCGACGGCCCACCGCTCGGGCTCACCTGTAGGTGATGTCCGAGCTCGCGTACTTGCAGTACGTCCCGTCCGGCCCGCTTCCGTTCGTGGGAGGCTCCGCGCCCGTGTTGTTGCCGATGTACTTCTGGCACGGCACGATCTTCTTGCCGCTGTCCCCGACGATCGTGATGTTCTTCAGCGTCGCGCTGTCGCCGTAGTTGGTGTTGATCCCGACGAGCGCGCTGCCCTTGTAGGTCGCCTCGATGGTGTTGAGGTTGATGGTGCGCTTGTACTGCGTGGAGCAGTTGCCGCATGAGCGGACCAGCTTGCCGAAGTTCTGTACGGCGAAGTTGGACACGTTGAGCGTCCCGGCGCCGTTGAACTGGAAGACCTTGTCGCTGGCTTCCTTCGCGCCGCCGCCGGAGACGGTGTAGACGTTGGACGAGGAGGAGCCGCGGAAGGTCGCCGCGTCCTCGCCGACGTCTTCCCACCACACGTTCTGCAGGGTGCAACCGCCCTCGCAGTGGATGCCGTCCGCGGCGGGCGCGCCGATGATGACGTTCTTCAGGACCGTGCCGGCCGCCAGGTCGAGGATCGGATCCTGGTCCTCGTTCTGGCCACCGCTGCCCAGGTCGCCGCTGCCGTACAGGCGCAGCATCCCGTAGTCCTTCGTGCCCGACAGCTTGATGGTCGCGGTGACGGCCTGGCTGCCGCTCGCGGTCGGCCAGGTGGCCGCGTTCGCCTGGGCTCCGTTAGTCATGATCATGCCAAGCGAGAGTCCGAAAGCGGCCAGCCCGCCCGCCAGTGCGCGCGCACTGGTTCGTGCTCGTGAAGTCATGTCCCGTATGCCTTCTGTCGAGTGGGGGGTCCTTCTGAGGGTCCGGCAGGTGGACGGATCGATGAACGCAGTCCAGCCTGTAGAACCAGAAATGCAGACACCTGCCCGAATGAACCCGCTCGCGGGCCCGCCGGTCACGGTGCTGAACGGAACGTAGGATGCAAGCGCTTTCTAGTCAACGCTCCGCGCGACATCCGTTCCCGTCCGGCACCTGACTCCCGAAGTCGGGTGGGAGCGCTTCCATGGCGGCCATGTCCATGCCACGATGCCGGGGGATCCCCGTACGACGCCGCACCGAGCCGCGATCAACGGCACCGCCTGCACGGTCAGTTGACGACGGCTCCGCCGCCGTCCCTCGTCAGTCAGGAAGGCCCCCGTGAAGCCGCAGCCCAGCAGAACGCCGCTCGCCACGCTCCTCAGCGCCTGTGTCCTGGCTCTCGCCCTGGTCGTGACCGCCACGGCCGTCACCGCGCTGGTCCGCGGTCCCCGGCCGGCCGGCGCGCAGCCGGACCAGGGCAGCCACTGGGTCAACACCTGGACCGGCATGCCGCAGCTCACCGAGGTCGGCAATCTGCCGCCCGCGCCGTTCACGGGGGAGAGGTCGGTGCTGGCCGACACCACCCTGCGCCAGACCGTCCGCGTCACCACCGGCGGCCATCGGCTGCGGCTGCGCTTCTCCAACGCCTACGGCGACACCCCGCTCCCGCTCACCTCGGTGACCGTGGCGCTCCCGAGGGACGGGCGGGCGGGGGCCCGCGCGATCGTGCCCGGCAGCCTCCACCCGGTGACGTTCTCGGGCCGTACCGCGGCCGTCGTCCCCGTCGGCGCCCAGGTCGTCTCCGATCCCGTCGACTTCGAATTGGCCCCCGGATCCAACCTCACCGTCACCGCCTACACCGCGCAGGGCCAGCCCGATCTGGCGCTCACCTCGCACCCGGGTTCGCGCACCACGTCGTACCTCGTCAACGGCGACCACACCCGGGACCCGGACCTGAGCGGCGCCGCCTCGGCCGACCACTGGTATCTGCTGAGCGACGTCGAGGTGACCGCGCCGGCCGCGACCCGGGCCGTGGCCGTGCTCGGTGACTCGCTCACCGACGGCCGGGGATCCACGACCAACGGCAACGACCGCTGGCCCGACCAGTTCTTCGACCGCCTCCAGACCCGCTCCGCCACCTTTGACATCGCGGTCCTCAACCAGGCGGCCGGCGGCAACCGTGTGCTCGACGACGGTCTCGGCCCCAATGTCCTGGCCCGCCTCGACCGGGACGTCCTGTCCCGCAGCGGGGTCTCCTGGCTGATCGTCTTCGAGGGCGTCAACGACATCGGCACCGCCGCCGCCACCCCGGATGCCCAGCGCGCCGTCGCCGACGACCTGATCGCCGCCTACCGGCAGATCGTGGTCCGCGCCCACGCCCAGGGCATCCGGGTCTACGGCGCCACCCTGCTGCCCTTCGGCGGCAACGCGTACGACGACGGGGCGGGCGTCCGCGAGGCGGCCCGGCAGCGGGTCAACGCCTGGATCCGCGGCCTCGGCCATTTCGATGCTGTGATCGACTTCGACCGGGTGGTACGGGATCCGGCCGATCCGAGCCGGCTGCGGGCCGACCTCCAGGTGGGGGACTGGCTGCACCTCAACCCGGCCGGATACGGCATCCTGGCCGAGGCGGTTCCGGCGGACCTGTTCCTCCGCGGCTGACGATTCGCGGGCGTCCGGCACCGCTGCCGGGCCGCGCCGCCAGGGTCCGCTCAGACCCGGCGGCCGGTGCTCTCCTCGCCGCCGCGGCCGGTGGTCAGGCCGCGTCCTCAGCCCGTGCCGAAGCCGCGGTCCGCGCGCTGATCACGGCCCGTCCGCGGTCCGATGCCGGGAAGCGGTCGAGCATCGCGCGCAGTTCGTCGGCGCCGACGTCGGCACCGAAGGGCTCGGTGCCCGGTTCGAGTCGAACTCCTTCGGCGAGCGGGCCTGCGATGACGGGGGTGAATCCGAACGCGTCGACGAGGCCGGCCACGGTGGCGAGGTCGTCCGGATCGTCGCCGGCGATCGCGATCGCCTTGCGGTCCGGGGCTCCCTCGGGCCGGGCCCCGTCCTCGAGGTCGTGGTAGCCCATGTGGTTGAACGCCTTGATCACGCGCGCACCGGGCAGGTACGCCTGCACGGTCTCGCTCGACGAGGTGAGCGGGTCGGTGAGGTCCTCGCGGCTGCCGTCCACCTCCCACCAGTAGTTCATCGCGTCGATGACGAGCTTGCCGCGCAGGGCCTCGGCGGGCACGCTGCGGTACTTGCCGAGCGGAAGGGCCAGGACGACGACATCCGCCTGTGCCGCGGCCTCGGCCGCGGTCACCGGGACCGCGCCTGGGGTGAGGACTTCGACGGTGAGGGCGATTTTGGCGGGGTCGCCCGACCCCGCGACGAACACGCGGTAACCGGCGGCCAGGGCCAGGCGGGCCAGCACGGTGCCGACCTTTCCCGCACCCAGGATGCCGACGGTGCGGACGGCGGTGGCGGGCATCTCTTCTCCGTTCCTGGTGTCAGTCCGCGAGGAGTTCGCGGACCATGGGGATGACCTTCGTGCCGTACAACTCGACGGCACGCAGGCGAGCGCTGATCGATTGCGCGCCGTTGGTGTAGATGAGGTCGAAACGGCCGACACCGAGCGCTTTGATCGCGCGGGCCATCTTGCGGGCGACCGTCTCGGGAGATCCGATGTACAGCGAGCCGCTCTCGATCTCGGCCTCGTACTCCGCCTTGCGGACCGGCGGCCAGCCACGCTGTTTGCCGATGCGGTCCCGGATGACCTTGTAGTGCCGCCAGTGCGCTTCCTTGGCCTCCTCGTCCGTGTCGGCGATGAAGCCGGGCGAGTGCATGCCGACCGGGTGAGCGGTCGTGCCGAACTGCTCGGTGGCGCGCTGGTAGAGGTCGATGTACGGCGTGAAGCGTTCGGGGGCGCCGCCGATGATGGCGATCATCAACGGGAAACCGTAGCGGGCGGTGCGGACGACCGACTGGGGCGAACCTCCGACACCGACCCAGGTGCTCAGATGCCCGGACTCGGTCTTGGGGAAAACGTCGGCGTCCTTGAGCGGTGCCCGCTTGGTGCCGCTCCAGGTGACGGGCTTCTCCTCCAGCAGCTTGGCGAAGAGCTCGATCTTTTCTTCGAACAGCACGTCGTAATCGGCGAGGTCGTATCCGAAGAGGGGGAACGACTCGGTGAAGGAGCCGCGCCCGAGAATGACCTCGGCCCGGCCGTTCGAGAGGGCGTCCACGGTGGCGAAGCGCTGGAAGACGCGGACCGGGTCGTCGGAGCTGAGCACGGTCACGCCGGAGGCCAGCCGGATGCGGTGGGTGCGCGTGGCGATGCCGGCGAGGACGGTCTCCGGGGTCGAGATCGCGAACTCCGGGCGGTGGTGTTCACCGAGGGCGATGACGTCGACGCCGCTCTCCTCCGCGAGGACGGCCTCGTCGAGGACCTGCCGGATGGCGCGGGCGTCGGAGACCGGGTTCCCGGAGTCGTCTTCCGGCACATCGCCGAACGTGTCCAGGCCGAAGACGAGATCGGACATGGGTGGGCTCCTTCGTGAGTGGTCGGTTCACCCGCGGGGCGGCTCGAATCCCCGGGGACTTTACTTGATGTGTCAACCAAGTGGGAGGGTTCGTGCGTACGGCACGGTGCACGGCTTGTCCCGCCGACCGGTGCTCGCGGTCGAGTCCGGCCTCGGCTGTGGCCCTGTGCGCAGCCGGGCCGCCTTCATGGCATGATAGTTGATACGACAACCAAAGTGTGCGGGAGGTGCTCCCCATGAGCAATGTGGAAACCCGGCCTGCGGAAGTGCGGTGCGGTGCCCCGGTCGACGGGAACCGGCCGGCCGGAGGGCCCCGGGTCGATGTGCTGTCGGCGCGGGAAGTGCCCCTGGGCGGCCCGCGTGCGATGCTCGTGCGTCGGACGCTGCCTCAGCGGGCCCGGACGCTGATCGGGGCCTGGTGCTTCGCCGACCATTACGGCCCCGTCGATGTGACCGCCACGGGCGGCATGGACGTCGCCCCGCATCCGCACACCGGACTGCAGACGGTGAGCTGGCTGTTCAGCGGCGAGATCGAGCACCGTGACAGCCTCGGCACCCATGCCCTGATCCGTCCCGGAGAGATGAACCTCATGACCGGCGGTCACGGCATCGCCCACTCGGAGGTCTCCACCCCGGGCACCACCGTCCTCCACGGGGTGCAACTGTGGGTGGCACTGCCCGGGCAGCACCGTGCCGCCGACCGGGACTTCCAGCACTACGTGCCGGAACCCGTGCGTGTCGACGGGGCGCAGATCAGGGTCTTCCTGGGCTCGCTCGCCGGCAGCACCTCCCCGGTGCGAAGCTTCACCCCACTCCTCGGAGCGGAGGTCGTTCTCGAACCGCGTGCGACGGTCACCCTCACCGTGGCGCCCGACTTCGAGCACGGCCTCCTCGTGGACAGCGGGGACGTCCGCTTGGTCGACACCGTGATCCGGCCGGCCGAACTGGGGTACGTCCCCTGCGGCTCGGACAGCCTGACGCTGGTGAACGAGTCGGACAGCCCGGCGCGGACGATCCTGCTCGGAGGACCTCCCTTCGAGGAGGAGATCGTCATGTGGTGGAACTTCATCGGCCGGAGCCATGACGACATCGTCCGGGCCCGAGCGGACTGGGAGGCTTCCTCCGACCGCTTCGGAGCCGTCGAGGGCTACCCCGGGAGCCGTCTTCCCGCCCCTGCCCTGCCGAACGCCGTCATCACTCCGCGCGGGAATCCGTCACGCAGCTGAACTCCCGGCGCGGACGGTGAGTGGAATACGGTCGGGCGTGAGCGCGTTCCGCGGGCATGGTTGACGTATCCACCTAGTGGGTTGCGTGGGCCGCACCCTCCAACGCCAGGGGCGCCACGACGAGGCGCAGCCCTGGCTGCGCATGGCCCCGCGCGGTCGGGCGAGTTTCCGCACGACTGAGCGGGGCGGTGGCGGCTTCCTCGAGGGGACATTCGCGGCGCGCCCTCTAGTCACAGCAGTAGAGGGGCTTGGCGCCCGCCGTCATCGTCAGGAGAGTGATGTAGAGGAGAACGGTGACCGCCACTCCCACAGCCCACCGATGTGCGCTGCGCGGTGGGCCCACGGCAGCCTCGCGATCGAGTGGGACCCGGCGGTGGTGCCTGCCCCCTGCCGGACTCGGTCCTGCTGAAGCATCGGTGACGACGTGGATCCGGAACCCCTCGCCGGCCGCCTGCAGAGAGGGCGTGACCGCGGAGTTCTCCGCACGGAGGCCGGCGAGCACCGGCTTCTCGCGTCCGGTGGCTCGCACGACGTCCGCCACGCGCCGGTTGTCCCGGGCGCTCATTAGGGGTCGGGCGACCCCGGCCGGGCCCAGGACGTTGCTGGAGATCGTCTTCGGAGCGCGGCTGTGCAGGTACGGGCGCGGCTGGTGGTCGATCAGCCGCGGTTCGCTCTGCTCGGGCATCGGCGGCGCGACGGGGCCGCTCGCTGGTGATGTGCTCATGGGATCTCCTCGGCCGTGTGGCGGGGTGCCCGCATGATTAAGATGACACATCAACCATATGTAAGGTGTCAACCATGGGGCTGGCTCGTCGGGACAAGGGTTCGATGAAATGTCAACCACGTTTACACTCGGCCTCATGGGCGAGAGGGTGCGTTGGTTGACGGAGGACGAGCAGCAAGCATGGCGGAGCTTCCTCCGGCTGAACGACACGCTGCGGGGCCGGTTGTCGCGCCTGATGCAGGCGGAGTCGAATGTGTCGGCCGCGGACTTCGCAGTGCTGGTCGAGCTGACGGACACGCCGGACGGGCGACGGAGGATCCTGGATCTCGCCCGGGCGCTGGAATGGGAGAAGAGCCGGATGTCCCATCACATCGCCCGCATGGTGAAGCGCGGCCTGGTGGTTCGGGACGAGTGTGCCGAGGACGGCCGCGGCGCCTTCGTGGTGATCACGGAGGAGGGGCGCGCGGCGATCGAGGCGGCCGCACCGCGGCACGTGGAGGCGGTGCGCGAACTCTTCCTCGACCATGTCACGCCGGCGGAGCTGCGGATGCTGGCTCAGCTCTCCGACCGAGTGGTGGCGAAGCTGGACGAGGACCCGACCTGATCGAGCGTCCCGCCGTCGAGTGAATGTGGCCGAATCCCCGCCGATGTAGTTGATGCATCAACGCGTACCTCTCTAGAATCTGGTTGTTGACGCATCAACCAGATGCTTTCCTCTCGGAGAGGGACTGCTGTCATGAGTGCAAAGAAGATCATCGCCGTGACCGGTGCCACGGGCTCCCAGGGCGGCGGTGTCGCGCGGGCGATCCTCGCCGACCAGGATTCGGAGTTCGCGGTGCGCGCGATCACCCGGGACCCGGCCTCGCCCGCCGCCCGGGAGCTCGCCGCGCTCGGTGCCGAGGTGGTCCGGGCGGACTTCCATGACGAGCCGACCGTGCACAAGGCGTTCGAGGGCGCCTACGGCGCCTTCCTCGTCACGAACTTCTGGGCGCACGGCTCGGCGGCGAAGGAGACGGAGGAGATCGGTGTCCTGGTCCGGGCGGCCGACGCGGCGGGCCTGCGGCATGTGATCTGGTCGACCCTGGAGGACACCCGCGAGCTGCTGCCGCTGGACGACGACCGGATGCCGGTCCTCCAGGGCGAGTACAACGTGCCGCACTTCGACGCCAAGGGTGAAGGCAACCGGCTGTTCACGGAGGCCGGCGTCCCGGTGACCTTCCTGAACACCACCTTCTTCTTCCAGGGTTTCCTGAACGTCTTCCTCCCCAAGCGCGGCGAGGACGGCGTGCTCACGGTGACCATGCCGTTCGAGGACGGCAAGCTCCTGTCCGGGGTGGACGTGGCGGACATCGGCCGCACGGCATACGCCCTCTTCAAGGGCGGCGAGCAGTTCATCGGCAAGACCGTCAGCCTGGGCGGGGATCACCTGACCGGTGCGCAGTACGCGGAGAAGCTGGGGGCCGTGATCGGTGAGCCGGTGCGCTTCCAGTCCGTGCCGTACGACGTCTTCCGCGCCCTCGACGTTCCGGCCGCCGACGAGATCGCCAACATGTTCCAGTACTACGGGGACTTCGACCGGGAGTTCACCGGAGCCCGGGACCTGGACAGGCTGCGCGAGATCAACCCGGAGCTCAAGAGCTTCGACGACTGGCTGGCCGAGAACGCCTCCAAGATCGACGTGGGCTGACCGAGCCCTACAGGTACGGCGGCCCGCCAGGGATCGGGCGCGGGCCGCGCGGCACTCCCGACCGACGCCGCGGACGGGGAGGCCGTCCGCGGCGTCGGTGAGCGATCGGCCTGGACTCAGGCGATCTCCTACGCAGCCTTCACCGCCTGCGAGTCCGCACCCGCCTTCGCCGGAAGGTGGTTGAAGAGCAGGTTCAGGACGATCGCCGTCAGACAGCCCGCGCTGATACCGCTGTTCATCACCGTCTGGAACCAGTCGGGGAACTTCTCGTAGACCGTCGGCACCCCCACCGGCAGCACCCCGACCGCCACCGAGACGGCCACCACGGTCAGGTTGTTGTTGCCGTGGAAGTCGACGGCCGCGAGCGTGCGCAGGCCGCTCGCCGCGACCGTCCCGAACATCACCAGGCCCGCACCGCCGAGCACCGGAGCCGGTACGGCGGCGACCACCGCGCCCAGCTTGGGCAGCAGGCCGAGCAGGACCAGGATGCCGCCGGCCGCCGCGACCACCCAGCGGCTGCGCACCCGGGTCATGCCGACCAGGCCCACGTTCTGGGCGAACGCCGTGTACGGGAAGGTGTTGAAGACACCGCCCAGGACGGTCGAGAGGCCGTCGGCGCGCAGACCGTCGGCGAGGGAGCCCGGCTCGACCCTGCGGCCGGTCATCTCGCCCACCGCGATCAGGTCACCCGTCGTCTCCGTCATGGTGACCAGGGCCACCACCAGCATGGAGACGATCGCGGACGCCTTGAACGTCGGCGTCCCGAAGTGGAACGGCGTGCTGATGCCCAGCCAGTCCGCGTCACCGACCCCGCTGAAGTCCGTGAAGCCGAAGGGCACCGCCGCCGCCAGGCCCACCGCGATGCCGATCAGGACCGCGATCCGGGCGAGGTAGGCCGGGGCGAACCGCTGCACGCCTATCACCACCGCGAGCACGAAGGCCGCCAGCGCCAGGTTCTTCGGCTCCCCGAAGTCCTTCGCGCCGGCGCCGCCCGCCGCCCAGTTGCCCGCGACCGGCAGCAGTGAGACCCCGATGATCAGGATCACCGTGCCGGTGACCAGCGGCGGGAAGAAGCGCAGCAGCTTTCCGAAGACCGGGGCCAGCAGCATGATCGCCAGACCCGCGACGATCACCGAGCCGTAGATCGCGGGCAGCCCGCCGCCCGTCGTACCGATGAGGACCATCGGCGACACCGCCGCGAACGTGCAGCCCTGCATGATCGGCAGCCGGACGCCGAAGCGCCAGAAGCCGACGCACTGGATGAGCGTCGCGACCCCGCACACCAGCAGGTCGGCGGTGATCAGATACGCCAGGTCGGCGGGCGACAGCTTCATCGCACCGCCCACGATCAGCGGGACGGCGACGGCACCCGCGTACATCGCGAGCACATGCTGCAGGCCGAAGGCGGCCAGCTGCCGTACGGGCGGGACCTCGTCGACGGGATGGACGGGGGAGGGGACGGGGGCGGCGGTGGTGGGCACGGGGACTCCAGAGCGGCGGCGGGGGACGACATCCGGTCAGGACCAGACCGTAAGCGGATTGAACAGTTTGTTGATTTCCGCAGTGTTGCCGATACGTGTCCTGCCCACCTGGTCGCGTTGGACGCCGCTACGCCCCCGAATGTGCCGCCGTCAGCAGCGTGTCCCAGTCCGCCAGCTTGACCACGCTGCGGCCGAGCCGGGCGCCGAGCGCCGCCTCCGCCCGCTCGATCGCCTGCCAGCCCGACCACGCGACCGGTTCGATGCCCAGCGCCCGCAGCGCCGTGACCGGATCCTCCGGCACCGCCCTGCCGAGCAGCACGGGCGCGTCCGCCAGGAGGGAGGTCACCGTCTCCTTGGCGTCGGGCCGGTTGGTGCCGATGACGCCGGTCGGGCCGCGTTTGATCCAGCCGGCCACGTAGTCGCCCGGCGCTCCGGCCGGACCGTGCAGGACCCGGCCCGCCGCGTGCGGCACCGTGCCGGTCCCCGGGTCGAACGGGAGCCCGGCCAGCGGTACTCCGCGATAGCCCACCGAACGCAGCACCAACTGCGCGTCGACGGTCTCGTACCGCCCGGTGCCCCGCACCCCGCCGTGCTCGTCCGGCTCCGTCCGCTCGAAGCGCACCGCGCTCACCCGCCCGCCGTCCGCGAGCAGTTCGACCGGGCGCAGGAAGAACCGCAGCCAGATACGGCGCCCCGCGCCCCGGGTGGCGGCCGTGCTCCAGCCGCGCAGCACCTCCACGTTGCGGCGCTGCGCGGCGGCCAGCGCGGACGGGTCGGCGAAGCCCGGGTCGAGCGCCAACTCGGCCGGATCCACGCGGACTTCGGTATCCGGCAGGGCGCCGAGCTCGCGCAGTTCCTTGGTGGTGAAGCGGGCCTGGGACGGGCCGCGCCGGCCCACCACGTGGACCTCTCTTATCCGGCTCGCCGCCAGCGCGGTCAGCGCCGCCTGCGGCATGTCGGTCGGGCTCAGTTCCGCCACGCCCCGGGCCAGCATCCGGGCCACGTCCACCGCGACATTGCCGACGCCGATGACCACCGCCGAGCGGGCGTCGCGCACGAAACCGGCGTCGATGGCGTCCGGATGCGCGCTGTACCAGGACACGAACTCGGTCGCCGACCAGCTGCCCGGCAACTCCTCGCCCGGGATGCCGAGCCGCCGGTCGCCGGCGGCGCCCACGCAGTACACCACCGCGTGGTACAGCTCGCGCAGCCGCTCCACCGGGAGTTCGCCGGGACCGCCGCCGATCCGGACCCCGCCGAGGAACCGCACCCGCTCGTGTTCGAGGACCGCGCGCAGATTGCCCTGCAGCGACTTGATCTTCTCGTGGTCCGGGGCGACGCCGTACCGCACCAGTCCGTACGGGCACGGCAGCCGGTCCAGGACGTCCACGACCACCGTGGGGTCGAGCTGGACGAGGTTCTGGGCGGTGTAGCACCCGCTCGGCCCGGAGCCGACGACGGCGACACGCAACACGGGAGACTCCTTGCCCGAGGGGCTGGTGCCTCCAGCATCCCACCGGCGTGGCCGCCTCGACAGGGGCCGCTGGGGTGAAGCGGACGCGTGTCCGGTCGTATGGAGTGTGATCATGCGGTTACGTTTCGTGTGTGCTAGAAGCATCCTGTCTAAATCTGTCTGATCGGCGTGCGGAGGACGGCACGGTGTCCGTGTCGCCCGCTTGGGAGGTGCAGGAGCACACGGGGGCCACGTCGTGGTTCCAGGTCACGCTGGCCTTCGGGGACGGTGCCCAGGTCGACGCGCTCGCCGTGGTGGCCGGGGGGCGGGTGTCGATCGAGGACGTCAAGGCGCGGCCCGCGCTGTCGCTGGCCGATCTGACCATGCTCGCCGACTGGATCGAGGAACCGCTGTTCCGGGCGTGCGGGATGGAGTCGTACGCGGACGAGGAGCCCGCCGGGGAGGATCTCGAAGAAGGTGCGGGCGGTGCGGAAGGTGCGGAGGGTGCGGAGGGCGCCGTCGCTCCTTGGCGCGCCCGGCCCGCCTGGCCGCGGGGCATCGAGGGGCGGTGGCTGGTCGCCCAGGAGTACCGGGCCGCACAGGAGAAGGGCGTCGACCCGGTCCTCGCCGTGATGTGGGCGACCGGGCACAGCCGACGGCGGTCGCTCCGGCTCATCGCGCAGGCACGCGACGCGGGCTTTCTGGCGCCGCGGCACGCGCGCCGCTGACCGGGCCGGTCACTCGGACCCGGTCCGGTCCTCCGTGGCGAAGAACCGGGACAGGTCCTGCGGCTGCGTCGCGGGGGCGGACTCCGGGGGCACGCCCAGCTCCCAGTCGAGCCCGTAGCGCTCGAACAGCTCCGCCCGCAGCACCGGGATCGGCATCGGCACCCCCGGCACCAGCGCCGCGTACACCGCCCCCATCAGCAGGGCGCGCAGCAGCGGGTAGTCGGCCGCGACGTCGTGCGAGCCGTAGCGGGCGACGGTGTCGCCCAGCAGCTCCGACAGCCGACGCTGTTCCGGGCACTGCACGAAGCCCTCCGCCTGGAGCAGGCCCGCCATGTGCTGGCGCATCAGCACCGGCCGGTCGCGCGTGAGGCCCAGGATGGCGTCGATGGCACGGGCCAGCCGCTCCCGGCCGTCGTCCGTGCGAGGCTCGCGCTCCAGCCCCTCCTCCAGCGTGCGGTGCATCAGCCGGTGCACGGCGGACTGGACCAGCTGGCGCTTGCCGGGAAAGTAGTACGACACCAGTCCGCGCGCCGATCCGGCACGGTCGGCGATGGCGCCCAGCGTGGTGGCCTCGAAGCCGTGCTCGTCGACCAGTTCGACCGCCGCCTGCAGGAGCCGCTCCCGGGAACGCCTCCGCAACTCTTCATTGACCGAGGCGCTGCGAGGGGACATCCTGGAACTCCTGCGTTGACTGGCTGCCAGCCAACTATAATCGACGCAGTGGGCACCGCCCTGCGCGGGGCCTGTTCAGGGCTGCCGTCCGTCCGGGGCGACACGGGGGAGCGTCTCGGACGGACGGCGTGAACGGGTCAGGCCTGGGTGGGCGTGGCCGGTCGGCGGGCCGCGCCCACCAGGTCGAGCACCGGCAGCAGCGCGTCCGGCCGTTCGGCCACCGGCAGATGGTCCACGAAGTGCACCCGGCAGCCCAGCGCCGCCGCCCCGCCGTCGGCGGGCCTGCTGTCCCCGACCATCAGCGTCTCGGCGGGCGCGGCCCCGAGCGCCTCCAGGGCGACCGTGAAGAGCCGCGGGTCCGGCTTCTGGACACCGTGTTCGTACGACAGGACGTACGCGTCCACATACGCGTCGAGCCCATGGGCGCGGAAGACCGGGCGCAGGTCCCAGCCGATGTTGCTGACCACACCGACCCCGATCCCCTGCGCGCGCAGGGTCCGCAGCACCTCGGCGGTGTCCGGGTACGGCGTCCAGGCGTCCGGGGTCATGTGCCGCTCGTACAGCGCGTCGTGCAGCGCCGGGTCCGGCAGCGGCACCCGGCGGGACAGCCCGGTGTAGGCGGCGCGGTGCTGCTCGGCGCTCTCGTCGCGTACCGCCCACACCCCGGCCAGTTCCTCGGGCAGTTCCACCGGGTTCGCTCCGCCGGGCAGTGCCCCGGCCACCTCCAGCGCCCGCGCGGCGGCGGTCAACTCCGCCTCGGTGAGACCCGCTTCGGACTCGGCGAGCACCGCTCGCAGCCAGGATTCGGTGGACTCGACACGGAAGAGCGTTCCGGAGAAGTCGAAGAGCACGGCAGTCATGCGCCGGACTTTACCCGGGCCGTTGTCCGGCCCGGGCTGCCGCTGAGGGCGCTCAGTTCAGCTTGGCGGGTCTCGGGGTGCCGTAGAACGTGATGGCCGGCCAGCCGCGGCTGACGGCGAAGTCGCTGAGCAGACCCGCGAGTTCCACGGGATCGATGCGGTTGCCCGAGGCGTCCGTGGCGTTCGTGTCGACGCTGAACTTGACCGTGAGGTACAGATCGGCGTCGCCGCCCAGGTTGCTGCCGCCGCTGAAGAGCGTCCCCTCCGGGAACTGCGTCGACGCGGTCTCCGTCGCCGACTCCGCCGCCTGTGCCTGCTGCGCGGACGCCGCTGTGCCGACCACCGCGCCGGCCGCGGCCGTCCCCGAGTATCCGAGCAGGGACCGTCTGGAAATGCTGGACAAAGTACCCCCTTCGACGGCTCCGCGGGAGTCTCCCGAGGCCGCCACATGATCGTAGGTACCGCTACCGGCCGTCCGGCTCTGAACGGGATCGTCCACTAGGGCCTGTCTGACAATTCCCGTCGTCGCCCGGAGGGCGGCCTCGCGGCGTCAGGTGCGTGCTCTCGGCGTGCCGGGCGTAGGCCCTCGTACTGGACGTACTTGGGTCTGCGCCCGGTGCGGCGAGAGTGCGTGCATGGCGTCGTGAGGCAGACGGGAATTGTCAGACAGGCCCTAGTGAGGATGTCCCCGGCCGCCGCGCTCCCACTCGTACGCCACCACCGCCAGCGCCACCACCAGGGCCCCGAGCAGCCAGCCGCCCAGTACGTCCGAGGGCCAGTGCACGCCGAGCCACACCCGGGTCAGGCCGACGCCGATGACCGAGATGCCGGCCGCGATCAGGGCGGTACGCCGCAGCGTGCGGCCGGTGCCGCAGCGGTGCAGCAGCCACAGCAGCAGGCCGCAGACCACGGTGGCCGTCATGGTGTGCCCGGAGGGGAAGGCGGCGTAGGGGGCGGACTCGACCGGGTCGGGCCACTGTGGGCGCGGGCGGCCGACGGCGGCCTTCAGGGACTGCTGGGCGACCGTGCCGAGCGCGCAGGTCAGGGCCAGCCAGAGGGCGGTCCACCACGCCGAGTGCCGCCACACCAGCCACACCGCGACCCCCGCGCACAGCAGACGCATGGTCAGCGGGTCCCAGACCCAGTCCGTCAGGATGCGCAGCACATGGGTGGTGCCGTGGTCGGCGACGGCCCAGCGATGGGTGGCGTCGGCGATGTCCTCGTCCAGCGCGACCAGGGGAGGCCACTCGCCGGCGACGAGGGCGAGCAGCAGCGCCGAGGAGAGGGCGAGGACGGCGGTCGCGAGAAGCGGAGCAGGACGGTCGCTGGGCGGGGGGCGCATGACGTGATCTTTGCCGAATCATTGCCCGCAGGGCAATTCCCTGATGAGTACGGCTTTACCCGAGCGCGCGCAGTCCCGGCACGAGCGCCACCAGCACAGGGATCACGGGGACCAGGGCGGCGGTCGCGGTCAGCCGCAGCCGGTGCCGGGCGGGGAGCCGGTCCGGGGCGGTGAGCAACCGGTCCACCCGCTGCGGGACATGGGCGTGCGGGGCCGGGCCGGGGCCGAACACGCCCCGGTCCTCGTTGAGTTCGACCAGGGCGAGCGCGGTGGTGAGACGGCCGTGCCGCCGGGACGCCATGTCGTCCGCGGCCAGTTCGACCAGCCGGTGCATCTCGTCGCGGAACGCGGCGAACACCGGGATCTGCGGAAACCCGCCCGCCAGCGCCGCCGAACAGTGCAGCAGCCAGTCGTGCCGGGCTTGCGCGTGCCCCCGCTCATGAGCGAGGACCGCGTCCAGCTGACGCCCTTTCAGTCGGCGCAACGCGGCCGTGGTCACCACGAGTCGGGGCGCCGCGCCGGGCAGCCACCAGGCATCCGGGCGCTCGCCCTCTAGTACCACGAGTCGGTCGGCGGACCCCTCCTCACCGGGCAACAACGGTGCGCGGCGCAGGAGTTCGGCCCGCCGCTGCCGGCGCCGAGCCCTCGCTCCGGCGATCTCGCGCACCAGCATCGCCCCGCTCCACAGCCCGGCGCAGGCGAGCGTCACCGCGGTCGTCGCCGCCCAAGGGCCGGTCGCGGCGAGCGGATAGGCGTCCGCGACCCCGCGCGGGGCGGTCGCGAACAACTGCCCCCGCGCCGCCTGCCAGGCCGCCGCCGCGCTCAGCGTCATCGACAGCGCACAGCACAGCAGCACGGCCGCCACCACGCACTGCCACGCCCACAGGGCGACCACCGGCTCCCGGTCCGTCCAGTCGGCCCGGGCGAGCAGCCGGGGACCGGCCACGGCCGTCAGGATGCCGAGCAGCAGCAGTGCCACGGGGACCATCATGGCCAGCACCCTATGAGCGGGGGACTGCCCAGGGGTACAGGCCGTCGCGCCAAAGTGACGCAAGCAACGTGTGTGCCGCGAGTGCCGTCACCCGCTCACAGCGCCAGGAGCATGGCCACCATCCCGATTCCCATCGACAGCCGGCACGCCCGTGCCAGCTCGGGCCGGTCGCCCCACCTGACCGGCCCGTTCCCGGCCGCCGCCACCGGCACCAGCCGCGCCCCGGACAGCAGGACGAAGCCGGTGAAGTAGAGGAGCAGCAGCCCGGTCACCGCCGGGACTCCGGCGCCGCCGTGGTGGTGGCCGGCGGGGGAGGCCGCCATCGCCACCGCCATGTAGACCATCGCCGTGGCCCCCACCAGATGGTGCACATGGTGCGTGCTGTCGCGGGTGCTCCACAGGGCGCGCAGCGCGGCCGCGCCGAACACCGCCGCGTACAGCGGCCATGTCCAGACCGGTGGGGTGAAGACGGTCGCGGGCACGGCCATCGCGGCCATGCCGAACCCCATCAGCGCCTCGCCGCCCGCGGCGCGCCGCTGTTCCTCGACGCTGCTGCGCATCCGCAGCAGACAGTAGGCCCCGGTCGCCGCGCACAGCGCGACCAGCAGCCAGCCGGGCGAAGCCGGTCCGTGCACGCGCACCTCCCCCGCTCGACGTCGCATCGATGGATGCGATGCCCCGCCCGCACGGCGCGCACGCGAGCGCAAGGGTGTACACGGGGAGCACTCGGCGGAGCACAGCAGGTGACGAAGGGTTTGTTCGGCGATAGCGGACAGTCGGCCGGACGGCATGTTCGAAGGTGCTTCACGAGTAAAACACATGCTAAATTGATGTGTATGAGCACCGCGTCCCCCACCACCCGCCGTCTGCCCCTCGCCGGTGCGCTGCGCCTCGGCCGGCCATCCGACATCTGGTACAAACCCGCCATCAGCGTGGTCGCCGCGGTCGCCCCGCCCAACCTGACCCTGCTGGCCCTCGGCCGCCTCGACCTGGCGATGTACACGATGGCCGGATCGCTGTGCGCCCTCTACGGCCACAACCGCCCCTACCCAGCCCGCGCCCGAACCTTGGCCCGGGTCGTCCTCGGCATGACCGGCGGTCTCGCCGTCGCCCTGCTCGCCGCCTCGCTCACCACGAACGCGGTCGCCCTGGTCACCGTCGGCGCCCTGATGGCCGCCGTGCAGAAGGCGCTGTGCGACGCCACCCGGGTCGGCCCGCCCGGGAACGTGGTCCTCACTTTCATCAGCTCCGCCTCCCTGTTCGCCCCGCAGGACCTCGCCCAGGTGCCCGGCCATGTCGGACTGGCCCTGCTCGCGGGCGTGTGGGCCTGGCTGGTCGGCATGGCACCCGGGCTGCTGCGCCCGTACGGCCCGGAGCGCCGGGCCACCGCCCAGGCCCTGAACGCCACCGCCGCCTACGCCGACACCCGCGGTACCGGGGAGGGCCACGCCCGCGCCCGGACCGCCGCGGCCGCCGTACACGCCGCCTGGCAGTCCCTGCTCGCCACCGGCGCCCGCACCGACCGCACCCGCCGCGCCCTCGAACACCTCGTCGTCCGTGCCGAGGTCGCCCTCGCCGCCCCCGCCGACGCCGACCCCGAGCGACTGCGCGGCTGGGCACGCCAGTTGCGCGGCACCGGACGCGTCCCGCGGGTGGCCGGCGCCGACGACGCACTCCTCGGCGTCGACGCCGAACGCGCCGTACCGCACCGCCCGCTGTGGCACCGGCTCGGCCCGCTCACCCCGCTCGCCGCCCGCACCGCGCTCGGCTGCGCCCTCGCCGGATACGCCTCCCTGGCCCTCGGCGTCGGCCGCCCGTACTGGGCGCTGGTCACCGCCGCCTCCCTCTACCAGGCCAACACCACCCTCACCTGGAGCCGGGGCGTCCAGCGCGTCGTCGGCAACCTCCTCGGCGTCCTGGTCTTCGCCGCCGTCGTGCCCCTCGCCCATCTGCACCCGGCCGTCCTGGTACTGAGCTGCCTCGTCCTCAACTTCGGCGCCGAGGCGCTGATCGGCCGCAACTACTGGCTCGGCAGCGTCTGCGTCACCCCGATGGCGCTGCTCATCACCGAGTTCGCCCGCACCCAGGACCCCGGGCAGCTGATCACCGACCGGGTCCTGGACACCCTGGTCGGCGCGGTGGTCGGCTTCGCCGCCGCCGTCGTGGTCACCGACCGCCGGGCCGGCGACCGCGTCGAACGCGCCCTGAGCGCCGTCGAGCGGGCCCGGGAGGAGACCGCCCGGCTGCTCGCCGGACCGCACCCGGCCCCGCGCGCCCTGGAGGCGGCCCGCCGCACCCTGTCCGCCGCCCTCGCCGAGCTGCGCGCCACGGCCGACGCCGCGTCCGGCGAGTGGTGGCAGAGCGCACTCCCCCAGGAGCGGGTCGTGCTCGCCGAGCAGTCCGGACACCGTACGCTCGCCGCGACGGTACGACGCCAGGGACCGCACTCCTGGGATGGCACGAGGACTACGGAGGACGTACGGCCATGACGGCGACCAACGGACGACCGGCGGCCGACGGCGACGCGGACGGGGGGACGGGCAGAGCCGCGGGCAGAGACGACACGGTCGCCGCCGTCGTCCGGCAGTGGCGGGCCGTCCATCCCCAGCTGGACACCGGGCCCATGGAGGTCATCGGCCGCATCAACCGCTGCGCCGCCCTGCTCCAGCAGGCCGAGGACGCCCCGCTGCGCCGGGCGGGTCTCAGCCGCCCCGAGTTCGACCTGCTCGGCGCGCTGCGCCGCACCGGTCACGAACTGACCCCGAGCGAGCTGGCCAAGGAGACCTTCTCCTCCGGCGCCGCCGTCACCAAACGCCTCAAGCAGCTCACCGAGCGGGGCCTGGTCGAGCGGCGCGGCGACGCCCGGGACCGGCGGGTCGCCCACCTCCGCCTCACCGACGCGGGCCGGGACCTGGTAGACGGCATCCTGCCCGAACAACTCGCCTACGAGACGGCCGTGCTGTCCGTCCTGGCCCCCGACGGACAGGGCGAACTGGCCGGACTGCTCGCCGAGTTGCTGGGACGACTGGAGGGCAGGATGGGCGCGTTGCGCGCCTGACCGCGGGATGCCATGGGCGGTACGGCGACGGCCGCGGCGCCGCCCGTCGAGCCGCTGCCGCCGGCCGCCGCACACCGCACGGACGACCCCCGGCTCAGCCCTTCTCCTCCGCCCGGAAGACGCCGAACACCGCGCCCCGCGGATCGGTCAGTACGGCGATACGCGGGCCGTCCGGCACCGTCATCGGCTTCGCGCGCACGGTACCGCCCGCCGCGACCGCCACCTCGGCCGTGGCGTCCACGTCCTCGACCGCGAAGTACGGCAGCCAGTGCGGAGGCACCTCCGGCGGGTACCGGTCGCCCATGTCGGCCATCCCGCCGAACTGCTGCCCGCCGACGGCGAACTCCGTGTACCACTCGGAGGACTCGGCGCTCCAGCCGAAGACGGTGCTGTAGAAGCTCCCGGCCCGGCCGGTGTCCCGGGTCGCCAGCTCCACCCAGCCCAGCGCGCCGGGCGCGTTGAGCAGCCCGGCGCCACGGAAGGCCCGCGCCTCCCACAGCTGGAAGGCCGCGCCGGTGGGGTCGAGGGCGACCGAGAAGCGGCCCACGTCGAAGATGTCCATCGGGCCGACGACCACCGTGCCGCCGGCCTCCTCCACCAGCCGCGCGGTCGCGTCCGCGTCGGTCACCGCGAACGACACGTTCCACGCGACCGGTTGGGACTCCTGGTACAGCGGGCTGATGGCCGCGACCGCCGCGTCCCCCAGATGCGCCACGGTGTAGCAGCCGGCCTCCTGCCGGGGATCCGTCTCCGGACGCCAGCCGAACAGCTCCGCGTAGAACCGCTTGGCGCCCTCCAGGTCGTCGGTCCCCAGCTCCGTCCAGCAGGGGCCGCCCGTCACCGGCTTGTCGAACTCCATGGCCGCTCCTTCCGGGGGATCTCTTCTCCGAACGCTAGACCCCGCCACTGACAGCGGCCATCGGACCCGGGCGCGCCCTCAGATCCCCGGCCGGTACCGCATCGGATGGTCGGCCGGCACCTCCACCAGCACGATTCGGATGCCGTCCGGATCCGCGATCCACATCTCGACCAGGCCCCACGGCTCCTTCACCGGCGGACACACGATCTCGACCCCCTTGGCCGCCAGCTCCTCGTGCGCCGCGCCGGCGTCCGCGACCTGCATCCACAGCTGCACGGCGGGGGAGGCGGGGGTGTCCGCGTGCCCGGAGACCTCCAGGAAACCGCCGCCCAGGAAGTACACCGTGCCGCGCTCGGGGCCGGTGCCGAACTCCCGGTAGACGGCGAGGCCGAGCTGCTCGCCGTAGAAGGCGCGGGAACGCTCGAGGTCGGTGGGGTGGACAAGGGTACGACTGCTCAGTACGTGCACCATGCGACCGGAGCGTAGCCCCACCCACCCCCGGCACCCCGCAGGCGGTGCCCCGGCACCCAGCCCCCCGTGCCCCGGCGCCCGGAGCCTCGCACCTTCCTTCCCCGCACCCGTCACCACCGCTTCACCGCCGGTCGACCGGCGGCGTTAGGCTCATGACCGGTTCAGCCTGCCCGAGATCGGAGAAGCCGCCCATGGAGAACGCCGCCGCCGGACTGTCCTTCCGCGACGCCACCGACGCCGACGTGGACGCGCTGGTCGCGCTGATCGAGTCGGCGTACCGGGGTGACGCCAGCCGGGCCGGCTGGACCACCGAGGCGGACATCCTGGAGGGGCAGCGGACCGACCCGGACGGTGTCCTCGACGTCATCAAGGCTTCGGACGGCACGCTGCTCGTCGTCGAGCGGGAAGGCCGGGTCGTGGCCTGCTGCCAGCTGGAACACCGGGGCACCCACGCCTACTTCGGCATGTTCGCGGTCAGCCCCGGCCTCCAGGGCGCCGGCCTCGGCAAGGTCGTCATCGCCGAGGCGGAGCGCCGGGCCCGGGAGGACTGGGGCGTCACGGAGATGCACATGACGGTGATCTCCGTGCGCGACGACCTGATCGCCTGGTACGAGCGGCGCGGCTACCGCCGTACGGGAAAGATGACGCCGTTCCCGTACGGCGACGAGCGCTTCGGTATCCCGCAACGTGCCGACCTGCAGTTCGAGTTGTTGCTCAAGCCACTGGTCTGACGGCTCACGCGGTGAAGCGGGCGGTGCGTTTGATCTCCGGGTAGTCGGTCGTCGCGCCGTCCAGCTGGAGGGCGCGCACCAGCCGCAGGTCGTCCTGGGTGTTCACCACCCAGCCGATCACCCTGAGGTCCGCCTTGCGGGCGTGCTCGACGACCTCCAGGGTCAGCCGCCGGATGTTGAGGCACAGGGTCGCCGCCCCCGCCTCCCGGGCCCGCTCCACCACGTCGGGGCCGTACCGGCTGGCGATCAGCGCGGTGCGCACGCCCGGTACCAGCCGGGCGATCTCGGCGACGGCCTCGTCATGGAACGAGGACACCTCCACCCGGGACACCAGGTCCCGTCGCTGCATCAGCTCGGCCAGCGCGCGGGCCGCCGCCACGTCCTTGATCTCGGCCTGCAACGGCGTCCGTACCGCGTCCAGGACTTCCTCGAACACCGGCACCCGCTCACCGCGGCCCGCGTCCAGGGTGCGCAGTTCCTCCAGGGTCTTCTCGGCGATCGGGCCGGTGCCGTCGGTCGTGCGGTCCACCTCCGCGTCGTGCATGACGACCAGGGCGCCGTCCTTGCTGAGGTGCAGATCGAGTTCGATCAGGTCGAGGCCGGCCTGCTGGGCGGCGACAAAGGAACGGAGGGTGTTCTCGGGCTCGACGCCCATGACTCCGCGGTGACCGATGGTAAGGAAGTTCAAGATTCAACTCGCTTCCGTCGACGGCGGCGGGGATGCACGCGCGCGGACCGTACGACGGGACGTCGCTGTCCACGCGGCTGGGCGCAGCCTAATGGCCGCCCGGCACGATGAACCCGTACGTACACGGGGGATTGGTGCGCAGGGCGCGCGGCGGCTGGCTCGTGCCCCTGTCGGCGGTCACCCGGGGGTGGGCGCGTCCCGCCGTGTATTGACCGGCCGGATCCATGCGCCGCCCGGAGCTGACTCCGCGTCACCAGTCGCAGTGAATGTGAGCGTCTTCACGGTTTCGCACAGGAAAAAGCGCGGCGAAGATGCAGCGTCGCAGGATAATTTCCTGAGGGCCCCCTTGCTGGGAGAAAGCTCGTATGCATACGGTGTCCATACGCGAGGTTCTCCCGTAGAGGATGGGTAATGACGGAAATTCTTGTGCAGGTGCGCTCGGAGGAGCAGGTTCCTCCCGTGTCCAGGGTGGTCGAGCACCCGGCGTGGCCCGTGCTCAAGGATGGCGTGGAGCGGATCCGGCCATGGCAGTCCAAGGACGGGTCGATCGACTTCGACGCCGAGGACGCCCCGGGCCGCGCCGACGCCGAGCGGGCCGTCGACGAGGTGATCGCGGCCGTCGAGGAGCTGTCCCCACTGCTCCCGCACGACGCCGGCTATCACCGTGCCCTGGTGACCGACCTGCGGCGCTGGGCGGTCGGCGGTTTCCAGGTGCCCGACTTCCTCGACTCGCTGCTGGCCTTCCAGCCCGCCGCGAGCCGCGCGCACGGCCTCCAGCACCTGGTCGTCTTCCCGATGTACACCCAGAACGGCAACCCGGACCGCAACCTGGAGGCGGTCGTGCTGCGCATGGTCTGGCCCGACTGGCTGGCCGAGCTGGAGCGCACCCGCTACGACAACCCGCTGTTCTGCGGCATCACGTTCGAGGACTTCACGGCCGGCTACGACACCAACTCCGCCGTCCTCTTCCCCGAGACCATCGCCGTGCGCCAGGCGCCGGAACGTTTCTCCTGGGGCGGTATCTTCTGCGACCGTGAGGCCGCCCGCTTCCGCAGGGTCACCGACGCGGCCGTCGGCCTCCTCGGCCTGGAGCTCCCCGAGGACGTCGCCGCCATGGTCCACGACCAGAAGCGCTGCGAGGAGGCCTTCGTCCTGTGGGACATGGTCCACGACCGCACCCACAGCCACGGCGACCTGCCGTTCGACCCGTTCATGATCAAGCAGCGCCAGCCGTTCTGGATGTACGGCCTGGAGGAGCTGCGCTGCGACCTCACCGCCTTCAAGGAGGCCGTGAAGCTGGCGGCCGACGGCGTCCCGCAGGCCCGTGACGTGCAGTACGCGGTGCTCTTCGACCGCATGTTCCGCTTCCCGGTCACCGGCGACCGGGTCCGCAACTACGACGGGCTCGGCGGCCAGCTGCTCTTCGCCTACCTGCACAAGCACGACGTGGTCCGGTGGACCGACAACAAGCTCGCCATCGACTGGGAGCGCGCCCCGCAGGTCACCAACCAGCTGTGCGCCGAGATCGAGAAGCTGTACAAGGACGGCATCGACCGCCCGAAGCTGGTCCACTGGTTCGCCGGCTACGAGCTGGTCGCCGCCTACCTCGCCCCGCACCCGGGCTCCAAGTGGGCCAAGGGCCCGGACGCCCTGGACCTGACGCTGCCGCCGCGCAAGCTCGTGGACGACGTGCTTCCGGACGAGTTTCCGCTGAGCATGTTCTACGAGGCACTGTCCAAGAAACTGAAGAACGTGATCGCCGAGACCAAGGGCATCACGGCGGACAGCGCCGAGCCGGTCGCCGCGTGAGCGGCCGTCTCCGGAACACTGCTCAAGAGGGGAAGCACATGGCGGGCAACGGGTCTTTGAGTGGTGCGGTGATCGCGGTGGCCGGGGCGGGTGGACCCGCCGGGCACGCGACCCTGGTCAGACTCGCCGGGGCGGGCGCGACCGTCGTCGGCGCCGACAACAATCCCGAGCGTCTGGCGGAGGCCGTGGACGCGGCCCGCTACGCGGGCGGCGGCGCCGTGGTCACCGGTGAGACGGTCGACCTGCTCAACCTGGACTCGACCCGGGCGTGGGCCGACCGTATCGAGAAGGACCACGGCGGGATCGACGGCCTCGTCCACCTGGTCGGCGGCTGGCGCGGCAGCGCGAACTTCACCGAGACCGACCTGGCCGACTGGGACCTGCTGGAGAAGCTGCTGATCCGGACGGTCCAGCACACCTCCCTGGCCTTCTACGACGGCCTGCAGCGCAGCGACCGCGGACGGTACGTGCTGATCAGTGCCGCCGGTGCGTCGAAGCCCACCGCCGGGAACGCCGCGTACTCCGCCGCCAAGGCCGCCGCCGAGGCGTGGACGCTCGCCATGGCCGACGGCTTCCGCAAGGCCGGGGGCGAGGCGGGCCCGACCTCCGCTGCTGCCATCCTGGTGGTGAAGGCGTTGGTGCACGACGCGATGCGCGCCGAGCGTCCCAACGCGAAGTTCGCGGGCTTCACGGACGTCAAAGACCTCGCCGAGGCCGTCGAGGGCGTCTGGAGCAGGTCCGCATCCGAAGTGAACGGAAACCGTCTGTGGCTGACCGAGCAGCCGTGAATCCTCCGAAGACCGACGCACGTCGCCACCACGACCCGGAGGTCCGCGGTTTCGCCAGTGACAACTACGCCGGAGCCCACCCCGAGGTACTGGCCGCCCTGGCCCTCGCCAACGGCGGTCACCAGGTGGCGTACGGCGAGGACGAGTACACCGAGAACCTCCAGCGGATCGTTCGCGGCCACTTCGGCGCGACCGCGGAGGCCTTCCCGGTCTTCAACGGCACCGGTGCCAACGTCGTCGCGCTCCAGGCGGTCACCGACCGCTGGGGCGCGGTGATCTGCGCCGAGAGCGCGCACATCAACGTGGACGAGGGCGGCGCCCCCGAGCGCATGGGCGGCCTCAAGCTGCTCACCGTGCCCACCCCCGACGGCAAGCTCACCCCGGACCTCATCGACCGGCAGGCGTACGGCTGGGACGACGAGCACCGTGCGATGCCGCAGGTGGTGTCGATCACCCAGAGCACCGAGCTGGGCACCCTCTACACGCCGGACGAGATCCGCGCGATCTGCGAGCACGCCCACGGGCACGGCATGAAGGTGCACCTGGACGGCTCCCGGATAGCCAACGCGGCGGCCTCCCTGGACGTCCCGATGCGCACGTTCACCAACGCCGTCGGCGTCGACATCCTCTCCCTGGGCGGCACCAAGAACGGCGCCGTGTTCGGCGAGGCGGTCGTGGTGATCAACCAGGACGCCGTCAGCCACATGAAGCACCTGCGCAAGCTGTCCATGCAGCTCGCCTCCAAGATGCGCTTCGTGTCGGTGCAGCTGGAGGCGCTGCTCGCCAAGGACCTGTGGCTGCGCAACGCCCGGCACGCCAACGAGATGGCCCAGCGGCTCGCCGAGGGCGTCCGGGCCGTGCACGGTGTGGAGATCCTCCACCCGGTGCAGGCCAACGGCGTCTTCGCCCGGCTCCCGCACGACGTGAGCCTGCGCCTCCAGAAGCGCTTCCGGTTCTACTTCTGGGACGAGGCCGCCGGAGACGTGCGCTGGATGTGCGCCTTCGACACGACCGAGGAGGACGTGGACGCGTTCGTGGCGGCGCTCAAGGAGGAGATGGCGCGCTAGGCAGGGCCACGGCTGTTGCATAGATATGCGGTCGCCTGAAAAGTCATTGACTCTCGGGTGATCGCATTTCTATGCTCTGCGCTCATGGAGCTGATCCAGAACACCGCCGACCTGTCCGCGTACTTGGCAGCTGACGAGGTCATCGACCATCGCCATCCCGTGGTCCGGGAGGCGGCCGCCCGACTGGCGTCGGAAGCCGATCACTCGTATGCCTATGCACGGGCCGCGTACGAGTTCGTGCGGGACGCCGTCCCGCACTCCGCCGATGCCGGCGATCCCCGGGTCACCTGGCGGGCCTCGGACGTGCTGGAGCGGCGCACCGGCATCTGCTGTGCCAAGGCCCACGCCCTCGCCGCCCTGCTGCGCGCCGAGGACATCCCCACCGCCCTGTGCTACCAGCGGCTGGCGGACGACGACGGAACCGGCCACGTCGTGCACGGGCTGGTCGCCGTCCGCTTCAACGGGGCCTGGCACCGGCAGGACCCGCGCGGCAACAAGCCCGGCGTCGACGCCCGGTTCTCCCTCGACGGCGAGCGGCTGGCCTGGACTCCCGACCCGGAGTCCAATGAGATGGACTATCCAGTCCTGTACGCTGAACCTCACCCGGCCGTGCTCGGCGCGCTGAAAGCGGCGCCCGACCGCTCGTACCTGTGGAAGACGTTCCCCACCGCACTCTGAGGCAAGGCAGATGACTCTCACGCTCACCGTGTCCGACGAGGTGCGCGCCCTCGCGCCAGGCTTCACGCACCTCGCGATCGAGGCTCACGGTCTGGCCAACGGGCCCAGCACCGAGGCGAGTTCGGCCCTCCTCGACGACGCGTCCCGACGGCTCGCGGTGCGCCTCGACGGGCGTGCCCCGCACGAGGATCCGCACATGGCGGCCTGGCGCGCGGCCTACACGGCGTTCGGATCCAAGCCGTCCCGTACCCGGAACTCCGCCGAGGCGCTGGCCAAACGAGCCCTCGCGGACGGCGGCCTGCCCCGCATCAACCTGCTGGTGGACCTCTACAACGCCATCAGCGTCGCCCACCTGATCCCCGTCGGCGGCGAGGACCTCGACCTCATCCAGGGCGGGATGCGCCTCGTGCGCGCCACGGGGGAGGAGGACTTCGTGACGGTCGCGGGCGGCGAGGAGGCCGTCGAGCACCCGGACGCCGGCGAGGTCGTGTGGTGCGACGCGGCGGGCGTCACCTGCCGCCGCTGGAACTGGCGCCAGGGTCCCCGCACCCGCCTGACCGAGCGGACGACCTCGGCCGTCTTCCTCCTGGAGAGCCTCGCCCCGATGCCGGTGGCCGAGGTCGAGTCGGCGGGTGCCGAACTCGCCGAGCTGCTGGAGAAGTTCAGCCCCGGGGCGCGTATCGAGGTGCGGGCGCCCGAGTCGGCGGGCTGAGGCTCAGACCGCCTCGGCCGCCTTCAACTGCTCCTGCGTGGGGGCCGTACCGCCCAGGTGGGTCGGAAGCCACCAGGTGTCCGCCGTGTCCTTCGGGCGGGCGGGGTAGGCGCGCTGGGCCGCGTCCAGCAGGTCCTGGACGCGCTCGCGCAGGCGGCGGGTGATGGCGCCCGCGTACTGGTCGCGCGGGGCCTCGACCGGCTCGCCCACCCGGATGGTGATGGGGAGGTGGTTGCGCTTGAAGTTGCGCGGCTGCCCCTTGGTCCACAGGCGCTGCGTGCCCCACAGCGCCATCGGGATCAGCGGGACGCCGGCCTCCTGGGCCAGGCGCGCCGCGCCCGACTTGAAGCTCTTCAGCGTGAACGACTGGGAGATCGTGGCCTCCGGGAAGACCCCCACGATCTCACCGGACTTGAGCGAGTCCAGCGCGTGCTGGTACGCCGCCTCGCCCTGCTTGCGGTCCACCGGGATGTGCTTCATCCCGCGCATCAGCGGACCGGAGATCCGGTGCCGGAAGACCGAGTCCTTCGCCATGAAGCGCACCAGGCGCTTCTGCGGGATGGCTGCCAGTCCGTCGAAGACGAAGTCCAGGTAGCTGATGTGATTGCTCACCAGCACGGCGCCGCCCGAGCGCGGGATGTTCTCGGAACCCTGGCAGTCGATCTTGAGGTCCCAGACCTTGAACAGCGTCTTGGCGAAACCGATGACGGGACGGTAGACCAACTCGGCCATGGGCGGGGCGGACCCTTTCTGCTCTGCCTGGGAAAGAGTCTCCCGGCGAGAAAGTTACGGAGCCGTAGGTTTACGACGTATCGCAGATCGTGCCCGAAGAACGGACGGGGAGCCAGCCCTGGTGCCCCGGAGTGGCGAGATCCTCGTCACGTCGGCCTATGATCCACCTCGGATTTTTAACCCGCCTTTACTCTGCGCGTACCGCCACTCGGCGGATGAGAAGGAACATCTCGCACCCCAGGCAGTACCCGAACGCCGCGTTCAGGAAGGCCGCGGCGAGCGCGATCCCGGTCGCCGCGAGCCCCAGCCAGCCGGGGCCCAGCGCGAAGCCGACCAGACCGAGTCCCGCGAACACCAGTCCCACCGCCTGCGCGAATCGCGGGGGTTCGGGTGGTTCGAACTCCGTAGGGGGAGCGAGCCGGGGTCGTACCGCCGTCCGGAACGCCCACCCGTACGGCGAACGGCTCACGCCCGCGGCCGCGCCGAGCGCGAACACCAGTGTCTGCCAGGCGAGGATCCAGGGGCTCCGGGTGATCAGCGCGGCGGCCAGTACGACCGTCGTCACGGCCGCCGCGAATCGCGGCCCACGTGCGTCGATGTCCATGAACCAAGGATTCCGCCCCGAAGGCCGATAGGGGAGTCGGGAATCTTTGCAGTCTCGTGAACGCTTGTCGAAGTGGCGAGCGGCGTCGTGAAAGCTGGAGCCCGTGATGACCGGACTGATGGTGTGCGTGGCGGTGCTCGCGGCGGCGAGCGTCTACGGAGTGCTGCACAAGCGGCGGAGCGGGAGGGTACGAGTGCGCGGGCGGGACGACGGCAAGCGGCTCGGGGCGGCCGAACTCGGTGCCGAACTCGGCGGACGCGCAACGCTGGTGCAGTTCTCCAGCGCCTTCTGCGCTCCCTGCCGGGCCACCCGGCGGGTGCTCGGCGAGGTCGCCGCGCTGGTCCCCGGGGTCACCCATGTCGAGATCGACGCGGAGGCCCACCTGGACCTGGTGCGCGAACTGGAGATCCTCAAGACGCCCACCGTGCTGGTGCTCGACGCGGCCGGCCGGGTGGTGCGCCGGGCCACCGGACAGCCCCGGAAGGCGGACGTCATCGCCGCGCTGGGAGAGGCGGTCTGACGGACGTGCCGATGACGGTGAGGCAGCTCCCATATGCCGGAACGTACTTGACTGGGCGTACCACCTATCGTCAGCCTGACCGTATGCCCCATGAACTCCTTCTCTTCGGGCGGGTCCACGTCGATCTGGCCCGCACCGCGAGCGCGCGCTGTCCGGGTCGCTGAACGACCCCGGACCCGAACGCCGCCTCCCCCAGAAGGAAGACTCCATGACGGCCACGCCCGACCTCGGCACCTCCCGGCTCGCCTCCCCCGACCTGCTCCGCTCCGCCTTCCGGCGGCACGCCGCCGGCGTCGCGGTGATCACCGCGCGCGGGGCCGGCGGCCCGGTCGGATTCACCGCCACCTCCCTCTCCTCCGTCTCCGCCGAGCCGCCGATGCTCTCCTTCGGTGTCGGCACGGGCGCCTCCAGCTGGCCCGCGATATCCACCGCCGAGCACATCGGCGTCCATGTCCTCGGCGAGCACCAGGCCGAGCTCGCGGCCACCTTCGCGCGCAGCGGCGCCGACCGGTTCGGGGCGCCCACCAGTTGGCGCGAGGGCCATGCGGGAGTCCCGGTCCTCGACGACGTGCTGGTCTGGCTGGTGTGCCGGGTCGTCGCACGGGTACCGGCCGGCGATCATCGCATCGTGCTGGCCGAAGTGGTCGTCGGAGACCCCTCCCGCGCCGGCCGGCCGCTCCTGTACCACCAGGGTGCTTTCAACGGACTGCGCGATTGATCACGCGTCCCTCGTCCTGCGGGGGCGTCGGATTCCGGTTACGCTGCGTTGCGAAGGTCACAGTTCAAAGCGCTTGCTTAGCGGGCATGAACTGGGTGTACTGACGAGTAATATTCCGTTCGGAGCGCGCGGCCGCCCCGACCGGGATGAGCCGCTTGAGGCGCCTATGCTGCCTTCAAGAGGCAGCCCAGAAAAGACGATGCAGTAGGAGAGCCGGCGTGAGCCTGAGGATCGTTGTCACTGTCAAGTACGTGCCCGACGCCACTGGCGACCGGCACTTCGCCGATGACCTGACCGTCGACCGTGATGACGTGGACGGTCTGCTCTCCGAACTGGACGAGTACGCGGTCGAACAGGCGCTGCAGATCTCCGAGAACTCCGACGACGACGTCGAGGTCACCGTCCTGACCGTCGGTCCGGAGGACGCCAAGGACGCGCTGCGCAAGGCGCTGTCGATGGGTGCGGACAAGGCGATCCACGTCGAGGACGACGACCTGCACGGCAGCGACGTGATCGGCACCTCGCTGGTGCTGGCCAAGGCGATCGAGAAGGCCGGCTTCGACCTGGTGGTCTCCGGTATGGCCTCGACCGACGGCACCGCCGGTGTGGTCCCGGCCCTGCTGGCGGAGCGGCTGGGTGTCCCGCAGGTCACCCTGCTCTCCGAGGTCTCCGTCGAGGACGGCGTCGTGAAGGGCCGTCGTGACGGCGACGCCGCCAGCGAGCAGCTGGAGGCCTCCCTGCCGGCGGTCGTGTCCGTCACCGACCAGTCGGGTGAGGCGCGTTACCCGTCCTTCAAGGGCATCATGGCCGCGAAGAAGAAGCCGGTGGAGTCCTGGGACCTGTCCGACCTGGACATCGAGGCCGAGGAAGTCGGTCTGGAGGGTGCCTGGAGCGCGGTCGAGACCGCCACCGAGCGTCCGGCCCGCACGGCCGGCACGATCGTCAAGGACGAGGGCGAGGGCGGCAAGCAGCTCGCCGAGTTCCTCGCGGGCCAGAAGTTCATCTGAGCCCCGCAGTCGCCGACCGCCCCTCAACTGATCCAAGCAGGAGAGCATTCCCATGGCTGAAGTCCTCGTCTACGTCGACCACGTGGACGGTGCCGTCCGCAAGCCCACCCTGGAGCTTCTGACCCTGGCCCGCCGGATCGGCGAGCCCGTCGCCGTGGCCCTCGGCAACGGCGCCGCCGACACCGCCGCCGTCCTCGCCGAGCACGGCGCGGTGAAGGTCCTCACCCACGACGCGTCCGAGTACGCCGACTACCTGGTCGTGCCGAAGGTGGACGCGCTGCAGGCCGCCTACGACGCCGTGTCCCCGGCCGCCGTCCTGGTCCCCTCCTCCGCCGAGGGCAAGGAGATCGCCGCGCGTCTGGCGCTGCGCATCGGCTCGGGCATCATCACCGACGCCGTCGACCTGGAGGCCGGCGACGAGGGCCCGGTGGCCACCCAGTCGGTGTTCGCCGCGTCCTTCACCACCAAGTCCCGCGTCTCCAAGGGCATCCCGGTCATCACGGTCAAGCCCAACAGCGCCGCCGTCGAGGCCGCCCCGGCCGCCGGCGCGGTCGAGGCCCTCGCGGTGACCTTCTCCGACAAGGCCACCGGCACCAAGGTGACCGGCCGGACCCCGCGTGAGTCGACCGGGCGTCCGGAGCTGACCGAGGCCGCGATCGTGGTCTCCGGCGGCCGCGGCGTCAACGGCGCCGAGAACTTCGCGATCATCGAGGCGCTCGCCGACTCCCTCGGCGCGGCCGTGGGTGCCTCGCGTGCCGCCGTCGACGCCGGCTGGTACCCGCACACCAACCAGGTCGGCCAGACCGGCAAGTCCGTCTCCCCGCAGCTGTACATCGCCAACGGCATCTCCGGGGCCATCCAGCACCGGGCGGGCATGCAGACCTCGAAGACGATCGTGGCGGTCAACAAGGACGCCGAGGCCCCGATCTTCGAGCTCGTCGACTTCGGCGTGGTCGGCGACCTCTTCGACGTCGTCCCGCAGCTGACCGAGGAGATCAACACCCGCAAGGGCTGATCACCGCCAGGCTGTCCGAGGCCCCCGTGACCGACACCGGTCACGGGGGCCTCGTGGTGTCAGCGCAGGCTCAGCGAGGCCTGCACGGGCAGATGGTCGCTGGGGAACTGGCCGTGCATCGAGAAGGTGTCGATCGTCGCCCGGTGCGTGGTCACACCCGGCGAGGTCAGGATCCAGTCGATACGGTCGCCGTCCCGCTTGAGCCGGTGGTAGCCGTGGAAGGTGCCGTACAGGGTGCCGCGCCTTTCGGCCGCCTCCCAGGTGTCCACGAGGCCGGAGTCCACCAGGGTGTCGTAGGCCGGGTTCCTGTGCGCGGCGGCGTTGAAGTCGCCGGTCACCACGACCGGCAGCGCGGGGTCGAACTCCGCGATCCGCTGGGTGAGCAGGGTCGCACTGCGCTCGCGGGCGTACTGGCTCTTCTGGTCGAAGTGGGTGTTGGCGACGTAGAACTCCCGGCCGTCGTCGGCGAGATCGCGGAAGCGGATCCAGGTGACGATGCGGGGGAAGGCGGCGTTCCAGGTGTTGGAGCGGATGACCTCCGGGGTGTCGGAGAGCCAGAAGGTGTAGTGCTCCACAGGGGCCAGGCGCCGGATGTCGTAGTAGATCGCCGTGGACTCGTCCCGGCTGCCGCCCTCGCGGCCGGTGCCGATCCAGTCGTAGTGCGGTCCGAGGTCGGTGTCGATGTCGCGCAGTTGCTGGTAGAGGCCTTCCTGGGTGCCGATGACCTGGGGGTGCGCGCGGTGCAGCAGTTCGCGCATCACGGGCCGGCGGTCGGTCCAGCTGTTGGGCTCGGCGGTGCTGGCGTACCGCAGGTTGAAGGTCATGACGTCGAGCCGGGGCGCGCGCCGCGACGGAGCCGAGGGGGTCGCCCGCCCGGCCCGCAGAGTGGCGGACGGTCTGGAGGAGGCGGACGAGGCGGAGATCGCGGCACTGGAGAGGGGCACGGTGACCGCCGCGGCCAACAGGACCTTCAGTCCCAGGCGACGGGTGACTCGGCGCTGGTTCGGCACGGGGGCTCCTTCGGTGGCGACGGCCGGACGAGGCGTGCGTAAGGCGAGTCCTGCGCAGAGAGTGTGCTACCCAGGTGTGAGTCGAGCGTGAACATGCCCAGATGGGGGCGTGTCGCACGGTGGACATGGTGTTGACCGTCCCGAAGGCATCCGGATAACTTCATTCAACGGATTGTTGATTCCGTACAGTGGAAAACAGGAGGGTGTGGGATGGGCCAGGGCCAGCAGCAGAAGGTGGCGACGAGTCTCGCGGGCGCCGTCAGCGAGGAGATCAGCGCCTCCCTCGCGCCGGTCGACGCCGAACTGGAGCGCCGCTACCCGGGCGACCCCGGCACCCGCCAGCCCGTCCACACCGTGTACGTCCCCGGTGACGCCTTCGCCGCGGACACCGTCCGCTCCTGGGGCGACCGGGCCCTCGCCGCCCTCGACGAACACGCCCCCGACGCAGCCTCCTTCGCCGCCGTCCTCGGCCTGTCCGACGAACTCGCCGAGCCCGTCCACTCCCGGGTCCGCGCCAAGCTGGAGCGCGAGCCGATCGAGGACCTGCGCGTCGACTTCGAGGACGGCTACGGCCCCCGCCCCGACGCGGAGGAGGACGAGACGGCGGCCCGGGCGGCGCGGCTGATCGCCGAGGCGTATGCCGAGGGTACGGCGGCACCGTACATGGGCATCCGGATGAAGTGCATGGAGGCCGCGGTGCGCGACCGGGGCATCCGCACCCTCGACATCTTCCTCACCGGGCTGATGGCGGCCGGCGGCCTGCCCGAGGGCCTCGTGCTGACCCTGCCCAAGGTGACCTACCCCGAGCAGGTCACCGCGATGGTCCGGCTCCTGGAGGCCTTCGAGAAGGCGCACGGCCTGGAGCCCGGCCGGATCGGGTTCGAGATCCAGATCGAGACCAGCCAGTCCATCCTCGCCACCGACGGCACCGCCACCGTCGCCCGGATGATCCAGGCCGCCGAGGGCCGCGCCACCGGATTGCACTACGGCACCTTCGACTACAGCGCCTGCCTCGGCGTCTCCGCCGCCTACCAGGCCAGCGACCACCCGGCCGCCGACCACGCCAAGGCGGTCATGCAGGTCGCGGCCGCCGGTACCGGCGTACGCGTGTCGGACGGTTCCACCAACGTGCTGCCGGTCGGCCCCACCGCGAAGGTGCACGACGCCTGGCGGCTGCACTACGGACTCACCCGGCGCGCCCTGGCCCGCGCCTACTACCAGGGCTGGGACATGCACCCCGGCCACATCCCGACCCGGTACGCGGCCGTGTTCGCCTTCTACCGCGAGGGTTTCGAGCAGGCCGCCGCCCGGCTCGCGCGGTACGCCAACCGCGCCGGCGGTGACGTCATGGACGAGCCCGCCACCGCCAAGGCCCTCGGCGGGTACCTGCTGCGCGGACTGGACTGCGGCGCCCTCGACATCGCCGAGGTGGCCCGGCTGACCGGGCTGACCCGCGCCGATCTGGAGGGGTTCGCGGCACCCCGGCGCGGCGATCTGACGGCCTCCGGCAAGTAGCGGCCGGCGTATCCGGGTTCGGGGGATCCGGGCCGCCGGGAGACCTGTGGCGGGTGGACGACGTCTGGTGGGCCAGGGCCGACGACAGCGGCAACGCCGGTGGATACGTCAGCGACGTCTACACCAAGGGCGGCGACCACGACGAGCCGGTCCCCGGACCTCCCGTCCGCCGAGCAAGGACGTACCGCTCCAGGCCCGACGCGACCGCCCACCTCCGCTCGGCGAACAGCCGGGTGCCCCGTCGGCACAGGTCGGCGTCGGCGCGCGCACGGGCGCAGAACTCCTGCGGCGTGGCACCGAACAGCCCCCTCAATTCACCCGACTCCGTGAGGAGTTCGGTGAGAAGGGCAGGTTCGCCGGGGTGACGGCGGGGTGTGCCGGAGCCGTCGTGCAGGACGCCGTGCCGGTTGACGTAGGCGTGGACGCCGGGCAGCGTCGTGCCGTCCGCCAGGTCGACGCGTATGTCCGGGGCGGGCAGCCAGGCCCGGCCGAAGTTGCCGCCCGGCAGCGGTACGCCCTCGCTCGCGTCGATCACCTCCAGCTGGGGCCCGTCCAGCCAGAGGACGAACAACTCCCGTGCCGTCGCGGGGGACCGGAGCGGGGACGCCGAGACATAGCCGAGCCGGCTGACGTGCGCGGAGACGCCCACATCGAGCCCGGTCACCCGGGTGCGCACCATGGGGATCGGCCCGGTCACCCCGGACTCGGCCATCTTGTGCTGGAGTTGGGCGGGAGAGGCGTTGGAGCCCACCGCGAGCACCGGTACCCGGCCGTCGTCGTGCACCAGCCGGTCCAGCGGCAGCAGCCGGTCGCCGTCGAGGAGTCCGGAGTCGGCGGGCCAGACGCCGGGGTAGGTCAGCGGGTGGTCGCGCGGTGCCTGGTCGAGGCCCAGTTCCGTGAGCGTACGGCCGGTCATGCGCGGCTCACTCCGAGGGCGGCAGCTCGCCCGAGCCGCGGGTGACCAGCCGGGTCGGCAGCTCGATGCGCTCCGGTGCCAGGAGAGTTCCGTCCAGCTGACGGAAGAGCCGCTCGGCGGCCGTACGGCCGAGCAGGGCCGCGTCCTGGGCGACGACCGTGAGGCCCGGATGCAGCAGATCGGCCAGCTCGATGTCGTCGAAGCCCACGAGCGCGACCGGGCGGGGCTGTTCGGCGAGGACCCGGATCACGGTGACGGTCACCCGGTTGTTGCCGGTGAAGATCGCGGTGACCGGGGCGGGCCCGGACAGCATCTCCTCGGCGGCCCGGCGCACCCGCTCCGGGTCCGTCATGCCGAGGGAGGTCCACGCGGGCGCGACGGATATCCCGGCGTCCTCCATCGCGGCCCGGTAGCCGCGCAACCGCTCGGCCGCCGTGTGGATGCCGGGCATGTCGCCGATGAAGCCGATCCGGTGGTGGCCGTGCGCGATCAGGTGGGCGACCCCGTCGCGGGCCCCGCCGTAGTTGTCGGACAGCACCACGTCGGCGTCGATCCTCCCGGCCGGGCGGTCCACGAACACCGTGGCCACGCCAGCCCTGATCTCCGGCTCCAGATAGCGGTGGTCGTCGCCGGCCGGGATCACCACCAGCCCGTCCACCCGCCGCGCGCACAGCGCCAGCGCCAACTCCTGCTCCCGGTCCGGGTCCTCGGCGCTGGAGCCGTTGATCAGCAGCGCGCCGTGGGCCCGGGCCACCTCCTCGACGGCACGGCTGAGCGGGCCGTAGAACGGGTCGGCGAGGTCCTCCAGGACGAGCCCGATGCTCGCGGTACGGCCCTTGCGCAGCACCCGCGCGCTGTCGTTGCGGCGGAAGCCGAGTGCGTCGATCGCCTCCTGGACCCGGCGTTCGGTGTCCGGGGTCACCCCGGCCTCGCCGTTGACCACCCGGGACACCGTCTTGAGACCGACACCGGCGCGCGCAGCCACGTCCTTCATCGTCGGCCGGGTCCCGTAACGGGAGCCGGGAAGACGGTCTGCGCGGCGGGAGGTCTCGGGCACGATGCGGCGTCCTGTCCTGTCGTCCACGGTGGGATTCCTGTTGTCCACGGGGGATGCACAGGTCCATGGGTTTGTATGAGGATGTGGCGTCGAGCATAGAGCCTGGACAACGTTGTCAGATGCGAGGGAGACTGTCCACCGCAATCTCCGGCCCGCGCCCCCACCGCTGGACGGCTGCCTTTCACTCGGTTACTCATGGTTGACGGGGAGATCTGACTCTGATGCACACCGACCTCGTGGCGGCCCTCGACATCGGCGGCACCAAGATCGCCGGCGCTCTGGTGGACGGCCACGGACGGATCCAGGCGCGCGCCCAGCGCGCGACGCCTGCCCAGCAGGACGGCGAGACGGTCATGGGGGCCGTCGAGGAGGTGGTCGGCGAACTCGCCGCTTCACCCCTGTGGGGGCGGGCCGGCTCGCTCGGGATCGGCAGCGCGGGCCCGGTGGACGCCTCCGCCGGCACCGTGAGCCCGGTCAACGTGCCGGGCTGGCGGGACTTCCCGCTCGTGGAGCGGGTGCGCGCGGCAGCCGGCGGTCTGCCGGTCGAGCTGATCGGTGACGGCGTCGCCATCACGGCCGCCGAACACTGGCAGGGCGCGGCCCGCGGCCACGACAACGCGCTGTGCATGGTGGTGTCGACGGGTGTCGGCGGCGGCCTGGTGCTCGGCGGCAGGCTGCACCCCGGGCCGACCGGCAACGCGGGCCACATCGGGCACATCAGCGTCGATCTCGACGGGGACCCCTGTCCCTGCGGATCGCGCGGCTGCGTGGAACGCATCGCGAGCGGGCCCAACATCGCCCGGCGCGCGCTGGAGGGCGGCTGGCAGCCGGGTCCCGACGGCGACACCTCGGCGGCGGCGGTCGCGGCCGCGGCCCGGACCGGCGACCCGGTCGCGGTGGCGTCCTTCGAGCGGGCCGCGCAGGCGCTGGCGGCCGGGATCGCGGCCACCGCGACCCTGGTCGAGATCGACATCGCGGTGATCGGCGGCGGTGTGGGCAAGGCGGGGGACATCCTCTTCACGCCGCTGCGCAAGGCCCTCACCGACTACGCGACCCTCTCCTTCGTGCAGCGTCTGACGGTCGTCCCGGCCCAGATGGGCACCGACGCGGGCCTGGTGGGCGCGGCGGCGGCCGCGCTGGCGCGGATGGGCACGGACGCGACGGCGGCGGGGGTCTGAGGCAGCCGCGGGACGGAGCAGTAACGTTCAGGCCCGGTCGGCCGGGGTTCAGGTCCGGCCGACCGGGCCGGTCGGGAACGGCCGGTCGGGAACGTGCTACGCGCGGGACGTCAGCAGGTGATCCGCGCGTCCGCCCAGTCGCCGTGGTCGGAGGTGACGCCGTTCCCGCCGTCGGTGACGACGAGGCTGACCACCTCGGCGCCGGTGACGTCGGCGGTGAACGGCCGGGCGGGCATGTCCGTGGTCAGTACGCCGGTCGAGGCGACCTTGGTGCCGTCCGCCCAGACCTCGAAGGAGACGCTTCCGTCGGCGCCTTCCTCGTCGTCCACGCCGACCTCGGCGGTGACCTTCTCGCACGCCTTGCCGGTGTAGTAGTCGACCTGGCTCTGGGCATGGGTGCCGAGCCCCTTGGCGTACACCACCCCGCCGACGGTGATCGGATGCCCGTCGCCCGCGGCGGTCTCCCCGTTGCTGGTGTCGCGCTCCACGGGTCCCCAGCCGTTGTCGGCCGACAGCCAGGGAAGGTCGCTGAGATAGGAGCTGCCGGCGGGCGGCGGGTCCGCGACGGTCATCGTGATCGTCATCGTGCTCTCGGCGCGCACTCCGGCCGGCGACCGGTAGCTCGCCCGGAGCCCGAGGTCGTACGACCCCTTCGGCGTCCCCGCGGGAGCGGTCACCTTCCAGCCGGTGCGCAAGGCACGGCCCGTCGGCAGTGCCGCGGTCCTGGCCGGCGAGGTCGGGGTGACGGTCCAGCCGTGCGGGCCGGTGAGCGACACGGAGACCTTACGGGCCGTCGTGCGGCCGAGGTCGGTGACGGACGTGGTGAGCGCGGCCGTGCTGCCCGGCTCGATGAACCGGCTTCCGTCCAGGCCGAGCTCGACGGCCGGTGGGTTGGCCGCCCAGCGCCGGTCGACGGCGACCCGGACCAGGACGGTGCCGTGCGCCGGGACGACCGCGGAGAGGGCGCCCGCCGTGTTGTAGCTCCGGTGCCGCCACAGGTCGCGCAGGGTGTAGGCGGGCGCGTGCGAGAGGCCGACCGCCTGCGCGGTGGTCGCGATGCGCTGGGGGGAGCTGGACTCGTTGAAGAGGGCGACCGCGCGGCTGCCGTCCTTCATCTCCTTGGCGACGACCCAGCGTCCGCCGGCCGAGGAGACCACCGTGCCCTGCTTGCCGAGCGGGTCCTGGTCGACGGCGATGACCTCCTTGTTGTCCAGGATGTCGAAGGTCGCCGGGGAGGCCTTGCGCAGGTCGGTGCCGATGAGCAGCGGGGCGGCCATCATCGACCACATCGAGAAGTGCGAGCGGTACTCGGTGTCGGTCATGCCGCCGTTGCCGACCTCCAGCATGTCCGGGTCGTTCCAGTGCCCGGGGCCCGCATAGGGCGCGAGCGGCAGGTTCTGCTTCAGGATCGACACCATCGAGCCCCAGCTGTCGCTGATGTCCCCGGTGGTGCGCCACAGCTGGCCCACGTCCGAAGCCCACTCCCAGGGCTTGTTCTCGCCCCATTCGCAGATGCTGTAGACGATGGGCCGCCCGGTCGCCTTCAGCGCGTCCCGCATGGTGAGATAGCGCTGCCTGGCGTCCACGCCCTGGTTGTTGCAGTTGTCGTACTTGAGATAGTCGACACCCCAGTCGGCGAACTGCCGGGCGTCGCTGTACTCGTGGCCGAGGGCGCCCGGGAAGCCCGCGTCGTTGCAGGTCTTGGTGCCCGCGCTGGTGTAGATGCCGAGCTTGAGGCCCTTGGCGTGCACGTAGTCGGCGACCGCCTTGATGCCGTGCGGGAACCTGGCCGGGTCCGGGACCAGCTTGCCGTCCGCGTCGCGGCTCGGCAGGGCCCAGCAGTCGTCGAGGTTGACGTACCGGTAGCCGGCGTCCTTCAGGCCCTTCGCCACGAAGAGGTCCGCGATGCCCTCGACCATGGTCTCGTCGAAGTCCGCACCGCAGTGCGTGGAGTTCCAGTTGTTGAAGCCCATCGGCGGGGTGAGGGCGAGTCCGTCGGCGGGGGCGGGCGAGCCGGATGCCCCGCCGGCGGCGGCGGGTGCGGCGAGGCCCGCCGTACACAGCAGTGCCGCAGTCAGTGCTCCGACCACTCTTCGGCGGGTTGTGCGGGTGTGAGGGTGACGCATCGTGACGCTCCTCCGACTCGCGAAAGGTGGGATGACGTCATGTGGGCGTCATCGGTGCGCGCTTATGGTAGGAGCTGTTGAGCTATGTTGGAAGGGAAGTGGTGAAGGTTGCTCCAGTTCCCGTACTGGCCTGGTTGTGGGGCCTGTTGGGGATGGGGCGCCGTCGCGTGCGTTGGGTTGTGTTGACTGACGGACCCAGGAGACTATGAGGTCTCTGGGACCTGCCTGTGGGGTGGCCGGGTAGGACATCCGATGTCCTGGTGCGGCGACGGCACCCGGCCTCACCGGAACTCGTGGACCACGCCGATCGTGCCGACTATGTGCGCGTTGAACTCGTCCAGCTCCTCGGCCGGCACCCACAGCTCCAGGATCGTGCTGCCGCCCGCCTGCTGGACGGGGTAGCGGCGGACGAACTCCGTGTCGACCTCGAAGCGGGTCACGAAGCCGGCGCCGTCGTGCCTGACGTTCCAGTCGCGGGCGATCCTGATCGCGTAGTCCTCGTCGAGCACCGGGTAGAAGATCGGCTGCTCGGGCAGCCGGGGCGGCCAGGCGCGCCACTCCAGCTCCCGGACCAGTGCGAGCTCCACGGGGCCGGTGGGGCGCCAGAGGGTCGTGGTCGGTCGCGGGCTGGTCATGGCGCAGGTCTTTCCGTGCGGTCGGGAGATCGGGTCTCCCGAGGCTAGCCGCGCGGTGATCGCCGGGGCCACCCGGTTTCCGCGCGGGACCGACGGCGAGGCGCCCACCGCCGCCGCGCCGACCCGCCGTGTTGCTCCCCTCGCGGGTCCGCCCGTGACCCCTGGCCGCCCGCGTAGTTGGACGGGGCATGAAGAAGCGCAGCATGCTCGCCATCGCCAGCCTGGCCACCGGATTCGTCGTGGCCGCCATCACTCCGTCGCACGCCGCCGACGACGGCCCGCTCGACGACCTGCACATCTCGGACACCCTGGAGCACGTCGGCCATCTCGTGGGCGAGGACAGCTTCCAGACCGATCGGGACTTCCTGGGCCAGGAGTAGCCCGGCGGGGCGGGAGAGAACGACGGTGCCGGTGTTCCGCGGAGGGAGCACCGGCACTCCGTTCTGCGCGCCCTCAACGGGAACTGGTTTCCGTGGCAGTGTGGAGCGGGCAAGCCTCAGGGGGCCAACAGAAGAGGGGGAAGTCCGTGATCGTCTGGGTCAACGGCGCGTTCGGTGCGGGCAAGAGCACCACCGCACGTGAACTGATCGAACTGATCCCGAACAGCACGCTCTTCGACCCCGAGATCATCGGCGGGGCACTGACACACCTGCTACCGGCCAAGCACCTCGCCGAGGTCGGGGACTTCCAGGACCTGCCGATGTGGCGGCGACTGGTGATCGACACGGCGGCCGCGATGCTGGCCGAGCTGGGCGGGACCCTGGTGGTTCCCATGACGTTGCTGCGCCAGGAGTACCGCGACGAGATCTTCGGGGGTCTCGCCGCCCGCCGGATCGCCGTCCGGCATCTGTGCCTCACCCCGGCCGAAACGATCCTGCGCGAGCGAATAGCCGGGCGCGAGATCCCGTCCGACCTGCCCGACGGCGAGATGCGCGTCCGGCAGTGGTCGTACGACCAGATCGAGCCCTACCGCGCCGCCCTCGCCTCCTGGATCGGCGCCGACGCCCATCTCGTCGACACCAGCACCCTCACCCCGTACGAGACGGCCGTGTACATCGCCGACGCCGTCGGCACCGGTACCGCGTCCGTCTGCGACATCGTGCAGACCCCGGAGCCCACCGCCGAGACCCTCGCGGCCGGGGTGCTCCTCTTCGACGAGGAGGACCGCGTCCTGCTGGTCGACCCCACCTACAAGGCCGGCTGGGAGTTCCCCGGCGGTGTCGTCGAGCCCGGCGAGGCCCCCGCGCAGGCAGGCGTGCGCGAGGTCGAGGAAGAGACCGGGATCCGGCTGGAGAAGATGCCGAGGCTGCTGGTCGTCGACTGGGAGCAGCCCGTACCGCCCCGCTACGGAGGCCTGCGGCTGCTCTTCGACGGCGGCCGGCTGGACTCCGCCGAGGCCGGACGGCTGGTGCTGCCGGGACCCGAGCTGCGCGGCTGGCGCTTCGTCACCGAACAGGAGGCCGCCGAGATGCTGCCCCCGGTGCGCTACGAACGGCTGCGCTGGGCGCTGCGGGCCCGGGAGCGGGGCGCCGCGCTCTATCTGGAGGCCGGCATCCCGGTCGGTTGACGTCCCCTGACTGCCTGTCGAGGTCGGTGTGGGCGGCGATACGGCGCGGGGTGTGGTCATGTCCCCACGCTCAGCGCGGCGGCCCGTAGGTGTCCGCGGATTTCCGCAGCACCCGGGATGCCTCCGCGGTCACCGGATCACCGTGGCCGAAACAGGCCACCTCCGCGGCCAGATCGGCCAGCCGCCCGAAGGACGCGACGGCTCGGGCCCGGTCGAGGTTGAAGACCCCGAGAATCACCGAGCCGGTGACCGGGGACACCGCCACCGCGTCCCCGGTGAACAGCACGCCGTGCGCAGGCAGATGGAGCGCGATGCTGCCGTCGGTGTGACCTGGCACGTGGACGACCCGGGCGCCGCCGCCGAAGTCCAGCACGGCACCGTCGGACAACTCCGTCACCTCGTCCGGGGGGACCGGCTCGCCGACCGGCAGCAGCTTCGCGACCTCGGCCCGGATCGGCTGCTCCCACTCCTCGAACACCGGCGGCGGGCCTGGGATCTCACCCCGGATCACCGGTGCGTCCAGGCGGTGGGCCAGCACCTCGGCTCCGCTCAGGGCGGCGAACTCCGCCGCCCCGCCGACGTGATCCTCGTGGAAATGGGTGAGGACGATCCGGCGTACCGACGAAGGGGACCGGTCCAGCGCGGTGAGGGCGTCGGCGATGGGCCGGCCCGAGCCGAGCGGGCCGGCGTCGATCAGCGTCGAGGCACCGGTGTCCGGGTCGTGCCAGAGGTAGGCCTGGCCGACCGGGAAGCGCAGCAGGTGCAGCCGGGGGAGCAGTTCGATGACGTCCATACCCGGACCGTAGGAGGGCCCCCGTCCGCGGACGAGGGCCCTCTGCCGTGGGCAGAGCGGTTCAGCCCGCCGCGTAGTTCCGCAGGAACAGCGCCTCGGCCACCGACAGGCGCTCCAACTCCTCGGGAGACACGCTCTCGTCGACCGCGTGGATCTGCGCCTCCGGCTCGCTCAGACCGATCAGCAGGAACTCGGCGTGCGGGTAGAGGCTCGCCAGGGTGTTGCACAGCGGGATGGAGCCGCCCTGACCGGCGTACTGCATCGTCTCGCCCGGGTAGGCGACCGCCATCGCGTCGGCCATCGCCTGGTACGCCGGGCTGGCGGTGTCGGCGCGGAACGGCTGCCCCTGGCCGACCGCCTCCGTCCGCACGCGGGCACCCCACGGCGTGTGCGCCTCCACGTGGGCCTGGAGCAGCTTGCTCGCCTCGGCCGCGTCCACGCCCGGCGGCACCCGCAGGCTGACCAGGGCACGGGCCCTCGCCTGCACCGACGGGGTGGCGCCGACCACGGGCGGGCAGTCGATGCCGAGCACCGTGACCGCCGGACGCGCCCAGATGCGGTCCGCGACCGAGCCGTCACCGATCAGCCCGACGCCGTCCAGCACCTTGGCGTCCTTGCGGAACTGCTCCTCCTCGTACTCCAGCCCCGCCCAGCCCGCCTCCGGCGCGAGCCCGTCGACCGTCGTCGAACCGTCCTCCGCGCGCAGCGAGTCCAGCACCCGGATCAGCGCGGCCAGCGCGTCCGGGGCGGCACCGCCGAACTGCCCCGAGTGCAGATTGCCCTGGAGCGTGTCGATCTGGACCCGGACCATGGCCATGCCGCGCAGGGTCGTGGTCACCGTCGGCAGGCCGACCCGGAAGTTGCCCGTGTCGCCGATGACGATCGTGTCCGCCGTCAGCAGGTCGGGGTGCTGCTCGGCATACCGCTCCAGGCCGCCGGTGCCCATCTCCTCCGAGCCCTCGGCGATCACCTTGACGTTGACCGGGACGCCACCGTTCGCCTTCAGCGCACGCAGCGCCAGCAGATGCATGATCACGCCGCCCTTGCAGTCGGCGGCACCGCGCCCGTACCAGCGGCCGTCCCGCTCGGTCAGCTCGAACGGCGGGGAGGTCCAGGCGGCCTCGTCCAGCGGCGGCTGCACATCGTAGTGCGCGTACAGCAGGACCGTTTTGGCACCTTCCGGCCCCGGCAGATAGCCGTACACCGACTGTGTGCCGTCCGGGGTGTCCAGCACGGCGACGTCCACGAAGTCCTCGGCGCGCAGCGCGTCGGCGACCCAGTTCGCGGCGCCCTCGCTCTCGCTCTTCGGGAACTGGGTGAAGTCCGCCACCGACTTGAAGGCCACCAGCTCGGCGAGCTCCGCCCTCGCCCTGGGCAGCAGGGCGGCGACGGTCTCGGCGACCGGATTGGACGACATGGGCACGCTCCTCGTGGGTGCGACGTTGAACTGGTGAGTACACCGATCCTCCCACAGCGGCCTGCGGCGATCTCCGCCGTAGGATGCGGGGGACAGGTGGTAGGTGCCCGGCTACGGACGGACAGGGCCTGACCCACGGGTTGATACGGCACCTACCGCTTGATACGGCATACAGCACATACGGCACATACGACACTTACGGCTTCTACGGCTTGATCGGAGCAGCGGACCATCGTGAGCGGTGAGAATTCTTCGGCGGACGACGTGCAGCGGGTGTGGGACGTCGTCGTGGTGGGCGCGGGACCCGCGGGAGCCTCGGCGGCCTATGCGGCGGCGGTCGCGGGACGGCGCGTGCTGCTGCTGGAGAAAGCCGAGCTGCCCCGCTACAAGACCTGCGGCGGCGGCATCATCGGACCCTCGCGCGACGCGCTCCCGCCCGGCTTCGAGCTGCCCCTCAAGGACCGGGTGCACGCGGTCACCTTCTCCAACAACGGACGGTTCACCCGCACCCGCCGCTCCAAGCAGATGATGTTCGGGCTGATCAACCGGCCCGAGTTCGACCAGCAGCTGGTCGAGCACGCCCAGAAGGCGGGCGCCGAACTGCGCACGGGCGCCGCCGTGCAGCGCGTCGAACAGCACGGCTCGGCCGTCCCCGACCGGCGCACGGTCGCCGTCGTCCTCCAGGACGGCGAGACCCTGCTGGCGCGCGCTGTGGTCGGCGCCGACGGCAGCGCCAGCCGGATAGGCGCCCACGTCGGCGTGAAGGTCGACCAGGTGGACCTCGGCCTGGAGGCGGAGATCCCGGTGCCGGAGACGGTCGCCGAGGACTGGAAGGGACGGGTCCTCATCGACTGGGGCCCGATGCCGGGCAGTTACGGCTGGGTCTTCCCCAAGGACGACACCCTGACCGTCGGCGTGATCTCCGCGCGCGGCGAAGGCGCCGCCACCAAACGGTACTTGGAGGACTTCATCGCCCGGCTCGGCCTCGCCGGCTTCGAACCGAGCGTCTCCTCCGGCCACCTGACCCGCTGCCGCGCCGACGACTCGCCGCTGTCCCGGGGCCGGGTGCTCGTGTGTGGTGACGCGGCCGGCCTCCTTGAGCCCTGGACCCGCGAGGGCATCTCCTTCGCACTGCGCTCGGGGCGGCTCGCGGGGGAGTGGGCGGTGCGGATCGCCGAGGCCCACGACGCCGTCGACGCCCGCCGGCAGGCGTTGAACTACGCCTTCGCCGTCAAGGCGGGCCTCGGCGTCGAGATGAGCGTCGGCAAGCGGATGCTCGCGGTGTTCGAGCGCCGGCCCGGCCTGTTCCACGCGGCCCTGACCGGCTTCCGCCCGGCCTGGCGCGCGTTCAAGGAGATCACCCAGGGCCGGACCTCGCTCGGCGAACTCGTCCGCTCCCACCCGCTCGCCCAGCGCGCCCTCACCACACTGGCTCCGGAGCCGGTGGTCTCGGAGAAGGCCGCCGAGGCGGACGCGGACGGCGCGGGCGGCGCGGACGCGGGGGACTCGGTCACTTCGTGACGGCGATCCGGAAGACCGGGTGGTCGGGGGCGATGCGACGCAGGTCGGCGTCGGGCGAGTCGGGGCCGACCCCGTTGAAGAAGACGCCGACCTCGGCCTTCCAGCGCTTCAGGTAGGCCCGCAGCAGCTCGACCTTGTCGTCGTCGGCGACCTCGGTGGCGGTGAAGACGTCCACGTTCTTGCCGAGCCGCAGTTCGCCGCCGCCGGCGGCGCGCATGTTGTGGGTCCACTGGACGTGGCCGCGCGGCGCGAGCAGGTACTGCTGGCCGTCCACCGTCAGCAGGTTCACGGGGGTGGTGCGCCACTCCCCGCTCTTGCGTCCGCGGACGGCGAGGACGCGGGAGCCCCAGATGCTGATACCGCGGCCGGTGAGCCAGGCCACGGCCCGGTTGAAGACGTTGACGGTGAACCAGCCGGGTTTCTGGATGTGTGTCGCCACGATGACGATGACCCCCACAGTTTGGGAGAGCGGTGCTCTCGCTTGACTCCAGTGTGGGGGAGATCGGCGATCCAAAGCAAGAGCGGCGCTCTCTCTTTTGTGCGGTGCACTTGTTTGAGATCGGTGCACCGGATGAGGTGCGCTGCTCCAGTTCGAGTGCACTGCTCCAAACTGTGCGCACCGCTCTCGATACGTGGCAGACTTGCTCTCCATGAGCACCGCACAGGGCGCCCGCGCGCGAGCCAGAGTGGAAGTCACCGCGGCCATCAAGGACGAGGCACGCAGACAGCTCGCGGCCGAGGGTGCGGCCAAGCTGTCGCTGCGGGCCGTCGCACGCGAACTCGGCATGGTCTCCTCGGCGCTCTACCGCTACTTCCCCAGCCGGGACGACCTGCTCACCGCGCTGATCATCGACGCCTACGACTCCCTCGGTGAGGCCGCCGAGGCCGCGCACGCCACTGCCCTCGCGGCCGGCGCCGTCCCGGCGCGGCGCTGGGTCACCGTGTGCGAGGCGGTACGCGGCTGGGCGCTGGGGCACCCGCACGAGTACGCGCTGATCTACGGGTCGCCGGTGCCCGGCTACGCCGCCCCGGACACGACCATCCAGCCGGCCGCCCGGGTCGCCCTCGTCCTGATCGGCATCCTGCTCGACGCGTTCGAGAAGCGAGGTCTGGCTCGCACCCCCGTGCCGGCCGAGCTCGCGCCCGAGGCCCGCCGGATGGCCGACGAACTCATGCCGGGTCTCCCGTCGGAGGTGGCCGTCGCCATGGCCGCCGCGTGGGCGCAGCTGTTCGGGCTGGTCGGGTTCGAACTGTTCGGCCAGTTCAAGGGAGTCGTGGAGGACCGTGACCGGTTCTTCCGGCATGCGGCCGCCCAGCTCGCCCATGGGGTGGGTCTGGTCTTCCCGTAGCGGGCTCCGGTCGGCGAGGTGACGTACGCGCCGCCGCCTCGACCCGAGCCCCCCTCCGCGGACGACGGGGCGTTCGCAAAGGGCGGTCGCGGAGCCGACTGGCGTCACCGAGCGGACGGAATTCGCTGCGCCGACGGAAGTCGCTGCGCCGACGGTCATCACGGTGCCGACGGCTGTCACTGTGCCTGGGCGGCCGACGTGCCGACGCCGGCTTCCGGGACGAGTACGACCTTGCCGGCGACCGTCCCGGACTCGGCCAGCCGCAGGGCCTCGGCGGCCTGGGTGAGGGGTAGCCGGGCGGCGATGCGGGCGGTGACCTCGCCGCGCTGGAGGGACTCGAACACCTGGGTGAGGTCGGCGCTCAGCCGGGCCCGGAAGCGGTCCTTGCCGAGGGCGCGACCCTCCCAGACGTTGAAGAAGTACGCGTGCCGGCCGTTGGGCAGCGCGTTCCACAGCCACACCCGGCCGAGGATCTTGAGCACGGGCAGCTGCTTGGAGCCCGAGTCGTCCCGGGTGGTGGCACTGCCGTAGGCGACCAGGGTGCCGCCCGGTGCGAGGAGCTGCCAGGAGTCGATGACGCTGCGGCCGCCGAGGTGGTCGAAGACGGCGTCGACACCGCCGGGGGCCAGTTCGCGGACCCGGGCCGGGACGTCCTCGGCGCGGTAGTCGACCGGGGTGACGCCCAGGTCCCGCAGCGCGTCGTGGTGACGGGCCGCGGCCGTGCCGATGACGTGCAGGCCCGCCGCACGCGCCAGCTGGACGAGGACCGTGCCGACCCCGCCGTTGGCACCGTGCACCAGGATCGTCCCGCCCTGTCGCACCCTGGCCTTGCGGTGGAGCATCTGCCAGGCGGTGATGCCGTTGACGACCAGCGTCTCGGCCTCCGCCGCGCCGACACCGGCCGGCACCTCCACGGCGTCGGCCGCGTCGAGCACGACGTGACTGGCCCAGCCGCCCACCTTGACCAGGGACGCCACCCGCTTGCCGACGAGCCCCGGCGCGACGCCCTCGCCGGCCGTGAGCACCGTGCCGACCAGGTCGTAGCCCGGGACGAAGGGGAACGGCGGCTGGTCGTAGTAGCGGCCACGGCGCATCTGCTGCTCCGCGAAGGAGACGCCGGTGGCCTCCATGCGAACGACGATCCGGCCGGCGCCCGGGACCGGTATCTTGCCGCGCCGGATCTGCAGACCTTCGGGTTCCACGACGCCCGGCAGGACGACCTCGACGAGCTGGGTGTCGGCTGCGGGGCCCTGGGGTGCGGCGGTTCCTGCGGTTTCCATGACGACCTCCATGACGATCTCCCTGTGGACGCAGTCGCAAGCGGGAGAGGTACTCGCTTGCGTTAGAAGCTATAACTAACATGACTGGCTCTCGCGTCAGTGTCAAGCTCTCATGTAGCGGGGTGCACTAACTTCCGTTAGAGCAAATATCGAAAGTGATAGGCTGAAACAGTCGCAACAACCATGAAGGTCAGAAACGGCCCTGAGGGTCAGAGGCAAGGCCAGCGGCTCGGAAACCCGGAAACCTGAAGTGCTCGGGACGCCTGGACGCCCGGGCATCGGGAGACTGGGCGTCAGCAGTGAGAGGAGCGTGCAGGTCATGGCGGCAGAAGCGGTGAGTCCCCGCGAGCGGTACCGGAGCCAGGTGCGGGCCGACATCAAGGCGCGCGCCTGGGAGCAGATCGCCAAGTCCGGCGCGTCGGGCCTGTCCCTGAACGCGATCGCCAAGGAGCTGGGCATGAGCGGCCCCGCCCTCTACCGCTACTTCGGCAGCCGGGACGAGCTGATCACCGAGCTGATCCGGGACGCCTACCGCAGCCTGGCCGACACCTTCCGGGCCGCCGCCGACTCCCGGGCCGGCATCGAAGGCCTCGCGCGTGCCCTGCGCCGCTGGGCGCTCGACGACCCTCAGCGGTACTTCCTCGTCTACGGCACGCCGGTGCCCGGATATCACGCGCCCGACGACATCACCGCCATCGCCCGGGAGATCATGGCCGCACTGCTCGACGTCTGTGCGGCGGCCGAGCCCGAGGCGCCCGCCTCCGCCGGCTTCACCGCGCATCTCGCCCAGCACCGCCAGTGGGCCGATGGCCACCCCGCGTCGCCTGGGGTGCTGCGCCGGGCTCTGGCGTTCTGGACCCGGATGCACGGCGTGCTCTCCCTCGAACTCGCCGGGCAGTTCGCGGGCATGGGCTTCGACCCGGAGCGGCTGTTCGACGCCGAGGTGACGGAACTGGCATCCGGCCGCTGACCGCACCGCACCGCACCGCACCGCACCGCACCGCCCCGCACTGAGCCTCCGCCAACTTGAAGACGCAGGTCAAAGGGCTGGCGTGACGGTCGCCCCAGGTTCTCGCGCTGGTCGGAGGCGGCAGTCTCCGGAGTAGATCGTCTGTCAGCGGTTGACTTCAAGATTCGCCATGACGAGCAGTGCGCGCAGGAGGTGGGTGGCGCGGGTGGCCTCCGTGTTCACTCGCAAGTCAAGTGCGTCGCATAGTAGTTCCGGTCAGGATCGCCAGCCCCAGGGAACCGCCGAGCTGCTGAGAGGTGTTCACCAGGCCAGAGGCCGGGCCGGTCTGCGACCAGTGGACGCCGGAGGCTGCCGCGACCGTGATCGGACCGAATACCGCGCCCGCGCCGATGCCCCACAGGACGAAACCGGGCAGCAGGTTCGCCCAGTAGTTGCCGTCCGCCGGTATGAATGCGAGCAGAAGCTGTGAGAGCGCGATGATGACCGAGGCAACGAAGAGGATCGGCTTGTATCGGCGGACCCCTCGCTCCAGCCGGGTGTGGGGCGGCTGACGGGGCTGCGGGCCCATGCCGGCGGTCAGCAGCCAGGTGAAGCTTGCTGCCCGCCTCTGGAGCAGTGAAGGAGAGCGGATTTCTGCCGGAGATTCCGCCGACGCCAGTAGCAGCGGCGGTTCTCCCGCCCAACCGGTCTCGATGTTCTGCCCGTTCTGTTCTTCAGGGCCGGTGACCCGGCACCGCCGGTGTCAGGACCAGGCGATCTCGCCATGGCGGTCGATGAAGCGTCCGGTGCCGGCACCGGGCCCCTCGGTGGCGAGGGCGACGATCGCGTCCGTGCCCTCGGTGACGGTCTGGGAGCCGCTGTGACCGTTTATGTCGGTCGCGGTGTAGCCGGGGTCGGCGGCGTTGACGCGAATGCCCTTGAGCCCCTTGGCGTACTGCGTGGTCAACATCGTCAGCGCCGCCTTCGAGGAGGCGTACAGCGGCACGGCGACGAGCGACTCGGACCGGCCGGGGTCGTGGGTGAAGGCGAGGGAGCCCATGCCGCTGCTGACGTTGATGATCACGGGGTCGTCCGAGCGGCGCAGCAGCGGCAGGAACGCGGTGGTGGTGCGGACGACGCCGATGACGTTGACGTCGAGGACGGCGCGGGCGTCCGCGGCGGTGAGGTCGCCGGGATCACCGAAGGGTCCCTGTACCCCCGCGTTGTTGATCAGGACGTCGATCCTGCCCTCGTGCTCGGCGACGTCCGCGGCGGCGGCGGCCACGGACGCGTCGTCGGTCACGTCGACGGGGACGAAGCGTGCGCCCAGCGCGGCGGCTGCCTCCTCACCCCGCTCACGGTCGCGGGCTCCCAGGAGAACGGTGTGACCGCACGCGATGAGGCGGCGGGCGGTCTCGCGGCCGATGCCCTTGTTGGCTCCGGTGATGAAAGTGATCGTCATGCCTTCGATGGTTGCCTGGACGAGGGAGCTGGACCAGGGACGCTTCGACGGTGGGAAGACCAGTACCACCCTTGCGCCCCCGCATGTGATCGGGGATGCAGGAGGATGAAGAGCATGACGACGACACCCCCCGGGGCTGGACTGGGCGCGGCGATCCGCACATGGCGGAACCGGCTGCCCCCGTCGGCCGCCGGGCTGCCGGTCGTCCGCAAGCGCCGGGCTGTCGGGCTGCGGCGCGAGGAACTGGCCGACCTGGCCGGAGTGTCGGTCGACTACGTCGTGCGCCTGGAGCAGGGGCGGGCCACGACACCCTCGGCGTCGGTGGTGGCGTCCCTGGCGCGCGCCCTCCAGCTGTCCACCGCCGAGCGGGACCACCTCTACCGCCTGGCCCAGATCGTTCCGCCGGCGGACGGCACGATCTGCGACCATCTCCCGCCCGGTATGCAACGAGTGCTCGTCCGCCTCGGAGACGTACCGGTTGCCGTGTTCGCGGCGGACTGGCAACTGGTGTGGTGGAACCACGGGTGGGCCGCCCTGCTGGGCGACCCCTTGGCCTCGCCGCCGCGGATGCGCAACTTCGCCCGCGACAGGTTCCCGGTGGGCGCCGATCACACCCCCCTCGCGCTGTGGCCGGTCACCGACACGGACCCCGACGCCGCCGACGCCGCCCTCGTCTCCGACCTGCGCCGCGCCACCGGCCGCTTCCCCCGGGACGGTCGCCTGGCCGCGCTGGTCCGCGATCTGAACGCAGGCAACGAGAGGTTTGCCGAGTTGTGGGCGAAGGGAGAGGTGACCGCGAACCGCGAGGTCCGCAAGACGGTCGACCACCCGTCGGTGGGCCCGGTCACGGTGGACTGCGATGTCCTGACCGACGGCGACACCGAGCTCAAGATCGTCATCATGACCGCCGCGCCGGGCAGCGAGGACGAGACCAAACTCCAGCTCACCACCGTCGTCGGCCCACCGGCCGGCGCGCGCAACTGATCCGCCCCGCGCGTCGGCCGACCGGCGGCTCACGGTCCCCCGTCAATCGCTTCGCGTCGTGGGGAACCTTTCAAGCGGCCAACGTCAGCGTGCGGGCCAAGCTGGAACCGCTGCGCGGGAAGCTGGTCAGACTCGTCGATCGCGGCTGGCTGCGCAAACTACCCGACGGCCGGTTCACCACCTGCCTGTGACCAGGCGCGCCAGCGCCCGGAGCGATGGGGTGCGGGCGTAACCGGGGTGCCCCCGGCGGCCGTTCCGGCCAGGAGACCGCCAACCGCGTCCTCGCCACCGGACGCGCACCGGTCGAACACGGATTCGCCCACCTCAAGAACTGGCGGACCCTCACCAAACTCCGCACCGACCCCGCCCGCGCCACCCACCTCCTGCGCGCCCTCCTCGTTCTGACGAACCTCGAAGTCAACCGCTGACGGATGATCTACTCCGCAGACTGTCGCCCACGACCAGCGTGAGTACCCCGTGAACTGGTCACACCAGCTCTTTGACCTGCGATTTCAAGTTGGCGGAAGCTCACCGCATCGCACTCCACCGCACCGTGCCGGATCGCACCGCGCCCGGCGGCGTACTTCCCGGGGAGTACGTGTGATCACCTCGCCGGGCTGACGCTCGCGCGGGCCGGCGCCGACTAGCGTGGCGGACATGGACGAGCAGCGGGTACGGGAGCGCGGCCCCGCGCACTGGTGGCGTTACGGGCCCCCGTGGTGGCAGCGCGCCGACGACGGCGCGGACGGGCCGTCGCGCGGTCGGCTGCCGTGGCGCACCACCGTCCCGCTCACCGTGCTCGTGCTGGTGGGTTCGAACTTCGCCGCCCACCAGCAGCCGCACCGCGAACCCCTCGACGTGTACGCCCGCCTGCTGCTCCTCACCACCTGCGCGCTGCTGCTGTGGCGGCACCGGCACCCGGTGCCCGTGGTGTTCGGCACGGCGGGGCTCGCCCTCGGCTACCTCGCGGCCGGCTACCCGTTCGGGCCGGTCTTCGCGGCCGTCGCCGTGGCCTGCTTCAGCGCCGTCGTCGCCGGGCGCCGCCGGGCCGCCTGGGCGGCCGTCGGGATGCTGTGGGGCGGCCACCTGCTGATCTCGCTCTGGCTCTACCGCTGGCTGCCGCCGCCGGGCGACACGGGGGCGAACCCCGGCCAGGAGACGATCATCGCCACCTGGGTGCTGATCATCGTCTCGGTGGCCGAGCTGGTCCGGCTGCGGCGCGAGCAGTGGGCGCGGGAGCGGGCCGATCGCGCTCAGGCGGCCCGACGGCGGGCGGACGCGGAACGACTGCGGATCGCCCGCGAGCTGCACGACGTGCTGGCACACAGCATCTCGGTCATCAACGTCCAGGCGGCCATGGGCCTCGCGCTGCTGGACTCCGACCCCGAGCAGGCCCGGTCCGCGCTCACCACCATCAAGGCCGCCAGCAAGGAGGCGCTCGGCGAGGTCCGTCAGGTGCTCGACACCCTGCGCGCCCCGGGAGATGCGCCGCGCGCGCCCGCTCCCGGCCTCGGGCGGCTGCCGGAATTGGTCGAACAGGCGGCGAGTGCCGGACTCACCGTGGCGGTGGAGGGGGAGCCGCCGCGACTGCCGCCCGGCGCCGACCTGGCCGCCTTCCGGATCGTGCAGGAGGCGCTCACGAATGTCGTACGGCACTCGGGTTCACGGCACGCGCGCGTACGGCTCGACCACGGGGGCGCCGAGCTGCGGCTGCGGATCGACGACGACGGTCCCGCGACCGGCGCGGACGCGGGCGGCAGTGGGAACGGGCTGGCCGGGATGCGGGAACGGGCGGCCGCGCTGGGTGGCACGATCGAGGCGGGACCGCGCGCCGACGGCGGCTTCCGAGTGCTGGCCGTGCTGCCTCTGACCGATGCCGGGCTGCCTTTGACCGATGCCGGGCTGCCTTTGGCCGATACCGCGCCGTCCTCGGCCGATGCCGCGCCGGCCTCGACCGACTCCGTACGGCCCATGACCGACCGGGAGGACCGATGATCCGGGTACTGCTCGCCGACGACCAGTCGCTGGTGCGGGCCGGTTTCCGGGCGCTGCTCGACGCGCAGCCGGACATCGAGGTGGCCGGGGAGGCGGCGGACGGCGAGGACGCGCTGCGCAAGGTGCGCGAACTGCGCCCCGATGTCGTCCTGATGGACATCCGCATGCCGCATCTGGACGGCCTGGCCGCGACCCGCCGTATCACCGGGGAGAAGGAGTTGACGGACGTCAAGGTGGTGATGCTGACGACGTTCGAACTGGACGAGTACGTCTTCGAGGCGATCCGCTCCGGCGCCTCCGGGTTCCTGGTCAAGGACACCGAGCCGGAGGAACTCGTACGCGCGGTCCGGGCCGTGGTGGGCGGGGACGCGCTGCTGTCGCCGGGTGTGACGCGGCGGCTGATCGCGGAGTTCGCGGCCCGTTCCAAGAAGCCGGCCGACGCCGACACCCTCGCCCAACTCACGGATCGGGAAAGAGAGGTGATGGCACTGGTCGGCATCGGACTGTCCAACGAGGAGATCGCCCGCCGCCTGGTGGTCAGTCCCCTCACCGCGAAGACCCATGTGAGCCGCACGATGGTCAAGCTGGGCGCCCGCGACCGGGCCCAACTGGTCGTCCTGGCCTATGAGTCGGGGCTGGTCCGGCCGGGCTGGCTGGGCTGAGACGACCGCTGGAAGCGGACCAGTACGCTGACGACCCGGGCGAGGAACACCACGGTGGCGAGCGCCACGCCCACCAGCGGCAGCACATGTGCGAGACCGCCGGGCAGATCGAAGAGCAGCGCCGGGCCCGCCACCGCTCCGAAGACCGCCGCGGCCGCGAACACCGCACTGCACAGCGCGTATCCGATCTCGACGGTGATCGCGTCCCGCTCGGCCTGACCGCGCCGTCCCCCGTGACTCGTCATTCCGGCAGTGTCACACCCGTGCGCCCGGCGGAGCAATCGGCCCCGCCGGGCGCACGTTCGGAGGCGTCCCCCGATGGTCGCGCGTCGCGCGTCAGTCGCGCACGGACACGCGCTCCGCCTCCAGGGAGGTGGACTTGGCGATCACGACGGTCTGCTGCCGGCGCGGGGCGCGCAGTCCGGTGAGGGTGATCAGGAGGCCGGCGAGGGCCACGCCCGCGACCACCACGAAGCCCGGGCGGTAGCTGTCGAGCATCGCCTGCGGGGTCGCATGCGCCGGGGCGCCCGCGGTGACCACAGCCGTCACGATCGCCAGGAAGATCGCGCCGCCCACCTGCACCGAGGTGTTGAGGAGCCCGGAGACCATGCCCTGCTCGTGGTCGTCGACCCCGTTGGTGGCCTGGATGTTGAGCGAGGGGAAGACCAGCGCGCAGGCCGCGCCGATCAGCAGCATCGACGGCAGGATCACCGCCGCGTACACCGGGTCCAGGTCGACGCGCAGGAACAGGGCGTATCCGAGGACCATGAACGCGAAGCCCGCCGCGATCAGCCGCGGGGTGCCGAAGCGGTCGACGATCGCACCGACCTTGGTCGAGGACACCGCCACGAGCGCGCCCGCGGGCAGGAAGGCCAGGGCGGTGTGCAGCGCCGACCAGCCGAGCAGGGACTGCATGTACAGGGTGGTCAGGAACTGGAAACCGACGTAGGAGCCGAAGAAGGCGACCGCGCCGAGCTGGGCGCGGATCTGGTTGCCCGAGCGCAGCACGCCGAGCCGGATGAGCGGGCCGGGGGAGCGGCGTTCGACCCGGACGAAGACGGTCAGCAGCACGGCGACCGCCAGGAAGGACAGCAGGGTACGGGCCGATGCCCAGCCCACCTGCGGGGCCTCCACCACGGTGAACACCAGGAGCAGCATGGAGGCGGTACCGAGGACCGCGCCGGGGATGTCGTAGCCGTTGTGGTCGCGTTCGCGGGCGCTGCGCGGCAGCAGCCTGAGACCGGCGACCAGCGCGATCAGGGCGATGGGCGCGGGCAGCAGCATGGTGAGGCGCCAGCTGGCCTCGGTGAGCAGGCCGGACAGCACCAGGCCCATGGAGAAGCCGGTGGCCGCGCAGGTGGTGTAGATGGCGAGGGCGCGGTTGCGCAGCGGGCCCTCCGGGAACGTGGTCGTGATGATCGAGAGGCCGGCCGGAGCGGTGAAGGCCGCGCTCAGGCCCTTGATGAAGCGGCTGGCGATCAGCAGCGGGCCCGAGTCGACCAGGCCGCCGAGCAGCGAGGCGAGCGCGAAGACGCCGAGGGCCACGAGGAACACCTGGCGGCGGCCCAGCAGGTCGGCGGTCCGGCCGCCGAGCAGCAGCAGGCCGCCGTAGCCCAGGATGTAGCCGCTGACGATCCATTGCAGCGTCGAGGTCGACAGGTGCAGGTCGGAGCCGATCGACGGCAGCGCGACGCCGACCATCGACACGTCCAGGGCGTCCAGGAACATCGCGGCGCAGAGCACCAGCAGGGTGCCCCAGAGGCGGGGAGTCCAGCGTCCCTCGGGAGCAGGGGCGGTGAGCGGAGAGGTCATGCCCACAGACACTACATGCACATGCATCGAATGCAAGCGCATTTAATTACGATGCAACAATCCCGTTTCTCTGCTACGGTGCGGGGATGGCGGCGAAGAAGCCCGAGCAGGCACTCGTGGAACAGTGGCGGGACATGCTGGCCCTGCACGCTCGGACCCAGTGCGAACTCGACCGCGCCCTGCACGGCCACGGGCTGTGCGCCAGTGACTTCGAGGTCCTCGACCTGCTCTCCGACGGTCCGGCGACCGACGGCAGTTGCAGCTACCGCGTCCAGGAGATCGCCGAGCGGATCCACCTCAGCCAGAGCGCGCTGTCCCGGCTGGTCGCCCGGCTGGAGAAGGACGGCCTGGTCGAGCGGGCCATGTGCCCGGAGGACCGGCGGGGTGTGCGGGTGGCGCTCACGGGCAAGGGGCGCGCGCTGCACGGCGAGGTGCTGCCGGTGCAGCGCGCGGTGCTCACCCGGATGCTGGCCGGCTAGGGCCTGTCTGACAATTCCCGTCGTCGCCCGGAGGGCGGCCTCGCGGCGTCAGGTGCGTGCTCTCGGCGTGCCGGGCGTAGGCCCTCGTACTGGACGTACTCGGGTCTGCGCCCGGTGCGGCGAGAGTGCGTGCATGGCGTCGCGAGGCAGACGGGAATTGTCAAACAGGCCCTAGGACCGGCGGTCAGATCCCGGACCTGGTGCGCCACAGATCGGCCAGTTCCCGGTCGCCGATCACCTTCGGCACCGGCACCCGGTTCCACAGCGCCAGGTACAACTCGTCCGCAGGACCGGAGAGTTCGGCCATCGCCTCAGGGAGTGCGCCGAGTTCCGTGACGGGCGGCTGCTCCGACAGCCGTACGGTCCAGACCGCGTCCCGGTCCGCGGCGCGCACCTGGAGCACCCGCGGGTACTCGGAGCGGACCCGGCTGCGGGAGCGGGCGTGGAAGCCGCGCAGTAGTTCGTCGATGCCGTCGACCGCGAAGTCCGTAGCGATCGGGGACGCAGGCCCGCCCCGGGCCGCCTCGGCGTCGTACCGGTGCACGGTCGTCTCATGGGCCTGCCGGCGCAGCCAGAAGGTGAGCGGTGAGGGGACGGGGGCGGGGTGGAAGGTCCAGCACGTCACGTTCCGCGGCGCACCGGCCAGGGTGTCGACGAGGTCGCGGTGGCCGTCCTGGAACCAGGTGGTCAGGTCGGTGCCGTCGAGGTCGGGCGGGTCGGGGATGGGCCGGGGTCCGGGGTGGGCGTCGGCGACGACACCGGCGGCCCACCGGTGGATGGTGCCCGTGTGCCGCAGCAGGTCGCGCACCCGCCAGTCCGGGCAGGTCGGCACCTCGGCGTCGAGGCCCGCCGCCGCGGCGGCCGCGGCCAGCGACCGGCCCTCCCGGTCCAGGATCTGAAGATACTCGGCAGTCTCCATGCCGCGAGTCTGCCCGATACGGCACGCGCCGGTGCGACAGGCCTCGGTGCGGCAGGCCCGATGCGGCACGCGCCCGCGCGGCAGACCCCTGCGCCTGCCGTGCCGGCGCTGCGGGACCGGCGTGTGCTGTGTGAACGCCGAGGACCCGGCGTGTGCCGTATATCGGTGAAGCTGGTCGCGGCGCGTGCCCTGTCAGCGCTGCGCTCCCGCCGTGTGCCGTGTGCCGTGTCACGGGCCCGCGCGTCAGCCCCTAGGGCCTGTCTGACAATTCCCGTCTGCCTCACGACGCCATGCACGCACTCTCGCCGCACCGGGCGCAGACCCGAGTACGTCCAGTACGAGGGCCTACGCCCGGCACGCCGAGAGCACGCACCTGACGCCGCGAGGCCGCCCTCCGGGCGACGACGGGAATGGTCAGACAGGCCCTAGCGCAGCAGGAATCCCACCGCGTAGCCCAGCGCGTTGACCGCCCAGTGCAGGGCCATCGGCGCCAGCAGGGAGCCGCTGCGGTCGCGCAGCCAGCACAGCAGGCAGCCCGCCACGGCGGTGAACAGCACCGCCCCGATGTCCACCAGGACCGCCCCGGCGACCGACTGCCCGAAGAGCGAACCGAGCGTCGGCTTGTCCTTGTTGAGGTTCAGCGAGGGCAGGATGTGCCAGAGCCCGAACAGCACGGAGGACAGCACGGCGGCCGTCGTCGCCGTGTGCAGCCGGCGCAGCAGCGCGAACAGCACCCCGCGGAAGGCGATCTCCTCCAGCAGTACGGTCCCCACGGGCACCGCGACCAGCGCCTTGAAGGCGATCTCCGCACCGCTGAGCGCGTTGGTCCGCTGGTCCGCGAACAGCCCCCGGGTGACTGGGAGAAGCGCCCCGCACAGATAGACCGCCGCGACGATCCCGATCAGTGCGACCGCCCAACGCACCCCGTCCACCAGCGTGTTCCGGCCCAGCCCCAGATCGGCCCAGCCGCCCCCGGCACAGAACAGCAGCGCCACCAGGGCCGCCGAGGCGACGACCGCGGTCAGCAGGATCCAGGACCGTGCCCAGCGGTTGTCCAGCAGGTTGGCCGTCACCAGCACGGCCACCGCCGTCACCAGTGCGGCCCGGGTGGGGAGCAGGGAGACCGGCATCTCCGGGTCCGGGCCCGGGGGTGTCAGAACTCGACCGGGTCGCGCAGCAGCGGGCAGGTCATGCAGTGCCCGCCGCCGCGTCCCCGGCCCAGTTCGGCGCCGACGATGGTGATGACCTCGACGCCCGCCTTGCGCAGCAGCGTGTTGGCCCGGGTGTTGCGGTCGTAGGTGAGGCGGGCATCAGCGTGCCGGCGCCCGCGATCATCCAGGCGATCAGCGCGCCCCCGACACCGGTCTCCTCGGCGAACCGGCGCGGCAGCGGGAACACCCCGGCGCCGACCACCGAACCGACCACCATCGCGGTGAGTGCGGGCAGCGTCAGCTTGGCCGCCGGCGGTGAGGAGCGGGGACTCTCGGTCGTCTGGGCCTGGGCCATGCCCACCACGATGGGATATCCCCGAGTGCCCTGCACCTTTTGTCACCCAAGGGGATGGCCTGAGGAGGTCGTCCGGATGCGGCGGCGGGTGCGGTGGCCGATCGTGGTGCCGAGGTGGCCAAGTGGGTGTTGCGGGCAGGACTCTGAACCGGACGAGGGACTGGACCCGGCGGATGACGGAACGGGTGCGCCGGCACGCGGGCCCCGGCCGGGTGGTTCGGCGGCGGCCGTGCTGGTGCGGGATCGCCGTGGCGGTCCTGTGCTACTGCCTGTCCCTCACCCCGTCCCTGCTCCCGCGCTCCTGGTGGCTCCAGGGACTCGTCGCCGGCGTCTCGGCGGTCGTCGGATACGCCGTCGGCGCACTACTGGAGACACTCGCCCGGTCGCTGCTCCGCTGGGCCGGCTTCCGGATCCGTCCACGCGTCCGCAGGATCCTCTGGGCCGCCCTCGGGGCCCTCGGGGCGGCCGCGGTCGTCGCCGTCACCGCCTGGAGCGTGCACTGGCAGGGCGAGGTCCGGCGCGCGGTCACCCTGCCCCCGCAGGTGGTCTGGTGGCAGTGGGCGCTGGTCCCGCTCGTCGCCGTGCTCGTCGGCACGGTACTGCTCCTGATCGGCCGTACGGTACGGCTCGGCACCCGCCTGGTCGCCCACCCGCTCGGCGTCCACGTCCCGCGCCCGGTCGCGTACGCAACCGGGGTCGCCCTCGTCGCGTTCGTGATCGTCGGCGTCGTCCAGGGCTTCCTGCTGCGCGGGGCGCTGGACGCGATCGAGAGCGCCGCGTCCCTCGCCGACCAGGGCACCACCGAGGGCGTCCACCAGCCTGACCTGCCCACCCTCTCCGGTACCCCCCGGTCCGCCGCGCACTGGGACACCCTCGGCGCCCGGGGTCGCGATTTCGTCGGTACGGCCACCACCCGCGCCGACATCGCCGCCTTCACCGGCCGCCCGGCCAAGGACCCGGTACGTGTCTACGTCGGCCTGCGCACCGCCGACACCCTCGACGAACGCGCCGCCCTCGCTGTGCGCGAACTCGAACGCACCGGCGGCTTCTCCCGGAAGATCCTCGCCGTGATGGGCACCACCGGCACCGGCTGGATCAACGACCAGGGCAGCAAACCCCTGGAGTACATGTGGGGCGGCGACACCGCCGAGGTCGCCATGCAGTACTCCTACCTGCCCAGCTGGGTCTCCGCGCTCACCGAGGACGAGGCCGCCGACACCGGGCGGGCCCTCTTCGACGCCGTCTACGACAAGTGGCGGACCCTCCCGGCCGACACCCGCCCCCGGCTCCTCGTCTACGGCGAGAGCCTCGGCTCCTTCTCCGTGGAGTCCGCCCTCGACGGCTCCCTGGCCACCCTCACCTCGAAGACCGACGGCGCGCTGTTCGTCGGGCCGACCTACGACAACCCCCTGTGGAAGAGGGTCACCGCGGAACGGCGGCCGGGCAGCCCCGAGTGGCGGCCGGTGGTCGACGACGGTGCGCAGGTGCGCTTCGCCCAGGTGCCGGCGGACTACGGCATCCCGCCCGCGCCCTGGGGAGAGCCCCGCACGGTCTACCTCCAGAACGGCTCCGACCCTGTCGTCTGGTGGTCACCCGGGCTCGCCTTCCACCAGCCGGACTGGCTGGACCGCCCGCGCGCCCGGGACGTCTCACCGGCGATGCGCTGGTACCCGCTGCTCACGTTCTGGCAGGTGGCCTGCGACCTGGCCGGCGCGGACGGCGTGCCGGACGGATACGGCCACCGCTACGGCAGGATGCCGACTTCCGCGTGGGCGGAGATCACGCAGCCACCGGGCTGGACGGCAGCCGACACGGCGCGACTCTCCGGCCTGCTGGAATCGGTATGGGAACCGGGCCTGCTGGACTGAGAAGCGGGCACCACACCACCACGGCGCCACGTCCCCGGTCCGTCACTTGCTCGTCGCGCCGCCGCCGCAGACCACGGAGTTTCTCTTGAGCAGCACCTCGTCCTGTCGGAAGAGCGGGATCTCGTAGATGGTGAGGAGACCGGTGACGGTCGCCTTCCGCCGGCCGGGCGCGATCCGCACGGCCGGCGTCCCGCCGGGGTCCGGGAGTACGCCGCGGACGCGCATCTTCTTCACGATCGGTGCCTGCGTGCAGGAGCGTTGACGATGCGGCAGGTACGGCAACCGGCCCGACGGTGCTTCTGCGTGGAGCCGTGAGAAGGCGAAGTCCCACCGGGCGCTCCGGTGGGACTTCGCCGTGAGCTCGGCCGGCGCCGCGTCAGTTCCGTTCTTTCTTGGGGAAGACGTACTCGTCGAGGACGAGTCCGACGGCGACGGCCGCCGGGATGGCGACGAGGGCGCCGATGATGCCGAGGAGTGCCCCGCCGACCAGTACCGCGAGGACGGTGACCAGCGGGTGTACGTCGACGGCGAACTTCATGGCCCTCGGCACGATGAGGTAGTCCTCGGCGATGCGGAAGACGACGTAGAAGACGGCGGTCGCGAGCGCGATGGGGAGGGACACGGACAGTGCGACGAGGCTGACGATGATGCCGGCGAGAGTGGAGCCGACGATCGGGATCAGGTCCATCAGGGCCGTGAAGATGCCCAGAGCGGCGGCGTAGGGGACGCCGGTGGCCGCGCACCAGCCGAAGGTCGCCAGTCCGGCGATTCCTGACGTGACGAGGTTGCCGAGCATGAACTTGCCTATGCGGTTCATGATTTCTTCGGCCACGCCCTCGACGCGCTCGCGGCGGCTGGCCGCCACGAGGCGGTAGCAGAACTCTTTGATGGCAGGCAGCGCCGCCATGCAGTACAGGGTCACGGTGATCACGACGGCCGTGGACGCGACGGTGCTCAGGACCATCTGGCCGGCGCCCAGGACGCCTCCTGCCAGGCCGGACGCTCCGCCTCCTGAACCGATCTGTTCCTTTGCCTTCTCTACCAGGTGGAAGCGGTCCTCCAGGCGGCCGATCGTGGACTGATGGTCGTGGAGCTGCTCCAGCCAGCCGGGCACCGCGTCGACCAGCGCGGTGATCTCCTTGGTCACCGGAGGAATGACCAGAGCCAGGAAGCCGCCGAGTACGGCGAGGAACCCCGTCAGGACGATCGCGACGGCCCAGCCGCGCCGCAGCCCCCTGCGCGTGAACCAGACGACGAGTGGTTCCAGACTGATCGCGATGAATACGGCCAGCAGCAGCAAGGTCAGCATCGAACTGACCCGCATGACGGTCTGCACGGCGAGCCAGGCCAGGCTCGCCCCGAGCCCCAGAGCGAATCCCACCGTCACCCAGGACCGCTTGCGGCCGCCGCGTGGCTCACGGCTCGGTGGCTCCTGGGGCGCTTCCCGGGACACCTGTCTGCCGGCCGCCGGGCCGGGGTCGGGGTTGTTCAGGACCGTCCCGTCCTGCGCGGCGTGCTCCTCTCGAGCGGACTCGGGCTCGGACTGCGCGGACATCGCGATGCCTCTCCTCGACTGCCTCGTACGGGTGTGGGTTTCGCCGCGGGGCGCCCCTGACCGCCACGCACCCTGTGCCGGTCACCCACGAGAGTTGGCCCCAGACGGGGAGGGTGGCACCGGTGGCGCCGGTGCCGGGTACCCAGGCACTGCGCTCGTACCGCGTACGCGCGGGGTTCGCCTGTCCGGCCGGCGTGTGGCGAGCGGTCACAGCGGTGTGCGCAGTGAGGTACGGCCGTCGCGCCAGGCGGTGAGGAGGTGGTCGCCGAGCCGTTTCTCGGTCCATTCGGTGGCGTCGACGCCGAAGGCGACGTCCCTGTCGAGAGCGGGCTCCGCTTCCAGGAGGCCGCCGACGACGTCCCGGCGGACGATCTGCTCGTGGACCGCGTCGGCTTCCACGTGCTCGGTGTAGAAATGGACGGCCGCGGGGCCCGCGCCGACTCGCACAAGGCCCTGGGCGAGGCGCCGTGAGCCGGGTGACGAGGTGGTCTCCACGGCCGCGAAGTGACCCACCAGCGCCCCGCGCAGCGCGCGGTGGAGTCCGAACAGGGACATGAGGTTGACGCTGGTCAGCATCTCCGCACCGGTCGTGTCGACATAGCGTCCGTATGTGGTGTCCAGATCGAGATCGGCCATCAGGTCGGCGAACAGCCGGGCGTGGATGCGCTCGGGTCGTCCGGCACCGAACTCGTCGTACTCCACGGCGACCATCGCGGCCTTCGCGCGGCCCGTGAGACGCGGGATGACCCAGGCGTGTGGATCGGCTTCCTTCAGGTGGTAGAGGGAGCGTTGGGCCGCGTACTCGCGGAACTGCCACAACTCCCCTCGATCCTTCAGGAATGAGGAGGGCCCGTCGGCGTCGACCGGTTCCACGAGGAGGTCCGCGAGGGCTTCCTCGGCCGTGCGCGGCGGTCCGACGTCGGCGCGGAGCGCGGACAGGAAGCGGTGTTCCATCTCCGCCCGCAACCGCAGCAGACCGGGCTCCCACTCCCACCCGGCGTCGACGCCGGCGAAGCCGCGGTAGTGCAGTTCGTAGCAGAGGTAGAGCGCCAGTTGCAGATCGTCCCCGTACGGGTCCGCGTGCACCGCTGTCACCCGCCGCGGCAACGGCGTGCCGGCGGGACGGGTCAGGGCCTGGCGGACCGTGCGGGAGAGTTCGCCCCTGCTCCGCGGCAGCGCGGCGCCGGTGGCGCCGTCGCGGGCGGTCATCGCAGTGGTGGTCATGCGTTCCGCCTCTTCTCCCGGGCACGGTGGCTGGTGTCGCACCAGGGATAGGCCCGGCTGCGCCGGCAGACGCAGAGCGCGACGGTGAAACGGTCCGAGCACACGGTCCTTCCGTCGTCGAGCACCACCTCGACCGGTCCTTCGACGAGGATCGGCCCGTCGCTCGTCAGCGTGACGCGGCGCGGCGGTTCAGCGGGTCCGTTCGGCACGGATGATCACCAGCTCTTCCTTCTCCTCGCCGGCGTCGACGAGCCCCCGCTCGCGCAGCCACGCCCCCCGCGAGCGGAGCACGGGACCGAACGGCACGAGACGCCGGTCGGTCACCCGGGCGTCGAGTCCCGACCGCGCCAACGCGGCCAGGGTGGGTGCGATGCCGCACAGCGCGGAGTGCACGAGCAGCAGCACACCGCCGGGACGCAGCGAGGTGTGCGCGCGGCGGCAGATCCGGTCCAGCAGGAGGCGTCCGTCCGCACCCGCGTCCCACGCCACCGCGGCATGATGCCGGCGGGGGACGGCCCCGGGTGCCGGGACGTAGGGCGGATTGCTCACGACGAGGTCGAACCGGCGGCCGGCGACCGGGCCGAACAGGTCACCGTGGAGGACTTCGACGGGCAGCCGGGCGAGCCGGGCGTTGAGCCGGGTGGCCAGGACCGCCCGGTAGGTCCTGTCGACGGCGGTGACGCGGGCGCCCCGCCGGGCCGCGGCCAGGGCGAGGGCCCCGGCGCCGGTGCCCACGTCCAGGACGGCGGCTCCGGCGCCGATGTGCTCCCGGCCGAGGGCCTGGGCCAGCAGCTGGGTGTCGTGCTGGGGGGCGTACACCCGCCACGGGGCCAGCACCGAGCCGGCTTCGCTGTCGTTCCGGGTCGTCATGTCGATCACGTCTGTACCTCGCAGCCCGCGCCCCGAGTGTGTCACCGGACGCACCCGGCGGGTGGCTCCATGCGAGGGGGCGCCTCACGGGAGAGCCTCGTAGGGCACACCCGACCAATGCGTCACTGCTCCGAGTGCCCGGCGAAACGGACCTCACACGGCACACCAGACACTTCTACGATCATCCGGGCGCCGCAGCCGCACCCCGGCAGGGCGCGGAGTGACCCGACATCCGATCTCTTGAAGCGGGAGCCAAGTACCGTGACCGATCTCGATCCCTTCACCGACCTGCTCGACTATCCGATGCAGGTCGTGACCGCGGAGGCCGATGGGGAAAGAGCCGGCTGCCTGGTCGGATTCGCCTCGCAGTGCTCCATTCAACCCGCCCGGTTCATGGTCTGGCTGTCCAAAGCCAACCGGACGTACCAGGTCGCCGAGCGTGCCGAACGTCTCGCGGTCCATCTCCTGCGCCGCGACCAGAACCGGCTGGCCCGGCTCTTCGGCGGCGAGACCGGCGACCGCACCGACAAGTTCAGCCACGTCCCGTGGCATCCAGGACCGGGCGGAACGCTGATCCTCGACGAGGCCCCCGCCTGGTTCGTCGGCCGCGTGGAGAGCCGGATCGACGGCGGCGACCACGTCGGCTTCCTGCTCGCCCCGGAGGCGGCGGACAACCCCACGGGCAGCCGAACTCCGCTACTGACGCTGAACGACACCCATGACATCACCCCAGGCCACCCGGCGGACTGAGCCGGCCGAGCGCGGAACCGGGCGGCACCGAACGAGATCAGTCGGCGGGCACCTGCCGGCAAGCGGGTCACTGACGCGGCTGTGACCCCCCGGTCAGTCCGGTCAGTCCGACCACTCCGCCGCGACCAGGACCAGCCGGTCCGGACGCCTGAACTTGCTTGCAGCCCCGGGCGCGCGAGAGCCCCGGGACTCGTCGGAGAGTCCCGGGGCCGTGGTGCCCGGAGCGGGCGTGGGATCAGAGCTGCGGGCCGCCGTACGGGGCGCCGCCCGTGCCGTAGTAGGTGCCCAGTTCGTCGTGGTAACCCGGGTCGCCGAGGTGCTTCTCGCGGTCGAACTCCGGTGCGTCCTTGATCTGTTGCTTGGCGAGGCCGACGAAGACCTTCTTCTCGACCGGGTCGATCCTCACGACCGTGCTCGCCGGGAGCAGGACCTCCTTGCCGAAGATCCACACACCGGTGTCGACCACCAGATAGGCGTCACCGACCTCGTCGGAGTGCTTGTCGACCTTGCCGATGCTGCCGTCCGTGGCCTCGACCTTGTATCCGGTGAGGTCGGCGTCCGCCAGACGGCCCGCGGTCGACTTGTAACTCCACACATTCTCAGTCACGCGAAAACAACTCCTCCGGTAAACGGGGGACGGCAGGGGTTCCCGCCGATCCTCCTTTTCCGTACGTCGTACACAGCGGTTTCTTCGACCGCCTCGGTTGCGAGTGCCCGTCATCCCGGGTTACACGCACCGCATTCAAGCCGGAATCCATCATTCTCTCCGGCCTGGCGCGGGAAATGCTTTCGCCGGTCAACTACCAGCGGTACCAGCGGCCACTCCCACCCTTCGGACGTGCGACGAAGCCCACGAGCCACACGACAAGCACGACGATTGCGACCCACCACAGAACTTTCAGCGCGAAACCCGCGCCGAAGAGAATCAGGGCCAGCAGAAGAACGAGAAGCAGGGGAACCATAATTGTCAACCTCCGAAACGCCGTGTGCCCACCATTTCCCCGTCCATGCCTACGGGCTCGTGACAGGAATTTTCTGAGGCGTCCCGGTCGGGCGTGGCTGGTGTCACGATTCGGCGGTTCGTGGTGTGCGAGTACGGGCGCTGTACGCGGGCCTGCCCAGGCTTCATGACCACGGCGCGGGCGTGGTCTCGTCACCGGGCAGCTGCCGGACCCGAGTCCGACGTGGAGACCGGCTACCGCTTTGACAGTGAGAGGCGTCTCGCGGTGCAGGTCCGCTCAGGCGTTCTCGCCGGCGTGTAGACCCCTCACGGTGCCTGGCAGCGGCAGGCGACGTCTGTATCAGTCATGAGACGACCGTAGGAGTGATCCGGGCGAAGGAGTCAGTGGCACGCATGCCGTGCAGAGATAGGATTGTGCCATCGGCTGGGAGGTGAGATGGCAGGCGGAAAGCACCGCGTGGTCGTGGTGGCTCTCGAGAACGTCCTCGCACTCGACATCGGGATCCCGTTGCAGGTCTTCGGGAGCTGGCCGGACGGGCCCTACACGCTGACGGTGTGCGCGGAACAGCCCGGGCTCGTCGCGATGCACGACGGCCCTGCGCTGTCGGTCGCCGACGGGTTGGACGCCCTGGCTACCGCAGACACCGTGATAGTCCCGGGGTACCTGGAGCCCGACACACCCTCCGCCGCGGTCAGCGCCGCGCTCGCGGAGGCGGCAGCTCGGGGCAGTCGCATGGTGTCCATCTGCCTGGGGGCGTTTGCCCTTGCCGCCGCCGGTCTGCTCGACGGCCGACGGGTCACCACGCACTGGCAGTACGCGGCAACACTGGCGAAGCAGTACCCACAGGTGACGCTGCGGTCGGAGGCTCTGTACATCGACGAAGGCCGCGTGCTGACCTCCGGCGGTGTCACCGCCGGCCTCGACCTGTGCCTGCACCTCATCCGCCGCGATCACGGCGCCCGACTGGCGAACCAGCGAGCACGTCTGCTGGTCGCCGCGCCGCACCGCACGGGCGGTCAGGCCCAGTTCATAGACCTGCCGGTGCCTCCCGACCCGGATGACGGACCGGCGCCGGTGTACGAGTGGGCCCTACGCAACCTGCACCAGCAGCTCACCGTCGACCAGTTGGCGCGCAAGGCCGGGGTGTCGCGTCGCACCCTCATCCGCCGTTTTCACTCCGACACCGGCCGACCGCCCATGCGTTGGCTACTCGACGCAAGGCTCGGCCTCGCACGGGAACTCCTGGAATCGAGCGACCTGACGGTGGAAGCGGTCGCACGGCGCTGCGGCCTGGGTACGCCGACCAACTTCCGGACCCTGTTCAAAGCCCACGTCGGAGTACCGCCCCGCGCGTACCGCGAGACGTTCAACTCGGCCCCGTCGAGCAAGGCTTGATTTCCGGCTTTCTGCCCCCTTCAATCCCACCGGTCGCCGTGCAGCTCGGCCCGGTCCGAGCCGGCGCCCGGCTCGGAGAAGCCCTGCGCCAAGACGTGCTCACCGCAGGCGTTCCTTGGCAGAAACCGGCGCAGCAGATTCGGCAGTCCGCCGAAGGAACGGCACGAATGTTGCGACTGGTGGCACGCATGCACCTGCCGTGGTCGGACTCGGGATGCCTAGCCTGCGCATATGGACCTCTCGCTTGAGCTTCCGACCGGCCCGTTGGCCGAGGCCGTCGTCTCCGCGGTGCGTGACTCCGAAACCACTTCTGTCTTCAACCACAGCGTGCGGAGTTTCTTTTTCGCGCAGCTCCTGGCTGAGCGCGAGGGGTGTCTGGAAGATGCCGCATACGATCGTGACCTGCTGTTCGCCGCAACCGTCCTGCACGATCTGGGTACCGGAAATCTCGCCAAGGGCGAAGCCCGCTTCGAGGTGGAGGGTGCCGACCTGGCGGCAGCTCTGCTGCAGGCACATGGAATTCCCGCAGCGGACATCGACCGCGTCTGGGAGGCTATCGCTCTGCATACCTCCCCTGGCATTGCTGAGCGCCGAGGGCTGCTGAGTTTCCTCACTCGCGAAGGTGTGGGGATGGACTTCGGTCGCAACGCGGAACTGGCCGCTGCATGGCAGGACGAGATCCACGCCGCCTACCCCCGTCTCGACATGGTGCGTTCGTTGGTCGACGCCATCGTGGAACGAGCTGCTCGGTCAGACGCCGCGGCGCCTCGCTACTCCATCGGCGGCGAACTGCTGCGCGAGCGGCAGGCCGACGGTGTGACAAGGATGGAGTTGGCGGCCGCCTCATCTCCTTGGGGAGAGTAAGCACTCGGCCGTCGGCTAGGGAGCCGGCGTGCTCGGCCAGATGCCGGCTGTCCTTGCGGCTGACCGGACCCGAAAGGTCCCGGACGTAGTCCCGCATCCGGCGCCGCACCTCAACCCGGCCGAACCGCCCGCTCACCCGCAGGAACAACTCTTCCAGCTCGGCCGTCCACCGTCCCGGGACAGCACACCTAGTGGCTCGTGCCGATGTCCCCATCGTCATTCGGGGAATTCCGCTGTCCCCTGCCGTCCGGTCCTGAGTCGTCGCCTTGGTCTTTCAACAGTTCAAGGAGTGCGGCATCCGCCCTCTTCTGGTCTTCCTTCGTCAGCTCGACCGGCGCGTTGTTGTAGACGGTGTAGCGACTCGGATCGACGATGTTGGCGGCCCGCAGCGTGAACGTCAGCAGGCGGCGCCACCCCTGGCGGTGACCGACTCGCGCCTGCAGCTGGACCCTGTAGTCACGGGCTTCCGGCAGGAACCCGGAGAACGGTGCCTCGAACTCGATGAAGAGTTGCAGCGCTTCTCTGCCGGGCACGACGAAGCCGGCCGGCAGCCTCGCATCCTCGTCCGGCCCCGGCTGGAGACGAGACGGTGTGGACACCCACAGGAGCGGCAGGTGGGAAGCGGGTTCGTCAGGGAAGGTCAGGAGGAGGTCCTGAACGACTATCGGCTTGGGGCCGGTGTTGTGCAGGATGAGCGGGAGCCGCAGGCGCGCTGTGGATGAGTGGACAATCGCCGCGAAGGCATGAGGCTCCCACGTCCTCAGACGCCCTTGCCTGGCGTTGAGCCACCAGAACGACGCGACGGTGAAGAGCAGTGCGCAGGTCGACACCACGCCGGCGCCTGTGAGTGATGAGGACGCGGCCTGCCCGGTCGCGGTCATCAGTGGAACCACAGATTCAGTCTGCCAGTCCCGGCGCGGGCTCGCTGAGGGCTGTGATCAGAATGAGGAGCTTTCCGCGAGGAATGACGGGGGGACGGGGCAAGCCGAAGCTGGTCGCGGACGGGCCCAGGAGACGGCCCAGGCGCTACTGCGCGGTCGGCTTGCTCGGCGGCTCCCAGCCGTGGGTGAGGATGCCGAAGATCTCCTCGACGGCGGCCCGGCGGTCCTGCCGGCCGCGAGCTAGCACCGGGATCTCGAGTACGAATCGGGCGAGAGCCACACATGCGAGGTTGTCGTGGTCAACGCCGAACTCGTCGGCGATGGCCGCGCTCAGGCTGTCGGTGTACCGGGTCCACATGCGTTCGGCGTAGGCGCGCAGCACCGGCGTGGAGTTCACCAGGTTGGTGAACTCGGCCGCCTGAGGATGTGCCTCGATCGACGGCCAGGTGTCCAGGACGTGCTGTCGAAGGGCATCGAGGATGCTCTGGTCGGAGGGTCGCTGCCGCACCGCGGCGATCAACAGTGTCTCCCGGTCTTCGTCCTGGTCGAATACCAGCGCTTCCTTCCCGCTGAAGTGCTTGAACACCGTCGCGGTCGACACGTCGGCGGCGTCGGCGATGTCACGGATGCTCACCTGGTCGTAGCCGCGCGCCAGGAAGAGTTGCAGTGCGGCGTCGGCGATCGCCTGCCGGGTGGCCGCCTTCTTGCGGTCGCGGCGGCTGGCAGAGGGCATGGTCATGGCTGGAGCGTACCCGATAGTCGAATCAGTCGCTAAGTAGAGTCGTTGCACTTTTCTACTCGCTCTGATTTTATGGGCAGGGTGAGCACGTGAGCGGCACATCCTTGTCGGCCCGGCATCGCCTGCACCGCGCCGACCTGTTCATCTGCGAGGCCCCTCCGTGTGGCACATCCGGTGCCGAGGCCGACGACGCCCGGCCTGCTCGCCCCTCTTCGCCGACTGAAAGGGACAACCATGAACTCCCCAGAACCCTCCCGGGCACGCATCAGCATCATCGGTGCCGGCCCCGGCGGACTGACCTGCGCCCGCATCCTTCAGCAGCGCGGCATAGCGGCCACCGTCTACGACCGCGACCGGGGCCCCGACGCGCGCAACCAGGGCGGCACCCTCGACCTGCACGCCGACAACGGCCAGATCGCCCTGCGCGAAGCGGGTTTGCTCGACGAGTTCTTCAAGCTCGCCCGCCCCGAAGGGCAGGAGATGCGCCAGATGGACCCGACCGGCACGATCACCTCCCATGAGATCCCGGCGGCCCATGAACTCTTCAAGCCGGAAATCGACCGTGGCCAGCTGCGTGATCTGTTGCTCGGCTCCCTGCAGCCGGGAACCGTGCACTGGGGCCGCGCCCTCGACACGATCAGCGGACCCGAGGACGGCCCGCGGCACTTGCACTTCACCGACGGCACGACCATCCAGACCGATCTGGTCATCGGCGCCGACGGCGCCTCCTCCCGGGTACGCCCGGCCGTGTCCCCCGCCGTCCCCCAGTACACCGGGGTGAGCTTCCTGGAAGCATGGTTCTCCGACGTCGAGAACCGGCACCCGGACCTGGCCGAGCTGGTCGGCCAGGGCAGCGCCCACGCAGCCGATGGCGAGCGCGGCCTCTTCGCCCAGCGCAACAGCGGAAACCACATCCGCGTCTACCTCGTCCGACGAGCCCCGGTCGACTGGATCAGCACGAGCGGCCTGACGATCGAGGACACCGACGGCATCCGCGCCCTGCTCCTGGGCGAGTACGCCCAATGGTCGCCCCGCATGCGCCGGATGATCACCGAAAACGACGGCCCCTACGTCGACCGCCCGATCTTCGCCCTCCCGGTCCCGCATACCTGGGAACACAGCCCGACGGTGACCCTGCTCGGAGATGCCGCCCACCTCATGCCCCCGCTCGGCGTCGGCGTCAACCTCGCCATGCTCGACGCCGGCGAAATCGCCCTCGCTCTCGCGAACGCCGCCACCGTCGCCGACGCGATCCGCACCTACGAGAAGACCATGCTCGCCCGCTCCACCGAGACGGCCAGGGCCCTCGAAGGCGGCGCCGAACACCTGCTGTCCGCCGACGTACCCGACTTCGGCAGCGACGACGACGCCCAGCACTGAGGACTGACTGAGGTCTTCAGCCGTCGCCGCAGATGGTGGCGCAGCCGAGGGGATGAAGGCTTGGTGGACGTCTCGCCGGCCTGCGCACGCTCCTCGAAGTCGCCCTCGCCGACCCCCATGCCGACACCGACAGCCTGCGCTCGGCCTGCCAGGAGGCCCTTGCCCTCGGCGAACACCAGGAGCGGCTCGTCAAGGCACTCCTCGTCCTCGCCACCAGCGAGCGCGGAATCTCTCGTTGGGACACCCTCGACCTCGCCCAAGTCGTCGAAGGAGTGCTGGCCTCCCGTCGCGACCAAGCAACAGACGAGGCATCGACCTGGCCGAACACCTGACGCCCGCAGTGACGGGCGGGGATCCAAGGCTGATCGAAAGCCTCGTCGCCTACCTCGTCGACAACGCCATCCGCCACAACCACCCGCAGGGACGCGTAGAGATCACCACCCAGAACTCCGGCACCCAGGTGGCCCTTACGGTCACCAACAGCGGTCCGGTCATCCCCGACAACCAGATGCAGCGACTCTTTCACCCCTTCCAGAAACTGGCGCCCGATCGTAACGGCCACCGCGAGGGCTACGGTCTTGGCCTCGCCATCGTCAACGCCGTCGCCCAAGCCCACCACGCCGCCCTCACCACCACCGCACGCCCCGAAGGCGGCCTGTCCATCACCGTTCGGTTCACGCGCCCATCGAATCCGAACCTCGGTCGGTGAGGCGGCGTGGCAAGGGCGGTGGGCAGGCACGTCGGCGCGGCCGTGCCCAGAGAGCGGTAAAGGTCTGCCCGCTCTGGTAGTCCGTCGTTCGCACGGAAATTGAGGGCTTGTCAGGCGACGGCGGGCGGCACCCACTCCAGGAGCCGGATCACCACGCCGTCGGGATCAGCGAGCCGCAGTACCCGTTCACGCTTGGCCGGCGGTGCAGTCGTCCCAGCCGGCACGTCGACGACCCGCGGTCCGGCAGAGCGCTGGACGACGAGAGTCTCGATCCCTCGCAAGCGCTCTGTGGCCGGGCGCCTGACGTAAGCGCACGTGTGGTCGACGCCGGCTGGGGGCGCCTTGCGCCAGACCAGCTGGGGTCACGACAACAGCAGGCAGGGCCGGCGACCGTCGGCCGGCCGAGCCGCGTGGTCCTACGTGAAGCGACGGAGCCGCACCGCTTCGTCGCCGGCTGCCTTCTCAGGGGGAGTACGGGGGCGCGGGCCTGGCGGCGTTCAGTACTGCTCGGTTTCCACGAAGCCCGTGTCCCCGTCGTTGCCCGCGCCGAAGGCGTCGGCGGCGGCGGTCGGATTGAATCCGGGCGGGCTGTCCTTCAGCGCCAGGCCCATGCCGGCGAGTTTTTCCTTGACCTCGTCGATGGACTTCGCGCCGAAGTTGCGGATGTCCAGGAGGTCGGCCTCGGAGCGTGCCAGGAGTTCCCCCACGGAGTGGACGCCCTCGCGCTTGAGGCAGTTGTAGGAGCGGACCGTGAGCTCCAGCTCCTCGATCGGCAGCGCGAGGTCGGCGGCCAGGGCGGTGTCCACCGGGGAGGGGCCCATGTCGATGCCTTCGGCGTCGATGTTCAGCTCGCGGGCGAGACCGAACAGCTCGACCAGGGTCTTGCCGGCCGAGGCCATGGCGTCACGCGGGCGCATGGCCTGCTTGCTCTCGACGTCGAC
>NZ_JBVIKO010000011.1:0-307927 GCF_055580905.1 Streptomyces sp. NPDC031497
GTTGATAGGCCGGATCTGGAAGCACCGTGAGGTGTGGAGGTGACCGGTACTAATAGGCCGAGGGCTTGTCCTCAGTTGCTCGCGTCCACTGTGTTAGTTCTGAGGCAACGACTGTTGCCGGCTAGAGCTGAACACACAATTAAAAAGTGTGCTTGTTCGCTCGAAACCATTAGGGTTTCGGTGGTCATAGCGTGAGGGAAACGCCCGGTTACATTTCGAACCCGGAAGCTAAGCCTTACAGCGCCGATGGTACTGCAGGGGGGACCCTGTGGGAGAGTAGGACACCGCCGAACAATCTTTGAGGACCCCTGGTCACCAGCGTTCAGCTGGGACCAGGGGTCCTTTTGTTTTTACAATGCTTGCGGTACCGAAGACAGGAGTCACCATGTCCACCAACTCTCCCGACGAGCGACCGGAGCGCGACCAGCGGCCACGGGACAGTGGTGACCGTGGTGACCGTGGTGGATACCGCGGAGACCGCAACGACCGCAGCAACGACCGCGGAGACCGCGGCGGTTACGGCCGTCGCGACGACAATCGTGGCGGCAGCAGCGGCGGCTACGGTCGCCGCGACGACAACCGCGGTGGCGGATACGGCCGTCGGGACGACCGTCGTGGTGACGAGCGTCGCGGCGATGACCGTGGCGGTTACGGCCGTCGCGATGACAACCGCCGTGACGACAACCGGCGTGATGACAACCGTGGTGGTGGCTACGGTCGGCGCGATGACAATCGTGGCTCCCGCCCGGCGTTCCAGCGGGACGACCGGCGCGATGACAGTCGTGGTGCCGGCGGTGGTTATGGTGGCCGTCGGGACGACAACCGCGGTGGTGGCGGTTACCGCGGCCGGGACGACCGCCGCGACGACCGTGGTGACCGTCCGGCGTTCCGTCGTGATGACCGCGACGACCGTGGCGGTCGCAGTGACCGTGGCGACCGTCCCGCCTTCCGTCGGGACGACAACCGCGGTGGCGGTGGCGGTGGCGGTGGCTACCGGGGCCGGGACGACCGGCGCGACGACAATCGTGGTGCCGGCGGTGGTTACGGCGGCCGTCGGGACGACAACCGGGGCGGCGGCGGTGGCTACCGCGGCCGGGACGACCGGCGTGACGACAATCGCCGTGATGACAACCGGCGTGATGACAACCGTGGTGGTGGCTACGGTCGGCGTGATGACAATCGTGGCTCCCGCCCGGCGTTCCAGCGGGACGACCGTGGTGACCGGGGTGGCTTCCGCCGCGACGACCGTGGTGACCGTCCCGCCTTCCGTCGTGATGACCGCGACGACCGCGGCGGACGGAGCGACTTCCGTCGGGACGACAACCGGGGCGGCGGCGGTGGCTACCGCGGCCGGGACGACCGTCGGGACGACCGGCGTGACGACCGCAGGGACGATCGGCGCGATGACAGCCGTGGTGGCTTCCGAGGCCCCCGCAGCGACGATCGAGGATATGGCCCTCGGCGAGACGATCGCCGCGACGACCGCCGGGACGACCGAGGCGGCTTCCGTCGGGACGACAACCGGGGCGGCGGCGGTGGCTACCGCGGCCGGGACGACCGGCGTGACGACCGCAGGGACGACCGGCGTGGCGACGACCGGCGTGGTGGCGGTTACGGACGCCGTGACGAGCGTGAGCGTGACCGGGACCGGGAGCCGATCAAGCGGCTGCCCATCCCGGAGGACGTCACCGGCGACGAGATCGACAAGGACGTACGCCAGGAGCTGCAGAGCCTGCCCAAGACGCTCGCGGAGGACGTCGCCAAGAACCTGGTGATGGTCGCGCGGCTGATCGACGAGGACCCCGAGGGCGCGTACGGCTACTCCAAGGTGGCCCTGCGACTGGCGTCCCGTGTCGCCGCCGTGCGTGAGGCCGCCGGGTTCGCCGCGTACGCGAACCAGAAGTACAGCGAGGCGCTCGCCGAGTTCCGGGCCGCGAAGCGGATGACCGGCGGCGTGGACCTGTGGCCGGTGATGGCCGACTGCGAGCGGGGGCTCGGGCGGCCGGAGAAGGCGCTGGACATGGCCGGCGCCCCCGAGGTGCACAAGCTCGACAAGGCCGGCCAGGTCGAGATGCGGCTCGTCGCCGCCGGTGCCCGGCGTGACATGGGGCAGCTGGACGCGGCGATCGTGACGCTGCAGAGCCCCGAGCTGGCGTCCAACTCCGTGCAGCCGTGGACCGCGCGGCTGCGCTACGCCTACGCCGACGCCCTGCTCGCGGCCGAGCGTGTGGGTGAGGCGCGGGAATGGTTCGCCAAGGCCGTCGAGGCCGACCGGGACGGCAGCACGGACGCCTCCGACCGACTGGCCGAGCTGGACGGGGTCGAGTTCGTCGACGCCCTGAACGACGAGGACGAGGACACGGCCGAGGAATCGGCCGAGGACGCGGACGACGACGTGAACGACGATGCGGACGACGACGCGGACGAGTCCGAGGAGATTCTCGGCGAAGCCTCGACCGCGGCCGAGGCGGACTCCGAGGCCGAGGCCAAGCCCGTGACCGAGGCCAAGCCCGTGACCGAGGCCAAGCCCGTGACCGAGGCCAAGCCCGCGACCGAGGCAGAGTCCGAGGCCGACAAGGACTGATCACGGCGTTCGACAGAGGGCAGGCTCCGACCGGGGCCTGCCCTTTCTCGTTCTCGTCGCCGCTCTCAGTCGTTCTCAGTCGTTCTCCGTCGTTCTCAGCCGTCCTTAGTCGTTAGTCGTTCTCAGATGTCGAGCGCCCGCAGCACCAGCCCCGAGGCCGGCTTCGGGCCGAACGACGTCGACTTGCGGGGCATCGTCACGCCCTGGCGGGCCAGGTCGCGGACGATCTCCTCGTGGACCGGGTGCAGGAGAACGGCCGTACTGCCGGCGCGTTCGGCCTTGGCGACCGTCGCCGCCGCGTCGTGGATGTACGCGATGTGCGCGTTGGAGTCCTCGGGGATGCGCCAGACGTGGTCGAGGAGCGTGGCGTGCAGGACGGTCGCGTCGAGCGTGCGCCAGGCGGCCGGGCGGTCGGCGGGGATCGTACGGGCCAGGAGATCCGGGTCCGGGCGGTCGACGAGGTGGAAGGTTCCGTCGCCGGCCAGCAGGAACGCGTTGCCGGCGCAGGCCGCGTCCGCGAGCGCCTCCTGGGCCTCCGGCAGGGGGACGTCGAGCCGGCGTACCCGGAAATGGTCCTGCACGGCCGCCAGTGCGTCCGCCACCGGCAGGCCGTGCAGCAGGCGGTGGATGGCGCGGACACGCAGCGGGTAGCGCGCGGTGTCGACCAGGAGGACCAGGCCGTAGTCCCAGGGGCTGGGGGAGGCGTGCTCCGCGCGTAGACGCAGGTAAGTGGCCCAGCGGTGGTGGCCGTCGGCGATCAGGGCCTGGTGGTGGGACAGGTCGGACTGGACACGTGCCACCTCGGCGGGGTCGGTGACCGACCAGAGCCGGTGGTGGAAACCGTCCTCCGTGGTGGTGGCGAGAAGCGGGGGGCGGTCGGCCGCCGCTTCGACGACCTCGGCGGCCGCGCCGTTGCCCCGGTAGGTCAGGAGCAGGGGTTCGAGGTTCGCGGAGGTCGCGCGCATCAGGGCCGCGCGGTCGGCGACCACCGGGGGCATGACCTCCTCGTGCGGCAGCACCACGCCCTCCGACGGTTCCGAGACCCGCAGGGCGCCGATGACCCCGCGCTGGAGCATGCCGTTGCCGTCGTGCTGCTCGTAGACGTACAGGCCGGGTTCGGGGTCCGTGGTGAGGATGCCCTCGGCCTGCCAGCGCTTCAGCGTGTCGGCCGCCTGTTCGGTACCGGCGCTGGGGGTACCTGCCTGGGGCAGGATCAGTCGGACGATGTTGTGCGGGTCGGCGGACTGGAGGTGGTGTACGCCGTCAGGGCGTACGACGACGTCGTACGGCGGGGAAGTGACGGCGGCGAGGCTGCCGACCCGGTCGGGGTCGTAGCGAAGGCCTCGGAACGGGTTGAGTTCCAGGCCTCGGCGCTCCGTTGCTTCCGAGTGACCTGCAGTGTTCATCCCGGCATCGTACGTGTGTCAGTGGCGTGCGGGATGATCGGTGGGGAAAGGCGGGACAACGAAGAGTGACGAGGAGCGATGGGGAATGAGCCAGGGTGTCAGGACAGGTCCCGAGGGCAGCGGACAGGCTCTGAGCACGGCGTATGACACGGCGCTGCTCGATCTGGACGGCGTGGTGTACGCGGGCGGCAGCGCGATCGAGCACGCAGTGGAGTCGCTGGCGGCGGCGCGCGCGGGCGGGATGCATTTGGCGTACGTCACCAACAACGCGCTGCGCACGCCGGATGCGGTCGCCGGGCATCTCACCGAGCTGGGGATCCCGACCGGGGCCGATGATGTCATCACCTCGGCGCAGGCGGTCGCGCGGCTGATCAGTGAGCAGGTGCCGGAGGGCGCGCGGGTGCTGGTGATCGGCGGCGAGGGGCTGCGGGTCGCCCTGCGGGAGCGCGGGCTGGAGCCGGTGGACTCCGCCGACGACGACCCGGCGGCCGTCGCGCAGGGGTACGGCGGCCCTGACCTGGCGTGGGGGCGGTTCGCCGAGGCGTCGTACGCCGTCGCGCGCGGGGTGCCGTGGTTCGCGTCCAACACCGATCTGACGATTCCCAGCGGTCGCGGGATCGCACCGGGCAACGGCGCGGCGGTGGAAGTCGTCCGGATCGCGACGGGTGCCGAGCCGCAGGTGGCCGGCAAGCCGCTGCCGCCGATGCACCGGGAGACGGTCCTGCGGACGGGTGCGAAGCGGCCGTTGGTGGTCGGGGACCGGCTGGACACCGACATCGAGGGCGCGTTCAACGGCGGGGTCGACTCGCTGCTCGTCCTGACCGGCGTCACCGACGGGCGCCAGCTGCTCGCCGCGCCGCCGCAGCACCGGCCGACCTACGTCGACGCCGATCTGCGGGGGCTGCTCACCGGCCAGCCGGAGGTCACGGCGGCGGGCGACGGCTTCCGGTGCGGTGGCTGGACGGCCACGGCAGGGGCGGACCGACTGGAGCTGGCGGGGGACGGCGAGGCCCTCGACGGGCTGCGGGCGCTGTGCGCGGCGGCCTGGACGGCGGCCGGGGACGGCTCCTGCGAGTTGGACGGAGGCAAGGCGCTGGCGCGGCTGGGGCTCTGAGGCCGCGCTGCTCACCGGGACCGGGCATCGTGAGCGAAGGGGAGGGTAGGCTAACCTAACCGGGTGTTGGTCGACAGTCCTCCCGAACAGCGCGCGGAGACCGCCCCCGCGCCCCCGACCCGCCGGGCGATACGGACCCTTGGGCTCCTCGTCTCCGTCGCGATCCTGCTGCTCGTCGCCCTGGCGAGCATCGCGATCGGAGCGAAAGAGCTGCCGCTGGACCAGGTCTGGCACGGCCTGTTCCACGACACGGGGACCTACGGCGACGTGGTCGTCGACGAGCGGCTGTCCCGGACCGTCCTCGGTCTGCTGGCCGGCGCCGCCCTCGGCCTGTCCGGGGCGGTGCTCCAGGCGCTCACCCGCAACCCGCTCGCGGACCCCGGACTGCTCGGCATCAACGCGGGCGCGTCGGCCGCGGTCGTCACCGCCATCACCTACTTCGGCGTCACCACCCTCAACGGCTATGTGTGGTTCGCCTTCTTCGGGGCGGCCGCGGTGGGCGCGCTGGTGTGGTTCCTGGGCGGCAGCCGGGGCGCCACCCCGGTCAGGCTGGCGCTGGCCGGCACGGCGATCAGCGCCGCGCTCTACGGCTATCTCCAGGCCGTGATGATCACGGACGGCGCGGCGCTCAACAAGTGGCGTTTCTGGACGGTCGGTTCGCTGGCCTCCGCGAGCGACTCGACGATCGCGCAGGTGCTGCCGTTCCTCGCGGTCGGCACCCTGCTCGCCCTGGGCCTCGCCCGGCCGCTGAACGCGGTGGCGATGGGCGACGACACCGCCCGTGCTCTCGGCGCGAACCTGGGGCGCACCCGGGCCCTCGCCATGCTCGCCGCCGTCGTGCTGTGCGGCGCGGCCACCGCGGCCTGCGGCCCGATCGCCTTCGTCGGCCTGATGGTCCCGCACGTCGTGCGTTCCTTCACCGGCCCCGACCTGCGCTGGATCCTGCCGTACGCGACGATCCTGTCGCCCGTGCTGCTGCTCGGCGCCGATGTCGTCGGCCGGATCGTCGCCCGCCCCTCGGAGCTCCAGGTCGGCATCGTCACCGCGATCATCGGCGGGCCGGTCTTCATTCTTCTCGTACGACGGCGGAGGACGGCCCAGCTGTGAGGAACACTGCCGCGAAGACCACCGCCGCGGGAAGCACCGCCGTAAAGGTCACCGCTGCGAGGACGACCGCGCTGAAGAGTACGCGTACCCTGCGCACCCCCGGCGGGCTCTCCCTGCGGACGGACCTGCGCGCGCTGGTCGTTGTGACCGCGCTGCTGCTGGCCGCGGGTGCCGCGAGTGTCGTGCTGATCGGCACCGGCGACTTCCCGATCTCCTTCGGTGACGTGGTGAAGACGCTCGCCGGCAACGGCACCGCGGGCCAGGACTTCATCGTCAACGAGCTGCGGCTGCCGCGCGTTCTGGTCGGTCTGCTGGTCGGCGCCTCGCTCGGGCTCGGCGGCGCGCTGTTCCAGTCCATCTCCCGCAACCCGCTCGGCAGCCCGGACGTCCTCGGTCTCTCCCAGGGCTCGACGTCCGGCGCCCTGGTCGTCATCGTGCTGATGTCCGGGGACGCCGCCCAGGTCACGGTCGGCGCGCTGATCGGCGGTCTGCTGACTGGCCTCGCCATCTATCTGCTCGCCTGGAAGCAGGGCGTGCACGGCTACCGGCTGGTCCTGGTCGGTATCGGCGTCTCCGCGGTCGTCACCGCGGTCAACGGCTATCTGCTCACCAAGGCCGACTTCGTCGACGCGACGCGCGCGGTCGTCTGGATGACCGGCTCCCTCAACGGCCGTGACTGGAGCCAGGTCTGGCCGCTGCTCGCGCTGTGCGCGGTCCTCGTCCCGCTGGCGCTCGGCAACGCGCGCGGCCTCAGGATGATGGAGATGGGCGACGACGTGTCCAACGCCCTCGGGGTGCGCGTGGAGCGGGTACGGCTGCTGCTGATGGTGTCGGCCGTCCTGCTGACCGCGGCCGCCACCGCCGCCGCCGGCCCGGTCAGCTTCGTGGCGCTCACCGCCCCGCAGCTCGCCCGCCGTCTCACCCGCTCGCCCGGCCCCAACCTGCTGCCCTCGCTCTGCATGGGCGCCGCCCTGCTGGTCACCGCCGACTGGGCCTCCCAGCGCGCCTTCGGCGCCGACCAGCTGCCCGTGGGCGTGGTCACCGGTGTCCTGGGCGGCCTCTACCTGCTGTGGCTCCTCGTCACCGAACGCAGGGCGGGCCGGATATGAGCACGCGAGGCGGGCCGGATATGAGCGCGACCCCCCAGACAGACAGCAAGAGGAGCACAGTGAACCGCCTGTCCGCCGAGAACGTCACCCTCGCCTACGACCAGCGTGTCATCGCCGAACAGCTGTCGGTGGAGATCCCCGACAACTCCTTCACCGTGATCGTCGGCCCCAACGCCTGCGGCAAGTCGACGCTCCTGCGCGCGCTGTCCCGGATGCTCAGGCCCAGCCAGGGCCGGGTACTGCTCGACGGGCAGGTCATCCAGTCGATGCCGGCGAAGAAGGTCGCCCGCACCCTCGGCCTGCTGCCCCAGTCGTCCATCGCGCCCGACGGCATCACCGTCGGCGACCTGGTCGGCCGCGGCCGCTACCCGCACCAGGGCCTGCTGCGCCAGTGGTCCGCCGAGGACGAGCGGGTCGTCCAGGAGTCGATGGCCCAGACGGGTGTCGCCGAACTCGCCGACCGGTACGTCGACGAGTTGTCCGGCGGTCAGCGGCAGCGCGTGTGGATCGCCATGGCGCTCGCCCAGCAGACCCCGCTGCTGCTCCTCGACGAGCCGACCACCTACCTGGACATCCAGCACCAGATCGACGTCCTCGACCTCTGCGCCGAGCTGCACGAGGAGCAGGGCCGGACGCTGGTCGCCGTGCTGCACGACCTCAACCACGCGGCCCGCTACGCCACCCATCTCATCGCCCTGCGCGGCGGCGAGGTGATCGCCGAGGGCGCCCCGAACGAGATCGTCACCGCGGAGCTGGTCGAGGAGGTCTTCGGGCTGCGCTGTCAGATCATCGAAGACCCGGAGACGGGGACCCCGCTGGTGGTGCCGGCGGCCCGGAAGGCACGTGCGCGGGTCACGGTCACAGAAGCTTCCTGAGCCGGAACAGGTCCAGCAGGTTCGCGTCCAGCTTCACCCGGCCCGAGCCCCAGGCCCCGGCGAAGTTCAGCTCGCCGTCGACCAGGGCCACCAGGTCGTCGCCGGCCATGGCCAGCCCGATCTGCGCCTTCTCCCGCGGCGGCCCGGGGAACGTCTCCTCCACCTCGATCCGGCCGCCGGTGAGCCAGCCGGCGAAGGTGACGTCCAGGTCGGTGATGTGGCAGCTGACCGTGCGGTCCATGGCGGCGGCCGCACGGACGTCGCCCTCGGCGCCGCCCATGGTGTGGGAGAGCTTGTCGAGTGCGGCGCGGCACTCCTCGATCGTGGCCATCGCGACCGACGGTACCCCAGCGGTTCGAGGTAGCGTCGGGGCATGACCGACTCTGTGCCCGAGGGCCGGGTGGCGGAGACGGCGGAAGCGGTCCCGGCCGAGCCCGAGTACGACCCCGCCGCCCCTGCCCCGCTGAACGTCCCCCGCACCCCCACCGGCAACGCCGAGGTCGACGCCCAACTCGACCGGCTGGGCGACGCCGACCACCTTGCCACGGACGGGCATCTGGAGGTGTACGAGGATGTACACCGGGGGCTGCGCGACGCGCTCACCGCGCTCGACGCCCGCCCGGGACCTCCGGGCCCCCCGGCGCCCGCACGGCCGTACGGCGACCGGGCGCCCGCACCGTCGTACCACCAGAGCAGGAGCTGAACCGAACGTGGCAGGAGTCGCACGCCGCCGTCTGGACGCGGAGCTGGTCCGCCGGAAGCTGGCGCGCTCGCGCGAGCACGCCAGCCAGCTGATCGCCGCCGGGCGGGTCACCGTCGGCAAGGCCCTGGCGACCAAGCCGGCCACCCAGGTGGAGACCGCCGCGGCCATCGTGGTGCAGTCCGACGACGGCGATCCCGAGTACGTGTCCCGGGGCGGCCACAAGCTGGCGGGGGCGTTGGCGGTGTTCGTGCCGCAGGGGCTCGTGGTCGAGGGACGGCGGGCGCTGGACGCCGGCGCGTCCACCGGAGGCTTCACCGACGTGCTGCTGCGCGCGGGCGCCGCGCGGGTCGTCGCCGTCGACGTCGGATACGGACAACTCGCGTGGTCTCTGCAGAGCGATGAACGCGTCACCGTCAAGGACCGTACGAACGTACGCGAGTTGACGCTTGAAGCGATCGATGGGGAGCCTGTGGATCTTGTCGTGGGTGATCTGTCCTTCATCCCGCTCGGGCTGGTGCTGCCGGCCCTGACGCGGTGTGTGAAGCCGGACGCCGACCTGGTGATGATGGTCAAGCCGCAGTTCGAGGTGGGCAAGGAACGGCTGGGCAGCGGGGGAGTCGTACGGAGTCCGCAGCTGCGGGCGGAGGCCGTGCGGGGGGTCGCCGAGAAGGCGTGGGAGCTGGGACTCGGAACGAACGGTGTCACCGCCAGTCCGCTGCCCGGGCCGTCCGGCAATGTCGAATACTTTCTGTGGCTGCGGGCCGGGGCACCCCGACTGGACCCGGCCGACGTTGACCGTGCAGTGGCGGAGGGGCCGCGTTGACACAGAACCGAGCTCGTACTGTTTTCCTGCTGGCCCACACCGGGCGGCCTGCGGCGATCCGCAGCGCCGAACTCGTGGTCAAGGGGCTGCTGGCAGCCGGAGTCGGCGTACGGGTCCTGGATTTCGAGGCCCGCGACCTGCCGCTCCCCGAGGAGGTCGAGCTCGTCGAGGAGGCCTCGCCGCACAGCCTCGACGGCTGCGAGCTGCTGATCGTCCTCGGCGGTGACGGGACGCTGCTGCGCGGCGCCGAGTTCGCACGGGCCTCCGGGGTGCCGATGCTCGGCGTCAACCTCGGCAGCGTCGGGTTCCTCGCGGAGGCCGAGCGGGACGACCTCGACAAGGTCGTGGACCGGGTGGTGAGCAAGGCGTACGAGGTCGAGGAACGGATGACCGTCGACGTCGTCGTGCACCGCAACGGGGACATCGTGCACACCGACTGGGCGCTGAACGAGGCGGCCGTGCAGAAGGCGGGCGCCGAGAAGCTCCTCGAAGTGGTGCTGGAGATCGACGGGCGGCCGGTGACGGGGTTCGGCTGCGACGGGATCGTGCTGTCGACGCCGACCGGTTCCACGGCGTACGCGTTCTCGGCCGGCGGGCCGGTGGTGTGGCCGGAGGTGGAGGCGCTGCTGATGGTGCCGATCTCCGCGCACGCGCTGTTCGCGAAGCCGTTGGTCACGTCGCCGGACTCGGTGCTGGCGGTGGAGGTGCTGCCGCACATCCAGCCGGGCGTGTTGTGGTGCGACGGGCGGCGGACCGTCGAGCTGCCGCCGGGGGCGCGGGTCGAGGTCCGGCGAGGGGCCGTGCCGGTGCGGCTGGCCCGGCTGCATCACGCGTCGTTCACGGACCGGCTGGTGGCGAAGTTCGCACTGCCGGTCTCCGGGTGGCGGGGGGCGCCGCAGTAGCGGTTCGCGGCGGGTGGCCGGGGAACTCCGGCGGCCGCGGGTGGTTCGTGGTTGCTCGCGCAGTTCCCCGCGCCCCTTTGGGGCGCACCTCCACTCGCCCGGGTGACAGGGGGCCTCGCACTTCGTCGGCCCGACCTCGTAAGGTCTTCTCCGTGCTGGAAGAAATGCGGATACGGTCCCTCGGAGTCATCGACGACGCTGTCGTCGAGTTGTCGCCGGGGTTCACCGCCGTCACCGGTGAGACCGGTGCGGGCAAGACCATGGTGGTCACCAGCCTGGGGCTGCTGCTCGGTGGGCGGGCCGATCCCGCGCTCGTGCGGATCGGCTCCGAGAAGGCGGTCGTCGAGGGGCGGCTCACCGTGCCCCCGGGCACCTCCGCGGTCGTACGGGCCGAGGAGGCCGGCGCCGAGCTGGACGACGGGGCGCTGCTGATCAGCCGTACCGTTTCCGCCGAGGGCCGCTCCCGGGCGCACCTGGGCGGCCGGAGCGTGCCCGTGGGACTGCTCGCCGAGCTCGCCGACGACCTGGTGGCCGTGCACGGACAGACCGACCAGCAGGGCCTGCTGAAGCTGTCCCGGCAGCGGCAGGCCCTGGACCGGTACGCGGGCGACGGCGTCGCCGTGCCGCTCGCCAAGTACGGCGAGGCCTACCGGCGGCTGCGGGCCGTGGCGGTGGAGCTGGACGAGATCGTCACCCGGGCGCGGGAGCGGGCCCAGGAAGCCGACATGCTGCGCTACGGGCTCGACGAGATCGCCGCCGTGGAGCCGCGGGCCGACGAGGACGTCGAACTCGCCGAGGAGGCAGAGCGGCTCGGACACGCCGAGGCGCTGTCGTCGGCCGCGACCGCCGCGCACGCCGCGCTCGCGGGCAACCCCGAGGACCCCGAGGGCATCGACGCGGCCACCCTCGTCGCGGGCGCCCACCGCGCCCTGGAGGCCGTACGGTCGCACGACCCGGCGCTGGCCGCGCTCGCCGACCGGATCGGCGAGGTCGGGATCCTGCTCGGCGATGTGGCGGGCGAACTCGCCGGGTACGCCGACGACCTCGACGCCGATCCGCTGCGGCTCGCGGCCGTGGAGGAGCGGCGCGCCGCGCTCACCGCGCTCACCCGCAAGTACGGCGAGTACGGCGACGGCATCGGCGCGGTGCTGGCGTGGGCCGAGCGGGGCGCCGCACGGCTGACCGAACTCGACGGCGACGACGAGCGGATCGACGAGCTGACCGCCGAACGCGATGCCCTTCGTGCGGAACTGAGCGGCCTCGCGCAGGCGTTGACCGACGCGCGTACCGAGGCTGCCGCGCGCTTCGCGGCCGCCGTCACCGCCGAGCTGGGCTCCCTCGCGATGCCGCACGCGCGCGTGTCCTTCGACATCCGGCAGACCGAGGACCCGGAGGGCGTGGAGGTCGGCGGACGTACGGTCGCGTACGGCCCCTCGGGCGCCGACGAGGTCGAACTGCTCCTCGCCCCGCACCCCGGCGCCCCGCCCCGCCCGATCGCCAAGGGCGCCTCCGGCGGTGAGCTGTCCCGCGTGATGCTCGCGGTGGAGGTCGTCTTCGCGGGCACCGACCCGGTCCCGACCTACCTCTTCGACGAGGTCGACGCGGGCGTCGGCGGCAAGGCGGCGGTCGAGATCGGGCGCCGGCTGGCGAAGCTCGCCAAGTCGGCGCAGGTGGTCGTGGTCACGCACCTCCCGCAGGTCGCCGCCTTCGCCGACCGGCAGTTGCTGGTCGAGAAGACCAACGACGGCTCGGTCACACGGTCGGGCGTGAAGGTCCTGGAGGGCGAGGAGCGGGTCCGGGAGCTGTCCCGGATGCTCGCCGGCCAGGAGGACTCGGAGACGGCGCGGGCCCACGCGGAGGAGTTGTTGGCCACGGCTCGGGCGGACAGGCCCTAGCGGGGCTGCCTGGCCGGCGCCGGGAGAAGGGGCCGGCGTGGTGGCTGCTGCGTGGCCGGTGGAGCGAAGAGCCGGGCCAGCGTGTCCAGGGGGGCGTCCAGGGCGTTCAGCGAGTCCATGGCCGCCCGCGCCGCCTGTGCGGGGGCGGCGGGACCGGGCGGTGCCGCGGGGAGCGGTTCGTGCTGCTGGTCCGCGGCCGGAGGACGGCACGATGACGGTGCTGGTCGGACCCGGAGTGGCGCGGACGGCGGAACTCCTGGCGGGCCGGCTGCGCACGGCCGCGCGTGCCGAGGTCTGGGTGGCCAACGTCAACGGGCCCGACCAGGTCGTGGTCTCCGGCAGCCCCGCAGGCGTCACGGACCTCACGGAGCGGGCCACGGCAACCGGCGCGCGAACGATCCGCATCCCGGTCGGCGGGGCTTTCCCCACCCCGCTGATGGCGGCCGCCCGGTCCCGCCTCGCCACCGCCGTCGCCCGCACCCCGGTCCGTCCCGGACGGTGCCCGGTGATCGCCAACGTCGACGGCCTGGCCCACCAGGGCGACGCTCCTGCCGTCTGGCGTGCGCGGATGGTCGGCCAACTGGTGCTGCCGGTGCGCTGGTCGGACTCCATGGCGACCCTGGCCACCCTGGCCACGCGGCCCGGCGGCCCGGTGCGTCTCGTCGAGGTGGGCCCCGGCAGGACCCTGACCGGCATCGGGCGCCGCCTGCCGCCGGCGCAGGTCCCGGTGCACCCGGTGGCCACCCCGGCCCAGGTGGCGCCCTCGTCGCCGACGGCCGGCCGGGCCGGACGGCGGTCCGGGACCGGGGTGTCGCGGGTACGCCGGCCGGGTGAAGCCGGACGAACGACGAGGCCCGCGTGGCCCGTCGCCGGAACACGCTCTGACCTTGGCACGCGGGTCCCGGCAGGTTCGGCCGGTGCGGGACCTCCTTCACCCGTACGGGTGGCGTGCTCCCGCGCATTGCCCCGGCCTGCCACCCCGTCCGGCTCCCCGGGTTCCCGGAACACCCGTACGTCCTGGCATCCTTGCGGGGACGCGGTGCCCGGCGGAGGCACGCCCGGTGACCCCCTCGGCCCGATACCTTCTCCACGTACCCTCGTGACCGTCCGACGCCGAACACAGGAGCCCGGCTGCGTGAGCCCCGTGAGCAGCAACGCATCGCACGGTCAGTCGCCGCTGCGCACCGTGCAGGTGCTGGGCGGTGGCAACGCCGGCAGCAGTGCGCACGTGCGTTCGCTCGCCGCCGGTCTTGTCGCACGGGGCGTGCGGGTCACGGTGTGCGCCCCCGTCGAGGCCGACCGCGCCTACGACTTCTCGGGCGTCGGCGCCGACCACGTCCACGTACCGCGCAGCAGTGACCCGGGGTCGGTGGCCGCGTTGCGCGCCGCCTGTACCGACGCCGACCTGGTGCACGCGCACGGTCTGCACGCCTCCTTCCGCGCCGTGCTGGCGCTCAGCGGCCGCCGTACCCCGCTCGTCGTCACCTGGCACAACCGGGCCGAGGCCGAAGGCGCCCGGGCGCATCTGCTGCGGATGCTGGAGCGCCGGGTGGTGCGGACGGCCGCCGTGGTGCTGGGCACCACCTCCGACCTGGTGGACCGGGCCCGCCGTACCGGCGCCCGGGACGCGCGGCTCGCCGCCGTGACGCTGCCCGGTCTGCGGCGGCCCGTGGAGCAGGAGGACGCGGACCGGCTGCGGCCCAAGGTGCGGGCCGAACTCGGTGCCATGGGGCGGCCGTTGCTGATCGCCGTCGGCTCCCTCGACCAGCACCGCGGTTACGACGTGCTGCTGGACGCGGCGCGGGCCTGGTGCCGGCTCGATCCGGTACCGCTGCTCGTCATCGCGGGGGAGGGGCCGCTGCGTACGGTGTTGCAGCGGCGGATCGAGGACGAGGAGCTGCCCGCCCGGCTCATCGGCCGCCGCGAGGACGTCACCGAACTCCTCGCGGCCGCCGATCTGGCACTGTTGCCCAGCAGTTGGGAGTCGCGTTCGGTGCTCGCCCAGGAGGCGCTGCACGCGCGCGTGCCCCTCGTCGCGACCGCCGTCGGCGGTATCCCCGACCTGGTGGGCGACGCGGCCGAACTCGTCCCGTACGGCGACGCGACCGCCCTCGCCGGCACCGTGCTACGACTGCTCGGCGACCCCGAACGCTGCGAGGAACTGCGGGAGAAGGGCGCCCGGCAGGCGGCGAGCTGGCCGACGGAGGACGAGACGGTGACCCAAGTGCTCAGCGTGTACGACGAGTTGACCCAGCCCCGGCCGCTGTAGCCCTAGGGGACGTGCCGGCGGGCCCGCAGGGCGAGGCTCAACGCCAGTACCACCTGGGGGTCGTCGAGGTCGGTGCCCAGCAACTCGCCGATGCGGGCGAGGCGGTTGTAGAGGGTCTGCCGGTTGAGGTGGAGTTCGCGGGCCGTCTCCGCCTTGCGGCCGGCGTGCGCCAGGTAGGTCTCCAGGGTGGGCAGCAGCGGCGGCCTGGAGCGGTTGTCGTGGTTCTGGAGCGGGCCGATCGCCCGGTCCACGAAGGCCGCCAGGTCGGGGTGGTCGCGCAGCCGCCACAGGAGAAGGTCGATGTCGAGGCGGCGGGCGTCGTACCAGGGGCGGTCGGAGAGGCCCTGGGCCGCCGTCGCCGTCTCGGCCGCGTGCCGCAGGCCCGCCGAGGCGGCCGCCCAGCCGCCGGCCACCCCGACCACCACGACCGGGGGAGCGGCCCCGGGGCGCTGCATCCCGGCGCGCTCCACGCCCGCCCGCAGCGCCGCCGCGACCCGGTCCGCGACCGTCGTCCGCTCCGTCTCCGAGCGCAGGCCCAGCAGGAGCGGGACGCGGCCCTCCACCGGCCGTACGCCGAGGAGCACGGGCACGCCCACGGCCGCCAGCTCCTCGCCGACCGCCCGCGCCAGCACCGCCCAGCCCCCGCCCGGGGACAGCGAGTCGCCGACCCGCATGACCACCGGCAGCAGCGGGCTGCTGCCGGGCTTGAAGCCGAGGACGCGCGCCTGGGCCGGGGCGTCCGCCGCGGTGATGCGGCCCTCGGCGAGGTCGGTCAGGAAGTCGCCGCGGCCGCGGGCCGCCAGCTCCTCCTCCTGGCGGGCCTGCATCAGGACGACGGCCAGGATGCCGGCGGCCCGCTCGGCGGCGATGCGGTGCACCGGGGTGAGCGGCCCGCGTACCGGGAGCAGCACCAGCCGGGCGCGCACCGAGCCGGTCCCCGGCCCGCCGCCCGGCACGTCCACCAGGACCGCCCCGGTCGGCGGCGACGCGTGCTTGTGCGGGCCGCGCAGCCCCTCCCACACCTGGAGCGGATCCGCTCCCTCGGGCCCCGACCCGGCGGCGTACAGCAGCTGGCCGTCGGTGGTCTCCAGGAAGACCGGGTTGCCGCAGAAGTCGGCGAGGATCGCGAGGACCTGGGGGACCCCGCCACCGCCCAGCAGGGCCTCGGTGCAGCGCCGGTGCACCTCCTCGGCGCGCTGGAGGAGCGTGTAGTGGTGGTTGACGATCTCGGTGTGGATCTCCTCCGTCACCGTCACGAAGGGCACCTCGCGGTGCAGCACCACCAGCGGCAGCCCGGTCGCCCGGGCGGTGTCGACGAGGGTGGCGGGCAGCCGGGAGAAACGCGGGCCCAGCTCCACCACCAGGGCGGCGATGCCCCGCTCGGCGAGCGTGCGCACGAACGCCCGCTGGTCGCCCGGCCGGGTGCCCAGCCCGTAGCCGGTGGTGAGCAGCAGCTCGCCGCCCTTCAGCAACGAGGCGATGTTCGGCACCTCGCCGGCGTGCACCCAGCGCACGGTCCGGCCCAGCCGGTCGGCGCCCGCCAGGATCTCCGGGAGCCCGCTGCGCAGCCCGGGCAGCTCCAGCGCCCGCTGCACGGTGATCCCGCCCCGGGTGTCGAATCCGCTGTCCGTACCGCTGTCCATGGAGCGGACGCTACCTGGGCGAACGCCTTCTGGGCACCTTCCGCTAGAGCGGTTCGATGTTGTGGTTGAAGCGGAAGACGTTGTCGGGGTCCCAGGTCCGCTTCACCTTGCCGAGCCGCAGCGAGTTCGCCGTGCCCAGGCCGGCCCGTACCCGGTCGGGGCCCTCGTCGCCGATGAAGTTGAGATAGACGGCGCCGGTGGACCAGGGCCGGACGGCGGTCCGGACGCCCCGCACCCAGGCCATCGCCCGTTCGTCGGCGGCGGGGTCCGCCCACATGCCGAACGGGTGCACGGCCCAGGACGCGCTCCGGTACGGCACCGGGTACTCGGCGGGCCCGGCCGCGATCGCGCCGCCCTGCGGGAACAGCACGTGCTGGGTGCCGGTCGGCACCGGCATGCCGTCCGCGCAGGCGCAGTAGGCGTCCACCGCCTCGTCGGGCAGCTCGGCCAGATACTCGGCCGACCAGTAGTTCCGCAGCCCGGACGGGAAGTCGAGCATGCACTGGACCTCGGTGTACGGCATCGGGCCGACCACTTCCGCCTCGTGCGGAAGCGCCAGCAACGGCTCGGCGACCTTCCGCAGGCCCTCCTCGCCGCCGGCGTAGGTCACCAGGGCGACGCACACCAGCTTGCCCACCAGGTGCTCCGGTACGAACGGCAGCGGCGGGCCGGTGAGGTACTGCACCACGCCGGCGGCCTCGTCGGGGCCGGTGCGGATCACCTCGCGGAAGGTGCGTACCGCGTCCGGGCCGGACTGCGGCGCATAGAGCAGCAGCGCGATCGAGAAGGCCGGCACCTCGTGCAGTTCGAGGGTGAGGGCGGTGGCGACGCCGAAGTTCCCGCCGCCGCCGTGCAGGGCCCAGAAGAGCTCCGGGTTCTCGTCGGCGCTCGCGCGCACGCGCTCGCCGTCGGCGGTGACCAGCTCGACGCCGAGCAGGTTGTCGACGGCCAGGCCGAAGGCGCGGTCCAGCCAGCCCGTGCCGCCGCCCAGCACGAAGCCGCCCACTCCGGTGGTGGGGGCCCGGCCGCCGGTGGTGGCGAGGCCGTACGGCTCGGTCGCCCGGTCCAGGTCGCTCATCGTGGCGCCGCCCTGCACCCGTACCGCCTCCGCCGCCGGGTCGACGGTCACCGTGTGCATCCGGCGCAGGTCCACCACGAGCGCGCCGTCGCCGCTCGCCGAGCCCGCCACGCTGTGGCCGCCGCCGCGCACCGCGATCGCCAGGTCGAGCTCCCGGCCGAAGCGCACCGCGCGCACCACGTCCGCGTCGTCGGCGCACTGGGCGATGACGGCAGGCCGCCGGTCGATCATGGAGTTGAAGACGGTACGGGCGTCGTCGTACCCGACGTCCCCCGGCGCGAACACCGCACCGACCAGGTCCTCACGCAGCGCGGCAAGCGCCGTGTGCGCCTTCGACGGGGGAGCCATGGCCGCCCCCTTCCGAAAATGGGGAGTCGCTCTCCACCAGCCTAAGCGTGGGCGCCCCGTCAGGGGCGCGGGGAAGTGTCGGACATGCGGCTGCCGCCGCGTGGGCGCGACCGGCCACAGCGGACGCGCGGACACCCGACCACCCGCACCTAGCCCCCGTAGGCCCCCGACGCCGTGAGGCGAAGCGCCGTGTCGATCAACGGCACATGGCTGAACGCCTGCGGGAAGTTCCCCACCTGCCGCTTCAGCCGCGGATCCCACTCCTCCGCGAGCAGTCCGAGGTCGTTCCGCAGCGCGAGAAGCTTCTCGAACAGCTTGCGGGCCTCGTCGACGCGGCCGATCATCGCGAGGTCGTCCGCCATCCAGAACGAACAGGCCAGGAACGCCCCCTCGTCACCGGGAAGGCCGTCGACGCCCTCGTCGCCGCCCGAGGTCGGGTAGCGCAGGATGAAGCCGTCCGAGGTGGACAGCTCGCGCTGGATCGCCTCGATGGTGCCGATGACCCGCTTGTCGTCCGGCGGCAGGAAACCCATCTGGGGGATCAGCAGCAGCGACGCGTCCAGCTCCTGCGAGCCGTACGACTGCGTGAACGTGTTCCGCTCCTTGTCGTAGCCCCGCTCGCAGACGTCCCGGTGGATGTCGTCGCGCAGTTCCTTCCAGCGCTCCAGCGGCCCGTCCGCGTCCCCGGACTCGATCAGCTTGATGGTGCGGTCCACGGCGACCCAGGCCATCACCTTGGAGTGCACGAAGTGCCGGCGCGGCCCGCGCACCTCCCAGATGCCCTCGTCCGGCTCGTCCCAGTGGTCCTCCAGGTAGCGGATGAGCTTGAGCTGGAGGAGGGAGGCGTAGTCGTTGCGGGCCAGGCCCGTCATGTGCGCCAGGTGCAGGGCCTCGATGACCTCGCCGTACACGTCCAGCTGGAGCTGGTGCGCGGCGCCGTTGCCGACCCGGACCGGGGTCGAGTTCTCGTAACCGGGCAGCCAGTCCAGCTCGGCCTCGCCCAGCTCGCGCTCGCCCGCGATGCCGTACATGATCTGCAGGTTCTCCGGGTCGCCGGCGACCGAGCGGAGCAGCCACTCGCGCCAGGCGCGGGCCTCCTCGCGGTAGCCGGTCCGCAGCAGCGAGGAGAGGGTGATGGCCGCGTCACGCAGCCAGGTGTAGCGGTAGTCCCAGTTGCGGACGCCGCCGATGTCCTCGGGCAGGGAGGTGGTGGGCGCGGCGACGATGCCGCCCGTCGGGGCGTAGGTCAGGGCCTTCAGCGTGATCAGGGAGCGGATCACCGCCTCGCGGTACGGGCCGTGGTACGTACAGTGCTCGACCCAGTCCCGCCAGAACTCCTCGGTCGCCTCCAGCGACTGCTCGGGCTCCGGCAGCGCCGGCGGCTCCTTGTGCGAGGGCTGCCAGGAGATGGTGAACGCGATCCGGTCGCCGGGGGCGACGGTGAAGTCCGCGTAGGTGGTGAGCGCCTTGCCGTAGGTCTCCGCGGAGGTGTCGAACCACACGGAGTCGGGGCCGGCGACGGCGACCGTACGGCCGTCGTGCTTGTGCACCCACGGGACCACCCGGCCGTAGGAGAACCGCATCCGCAGCACCGAGCGCATCGGCACCCGGCCGGTGACGCCCTCGACGATGCGGATCAGCTGGGGCGCGCCGTCACGCGGGGGCATGAAGTCGGTGACCCGGACCGTGCCGCGCGGGGTGTCCCACTCCGACTCCAGGATCAGCGAGTCGCCGCGGTAGGTGCGGCGGGCGGCGGTCGGCGGCTCGGAGTCGGCCGCGTGGGCCGGGCCGAGCCGCCAGAAGCCGTGTTCCTCGGTGCCGAGCAGACCGGCGAAGATGGCATGCGAGTCGAAGCGGGGCAGGCACAGCCAGTCCACCGTGCCGTCCCGGCAGACCAGGGCAGCGGTCTGCATGTCTCCGATGAGTGCGTAGTCTTCGATGCGCCCGGCCACGTGCAACTCCAGTCGAACGGCCACGTCACCCCCCAGGCAAAAGGGGGCTGTCGCTAGTGCGGTCAAGGGGGGTTGTTGTTGTGCGTCGTTAAGCGGTGAAGCAAAGCAGCCCGCCGCGCCCTGAGGCAAAACGACAGTCATAGCTCAACGAACTGCCAAGCTCTCGTTGTTCCGGGGATGACGGGCGGGGGTGTGCCGTGTTTTCCGGCCGGCTCGGCAGCGAGTGTCCGAGCAGGATACGACGCACGTAGATGATCTGCGTGCCGCTCCGGGCAACCCGTGTGGTCCGAATGGGTGAGCCCTGAGTGAAAACACGGTAAGCCAGGCCCCACGTCTGTGCCGATGTGTGTACGGAGCGTGGTCGGAAGCCATCTCTCCGCGGCGCTGATACCCTGGTAGCCCGTGGACCGGTGGGCACGAAACCCCCGAACCGCCGCGACGGCACCCCCGGAAACCTCCGGAGGGCGGCCGTACCGCATGACAGACCGCGACCACGGGAGCACCCTCTTGGCCATGCCGCCGAAAACCACGACGACCAAGCACATCTTCGTCACCGGGGGTGTCGCCTCCTCGCTCGGCAAGGGCCTCACCGCCTCCAGCCTGGGCATGCTGCTCAAGGCCCGCGGCCTGCGTGTGGTGATGCAGAAGCTCGACCCGTACCTGAACGTCGACCCGGGCACGATGAACCCCTTCCAGCACGGTGAGGTGTTCGTCACCAACGACGGTGCCGAGACCGACCTGGACATCGGCCACTACGAGCGTTTCCTCGACCGCGACCTGGACGGCTCCGCCAACGTCACCACAGGTCAGGTCTATTCGACGGTGATTGCCAAGGAACGGCGCGGCGAGTACCTGGGCGACACCGTCCAGGTCATCCCGCACATCACCAACGAGATCAAGCACCGCATCCGCCGGATGGCCACCGACGAGGTGGACGTCGTCATCACCGAGGTCGGCGGCACGGTCGGCGACATCGAGTCGCTGCCGTTCCTGGAGACCGTCCGCCAGGTCCGCCACGAGGTCGGCCGGGACAACGTCTTCGTGGTGCACATCTCGCTCCTGCCGTACATCGGCCCGTCCGGCGAGCTGAAGACCAAGCCCACCCAGCACTCGGTGGCCGCCCTGCGCAACATCGGTATCCAGCCGGACGCGATCGTGCTGCGCTGCGACCGCGAGGTCCCCACCGCCATCAAGCGCAAGATCTCGCTGATGTGCGACGTCGACGAGGCCGCGGTCGTCGCCTGCCCCGACGCCCGCTCGATCTACGACATCCCGAAGACCGTGCACGGCGAGGGCCTGGACGCCTACGTCGTCCGCAAGCTGGACCTGCCGTTCCGCGATGTGGACTGGCGGACCTGGGACGACCTGCTCGACCGCGTCCACAACCCCGACCACGAGATCACTCTCGCCCTGGTCGGCAAGTACATCGACCTGCCCGACGCCTACCTCTCGGTCACCGAGGCGCTGCGCGCCGGCGGCTTCGCCAACAAGGCCCGCGTGAAGATCAAGTGGGTGACGTCGGACGACTGCAGGACCCCGGCGGGCGCCGCAGCGCAGCTCGCCGACGTCGACGGCATCTGCATTCCGGGCGGCTTCGGCGACCGCGGTGTGCTCGGCAAGGTCGGCGCCATCCGCTACGCCCGCGAGAACAAGATCCCGCTGCTCGGCCTCTGCCTGGGTCTGCAGTGCATCGTGATCGAGGCCGCGCGCAACCTGGCCGACATCCCGGACGCCAACTCCACCGAGTTCGACTCCGCCACCGGCCACCCGGTCATCTCCACCATGGCCGAGCAGCTGGACATCGTCGCCGGCGAGGGCGACATGGGCGGCACCATGCGCCTGGGCATGTACCCGGCCAAGCTGGCCGAGGGCTCCATCGTGCGCGAGGTGTACGACGGCAAGGAGTACGTCGAGGAGCGGCACCGGCACCGCTACGAGGTGAACAACGCCTACCGCGCGGAGCTGGAGAAGAAGGCCGGCATCCAGTTCTCGGGCACCTCCCCGGACGGCAAGCTGGTCGAGTACGTCGAGTACCCGCGCGACGTCCACCCCTACCTGGTCGCCACCCAGGCCCACCCGGAGCTGCGCTCCCGCCCGACCCGCCCGCACCCGCTGTTCGCGGGCCTGGTGAAGGCCGCGGTCGCCCGTCAGCAGGCCGAGGTCGAGCAGCCGAATTCGAAGTGACACACCGGTTGTACGGTGGCCGGGGTGCATACCTTCAAAGGGTGGGCACCCCGGTTTCATCCGGCCGGTCTTCTTCGCCGGTCTTTCGGAAGCGTGTGTGGAAGGGCAGGGCATGACGATCAAGGACACCCCCGAGGAGTGGGAGATCCGGGCGACGGAGACCCCCTTCGTGGGCAACAAGACCTCCGTCCGCACGGACGAGGTGGTCATGCCCGACGGCTCGGTGGTCCGCCGCGACTACCAGGTGCACCCCGGCTCGGTCGCCATCCTGGCCCTCGACGAGGCGGACCGGGTGCTGCTCATCCGCCAGTACCGGCACCCGGTCCGGCAGAAGCTCTGGGAGATCCCGGCCGGCCTGCTCGACATCCCCGGCGAGAACCCGCTGCACGCCGCCCAGCGCGAGCTCTACGAGGAGGCGCACGTCAAGGCCGAGGACTGGCGGGTGCTGACCGACCTGTACACCACCCCCGGCGGGTGCGACGAGGCGGTACGGATCTTCCTCGCCCGGGACCTGTCCGAGGCCGAGGGGGAGCGCTTCGCGCCGGAGCACGAGGAGACCGACCTGGAGTACGCGCGGGTGCCGGTCGGCGAGCTGGTGCGCCTGGCGCTCGCGGGTGATGTGCACAACAACTGCCTGGTGACCGGTGTCCTCTCGCTGGTCGCCGCCCGCGCCGGCGACGGCCTCGACATGCTGCGCCCGGCCGACGCGCCCTGGCCGGCCCGTCCCTTCGCGTCCTGACCCCTCCCATCAAGCGATCCGGTGTGACCATCGCCTGATCCGATCGGGCGATGCGCCCGCCGCGCTCCACCCGGAACGTCCGTGCACGTGAACTAGGCTCGACGCGATTGAGCCGAAACGCCCGAACCGGAGTCCCGGCGGGCATGCGTGTGCGGTGGGACGGGAGTGTGGCCCGTGACGGATCAGGCGGTGGACACAGGCGGCGCACGAGTGTCGGCGCCCGCGGCCACGGACGACGAATTCCTGGGCCGCACAAGGGAGTTGAAGGAACTGCGCGCCGACATCGAGCGCGCGGGCCTGGACACCATCGCCGGCCGCAAGGCCCCTCGCGCCCGGGTCCTGCTCATCGCGGGCAGACCCGGCTCCGGCCGCACCGCCCTCGCCGGGGAACTCGTCCGACAGGTCGCCGCCGACTACCCCGACGGGGTGCTGCGCGCCCGCCTCGCCGAGCCCGACGGCACCCCCGTCCCCATCGAGCGCACCGCCCGCGAACTCCTCACCGCCCTGCGGCTGCCCACCCCGGCCGGAGCCGCCGAGGACGACCTCACCCACGCCCTGCGCACCGCCCTCGCCGGGCGCCGGATGCTGCTCCTCCTCGACGACGCGCCCGGCGCCGAACACGTCGACGCGCTGCTCCCGGACACCCCGGACTGCCTGGCCGTCGCCGTCTCCGGCGGCCCGCTCACCGGGATCTCCGACGTCCGCCCGTGCACCCTGGGCGGCCTGGACACCAAGTCGGCCGTGGAGTTCCTCGCCCGGTACACCGGCTCGGTCCGCATCACCGTCGACCCGCGGTCCGCCGAGGCGCTGGTCGAGGTGTGCCAGGGGCAGCCCGCCGCGATCGCACTGGCCGGCGGCTGGCTGGGGGCACACCCCAAGGTGGCCGTCTCCGACCTCGCCAAGCGGCTGCACGCCGACCCCGAGGACGGCACCGCCCTCGCCCGGGTCTTCCGGTTCGTCCACGACGACCTGCCCGCCCAGACCGCCCGGATACTGCGACTTCTCTCACTGGCCCCGGCCGGCCTGGCCGACCCGCACACCGCCTCCTCCCTGGCCGGCTGCTCGGTCGACACCGCCCGCACCGCCCTGGACGAGCTGGGCCGCCTCAACCTGCTGCGTCCCGTGGCCACCCAGCTGCCCCAGTACGAGGTTCCCGGCTGTCTGCACCCCCTGCTCCGGGGGCTGGCCGAGACCCAGGAACGCGCCGGGGAACTCCAGCTGGCCCGGGCCCGGATGCTGGAGCGCACGGTACGGCTGCTGCAGTCCTGCCGGGCGATCACCGAGACCGACAATCCGCAGGCCCGCGAGAAACTCCAGGCCCTGCCCCGCGAGCTGCGCTTCCCCACCCCCCGGGCCGCGGCGGACTGGCTGCGGGACCGGCGCCCGGCCCTGCTCGCCGCGGCCCGCGCCGCGGTCGCCGACGGCGAGCTGGACACCCTGGCCCGCCGGCTGATGTCCCAGCTGGTCAAGGCCATGGCGGCACACCTCGGCACCCAGGCGGCCGCCCCCGACCTGTACGGGATCCACCGGCTCGTCCTGGATGTCGCCGAGCGCCGCCACCTGCCCCGCGAGCAGGCCGCGGCGCTGCTGAACCTGGCCGACCTGGACGCGCAGACCGGACGTACGACGGACGCACTGGTGCGCTATCGGTCCGCTTTGGACGCCGGACGCAGAGCAAATGACCCGTACGCGACCGGCCGCGCAATGGAATCCGTAGGTGGTGCCTACCAGGAGCTGGGGGACTACGACCGGGCCGCCGACTGGTTCGGCCGCGCCCTCGCCCAGCGCCTCGCCCGCGACGAGCGCGCCGAGGCCGCCCGGCTCTACGGCCGCATCGCCGGCGCGCACACCTACGCGGGCCGTTACGGCGAGGCGCTGCGCGGCTGGCGGGCGGCCGTGTCCGGACACCGCAAGAACGGCGATGTGGCCGCCCAGGCGCGGGCGTTGAGCGAGCTGGCCCGGGTCCAGGAGTACGCCGGCCGGCCCGCCGAGTCACTGCGCACCTGCCAGGAGGCGGTCGAGTGGGCGCGGCGGGCCGAGGACACCCGGCTCCAGGCCGCGCTCCAGCTGCGGCTCGCCGACACGCTGGAGCGCCTCGGCGACTCCACCGCAGCGAGCCTGCACCGCTCCGCCGCCGAGCGCATGCTGGGTGAGGAGCCTCTCGACCAGGACTCCAGCCCGGAACAGAGGGATAACACCTGCGAAATCCGTAGCGAGTCCGGCGAAGATTGACGCAATGAAAGGCTAGACAGCCGGAACGCCTTCATTAAACTGGCTCTGCCGCCGGTTCTCCTGCGGTGTCTCCTGGTGTGTTCCCGCATGCCGGGTATGTGCTGCTGTGCCCCCACACCCTCTGAGCCAAGGACCGTGATCGACGTGAAGGTCGGCATCCCCCGCGAGGTCAAGAACAACGAGTTCCGGGTGGCCATCACCCCCGCCGGTGTGCACGAGCTGGTGCGCCACGGCCACCAGGTCGTCATCGAGCGCGGTGCCGGTGTCGGCTCGTCGATCCCGGACGACGAGTACATCGCCGCCGGTGCGCGGATCCTGGACACCGCCGACGAGGTGTGGGCCACCGCCGACCTGCTGCTGAAGGTCAAGGAGCCGATCGCGGAGGAGTACCACCGCCTCCGCAAGGACCAGACCCTCTTCACCTACCTGCACCTGGCCGCGTCCAAGGAGTGCACCGACGCCCTCCTGGAGTCCGGCACCACCGCCATCGCCTACGAGACCGTCGAGCTGCCGAACCGCGCCCTGCCGCTGCTCGCCCCGATGTCCGAGGTCGCGGGCCGGCTCGCCCCGCAGGTCGGCGCCTACCACCTGATGCGCGCCAACGGCGGCCGCGGTGTGCTGCCCGGCGGTGTTCCCGGTGTGCTGGCCGCCAAGGCCGTCGTCATCGGCGGTGGCGTCTCCGGCTGGAACGCCGCCCAGATCGCCATCGGCATGGGCTTCCACGTCACCCTGCTCGACAAGGACATCAACAAGCTCAAGGAGGCCGACAAGGTCTTCGGCACCAAGATCCAGACGGTCGTCTCCAACGCCTTCGAGCTGGAGAAGGCCTGCCTGGAGGCCGACCTGGTGATCGGCGCGGTGCTCATCCCGGGCGCCAAGGCCCCCAAGCTGGTGACCAACGAGCTGGTCTCCCGCATGAAGCCGGGGAGTGTTCTTGTCGACATCGCGATCGACCAGGGCGGCTGCTTCGAGGACTCCCGCCCCACCACGCACGCCGAGCCGACCTTCAGGGTCCACGAGTCGGTCTTCTACTGCGTCGCCAACATGCCCGGCGCGGTGCCCAACACCTCCACCTACGCGCTCACCAACGCCACGCTGCCCTACATCGTGTCGCTGGCGAACAACGGCTGGGTCGAGGCGCTGCGCCGCGACGCCGCGCTCGCCAAGGGTCTCAACACCCATGACGGCAAGGTCGTTTACCGCGAGGTCGCCGAGGCACTCGGCCTGGAGCACGTCGAGCTCGACACGCTGCTGGACTGAGCCGCTCCGCCGAGGCGGTGACTAAGTCACCTTTTCGTAAAGGCGATACGTCAACAAGCCGCGTCAATCGCGCTCATCCGGCCGGACCTTGCCCGACAAGGTCCGGCCGGATGTGTGTATGGTCACTTTGCGACGCTCGGTCAACTCGCCTCGAACGTAACCCTTCGACCGATTCGCACACCGGTGAAACCTGCTGTGCGACGGCCGTACGCCCTTGACAGCGGGATGTTTCATTGCCGACACATCCTGCCGGGTCCGGCGGATTGTGTTGCTGCGAACGCCCGACACGCCATAGAGTCGCCGACTGTCGGCATGGTGCCACGCTGACCTGTCTAGAAGTTCCCTGGTCACCAAGGAGGTAAGACGACTTGTGAATGAGTCGACATTTTCTCCCGGGGGTGGTCAACCAGGAATGCCGGTGAGGGACCAGGGTCCCGCGGGGTTCGAGGCTGTCGGCTCCGTCGCGGTGCGCACCTTCGCAGCCCATCAGAGTTCGCTGACCACGCGGACAGCACACCAGAGCATGGATGGCCATCACGTGAACGCCATGGCCGGCGACGGAAGTGGCGCGCCCCACAGCCGGTTCGCCGACTACGACGAACTGCCCGACGGGCACTTCTACGACCCCGATGCCGAATACGAGCCCGATCCGGAGTACGCGGCCACGCTCGCGCCCGACGCGGCCCGCCAGCGCCGCGAGCGCATCGGCCCGACCGGTCGCCCGCTGCCGTACTTCCCGATCCCGGGCCCGCTGACCAGTCACGGACCCGCGACGATCATCGCGATGTGCAACCAGAAGGGCGGCGTGGGCAAGACGACGTCGACCATCAACCTGGGTGCCGCGCTCGCGGAGTACGGCCGGCGGGTGCTGCTCGTGGACTTCGACCCGCAGGGCGCGCTGTCGGTCGGTCTGGGCGTCAACCCGATGGAGCTCGACCTCACCGTCTACAACCTGCTCATGGAGCGGGGCATGGCGGCCGACGAGGTCCTCCTGAAGACAGCGGTCCCCAACATGGACCTGCTGCCCTCCAACATCGACCTGTCGGCCGCCGAGGTCCAGCTGGTCTCCGAGGTCGCCCGCGAGTCGACGCTGCAGCGCGCCCTGAAGCCGCTGCTGCCCGACTACGACTACATCGTGATCGACTGCCAGCCCTCGCTCGGCCTGCTCACGGTCAACGCGCTGACGGCCGCTCACAAGGTGATCGTGCCGCTGGAGTGCGAGTTCTTCGCCCTGCGTGGTGTCGCCCTGCTGACCGAGACCATCGAGAAGGTCCAGGAGCGGCTCAACCCGGAGCTGGAGCTCGACGGCATCCTCGCCACCATGTACGACTCCCGCACCGTGCACAGCCGTGAGGTGCTCGCGCGTGTCGTCGAGGCGTTCGACGACCACGTCTACCACACGGTGATCGGCCGCACGGTCCGCTTCCCGGAGACCACGGTCGCCGGTGAGCCGATCACCACGTACGCCTCCAACTCCGTCGGTGCCGCCGCCTACCGCCAGCTCGCCAGGGAGGTGCTCGCCCGGTGTCACGCCGAGTGAGTCTGCCGGGGGCCGACGAACTGTTCCGTACGACCGGGGGGATGGCGCTGCAGCCGTCCACTCCCAGGCGCCCGGCCAACGGCGAGGCCCGGGTGCCGGCTCCCGCGAGTCCCGCGGAGAGCGACGACACGGCGGCCGAGGCCGCCGACGACGCGCCGCACTCGGTGCCCGTGCAGGGCGGCGACGGCGAGGGCGCGGAACACGTGGCGACGGGGGCCGAGCCGGCCGATGCCGGGGAGTCCCGCAACCACGCCTCGGCGCCGGGCGGGTCCTCGGTCACGGTCACGCCGTCGGCGGACCGGTCCGGGCGGCGGCAGGCGGCGCAGGAAGGTTCTGGCGCCGCCGCCGAGCAGGCCCAGCCCCGCAAGCGCGGCGGCCGGGCGCCCTCCCGGCGGCCCAGCGGCCGCGAACGGCACGACGAGAAGATCACCGTCTATGTCTCCGCCGAGGAGCTGATGGACCTGGAGCACGCGCGTCTCGTGCTCCGCGGCGAACACGGGCTGGCCGTCGACCGGGGCCGGATCGTCCGCGAGGCGGTCGCCGTGGTGCTGGCCGACCTGGAGTCCCGAGGAGACGCGAGCATCCTCGTACGACGGCTGCGCGGCCGGTAGGGGTAGCCTGCGGGGGCCATGACCTCGACCGACGCTCCCGTTTCCGGCCCCTCCGGGGGCCGTCGGCGTGTGCTGGGGCAGGGTCCGGGCACGGCGGCTCCGGCCGCTCCCGTGGGGCGGGAGCCCGAGCCGGACACGGTCGTACCGGAGCCGGAGCCGGAGCCGGAACCGACGCCGGAACCCGAGCCCGAGCCGGAAGCCGCTCCCGTCGAGGCTCCTGCCGGGCCCCCGGCGCCGGAACCCGTCCCCGACGGTGTCTTCAAGGTCCGGCTCGCCAACTTCGAGGGTCCCTTCGACCTCCTCCTCCAGCTGATCTCCAAGCACAAACTGGATGTCACCGAGGTCGCGCTCTCCAAGGTCACCGACGAGTTCATGGCGCACATCCGGGCCATGGGACCGGACTGGGACCTGGACCAGACGACCGAGTTCCTCGTCGTCGCCGCCACCCTGCTCGACCTGAAGGCCGCCCGGCTGCTGCCCGCCGCCGAGGTCGAGGACGAGGCCGACCTCGCGCTCCTCGAAGCCCGGGACCTCCTGTTCGCGAGGCTGCTCCAGTACCGCGCGTACAAGCAGATCGCCGACATCTTCAACCGGCGCCTGGACGAAGAGGCCCGCCGCTGGCCCCGTACCGTCGGCCTGGAGCCGCATCTGGCCGAGCTGCTGCCCGAGGTCGTCATCAGCATCGGCCCGGAAGGCTTCGCCAGGCTCGCGGTCAAGGCGATGCAGCCCAAGCCCAAGCCCCAGGTGTACATCGACCACATCCACGCCCCGCTGGTCAGCGTGCAGGAGCAGGCCGGGATCGTGGTGGCGCGGCTGCGGGAGCTGGGCGAGGCCAGCTTCCAGGCGCTCATCGAGGACACCGACGACACCCTCACCGTCGTCGCCCGCTTCCTGGCCCTCCTGGAGCTGTACCGCGAGAAAGCTGTCGCCCTGGACCAGGAGACCGCGCTCGGCGATCTGATCGTGCGGTGGACCGGCGGGGACGGCGAGGCCCAGCCGGTGGTGACCGACGAGTTCGACCGGCCGCCGGAGCCGCCAGAGGCGTCCAAGCCCGACAAGCCGGACAAGGAGGACAAGGCGTGACCGAGGACACCACACAGCTGCCGGCCGGACTGCGCCCGGTCGCCGGACTCGACCTCAAGCCGGCCCTGGAGGCCGTCCTCATGGTCGTGGACGAGCCCGCCACCGCTGAGCACCTGGCCAAGATCCTGGAGCGGCCGAAGCAGACGATCACGAAGGCGCTGCGGGCGCTGGCCGAGGAGTACACCGCCCAGGGAAGGGGCTTCGAGCTGCGCTTCGTCGCGGGCGGCTGGCGCTTCTACACGCGGGGCGAGTACGCGCCCGCCGTCGAGCGGCTGGTCCTGGAGGGCCAGACCGCCCGGCTCACCCAGGCCGCGCTGGAGACCCTCGCGGTTGTCGCGTACCGCCAGCCGGTGAGCCGCAGCCGCGTCTCGGCCGTACGAGGAGTCAACTGCGACGGTGTGATGCGCACCCTGCTCCAGCGCGGTCTGGTCGAGGAGGCGGGCGCGGAACCCGAAACAGGTGCGATCCTGTACAGGACGACGAACTACTTCCTGGAGCGGATGGGCCTGCGCGGCCTGGACGAGCTTCCGGAACTCGCGCCCTTCCTCCCGGAGGCGGAGGCGATCGAGGCCGAGACCCAGGAGGGCGTACCGTCGTTCGATCCGGACGCACCCGATGCGCCGGGTGCAGACGACGCAGACGACTAGACGGAAATTTGATGCGAAGCAGCAGCGGCAGGAACAGCAGCGGAAACAACGGCGGGAGCCGTGGTGGCAACAGCGGCGGCCGCGGCGGGAGCAGCGGTGGCCGCGGTAACTACCGCGGTGCCGGGAACGCCCGCGACGACAAGCAGGGCGCCGGCCGGCCGAAGAAGCCGCGTCCGGAGGAGCGGCGTTACGACGTGGGCCCCGGCGCGACCCAGGACGGTCCGAAGTCGGGCCGCGGCGCCTCGGCGCGTGGCGGCGCCAAGGGCGGCCCCCGGCAGGGGCAGGGCACCGGCCGGGGCCGTACGGCCCCGGCGAGTTCCCGTGAGTACGACGCCCGGGCCGAGGAGCGCAACCGGGAGCGGTACGCCGGCAAGCCGGACGTGAAGGTCCCCAAGACCTTCCCGGGCGCCGAGGAGGAGGGCGAGCGGCTGCAGAAGGTCCTCGCCCGCGCGGGCTACGGCTCGCGGCGCGCCTGCGAGGAGCTGATCGAGCAGGCCAGGGTCGAGGTCAACGGCGAGATCGTCCTGGAGCAGGGCAAGCGGGTCGACCCGGAGAAGGACGAGGTCCGCGTCGACGGGCTGACCGTCGCCACGCAGTCGTACCAGTTCTTCTCGCTGAACAAGCCGGCCGGTGTGGTGTCCACCATGGAGGACCCCGACGGGCGGCAGTGCCTCGGCGACTACGTCACCAACCGGGAGACCCGGCTCTTCCACGTGGGGCGCCTGGACACCGAGACCGAGGGCGTCATCCTGCTCACCAACCACGGTGAACTGGCGCACCGGCTGACCCACCCCAAGTACGGCGTGAAGAAGACCTACCTCGCGCACATCGTGGGCCCGATCCCGCGCGACCTGGGCAAGCAGCTCAAGGACGGCATCCAGCTGGAGGACGGGTACGCGCGCGCGGACCACTTCCGGGTCGTCGAGCAGACCGGCAAGAACTACCTCGTCGAGGTCACCCTGCACGAGGGCCGCAAGCACATCGTGCGGCGCATGCTGGCCGAGGCCGGCTTCCCGGTCGACAAGCTGGTGCGGGTCTCCTTCGGGCCGATCACCCTCGGCGACCAGAAGTCGGGCTGGCTGCGCCGGCTGTCCAACACCGAGGTCGGGATGCTCATGAAGGAAGTCGACCTCTAGGCCCCCCGTGCAAGACCTGTAAACCCCGTGGAGGGGCTTGCGCGGCTTTCTGACGGCCGGTTCCGGGTGACCCGGAACCGGCCGCCGTCGTATCCGGGAGGGGGGCTCCAGCGGCCGCTGAGGACTTGCGCGGTGACCTGCGAGTCTTTATAGTCGTAACGACTATTAGTCGGTTCGGGTCAACAGGAACCGAGCAACGACATGCAGGGGGTGGACGGGCTCATGCGGGGCTACGACAAGCACGCCTACGAACCCTTCGCCGTCACCGTCGACCTCGCCGTCCTCACCCTCCGCGCGGGTGCCCTGCACGTGCTGCTCGTCGAGCGCGGGCAGGAGCCGTACGCCGGACAGTGGGCGCTGCCGGGCGGCTTCGTGCTGCCCCGGGAGTCGGCCGAGACGGCGGCCCGGCGGGAACTCGCCGAGGAGACCGGACTGTCGGACGTGTCGGGGCTGCACCTGGAGCAGCTGCGCACCTACAGCGAGCCGGACCGCGACCCGCGGATGCGGGTCGTCTCCGTCGCCTTCACCGCGCTGCTGCCCGACGCGCCCGAACCGCGCGGCGGCGGCGACGCGGCCCAGGCGCGCTGGCTGCCGTACGACCCGGCGCGGCCGCTCGCCTTCGACCACGAGCGGATCCTGGCCGACGGCCATGAACGCGTCGGCGCGAAGCTGGAGTACAGCTGCCTGGCCACCGCCTTCTGTCCGCCCGAGTTCACGCTCGGCGAGCTGCAGAACGTCTACGAGACCGTGTGGGGCGTCGAACTGGACCGCCCCAACTTCCGCCGCAAGGTGCTCGCCACACCCGGGTTCGTCGAACCGGTGCCGGGTGCCGCCCGGCTGACCGGCGGCCGCGGCAAGCCCGCCGCGCTCTACCGCGCGGGCACCGCCGCCACGCTCCACCCACCCCTGCTCCGCCCGTCCCGGGAAGGACGCCCCGCATGACCTCGAACCTCGCGTACAAGCGTGCCGCCAGCGGCTCCCTGATCGGTCTCGCCCTCGGGGACGCGCTCGGCTTCCCGACCGAGTTCAACGACGTGCCCTCGATCCTCGCCAAGTGCGGGCCGTGGCGGGAGATGGAGCTGCCGAGGCCGGCCGTCGTCTCCGACGACACGCAGATGACGCTCGCGGTCGGGCACGGGCTGCGCACCGCCATGGACCGTGGGGTGCTCGCGCCCACGCGGCTGGAGCGGCCGCTGCGCGAGGAGTTCGTCAACTGGTACCAGTCGCCCGAGAACAACCGGGCGCCCGGCAACACCTGTCTGCGGGCCTGCGAGCTGCTGAAGGAGGAGGGGCGGCTCTGGCAGGACGCCAGCCAGATCGGCTCCAAGGGGTGCGGGGCCAACATGCGGGTCGCGCCGGTCGGGCTCGCGCCCGCGCTGAGCGACGAACAGCGGGCCGGCGCCGCCCAGTTGCAGTCCGCCCTCACCCACGGCCACCCCACCGCCCTGGCCGCCTCCGACCTCACCGCGCGTGCCGTACGGCTGCTGGCGACGGGGACCGAACCGGCCGCCCTGGTCGGACAGTTGAGGTCGTACGCCGTCGACAACCGCACCCACTACCACCAGACCTGGCTCGGCGACCTGTGGACCCGGAGCCAGGACGCGACCCCCGAGGCGTTCATCGCGCGCGGCTGGGACGAGTGCCTGGCGATACTCGACCGCCTTGCGGAGGCCGTGCGGACCGCCTCCCCGGAGGCCGACCCGTGCCTGGCCACCGGCGCCGGCTGGATCGCCGAGGAGGCCCTGGCCACCGGTCTGCTGTGCTTCCTGCTCTTCCCGGACGAGCCGGTGACGGCCCTGCGCCGGGCCGCCTGCTCCTCCGGCGACTCGGACTCGATCGCCTGCCTGACCGGCGCCTTCGCGGGCGCCTGGCTGGGCGTCGACGCCTGGCCGACGGAGTGGGCCGACCGGATCGAGTACCGGGGCGACCTGCAGACCCTGGGCGCGCTCTGGGACGCCTGACCACATGACCGACGGCCTGGATCGGCGGCGCCGATGTCGAGCACGCGCGCGTGGCGGCCGACGTGGAGTGGCTGCACGAGCCGCTCCACCAGGCGCAGAACGCGTCAGCGTTGCCCGGCGCGCCCAGGGCCCACGACGCTCTGCACGACTTCCCGGCCCGGGTACGGCTGCAGGGCTGAGGCGCGGCGGACCCGGAAGAGGAAGTCGGCCACGCGTGCGTGGTCGGGTTCCGGCGGGAGTGGGCTGCCGTGCAGGGCCCGCTCGGTCTCCTCGGCCAGGCGGGTCATGCGGGTCTCGACCTCCGGCCAGGAGACCTCGCCGCGCTTCACCGCCAGGAGCGACTCGCGCGCCTCGCCGACGTCGATCGTCAGCTCGCCGGTGCGCAGCAGATCGCGGGCGCTCGCCAGGAGCCGCAGGAGATGCATCGCGTGCTTCCAGCGCGGGGCGCCGTGCACCCGGACGTCGGCGTCGAGCTTGCGGCGCTGGCCCAGGGCATAGCGGGTGAAGGTGCCGTACGCCTGCCGGGAGAGGAAGGCGCCGCGCAGGCCACGCAGTTCGCGGCCGATGTCGTCGAGGTGCTCGACCAGGGGCGAGTGCAGGCACTCCAGGATGTTCGGGTTGGCCCGCAGCGCCAGCTCGCAGAACCGCTCCAGCTCCCAGGAGAACCGCTCCTCGCCCGGGCCCTCCACATGCGCCGGCGGCTTCTCGAAGCGCCAGAACAGGGGCGTGGGGGCGAGGAACACGCCCCGGCGGTCGATGTCGCTGTCCTCCGTGGCCAGACCGAAGGCCCTCGACCCCATGACACAGGCGTAGATCGTGTGGTCGCGTACCAGGTCCTCGGGCTGCATGCCGGGGAGCGTACGTGCCCGGTCAGCCCAGGGTGATCGAATTTCCGGTCACCGTGATCGACTCGGCCGGCAGCGGCCTGGTTGCCGGCCCGTGCGCGACCGAGCCGTCGGCGATGTGGAACTTGCTGCCGTGGCAGGGGCAGTTGATGGTGCCGTCCACCACCTGGGACACCGTGCAGCCCTGGTGGGTGCAGATCGCCGAGAAGGCCTTGTACTCGCCCGTCTTCGGCTGCGTCACCACGATCTTCTGCTCCTTGAAGATCATGCCGCCGCCCTCCGGGATCTGGCTGGTCTGCGCCAGCGCCTTCCCGGCCGCGCTCGCCGACCCGGAGGAGGACGCCTCGGCGGAAGCCGACGCGGACGCCGAGGCCGACTCGGAGGCCGACGCGGAGGCGGCGGGTGACTCGGACGAGCTGGAGGAGTTGTTGCCGTTGCTGTTGCCGCATCCCACGCAGCACACGGCGAGCGCCGACGCGCCCGTCGTGAGCATTGTGCGGCGGGTGGAACCGTCGGTCATGTCGTCACTCCGAACGTGCGGAAGAACCAGAAGGCGGACGCCAGGGAGTCGCTCCGGGCGGAGCAGCAGCATCTTGGCACTGAAAGCACCGAAGAAGAAGCAAGTCGGTATGGAGTGCCACAAAAGGAGCTTTCCGTACGTCTGATAGCCCAACGCGTCCGGACGGTCCGGCGCGCGGGGCGTCTCGTCGCGGGTGCGCCTCCCCCGAGCGGGACGGGCCTCCCCCGAGTAGCGGGACGCAGTGATCCGGACGACATTGACCAGGGGTCCGCCGGCGTCCGCCGACGTCTTCTCGAAGGCTCGAAAGGCCCCGAAAGGCCCCGAAAGGCATGGTCATGGCAGGCAACGATCTGGAAAGCATGCTCGCCAGCCTCCTGGGCGGCGACGGCAAGGACGCCGGGCTCCTGAGCGCGCTGATCGGCTCCCTCAGCCACGGCCAGGGCGGAGTTTCGCTGGACGGCCTCCTCGACAGCCTGGCCAGGTCCGGTCTCACCGCGCAGAAGGACTCCTGGGTCGGCACCGGCACCAGCCGGCCCGTCACCGCCGACCAGATCCAGCAGGCCCTGCCCGACGACACCCTCCAGCAGGTCGCCGAGCAGGCAGGCGTGAGCCCGCGGAAGGCCGCGGACCGGATCGCCCGGGAACTGCCCGAGGTCGTCGACCGGCTCACCCCCGAGGGCGAGGTGCCGCAGGCCCCGATCGAGGACCTGGTCCGGCAGCAGCCCGGATGAGCCGCCGTCTCAGCGGGCGGGCACCGCGCACGGGCCCGGCGACGGCCTGACTAGGCTGGACGGACCAAGACGCCGACGTCAGAACAGGAGCAGCGCCGTGGCGGTACGAGCGGTCCGGGGGGCCGTCCAGCTGGAGCGGGACGAGGCCGGTCACATGGACGAGCAGGTCGGAGCGCTGCTCTCCGCCGTCCTGGAACGGAACGGACTGACCCCCGACGACCTGATCAGCATCTGGTTCACGGCCACTCCCGACCTGCACAGCGACTTCCCGGCGGCCGCCGCGCGCAAGCTCGGCATCGTCGACGTGCCCCTGATCTGCGCCCAGGAACTGGACATCGAGGGCGCCATGCCCCGGGTCGTACGGATACTGGCGCACATCGAGTCCGACCGGTCCCGCGCCGAGATCAGCCATGTCTACCTCGGCGCCGCGGCCGCCCTGCGCAAGGACATCGCCCAGTGAGGACCGCACTCGTCATCGGCACCGGCCTGATCGGCACGTCCGCCGCGCTCGCCCTCTCGCAGCGGGGAGTGGTGGTGCACCTCGCCGACCACGACCCGGAGCAGGCCCGCACGGCGGCCGCGCTCGGCGCCGGCACCGACGAGACCCCCGACGGTCCCGTCGACCTGGCGATCGTCGCCGCCCCGCCCGCCCATGTGGCCGCCGTCCTCGCCGACGCGATGAGCAGGGGCCTGGCCCGCGGCTACATCGACGTGGCCAGCGTCAAGGGCGGCCCGCGCCGCGAGCTGGAGGCACGGGGCCTGGACCTGTCGTCGTACATCGGGACCCACCCCATGTCCGGCCGGGAGAAGTCCGGGCCGCTGGCCGCCACCGCCGACCTCTTCGAGGGCCGCCCCTGGGTGCTCACCCCGACCCGGGACACCGACACCGAGGTGCTGAACCTCGCCCTGGAACTGGTCTCGCACTGCCGTGCCGTCCCGGTCGTCATGGACGCCGACGCCCACGACCGCGCGGTCGCCCTGGTCTCCCACATGCCCCACCTGGTCTCCAGCATGGTCGCGGCCCGTCTGGAGCACGCCGAGGAGGCGGCCGTACGACTGTGCGGGCAGGGCATCCGGGACGTGACCCGGATCGCCGCCTCGGACCCCCGGATGTGGATCGACATCCTCTCCGCGAACCCCGGTCCGGTCGCCGACCTGCTCGCGGACGTCTCCGCCGACCTCGACGAGACCGTGCGCGCGCTGCGGGCCCTGCAGTCCTCGGACGACGCCAAGCGGCACGAGGGCGGGGCCGGCATCGAGGACCTGCTGCGGCGCGGCAACGCGGGGCAGGTCCGGGTGCCCGGCAAGCACGGCGCCGGCCCCCGCGCCTACGAGGTCGTGGCGGTGCTCATCGACGACCAGCCCGGCCAGCTGGCCCGGATCTTCGCGGACGCCGGCGCGGCCGGGGTCAACATCGAGGACGTGCGCATCGAGCACGCGACCGGACAGCAGGCCGGTCACGTCCAGATCTGGGTGGAGCCCAAGGCGGTGCCGGTGCTCACCACGGCGCTGCGGGACCGGGGCTGGGCGCTGCGGCAATAGGCTGAATCCGGCGGTCGCGGGGGCCGGTAACCTTGTGCGGGGCGCGACGGCGCCCCGCACACCACCCACCACCCTGCACCCGGAAGGTGTCCCCCCGTGGAAAACGGCGCCGTAAAGCCCGTGATTGTCGCGATCGACGGCCCCTCGGGCACCGGCAAGTCGAGCACGTCCAAGGCCGTGGCCGCCCAGCTCGGCCTGAGCTACCTGGACACCGGCGCCCAGTACCGGGCGATCACCTGGTGGATGGTGAACAACGGCATCGACCTCACCGACCCGACCGCCATCGCCGCGGTCGCCGGCAAGCCGGAGATCGTCTCCGGGACCGACCCGGCCCATCCGACGATCACTGTCGACGGCGTGGACGTCGCGGGCCCGATCCGCACCGAGGAGGTCACCTCCAAGGTCAGCGCGGTCAGCGCCGTCCCGGAGGTGCGCACGCGGATCAGCGAGCTGCAGCGGTCGCTGGCCCACGGCACCGGCACCGGGATAGTCGTCGAAGGCCGGGACATCGGCACGACCGTGCTGCCCGACGCCGACCTGAAGGTCTTCCTCACCGCCTCCGCCGAGGCCCGGGCGGCCCGGCGCAGCGGTGAACTCAAGGGCGCCGACGTCAACGCCACCCGCGAGGCCCTGATCAAGCGGGACGCGGCCGACTCGACCCGCAAGACCTCGCCGCTCGCCAAGGCGGACGACGCGGTCGAGGTGGACACCACCACGCTGACGCTGGCCCAGGTCATCGAGTGCGTCGTCACCCTCGTCGAGGAGAAGCGGGCGGGGAAGTGAGCCTTCCGTCGAACCCGTCGAACCCGTCGAACCCGTCGAACCCGCCGAACCCGTCGAGACCGTCGGACCCGTCGATTCCGTCGCAGCGGGGCGCCGAGGTGGGGCGGCGCATCGGTGTCGGCCTCATGTACGGGCTGTGGAAGCCGCGCGTGCTCGGTGCCTGGCGGATGCCGGCGCACGGCCCGGCGATCCTCGCCGTGAACCACTCCCACAACATCGACGGCCCGATGGTCATGGGCGTGTCGCCCCGGCCGACGCACTTTCTGATCAAGAAGGAGGCGTTCATCGGGCCGCTGGACCCGTTCCTGACCCGGATCGGCCAGCTGAAGGTGGACCGGCAGTCCACCGACCGCACGGCGGTCACCCGCGCGCTCGGCGTGCTGGCGGCCGGGGGAGTGCTCGGCATATTCCCGGAGGGCAGCCGGGGCGAGGGCGACTTCGCCTCGCTGCGCGCGGGGCTCGCCTACTTCGCGGTGCGCTCCGGGGCGCCGATCGTGCCGGTGGCCGTCCTGGGAAGCTCGGATCGGCGCGGACGGTTGGTCAAGGGGCTGCCCCCGCTGCGCGCCCGCGTCGACGTCGTCTTCGGCGACCCCTTCGAGGCGGGCGACGGCAGCGGCCGGCGCACCCGCACCGCCCTGGACCAGGCCACCGGGCACATCCAGAAGCAGCTCACCAGCCACCTGGAAAACGCCAGGCGTCTGACCGGACGCTAGGCGACACTAAGTAGTGGATCAGCCCGATAAGGGGCCTATCCACCGATCACCACGATGAACGACGAGGTACGGACTTCATGAACGACCACATCCAGCCCGGCGACTCGGCTGAGCACGAGTACGACCACGGGGCACTCGGCGACGCCGAGTACGCGGAGTTCATGGAGCTCGCCGCCGAAGAGGGCTTCGACATCGAGGACGTCGAGGGTGCCATCGAGGCGGCGGGCCACGGCCCGCTGCCCGTGCTGGCCGTCGTCGGCCGCCCGAATGTCGGCAAGTCGACGCTCGTGAACCGCATCATCGGCCGCCGTGAGGCCGTCGTCGAGGACAAGCCCGGCGTCACCCGCGACCGCGTCACCTACGAGGCGGAGTGGGCGGGCCGCCGCTTCAAGGTCGTCGACACCGGCGGCTGGGAGCAGGACGTCCTCGGCATCGACGCCTCCGTGGCCGCCCAGGCCGAGTACGCGATCGAGGCGGCCGACGCGGTCGTCTTCGTCGTCGACGCCAAGGTCGGCGCGACCGACACCGACGAGGCGGTCGTACGACTGCTGCGCAAGGCCGGCAAGCCAGTCGTGCTGGCCGCCAACAAGGTCGACGGCCCCAGCGGCGAGGCCGACGCGGCCTACCTCTGGTCGCTCGGCCTCGGCGAGCCGCACCCGGTCTCCGCCCTGCACGGCCGCGGCACCGGGGACATGCTCGACGCCGTCCTGGAGGCGCTGCCGGAGGCGCCCGAGCAGACCTTCGGCACGGCGGTCGGCGGCCCGCGCCGGATCGCGCTCATCGGCCGCCCGAACGTCGGCAAGTCCTCCCTTCTCAACAAGGTGGCGGGCGAGGAGCGGGTCGTCGTCAACGAACTCGCCGGCACCACCCGCGACCCGGTCGACGAGCTGATCGAACTCGGCGGGATCACCTGGAAGTTCGTCGACACCGCCGGTATCCGCAAGCGGGTCCACCTCCAGCAGGGCGCCGACTACTACGCCTCGCTGCGCACCGCGGCCGCCGTCGAGAAGGCCGAGGTGGCGGTCATCCTGATCGACGCCTCCGACAACATCTCGGTCCAGGACCAGCGGATCGTCACCATGGCCGTCGAGGCGGGCCGCGCCATCGTCGTCGCCTTCAACAAGTGGGACACCCTCGACGAGGAGCGCCGCTACTACCTGGAACGCGAGATCGAGACCGAGCTCGGCCAGATCGCCTGGGCGCCCCGGGTGAACGTCTCGGCGCAGACCGGCCGCCACATGGAGAAGCTGGTCCCCGCCATCGAGACCGCCCTCGCCGGCTGGGAGACCCGCGTCCCCACCGGCCGCCTCAACGCCTTCCTCGGCGAACTGGTCTCGGCCCACCCGCACCCGGTCCGGGGCGGCAAGCAGCCCCGCATCCTGTTCGGCACCCAGGCCGGCACCAAGCCCCCGCGGTTCGTCCTCTTCGCCTCCGGCTTCATCGAGGCGGGCTACCGGCGCTTCATCGAACGCCGGCTGCGCGAGGAGTTCGGCTTCGAGGGCACGCCGATCCACATCTCCGTGCGGGTGCGCGAGAAGCGCGGCAAGAAGAAGTAGCCGTACGCCCGAGGGGCGGCCACCGTCATCGGTGGCCGCCCCTCGCGTTACCCGTCACTGACCCCGGCGCGGTCCCGGTGGAAGCGCCGCCGGTACGGAGAGCATCCCGGTGTCATGGGAGCGCCCGAGCGTCCCGATCCGCTGCCACTGCGGCGGCTGCGGCTGTTCACCGCCGTGCCGGGCGCTGTAGGCGCCCGCGCTGTACGCGCTGTACGAGTTCCCCCCGTACATCCCCAGACCGTACGTGCCGGTACTGAACGGGGCCGTGCCGAAGGCGACGAACCCCAGCCCCTCCTCACCGCTGCGGTCACCCGGCAGCGTGCGGAAGGCCTTGACCCACTCCGCGTAGAGCGAGTCGTAGATAGGCGTGGCCGAGAGCGTGCCTAGGCTCTCCTGCCCCGCACGAGCGGACGGAACAGTGGAGAAGGACGGCCGGCGGGGCGGAAAGTCGTATGCGTGCACGTATGTCCAAACGACCGGGTTCTCTCGGGGATGCGGCTCGCTGACGTGCTTTTAGGGGCGTGGGGCTGCATGGGATATGCGGCTACCGCCGCGTGGGCGCGAGAAACCACTCCGCTGCCGCTCGCGGTCCGGACCGCAGCTCCCACCCCCTTGGGCGAACCTCAGACGCCCGCGAGTGGAAGCGCCGCCGCCACCAGCTTCCCGTTCGCCGCGGCCTTGTCCAGCGCGTCGCGCAGCAGATCCTCCCGGGGCTGCCGCCCGATCGACCCCACCGGCGCCGCGAACATCAGCACCTGCTGGTGCTTGTTGGCCGCCGCCCGCCACCCGTCGGTCACCTGCAACGGCTGGTGCGCCTGCCACCAGGCCACCGGCTGCCCGCCGTTGCCCCCCGGCTGGAGCACCGCGTGCAGCTGGCCCACCGCCAGCAGCACCGACCACCCGTGCAGCACCGGCGGCACCGCGGTCAGTTCCGTCACCGGCATGAAGCCCTGCTCGATGAGGAGCGGCAGGAAGTCGTCGCCCACCCCGTCCGTGCCCGGCCGCACGATCGGCGAGGTCGGCTCGACGACGAGCGCCGGGTGCAGCTCCCCGGCGATCAGTACGAGTCCGCTGGTGACCCCGAGCACCGCCTGCTCGGGCATGGACCTCTGCGGGCCGCCGCCGGGCGCGCTGTCACCGCTGATGGAACGGACCGCGCCCTGCAGCTGCTCCTCGGTGACCTGGACGACCTGCGAGGGCAGGCAGCCGGCGTGGGCGAAGGCGAGGACGGCGGTCTCGTCCCCGATGAACAGGACGGTGCTGGTGCGCTCCTGTTCGGAGTCGCCCGGGGTGCGGCAGGACGTGCAGTCGTAACTGCCGGGGGCGTTGTCTCCGGCGAGCAGCCGGTCGGCTTCTTCGTCGCCGATCTCGGCGCGTACCTCGTCGCTGACGTCGAGCATGCGCGGCACGGTGGCTCCCTCGGGATGCGGTGCGTGAAGGCCCGGGTGGATCCCGGTCCATGAGCCCCAGGGGGTTGCGGGCTCATGAAGAAGACAACGGGTGATCTGTGGTGGTGGTCACGCCCCGGGGGGATCGGGATCCACCCATCCACTGCACAGGGTCACCCGACGTGCGGAATCCGGCACTCACCGTCAACTCTTCGCAAGCCAAAGGAATTTGACGCCGTGAAGTGAATCACAGATCCATCGATCACATGGTAGACAAATCATGAAATCAGGGAATGTAGTGGGTGGCTGAAAATCTCCGCTACCCACGGTAACGCCGAACTGGCCTGGCCTGACGGGGAGTTGGTTGATTTCGGGCGTTCCCGATCTCTAGATTCCTCCGCCGTGTGCAACGAGCACCGCTCGGGTACGTCCGCCGGCCGGCACCAGGCAGAGCACCATCGCAGTACCGGCCGCCGCGGACGGGGCGAGCGCGACGAACCGCGTCCATCGCGCGGGGACCGCGTCACGCTTGGGGGAGCCCGGGTATGTGGAGAGGGAAATACATGTCCGAGTGTGCCGATACCACCCGTGAGACCGTCGCCAAGAACGGCTCCCGCAAGGGCCGTACGACGGCGGCCCTGGCCGGAGCGGTGCTGCTGGCCCCGCTGGGCCTGCTGGCCGCGACCGGCAACGCCGAGGCGGCGGACAACGGAGTGTGGGACCGCATCGCCCAGTGCGAGAGCGGCGGCAACTGGCACATCAACACCGGCAACGGCTACTACGGCGGACTCCAGTTCTCCGCCTCCACCTGGCGCGCGTACGGCGGCACCGCCTACGCGTCGACGGCCGACCAGGCCTCCAGGGAAGCGCAGATAGCCGTCGCCACCAAGGTTCAGCAGGCCCAGGGCTGGGGCGCGTGGCCGGTCTGCTCGGCACGGGCCGGAGCGACCGGTTCGGCGCCCGAGGGCGCCTCGGCGACCACGAAGAGCAGCACCGAGTCGGCCACCAGGTCGACCGGGGGGTCGGCCGCCGGGTCGACCACCACCAAGTCGGCCCCCGCGCACAAGAAGGCGCAGCGTCCGACGGCCCACACCGGCCGTAGTTCCGCCCGGGGCGACTACACCGTCCGTGAGGGCGACACCCTGAGTGGGATCGCCGAGCGCCACGGCATCACCTGGCAGCGCCTGTACGCCGCCAACGAGGCCGTCATCGGCGGCGACCCGAACCTCATCGTGCCCGGGCAGCGCCTCGCGCTCTGACGCGCGCCCCTGCCCCGCACCGCCACGCCCCGCCCGGTCCCGACCGGGCGGGGCCCGGTGCGTGGTGAGGCTGATTCAGGCGACGGCGCCGGGCTTCGAGTTCGCGCCGCTTCACGCTGCCGGAACCGGGCCCGGCCCGGCGTCGTACGCGGGTTCTGTGCCGAAGCGGTGAAACTCTTATGCGGTGTCAGCTTCCGCGGCGGCCCGCGGATACGGAATGGAATGGGCTCCCCCGAGCGCCCTGATCCTTACTTCCGCTTCTATCCGGCTGGCTTTTCGGAAGACCCTACCGGCATCAGGGAATTGCATGGGAATGCGCCAAGAAGGCGTACTGAACCGCCCATACGTGTGACAGAGTTCGACCGAAACGCGTGTCGTGATTCTGTGACAGAAGCGTGACCGGAGACGGACAGTGGACTTCGCCGGCCGATCTCGACTTCCGTCCCCGCCGGAAGCGGCCTAGCGTGGCCGCATGGCACCGAATCCGGCTCCGCCGAAGGAGCCCCAGGACAGCCCGCAGGGGTACGTAGGCCTCGACGCGGGCGACGCGGAACAACTCGCCCGGCAGCGGGGGTGGCCGACGGTGCGCTCGCTGCCGCCGGGCGCGATCATCACCATGGAGTACCGGGCGGGACGGCTCAACTTCGAGGTACGGGACGGCGTCGTGGCGCGCGCCTGGAAGGGCTGACGGCACGAAGGCGAAGGCCCCGGTTCCCAGAGTGGGGAACCGGGGCCTTCGGCGTGCGTACCGGCTGTGCGTACCGGGCTGCCGCGCTGTCGCGTCCTTACGGCCGTCAGCCGCCCGTCAGCGGGCGGGCCGGCTGGGCGGCGCCGCCGCGCGGCTGGCGCTCGGGGTGCTGGGGGCGGCGGCTGCCCACCGGGGTCACCGGGGTGCGCTCCGAGCGGGCCGTGTGCGGGCCGGGCGCCAGATGGATCGGGGCCCGGGGCGAGCGGGCCGAGGAGACCGGCTCGCGCTCCGGTGCCGGCGCGTCCTCGGCGGGCGCCGTACGCGGTTTGAGCGCCACCGGCGCGACCGGGACGGGCGCGGGCACGGGGACGGTACCGCCGCGGCGGGCACGCCAGCGGTCGCGCAGATCGAAGAGCCAGGTCTCGGCACGGGCGATGAACGGCTCGCACCACGGCAGCGCCAGCAGGATCAGCAGCCCCGCGGCCCAGCCCAGCAACACGTCGCTCAGCCAGTGCGTACCGAGGTAGACGGTGGACATGCCGACGCCGAGCGAGGTGACCGCGGAGGCCGCGGACAGCCACCGGCGGGCTCTCGGGGTGGAGGCCAGATACGCCAGAATTCCCCAGGTCACCACCGCGTTGGCGGTGTGGCCACTGGGGAATATATCGCCGCCCAGGCCCATCTCGTTCGAGCCGATCACGGTCGCGTAGTGCGGTCCGAGGCGCCCCATGCCGAGCTTGGCGGCGCCGACCGTGATGTTGAGCAGCAGCAGGGAGGCGCCGAGCGTCAGCATCGGGCGCAGGGTGTGCTGCCGCCACGAGCGCCAGCCCAGCCAGGCCGCGACCATCACGGCGGTCGGGCCGCGCTGGCCGAGGACCACGTAGTAGTCGACGAACCAGTGGATTCCCGACCACTGCTGGTACGGCCGGAAGAACATGACCTGCCAGTCGAGCCGGACCAGCCAGGACGTGATCACGACGGCCCACACGATCGCCAGGTAGAAGGCCAGGGTCGCGGTGAACAACACGACCCGGTGCCGGCTCATCTTCGGCACATCAATGTGGGCCGGTCGTTCCGGCTCACGGTCCAGCCTGGCGAACACCCGGTCCAGACGGGTGAGCTTTCGTTCGGTACGCACCCAATCGACGTTACAGCGAGTGAGCTCTGTTCCCGGTCGAAACTGCGGCTTTGTGATGACGATGTGATGTGGGAAACCTCTCAGGAGGCCTCCGAATTCTAAGGATTCCGTAATCCGCGGTGTGCCCGCCCTTCAATTCCTTTGATCATGCCGGGCGGCCGTTTTATGGCACTTATGAATTCGTTAACCAAAGCGTGGTGTGGAATCCTCCGGCTGCTCACCCTCGCGACGATGGTGATCATGGTGGCCCGGAGCCGTTCAGCCAGAACGCGCCATACGCCGCCGAGGCTACCGCCACACCGACCGTGACCAGCACGGATCTGCTGGTGCGCGCCTGGGCGAGGACTCGGGCGAGTGGCAGCAGCACCGGGAACGCCGGCATCAGCAGGCGCGGCTTGGAGCCGAAGTAGCTCGACGCGCACAGCGCGAGCGCTAGGACGACACCCGTGTAGACCAGCAGGGGAAGCGGTTGCCCCTGCCGGACGCCGACCACGTAGAGCCACAGCACCAGGCAGACACCGATGATCAAACCTGCTCCGGCCAGAGCGGACGGAAATGACGTGAACTTGTCGGCGACGAAGCGTGCGAACGCATAGCCGCCGTCGAAGCCGTTACGCCAGCCCGCCTGGACGTCCAGATAGCCGAGCGGGCCCTTCCCGGTGCGGTGGCCGACCCACAGGACATAGGCGGCGGCGCCGACGGGGGCGAGGAGCATGCCGAGGGCGCGGCGCCAGGCAGGCGCGCCGGACGGAGGTGCGGCGGCTGTGGTGCGGGGGGTGCGTGTCGTGTGAGGGGCGCGTGTTGCGTGAGGCGCGCCGGTCGTTCGCGGGACGCGCCGGGCGCGGGCGGCGCTGGACGGCTCCGGGGCGCGCCCGTCATCGCGCGCGCCGTGCGCGCGCTTCTCGCTACGGTCTCGCACACCCCCGCTCCGATCCCGCACGAACGAGACCACACCCGCCGTCCACACCGCCGCCACCACGGCGAGCCCCACCGGCCGGGTCAGCCCCGCCAGCGAGGCCAGCACGCCCGCGGTCACCCAGCGGCCGGTCAGTACGGCATACAGCGACCAGGCGGCCAGTGCCGTGAACAGCGACTCGCTGTACGCCATCGACTGCACGATCCCGACTGGCAGCACGGCCCACAGCAGCACCGCGCAAGAGCCGACCCGCGGGCCGTACACGCGGTCGGCGACCGCGAAGATCCCCCAGGCCGCGGCGAGCGAGGCGAGCAGACCGACCGTGAAGCCCGCGCCGGCGTACGACAGGGGCGTGAGCGCGTGCAGCAGGCGCTCCAGCCAGGGCAGCAGCGGGAAGAAGGCCAGGTTGGAGTGGACGTCGCCGTTCGGCAGCCGCACCTCGTAGCCGTACCCGAGTTCGGCGACCCGCGTGTACCACAGCGAGTCCCAGCGCGCCGTCAACAAGGTGTACGCGCTCTTGCCACGCGCCCCGCTCCACACGGCCAGCGCGAGCAGGCCGAGGGCGCGCACGGCGGCGTACCCGAGCAGGGCCGGCGCCGCCCGGCGCAGGACTGGGGCGCGCGGTGCCGCCATGGGCGTTTCAAGATCGGTCACGGGCTCGATTATCGACGGGACGCGGAACCGAGGGGCTCGTCCGGGCGTGGTGCACAGCGGGGTCAGTGGCGTACGCCACACGAGTTCTGTGGAGAGTGTGAGAGGTCCGCCACGTGCCCTCGGAACGAACTCGCGTACGCTGACGTGTCACTCGCGTTCGTATGCGCGGGCCGGAGACCCCGCTCCTCTCCGGCCGTACGACGGGGAGTCCCCGCCCCGCCGATCCGCCCCGCGCGAGGGATCATCTGGGAGGTACGTACATGTCCGGGACGACCACGGCAGCCGTACGGCCGCGCCGTCGGGCGACCGGGGCCGGTGCCGGTGCCAACCGCTGGGTCGTCCTCGTCGTCCTCTGCGTCAGCCTGCTGCTGGTCGCCCTCGACGCGACCGTGCTGCATGTCGCGGTGCCGGCCGTCACCGAGGACCTCAAGCCCGGCGCCATGGAACTGCTCTGGATCGTCGACGTCTACCCGCTGGTCTGCGCCTCGCTGCTGATCCTCTTCGGCACGCTCGGCGACCGTGTGGGCCGGCGGCGCGTCCTGCTCCTCGGGTACGCCCTGTTCGGAGTCGCCTCCGCGGCGGCGGCCGTCGCACCGAGTGCCGAGGCGCTGATCGGGGCCCGGGCGCTGCTCGGTGTCGGCGGTGCGATGATCATGCCGGCGACGCTGTCGATCCTCCGGCAGGTCTTCCCCGACCGCCGTGAACGGGCCCTCGCCATCGGCATATGGAGCGCGGTGGCGGCGGTCGGCGCGGCCGTCGGGCCGCTGTTGGGCGGCTTCCTGCTCGAACACTTCTGGTGGGGCTCGGTCTTCCTGGTCAACATCCCGCTGATGCTGGTCAGTCTTCCGGTGGGGCGCCTTCTCCTCCCCGAGTCCCGCGGCGACCGCAACGGCCCCTGGGACGTCGTGGGCGCCCTGATGGCGGCGGCCGGGCTGTTCGGCGTGGTGTTCGCCGTGAAACGGCTGGGCAGCGGCGAACCGGCCGCCGACGCGCTCACCATGGCCCCGCTGGTGCTCGGCGCGCTGCTGCTGTTCCTGTTCGTACGACGGCAACGGCGGCGTACGTTCCCGCTGGTGGACCTGAAGATGTTCGCCCGGCCGGCGTTCAGTACGGCGGTGGGCTGCATTGTCCTCGCGATGCTCGCGCTGGTGGGTCTCGAACTGATCGCCGCGCAGTATCTGCAACTGGTGCTGGGCCTCTCGCCGTTGCAGACGGGGCTGCGACTGCTGCCGCTGACGCTCGCCGCGATGGCGGCCGGGCTGGCCGGGGCGCGGCTGCTACGGCGCTTCGGGCCGCGCCGGATGGTGTGCTTCGGCTTCTGCCTGACCGCGGTGGCGGTGCTGACGCTGACGGCGATGGGCGGGGTGGACGACGCGGGTCTGCTGCTGTTCGGCTTCGTGCTGCTCGGCTTCGGTCTGGAGACCACGCTCTTCGGGGCGTACGAGTCGATGCTGAGCGAGGCGCCGGCGGCGCAGGCCGGTGGGGCGGCGGCGATCGGCGAGACCTCGTACCAGCTGGGGGCGGGCATCGGGATCGCGCTCCTCGGCAGCGTGATGAACGCCGCGTACGCGCCGGGGCTGTCCCGGGTACCCGGGGTGCCGGAGTCGGCGTCCGCCGCGGCGGGACATTCACTGGGCGAGGCCTACGAGGTCGCCGGGCGGCTCGGCGGGCCGACGGGCGCGGCGTTGCGCCACGCGGCGCGGGACTCCTTCGTGCACGGTCTGCATGTGACGCTGCTGGTGAGCGCGGGACTGCTGCTGCTGGGCGCCGTGATGGCGCTCAGGCTGCCGCGGGCGATGCAGTGCGAGGAGCCGACAGTGGAGGTCCCGGCCCCCAGGGAGCCCCAGATGTCCCGCGTCTCCGCGTAACCCGACGATCTCCCACGCACCGCCCGTGCGGGTGGGAGAACCGGGAGAGTGCGCGTAGCCTGTTGTAACTAGCAGCGCTAGTTTTGGGAGGGTTCTCATGTCCGCGTCCGGGAAGTTGCCTCCGTTCGATGCCGGTGATCCGCTCGGCATCGACGATCTTCTGGAGCCGGAGGATCTCGCCGTCCGTGAGACCGTGCGGAGCTGGGCGGCGGACCGGGTGCTGCCGTTCGTCGCCGACTGGTACGAGAGCGGGGAGCTGCCGGGCATCAGGGAGCTCGCCAAGGAGCTGGGCGGCATCGGGGCTCTCGGGATGTCGCTCACCGGGTACGGCTGCGCCGGCGCGTCCGCCGTGCAGTACGGGCTCGCCTGTCTGGAGCTGGAGGCCGCCGACTCGGGCATCCGCTCACTCGTGTCCGTGCAGGGGTCGCTGGCCATGTACGCGATCCACCGGTTCGGCAGCGAGGCGCAGAAGCAGCGCTGGCTGCCGGCCATGGCCGCCGGTGACGTCATCGGGTGCTTCGGCCTCACCGAGCCCGACCACGGCTCCGACCCCGCCGCCATGCGCACGCACGCCAAGCGCGACGCCGGCGGCGACTGGGTGCTCAACGGGCGCAAGATGTGGATCACCAACGGCTCGGTCGCCGGCGTGGCCGTCGTATGGGCGCAGAGCGAGAACGGGATCCGGGGGTTCGTGGTGCCCACCGACACGCCCGGGTTCTCGGCGCCGGAGATCAAGCACAAGTGGTCGCTGCGGGCGAGTGTCACCAGCGAACTGGTCCTGGACGACGTACGGCTCCCGGCCGACGCCGTAATGCCGGAGGTCACCGGCCTCAAGGGGCCGCTCAGCTGTCTGTCGCACGCCCGCTACGGCATCGTCTGGGGCGCCATGGGCGCGGCACGCACCTGCTTCGAGACGGCCGTCGACTACGCGAAGTCGCGGGAGCAGTTCGGCAGGCCCATCGGCGGCTTCCAGCTCACCCAGGCCAAACTCGCCGACATGGCGGTCGAACTGCACAAGGGGATCCTGCTCGCCCATCACCTGGGGCGGCGAATGGATGCCGGCCGCCTGCGTCCCGAGCAGGTCAGCTTCGGCAAGCTCAACAACGTGCGAGAGGCGATCGAGATCTGCCGTACGGCACGGACGATCCTCGGGGCGAACGGGATTTCGCTGGAGTATCCCGTGATGCGGCACGCGACCAACCTGGAGTCGGTGCTCACCTACGAGGGCACCGTCGAGATGCACCAGCTCGTGCTGGGCAAGGCGCTCACCGGGCTCGACGCCTTCCGGTGATCCCTGCGCGGGGGCAGGGCCGGCGAGCGGCCCTGCCTCAGCTCTGGTTGAAGAAACCGTCCTCCCGGCGCGAGGCCGGTTCACCGTTGACGATCTCCGTGTTGGCGGGGGAGAGCAGGAAGACCCGGTTGGACACCCGGTCGATGGAGCCCCGGAGGCCGAAGATCAGCCCGGCCGCGAAGTCGACGACCCGCTTGGCGTCGCCGGCCTCCATGGCCGTGAGGTTCACGATGACCGGCACGCCCTCGCGGAACAGCTCGCCGATCGCGCGGGCGTCCCGGAAGCTGTCCGGGGTGACCGTGCCGATCCTGCGGCCCTTCTCCTCGGCGGTGTCCGAGGCCACCTTGACCCGGGGGTCGGTGACCCAGGCATCCCCGGGCTGCTCGGTCCCTTCGGAGTAGTCGTCGTCGTAGTAGCGCTCGTCATCGTTGTCGTCGACGAGGCCAAGCCAGGCACTCGCCTTGCGTACCGATCCCATGGACGCCTCCTCTCACAGCGGTCTTTCATGCTTCCGCATCCCTATGGTCGTCCATGATGCGGATGGCGCGCCAAGTGGATAGACGCCGCGCGGGGGGTTTGTGACGGTACTGGTGCAGAGCGAATACGTCGAGAGCCCAGTTGTGCCAAGGGCCGTTGCACGCACGGCTGCTGACTGTGAGTGAAATATGATTGTTCCGGGCGTATGGGTGATGGGCGGTGCGTCCGGGTGAACCGGCGACGGCCGACGAACTGACAGTCGGCCGATATGACAGCGCAGCTCAGCGTCGTACGGGCCCTGACCTACTGTCAGTTCGTCGGCTCCGGCGGGGAGATCCGCGCGAGGTCGACCGTCGACGCGGTCGTCCCTCGTTTTTTCGGAATGCGGCCGTACATACCGTCGGTGATGAGTGTGTTCACAGCCGTTCGGAACGCGGGCGAGGTGATCACAGTAAAGGGTGCAAAATCCATAAAACAGGCATAGGTGGGCGTGCGTATCGTCGAGCGGTCTCCTGGGATCAGCAGGCGTGTGGAGCGCGAGGGGTGGCGCGAGGGGAGGGGTGCGCGTGTGAAGGCGAAGCGAGGAGCGCGAGGGAGAACGCGAAGAGCCCCCGCCGGGGGCGGGGCGCGCAGTGGGTCAGCTCAACAGGAACAGGACCACACGCGACCGAAGTCGATGTGGGAGCGGGTGACCAGCCACTGCTGCGGATGCATGGGCCAAGTGGAACAGGTCTCCGGTTTTCCGTCAACTGACTTGAGACGCCCTGCCCACACTCTGGACAACCTTGACAGAGAGGGGAAACGGCCCCGTAGAGTCGACGGACGGCCCTGCTGAGGGGCTCGGCCGTAAGAGCGCCGCCCAGCGACGTTCCGTGTGAAGGCACCCGCCGCACCATCGTGTGCGCGTCCACCGTGTTCGATTGATCCGCCACGGAGCCTTCGCATGTCACCCGAAACCCTCGCCCAAGCCCCCACCCCCGGCATACCCGAGCGCGCGGACGTCCTGAGAGCCGTCCCGCAGCGCCGGTACGGGCCGTGCGCGGCCGCCGTCGTCGGCTGCTTCACCCCGGGCTCTGTGCCGCGCGGCACGGAGACGGCCCGATGAGGCCCCAGCTGGTGATCGTGGGGGCCGGTCCGCGGGGGACCGGGCTGCTCGAACGCATCGCCGCCAACGCCCCCGAGCTGTACGCCGGTCCCGGCCTCGACATCCATCTGGTCGACCCGCATCCGCCGGGCGCCGGCCGTATCTGGCGGGCCGCCCAGTCGCCGCTGCTGTGGATGAACTCGCACGCCGAGGACGTCACCATGTTCACCGACGAGACGGTGCGGATGACCGGCCCGGTGCGGGAGGGGCCGACCCTGCATGAGTGGGCGGGCCTGGACGGCCGTACCTTCGCCGACCGGCAGATCCAGGGCCGGTATCTGCGGCACGTCTACGACCGCGCCGTGGCCGACCTGCCCGAGGGTGTCACGGTGCACCACCACTCCCGCCGTGCCCTGCGGGTGAGCGGGCCGCGCGAGGGGCGCCAGCAGGTCTGGCTGGAGGGCCGCCCGCGCCCGCTCCTCGCCGACCTCGTCGTCCTCGCCCTCGGCCACCTGGACGCCGACCTCGACCCCGAGCAGACCGCCCTGGCCGCGTACGCCGACACGCACGGCCTGGTCCACCTGCCGCCGGACTTCACCGCCGACAGCGACCTGTCCGCCCTGCGGCCCGGCGAGCCGGTGCTGGTACGGGGGTTCGGGCTCGCCTTCGTCGACCTGATGGTGCTCCTTACCGAGGGCCGGGGCGGACGGTACGACGGTGACACCTATGTGCCGTCCGGACAGGAGCCGGTGCTGTACGTCGGGTCGCGGCGCGGAGTGCCGTACCACTCGAAGATCGGCTACGACTGGACCGGTGAACGTCCGCCGCTGCCGCGCTTCTTCGGCCCCGGCGAGGTCGACGAACTGCGCGCCCGGCCGGGCGGGTTCGACTTCCGGCGGGACGTGTGGCCGCTGGTGGAGAAGGAGCTGGGCTTCGCCCACTACCACCGGCTGTTCACCGTCCACCCCGAGCGGACGGCCGTCGCCTGGCCGGACTTCGAGGAGAAGTACGCGGCCGCCGAGGGCGACGCCGAACTGCGGGCGCTGGTGGCGGCCGCCGTACCGGACCCGGCCGACCGGCTCGACCTCGCGGCGCTGGACCGCCCGCTGGACGGGGTGCGGTACGGGTCGCACGAGGAGTTCCAGGACGGGCTGCGGGCCTATGTCGAGAGCGACCTGAGCCGCCGTCATGACCCGGTGCACAGCCCCGACCTGGCGGTCTTCCTCGGGCTGCTCTCCGTCTACGGGCAGTTGGTGCGGCTCGGGGACATCGGGTCCTGGTGGCACGGGTTCTTCAGCTACCTGGCCTCCGGGCCGCCCGGGCCCCGGCTGCGGCAACTGCTCGCGCTGTCCCGGGCGGGGGTGGTCAGGTTCGTCGGCGCCGGGATGACGGTGACGGCGCGGGACGGGGTGTTCCGGGCGTCCTCGGACACCGTGCCCGGGTTCTCCGTCGAGGCGCGGGCGCTGGTCGAGGCGCGGCTGCCCGAACCGACGGTCGGGCGGGCCCGGGACGCGCTGCTGCGCGAGCTGCAGACCGACGGGGCGGCCGAGACGCCCGACGGGCTGCTCCGGGTGGACCCCGCCGACGGGCGGATCCTCGACGGGGACGGACGGCCGCATCCCCGGCGGTTCGCGCTCGGACCGTTCACCGACGGCCGTACGCCCGGCGCGTTCACCCGGCCGCGCACCGGAGGGCCCGCGTTCCGGCAGAACGACGCCACGGCACGGGCGGCGCTGGCCTTCCTGCGCGACCTGACGGGCCGGGCCGCTGCCTAGCCCGGGGCGCCCGGGGACATCGACCTCCAGGCGCGGGCCGACGAGGTCACCGTCGTCCTCGGCCGCTCCGGGGACAGGCGCCACGAGCTGCCCGAGCGGGAGGTGCCGGCCGCTCCGCGGGAGGAGCGGCCCCGGGCCCTGGTGCCGAAGGCGCTGTGAATCGATGGACCGGTCGCTCGACGAGCCGGTGCCCGGGTGTCTAGGGGAGAGGGTGGTTTCTCATGACCGGCTCGTACGGCCGGGGGCTGCATCTGGCCGCCGCCGTGGATCAGGTCGGCGTGTTCGACACGGAGCCTTACGTCGAGTTGGCGCGGCTCGCCGAGAGCGGGGGCCTGGACTTCGTCACGCTCGACGGGCGGTTCGGGTGGGCGGAGACCGACCCGGTCGCCGTCCTGTCGCAGGTGGCCCCGGCCACCCGGCGGATCGGGCTGGTGCCGATGGTGACCGCCCCGGTGACCGCCCTCGACCGCCTCGACCAGGTCAGCCGGGGCCGGGCGGGCTGGTGGAGCGACGTGCCGGCGCCCTCGCCCGGGTATCCGGTCCAGGTGGCCGACGGCACCGAGGGGGCCGCCCTGCGGACCGCCGCCCGGTACGCCGATGTCGTCCTGGTGCGGGCCGCGAACTCCGCGCAGGCCGCCGCCGTACGCGAGGAACTGCGGGACCGGGCAGGCGAGTTCGGGCGGGAGCCGGACGCGCTGCGGGTGCTGGTGAGTCTGGTGGTGGATCTGGGGGACGGGGAGCGCGCGGCCGAGCCGGGGCACGGGGGCGGCGGGCCCCGGCAGACCGTGCAGGGGCCGCTGTACCGGGGCGGTCCGGTGGACCTCGCGGAGCTGATCGCCGGCTGGCACGGCGAGGGCGCCACCGACGGCTTCCACCTGATCCCCGCCGAACCGCGCCGCGATCTGGAGCGGCTGGTCAACGGCACCGTGGCGCTGCTCCAGCACCGCGGGCTCTTCCGCACCTTCTACCCGGGCAGCACCCTGCGCGAGCACCTGGGCCTGGCCAGGCCCGCCGGCCAGTTCGCGGCGCCCTGAGACAACCCGGGGCGCCCGGCTGCCGTGTCTCGGGTCGAGTGCACAGGAGAGACATGCGGTGGACCATGCCGAGAGCCGGGGAAGGGCTGATCGTATGACCGTGGACGCGTCCGACGACTGGAAGCGCCGGCACGAACACCGCGTGGGGACCGTGTCGGCCCCTACCCGCGCTGGTCGGTGCGGGCCGCTGCACGCCGTACGACGACGACCGGCGCACCGTCCGCCTCGACACCGCGGACGGAGTGGAACGCGCGCTCGTGCTCAACGGGGAACTCGCCTTCACCCTGGCGGACCAGGCCCTGACGCTCCAGGTCGCCGAGCAGGCCGACGGCCGGCTGTGGGCGGTGTTCGCCGACGCCACCAGCGGGGCCGGCAGCTACCGTTTCAGGTTCCTTTATTCGGCCGTCCCGGGTGCCGACGGCTCCACCACCGTCGACTTCCACCGGGCGCGGCTGCCGCCCTGCGCCTTCGCGGACCACTTCATCTGCCCCTTCCCGCCGCCGGGGAACAGGCTGGGCCTCGCGGTCGAGGCGGGGGAGCGCACAGTGGCCTGAGGGTTTCGCGGGATTTGTGACCAGGAGTCAACTCGCCCGGACCGCGACGAGATCACACAAAGTCGGCATGGTTCGAACACAGTCGCACGGCCGAAAGGCACTCTTGCGGGTACCGGTCGTTCGCCCGAATACTCCCCCTCAGCGCTTGTCAGGGGCATTACGTGTCCGGAACCCGGACGTCGTCCCTGGCTGCGCCTCACGGGCCCCGACCCCACGCGGGCCCCCTGATTCCCCTGGGAGGGAACGAAAAGTGAGGATCAAGCGCACGACCCCCCGCAGCGGTATCTCGAGACGGACCCGGCTGATCGCCGTGGGCACCGGTTTCCTGGCCGCGGCAGCGTTCGCCGTCCCCACCGCGAGCGCGAGTCCCGTCCACACCTTCAGCGCCAGCGAACTGAAGGCCGTGAACAGCTCCGTTCTGAAGGCGGACGTCCCCGGCACCGCCTGGGCCGTCGACAGCAAGACCCACCGTGTCGTCGTCACCGCCGACTCCACGGTCTCCACCGCCGAGATCGCCAAGATCAAGCGGCAGGCGGGCGCCGACGCCGGCGCGATCACCATCAAGCGCACCCCCGGCACCTTCAAGAAGCTGATCACCGGCGGTGACGCCATCTACGGCGGCGCCTACCGCTGCTCCCTCGGCTTCAACGTGCACAGCGGCAGCACGTACTACTTCCTGACCGCCGGGCACTGCGGTGAGGTGGCCTCGACCTGGTACAGCAACTCCGGCCACACCACGGTCCTGGGCACCAACGTCGGCTACAGCTTCCCGACGAACGACTTCGCGCTGGTCCGCTACACCAACACCTCGATCGCGCACCCGAGCGCGGTCGGCAGCCAGACCATCTCCAGCGCGGCCACCCCGGCCGTCGGGACGACGGTGTACCGCCGCGGTTCGACCACCGGCACCCACAGCGGCCGGGTCACCGCGCTCAACGCCACCGTCAACTACGGCAGCGGTGACATCGTCTACGGCATGATCCAGACCACGGTCTGCGCCGAGGGCGGCGACAGCGGCGGCCCGCTCTACGGCGGTTCGGTCGCCTACGGTCTGACCTCCGGCGGCAGCGGCGACTGCACCTCCGGCGGCACGACCTTCTTCCAGCCGGTCACCGAGGCGCTGAGCTACTACGGCGTGAGCGTCGGCTGACGATCCTCCCGGATCCGTTCTCCCAGTGGACCCCCGTACGCAACCGGCGTGCGGGGGCTCCCTTTTGACGGGGTGTCGGAGTTACCGTCGAAGGACCATTGGAGTCACCCCCTGGGGGCCGGCATGGTCGAGGCGCTGGTGGCGGCCGGAGCCGCTCTCGTGTCCGTCGGAGCGGTGTACGCACTGGCCGCGGCACGGGTCGTCAGACAGTACGAGCGAGGCGTGGTGTTCCGCCTGGGCCGGCTGCGACCGGAGGTGCGCGAGCCCGGGTTCACCATGATCGTCCCGTTCGTGGACCGGCTCCAGAAGGTCAACATGCAGATCGTCACGATGCCCGTGCCCGCACAGGAGGGCATCACCCGGGACAACGTGACCGTCCGCGTCGACGCCGTCGTCTACTTCCAGGTGACCGGACCGGCCGAGGCGGTGGTCCGGGTCGAGGACTACCGGTTCGCGGTCTCGCAGATGGCACAGACCTCGCTGCGGTCCATCATCGGCAAGAGCGAGCTGGACGACCTGCTGTCGAACCGTGAAAAGCTCAACCAGGGCCTTGAGCTGATGATCGACAGCCCGGCCGTGGAGTGGGGTGTCACCATCGACCGCGTCGAGATCAAGGACGTCTCGCTGCCCGAGACCATGAAGCGGTCCATGGCCCGGCAGGCCGAGGCCGACCGGGAGCGCCGGGCCCGGGTCATCAACGCCGACGCCGAACTGCAGGCCTCCAAGAAGCTCGCGGAGGCGGCGAAGGAGATGTCAGAGCAGCCCGCCGCGCTCCAGCTGCGGCTGCTGCAGACGGTGGTGGCGGTCGCCGCCGAGAAGAACTCGACCCTGGTGCTGCCGTTCCCGGTGGAACTGCTGCGGTTCCTGGAGCGGGCTCAGCAGCAACTGCCGCCCGGGGCCGACGGGTCCGCGGTGAACAGGGCCAAGAGCGAGCCTGGAGAGCCTGGAGAGGCGAATTCCGGCCAGGGGTAAGAGTTACTCTCCGCCTAAGGTTACTCGCCCGTAGTGTTTGCAGTGCGAATCCTCCTGGGGTGACTGTGAACGCCCGGGCGCAGGGGGCGCACAACATCCGCGCACGCGCGTCCTGAAGTCGACCTTGTGTGCTCCCTGTGGGTGTCGGAATAGTAGGCGCCCGTCAACCGGCCTTCCGGCCCCCGAGGTCCCCACTACCTCGCGGGCCGACCCCCCACAGGAGGACATGAGTTGAAGCACCGACGCATACCCAGGCGCCGGGTGGCCCTCGCGGGCGCGGGGACAGCCGCGCTCGTCGCCGCCGGAGTGACCTTCCAGAGTGCGAACGCCAGCGAGCCCGACAAGGCCGCCGTACCGCGGATCCTCTCCGCGCCGGCGGCCGGAAAGCTCGCCTCGACGCTCGCCGCCGACCTCGGCACCGACGCGGCCGGCACCTACTACGACGCCAGGGCGAAGAGCCTCGTCGTCAACGTGCTCGACGACACCGCCGCGCAGGCCGTCGAGGCCGCCGGGGCCAAGGCGAGACTCGTCGCCAACTCCCTCGCCGAACTCGACGGCGCGCGGACCACGTTGAAGGAGGACGCCACCATCCCCGGCACCTCGTGGGCGACCGACCCGGTCACCAACAAGGTCGTCGTCACCGCCGACAGGACGGTCGCCGGGACCGCGCTGAGCAAGCTCACCAAGGTCGTCGACGGGCTCGGCGGGAAGGCCGAACTGCGGCACTCGAAGGGGGAGTTCAAGCCCTTCATCGCCGGTGGTGACGCGATCAGCGGGTCGGGCGGGCGCTGCTCGCTCGGCTTCAACGTGGTCAAGGGCGGCGAGCCGTACTTCCTGACCGCCGGGCACTGCACCGACGCCATCTCCAGCTGGTCGGACTCCTCCGGCAACGTGATCGGCCAGAACGCCCAGTCCAGCTTCCCGGGCAACGACTTCGGGCTGGTCAAGTACACCTCCGAGGTGGACCACCCGAGCGAGGTCGACCTCTACGACGGCTCCACCCAGAAGATCGCGGGCGCGGCCGAGGCGACCGTGGGCATGAAGGTGACCCGCAGCGGCTCCACCACCCAGGTCCACGACGGCACGGTCACCGGGCTCAACGCCACCGTGAACTACTCGGAGGGCACGGTGAGCGGGCTCATCCAGACCGACGTGTGCGCCGAGCCGGGCGACAGCGGCGGCTCGCTCTTCTCGGGCAGCAACGCGATCGGCCTGACCTCGGGCGGCAGCGGCGACTGCACCTCCGGCGGGGAGACGTTCTTCCAGCCGGTGACGGAGGCACTGTCGGCCACCGGTACCCAGATCGGCTGACCCGCGCCGAATCCCCGAGATGCCCCGCCCCCGTCCGGGGGGCGGGGCATCTCCATGCCGTGCGCCGGGCGGCATCAGTCGAGCATATGAGCGATTCTGGGCGACCCTGCCGTGCTCACGACACTGCGGTGGGGCGAAGAGGCCGGCGGGCGGGGAAGCGGTGTATCGGGGCTCGGTGCAGGCTGGACTAGGGAGGTGCGTTGCCGTGCCGCACAACGAAGCTGTCTCGCCGGGCAAAGGTGCCGCCGTGCTGGAAGCCCTGTTCCACCAGTCGCCCACCGGCCTGCTGATCCTGGACACGGAGCTGCGCGTCCTACGGCTCAACGTCACCAGACCGGCTCTGCACGGAGCGTCCCAGGAACAGATCATGGGTCGGCACATCTCCGACGTGTACGACCTGTCCGCACCCGGTGAGGTGGAGGGGATGCTGCGCGGCGTACTGGAGACCGGCGCGCCGGTGCGGGGGCGGCTCGTGGGGGTGCGTCCGAAGGAGGAACCGGGGCCGGAGTACCTGTTCTCCGTCTCCGCGTCCCGTCTGCAGGACGCACAGGGGAGGGTCTGGGGCGTGCTCGCGGAGATGGTCGATGTCACCCAGTGCGAAAGGGTGGGCATCCGGATGCGGGTCCTCGGCTTCGTGCGCGAGCACGTGGGACGGACCCTCGACGTGGTCGCCACCTGCGAGGAACTGGTGCGGGCGGTGGTGCCGGACCTCGCCGACATCGCCGTGGTGGAAGTGGTGGACGCCGTGATACGGGGCGAGGAACCTCCCCTGAGCCCGCTGGGACCGGAGGTGCCGCTGCGCCGTGCCGCCTTCCGCCACAGCGGCGGTGAGGAGCAGATCCAGGCGCATCGGGTGGGCGACGTACGCCCGCTGCCGTTCCCCACGCCCTACGCCCAGACGCTGACCGACCTCAAGCCCCGCCTCGTCGCCCTGACCCCCGACACGCCCTGGCTGGCGGCCGACCCACCACGCGCCGAAGCGATCCGCGTCTCCGGCGCCCGCTTCCTCATCACGGCCCCCCTGACCGTGCGTGGAACCGTGCTGGGACTGCTGAGCCTGTACCGCACCGACCAGGCGGACGTCTACGACAAGGGTGATGTCACCCTCGCCCTCGAAGTGGCCGCTCACACCGCGCTGTGCGTCGACAACGCCCGCCGCTACACCCGCGAACACACCATCGCCCTGACGGTCCAGCGTCACCTGCTGCCACCCCACCCCGCGCCGCGGAGCACCGTCGAGACCGCGTACCTGCACGTGCCTTCCCAGGTGGGCGGAGGCGGGGGGTTCGACACCTTCGCCCTGTCCGGTGCCCGCACCGCGCTGTTGGTCGGGGAAGTCTTCGGTCAAGGCATCCACGCGGCCATCACGATGGGACAGATGCGGACCGCCGTCCACTCCCTGGCCGCTCTCGACCTGGAGCCCGACGAGCTCCTCGCCCGCCTCAACGACACCGCCCTCAACCTCGCCGAGGAACGCGTGGCGCTGCCGCTCGGCGATCCCATGCCCCTGACGGGGAGCTGTGCGTACGCGGTCCACGACCCGTTCGCCCAGACCTGCACCGTCGCCCTGGCCGGGCATCCCCCACCCGTCATCGCCCATCCTGACGGGACCACCGAGATCCTGGACCTGCCGAGCGGACCTCCCCTGGGCAGCGCAGGGGGCCCGCCCTTCGCCGCCGCCACGGTCTCCGTCGCCGACGGCAGCGTCATCGCCTTCTACACCGCGGGCCTGCTGCACACCTCACCGTCCCCGGACACCCTGCGACGGGTGCTGGCCCATCCCGCGCGGCCCCTGCAGGATCTGTGCGACGACGTGCTCTACCGGCTGCGGAACGACACCCGCCACAGCGACGTCATCCTCCTCCTCGCCCGCACCCACCCGTTCCCCGCCGGCCAGGTCGCCACCTGGCATCTCGGCCACCATCCCAAGGCCGTCGCCAAGGCACGCACCCACGTCCGCCACCAGCTCGTCCGGTGGAGCGTCGACGAGGAAACCGCCTACACCACCGAAATGATCGTCAGCGAGCTGGTCACCAACGCCGTCCGCTACGGCGCCCCGCCCGCCCAGTTGCAGCTCATCAAGGACCGCACCCTCACCTGCGAAGTCCACGACAGCAACTCCCTCGCGCCACGGCTGCGCCATGCGAAGACCGTCGACGAAGGGGGGCGCGGCCTGTTCATCGTCGCCCAGCTCGCACAGAACTGGGGCGTCCGCCATACGCCCGACGGCAAGACCGTCTGGGCCGAGCAGTCCCTCCCGCCCCCGGCCCGCGGTCGGCACTGGCCGTAGGCCGTGCCCCGCCGGTCCGCGCCACCCAGCCGGCCGCCCTCGAAGGAGTAGGGAGTACGGGGCGGCATCGGAGGCGGTCGGCACGGTACGGCCGGGAGGCCGGCAGCGGCGATGCGAGGGTCCGCCGGAGGGCTGGATGTCCTCGACGGGTTCCCACCGGCCGTCGGACGCAGGAAAGCCCCGGCTGGACGGGGGAGACCAGCCGGGGCGGTAGGTGGTGGCGTGCGGAGGGCGGTCGCCTCTCGGCGAGGTGCTCCATGGGGCTTCAGCCGGACGATCGTCCCCATGGGCTGTAGGTGAGGCCCGGGGACACTGTCCCCTCCGCGGCCACGTACAGGTGAACGGCCCGCAGCCCAGGACTGTTCCCCGCCCGTCGGTTCCGCCGTGGTGACCTGTGGCACACCTTCCTGGCAGGAGCCGCGGCCTGGCGGCAGCTGCCTCCCGCATGGACGCCGCGGTCAGTTCGCCGGAGCGGCCGGCCGTACGGCCTCCGGTCCGAAGCGTCGGCGGGCTCGGCCGCGGCGACTTGGGCCGCGCGGGCACGTGCGGCGCCAGGATCCGGCGAGGGCCGGCGGCAGGCCCTGGTGACGGGCAGCAGGTCGTCGGCTCGCCGCACGCATCCCAGGCCCGGGTGAATCCGGCACATGCCGATGCCCGCGACGGGGCGATCGGTTTCGGTTGCCGTCGTCTGCCGTCGTCTGCCGTCGTCTGCCGTCGTCTGCCGTCGTCTGCCGTCGTCTGCCGTCGTCAGGAGACGGCGGCAGCGTGCTCCAGCTCGGAGACGGTGGCGGGCTCCTCGGGTCCCGCTTCGTGGCGTCGGGTGAGGTGGCGGTCCACCAGAACGCTGCCCATGTGGGCGACCCCGAAGGCCGCGCCGATCCATGCCGTACCCGCCAGCCCCAGTCCCGTGTTGATCACGAAGCCGGACGCCAGGGGGGCGACGGCGATGCCGACGTTGAAGGCGGCGATGTTCACGGCGCCGCCGAGCGTCCTGGTCTCTCCGAGAATGGAGAAGACCCTGGCGTTGACCGCGGGCGTGACTCCGAAGTTGGCGGCGCCCAGGAGCACCACCAGCGCGATGGTGACCCAGGCGACATGCGCGGTCAACGCGAGTGCTGCCGCGGCGGCGACGAAGGCGGCCATGCCCACCAGCAGGAGTGTGAAGGGGGCGCGGTCGGCTACGCGTCCTCCGATGGTCAGGCCGATGAACGCGCCGACGCCGTAGAGCCCGAGCACGAGGGGTACCAGGCCGGTGCTGAGGCCGGTGACGTCCTCCAGCAGGGCTCCGAGGTAGGAGAAGATCGCGAATTGGGCGGCCACGGTCAGCGCGGTGGTCGCGTAGGCGACCCAGAGCCGTGGCTGCGCCAGCGAGCGCAGTTCCGTGGCCAGACGCGGCTGTGCCGCTGTCGTGTCCCGGCCGCCGGGCAGGGCGATGAGCAGGGCGATCGTGGACAGAGCGGTCATCGCGGCCACGGCCCAGAAGGCGGCCTCCCAGCCGGCGTGCTGTGCGAGCAGGGTGCCGCCAGGGACACCGATGATCGTGGCCACGCTCAGTCCCGAGACGACCACTCCCATGGCCCGGCCCTGCTTGTCGGCGTCCACCAGCGAGATGGCCGCGACCGAGGCCATCGCCCAGAATCCGGCATACGCCATGGCCGACAGCACCCGCATGACCAGCAGGAATCCGAAGTGCGGGACGAGGGCGGCGCCGACGTGGGCGGCGATGAAGACGAGCTGGAAGCCGGCCAGCGCGGCACGGCGCGGCATCCTCAGGGTGACCAGGCTCATCAGCGGTGCCCCGACGAGCATGCCGATGGCGAAGGCGGACACCAGCATTCCGGCGGAGGCGAGCGGGATGTCGAGGTCCTGGGCGATGGAGGGCATCACGCCGGAGAGCATGAATTCCGAGGTCCCCTGGGCGAAGATGCCCAGCCCAAGGACGTAGATCACAAAGGGCATGATTCATCTGCTTCGTGTGAGGAACGAGGGGTAACCGGGTGCTCCGCTCGGCCGTGCGCGGCCCTTTCCCGGAAAGGGCCCGTTGCCGGCGAGGACTACCTGTGGAGGCGGCGTTGCCTCCCGGTTCCCGTCCAGCCTCCCGCCCGGGGCACGCGTGCGGACGCCTCGCGCGCGCCCTGCTGAACCTAGGTCCGGCTGGTCCACTCACCGGCCCGTCATGCCGCTGTAGTGGTATCACTGGATGCATGGATCAAAGCGACGAGCTCGGTGACTTCCTGCGCTCGCGCCGGGCCCGTCTGCGCCCCGAGGACGCGGGGGCGGCTTTCGGCGGCGGCGCGCGCCGGGTCCCGGGACTGCGCCGTGAAGAGGTCGCGCACCTGGCCGGGGTGAGCACGGACTACTACGCCCGTCTCGAACAGGGTCGCAACCCCCACGTCTCGGAGACGGTGCTGGAGGCGGTCGCCCGCGCGCTGCGCCTGGACGACACCGAACGCGGCTACCTCTTCGAACTCGCCCGACCCAAGTCCCCCGGCCCGGAACGGCGCCGTACGGCCCCGCTGCCGCGCGTGCGTCCGGCGATCCATCAGATGCTGGACGTACTCAACGATGTCTCGCCGGCCCTGGTCCTCAACCACCGCAGCGACGTCCTGGCAGTCAACCATCTCGCCAAGGCGCTGATCACGGACTTCGACGCACTGCCGTACCGCGACCGCAACTTCGCCCGATTCGTCCTGCTCCAGCCCGCCGCCCGTGACCTCTATCAGGACTGGGACCGGGTCGCGGAGGCGTTCGTCGCCAGTCTTCGTCTGGCTGCCGGACACCACCCCGACGACCGCCTGCTGAACGAATTCGTCGAGGAACTGTCCACAAAGGTCCCCGAGTTCTCCACCTGGTGGGCCGGCCACCGCGTGGACCAGTGCGCCCACGGCACCCGGCGCCTTGTCCACCCCGTGGTCGGCGAACTCACCCTCTCCTACGAGATTCTGGCCCTGCCCGCCGACCCCGACCTGAGTATCTGCCTCTACACCGCGGAACCTGCTTCGGCCTCCGCGGCGACGCTCAGCATGCTCGCCAGCTGGAGTGCTCCGACGGGCCTACGAGGGCGCAGCTCCTCCGAGGCACCCTCAAGTTGACTCCCCCAAGGTCGTCCATGATTTCCACTTCCGCGTGACCTGCGGCAGCCGTCCGCGGATTCTGCTCATGCGCCTGTTGCGGCGAGCGACAGCTCCCACAGGCGCTTGGCGGCGTCCGGGTCGAGCGCGTACGGGGCTACGCCGCCGGGGGCGGATCCCACGGCCTCGGCCGACAGCTTCTCCGCTTCGTTGTTGTCCTCGAAGTAGCGGCCGCCGATGCCCTCCAGCTGCGGGGAGGTCGCGACGAGCACGCTGGTCGCGGCGCCTTGGGCGATGGTCTTGAACCGGAACGGTGCGCCCTGGATCGAGCCGAACTCTCCGGCCGCCTCGGCGGCGCGCAGCTGTGCGGCCTGGTCCGGATCCATGTAGCGCGACAGGTTCGTCGACATGATCACGCCGGGGTGGACGGCGTTGGCGGTGATCCCGTCGGTGGCCCAGCGGTTGCTCGCCTCGACCGCGAAGAGAACGTTGGCGGTCTTGGACTGCCCGTAGGCGAGCCACGGGTCGTAGGCGCGGTTGTCGAAATTGATGTCGTCGAACGCCACGGGCGAGGCGTGGTGGCCGCGGGAACTCAGCGACACGATCCGCGCGTTGCCGGCGGCCGCGAGCGCGTCGTGCAGGCCGAGCGCGAGCGCGAAGTGGCCGAGATGGTTGGACGCGAACTGCAGCTCCCAGCCGTCAGGTGTGCGTTCGAGCGTGGGCAGTGCCATCACGCCGGCGTTGTTGACGAGGATGTGCAGGGGCCCGGTCCAGGCGTTCGTGAAGGCGGCGATCGACGCCCGGTCGGCGAGGTCGAGCCGGCCGACATGGACGGCGTCGTTTCCGGTGGCCTTGCGGATGTCGGTCGCGGTGCGCTCGCCGGCGTCCGTGTTGCGGACCGCGAGGGTGACCGAGGCACCGGCGCCCGCGAGGGCGCGGGCGGTCTCGGCGCCGAGACCCGAGGCGGCGCCGGTGACGACCGCGTGCTTGCCGGAAAGGTCGATGCCCTCGATGACCTCGGCGGCCGTCGACTCATCTCCGAAGGGGGTGTGGATGCGCTGGGTGGTTGTCATGACCTCAAGTCCTAGTCAGTGGTCGGTTGTTCTGCCCTCACCGGAACAGGCGAGGGAGGCGGTCCCGGCAGACCTGGTGCAGGTGCGCCGGAAGACAGAGGGGTGGGCTCACGCCCGGTGCTCGAGTTCGAGGACGAGCTTGCCGGTGTTCTCGCCGGTGAACAGGCGCCTGAGCGTGGCCGGGAACGGCGACGCCCGCCATGGAGGCGCTCCGGTACAGCAGGGTCAGGTAGTTGCTCGGTCCCACGACCGCACCGGCGTTGTCGTACTGGGAGATCGCGCCGCTGATGACGACTCGCGCGCCGCGGGCGAGGCGGGTGAGCGCTGTCATGAGTGCCTCGGGCGTCGTCACCTGTGCGGCTGCGCACTCTTCGCGCTGATGCCGGCGAGGCGGCGCCACTGGGGGAGCGGCGGCGTCTCGCCTCCCTCGGCGGTGATGAGCTGCAGGGCCAGGTGGTCGGCGCCGGCGATGTGGAACTCGGTCAGGCGGTCGCTGATCGCGTCGTCGGTTCCCCAGGTCACCAGGGCGTCGACCAAGCGGTCGCTGCCGCCGCCGGTGAAGTCGTCAGCGGTGAAGCCGAGGCGTTCGAAGTTCGTGGTGTAGTTGGGCAGCCGGAGGTACAGCGCGAGGAAGTCGCGTGCGACGGCACGTGCCCGGACGGGGTCGCTTTCCAGGACCACGGTGACCACGGGGGCCAGGAGCGGTCCGTCGCCCAGGACCTCCCGGGCCTGCTCGATGTACGCGGGGGTGACCATCGCGGGGTGGGCGCCGGCGGCCCGGTCGCGGGCGAGACGCAGCATCTTCGGTCCGAGCGCCGCCAGGATCCGGCGGTCGGCCGGTACGGGGGTGGCGGCGTTGTCGAGGGCGTCGAGGTAGCCGACCATCGTGGAGTAGGGCCGCTGGTAGTTCTGGGCCAGCTGGGCGTGGCTTGCGCCCAGGCCCAGGAGGAACCGGCCGGGGTGGGCTTTCTCCAGTTCGGCTCGCTGCTCGGCCACCGTGGCGGCGTCCTCGTGCCAGATGTTGAGGATGCCGGTGGCCAGGGCGATGCGTTCGGTGGACCCGGCGAGCGCGGCGGCGTGGTGCACGCTGCTGTTGCCACCGAGCCAGATCACGCCGAAGCCGAGTTCTTCCAGCTCGGCCGCCGCGCGTCGCCGTTGCTCTTGAAGCGCCGGGTCTTCGGAGCGCAGTTCGTGGCTGAAGATTCCGAAGCGGCCCAGGGACTGCCGCGGTGCGGTGCGAGGTGCGGAGTGCATCGTCTGTTCCCTCACAGGATGAATGCGTTGTTCGTGCTGCCGATCTGTGTGCGCGGACCTCCCCTGGCCCGGAGGGGTGCCATGCCGCTCACCGGGCCGGTCGAGCCGCCGCTGCCGCGGCTCGGTCGAGGGCCTGGGATTCGGCCTCGTCGATGACGGACCCGGGCGTGGTCCTCGCGGAGTGTCGTCGGATGCGCTCGACGGCTTTCATGACCTCGATTCCTGGTCATCAGCCGGCTGTGTTTCTCTCATCCGGACAGGTGGGGGAGTGGGTCTGGCCGGCCGAGAGACAAGGGGCGGAACGGTCGCTGAGGCAGGGACCCGGACCAGGCGCTCGTGAAGGCGGCGGTCAACGCCCTGCCGGCGAGATCGAGCGGGCCGACACGGACGGCGCCGTTCCCGGCCGCCTTGCGGATGCCGGTCGCGGTGTGCTCGCCGGCGTCCGTGCCGCGGACCGCGAAGGCGGCCGAGGCGCCGGCGCTCGCGAGGGCCCGGGCGGTCTCGGCGCGAGACCCGACGCGGCGCCGGTGACGACCGCGTGCCTGCCTGAGAGGCCGACGTCCTCGATGACCTCGGCGGCCGTCGACCCTTCTCCGAAGCGAGTCTGGATGAGCGTGGACGTCATGGTCTCAAGTCCTCGTCACTGATCGGCCGCCTGTTCCTCATCGGCCGTACGGTGCCTGGGAGGGGGCGGCCTCGGGTGTGTTCGCCGGTGTGGTCCAGCTGGCGAGCAGGCGGAGTGTCTCCGCGGAGGCGGAGCCGGGTTCGGTGGTGTAGAGCACGATGCTCTGGTCAGGGTCGGCCGGCAGAGCCAGCGTTTCGTAGGAGAGGGTGAGTTCGCCGACCACGGGGTGGACAAGGCGTTGGGTGCCGTGGGCGCACTGGTCCACGCGGTGGGCGGCCCACCAGGTGGAGAACTCGGGAACCTTGATGGACAGCTCCCCGACGAGTTCGTTCAGCAGGCGGTCGTCGGGATGGCGTCCGGAGGCCAGGCGCAGACTGGCGACGAAGGTCTCCGCGACCCGGTCCCAGTCCTGGTACAGGTCACGGGCGGCGGGGTGGAGCAGGACGAATCGGGCGAGGTTGCGGTCGCGGTGCGGCAGTGCGTCGAAGTCCGTGATCAGCTGTCTGGCCAGGTGGTTGGCGCCCAGGACGTCACTGCGGTGGTTGATGACGACGGCCGGTGAGACGTCGTTCAGGACGTCCAGCAACTGGTGGATCGGCTGCCGCACGCGTGGTGCGCGGGCGGGACTGCTCCGGTGGCGTCCGGGTGTCCTGGGCCGGGCGAGTTCGAAGAGGTAGCCGCGTTCGGTGTCGTCCAGGCGCAGGGCGCGGGCGACCGCCTCCAGTACCGTCTCGGAGACGTGGGGGTGCCGGCCCTGTTCGAGGCGGGCGTAGTAGTCCGTGCTCACCCCGGCCAGATGTGCGACTTCCTCGCGGCGCAGTCCGGGCACCCGGCGCGCGCCGCCGCCGAAAGCCGCCCCCGCGTCCTCGGGGCGCAGACGGGCCCGCCGCGAGCGCAGGAAGTCCCCCAGTTCGCCGTTGTCGTTCATGCGGCCAGTGTGCTCCCCACGGCGGCGTGACGGACCGGCGAAGGTGGACCGGCCAGACCTAGGTTCAGCAGGCCGCCCTTGGAGCGTCCACACGCACGCAAAGCGGGCCATGCTGGCTGAAACGCGACGACCTTCTCCCGCGAGGAAGCCAGAGGCTTCTCCCGCGAGGAAGCCGGAGGACCTCCCCGCACCGGGCTGGAGAAAGGAGCGGCTGTCCTGCACCGGCCCGCTGTCGCCTCGAAAGACCGCGCTGTCGCAGGCCAGGCCCGAGCCGGCCCTCACGCGGCCCCTCGGAACCCCATCACAGGACACCCCCCGCCCCGGCCCCGGGGCGGGTCACCCGAAGGAGATCACCATGACCGAGTTCGCGCCCGTACCCGACTTCGCCCTGGGCCCGGACATCCCGGAGTCCGGGTATGTCGTCCAGGACCTGGGCGGCGGTGCCCACTTCGTCACCCAGGGGATGATCAACACGATGTTCGTGGAGACGAAGAACGGTGTCGTCCTCGTGGACGCCTCCCCGTTCCTGGGGGACAAACTGCTGGAGGCCATCGAGTCGGTCACCCCCAAGCCGGTCACCCACCTGATCTACAGCCACGCGCACGCCGACCACATCGGAGCGGCTCACCTGCTGAAGCGGGACGGCCTGAAGATCATCTCCCATGAGATCACCGGCGAGTTCATCAAAGAGGTCAAGAACGACGACCGGCGTCCCCTGCCCACCGAGACCTTCAGCGGCCGGCGCAAGGAGATGGACATCGACGGAGTGCGGTTCGTCCTCGACTACACGGGAGACTGGCACCAGGCCGGCAACCTGTTCATCCACCTGCCGGAACTCAAGCTCATGGGAGCGATGGACAGCTTCACCCCGAAGAGCGCCCCGTTCTTCCGCCTGTACTTCTCCGCGCACGTGCCCGCCTACTTCGACGCCATGGACCAGCTGCTGGAGTACGACTACGAGACCATCGTCACCGGCCACATGGCCCTGCCCGGTACCCCCGAGGACGTGGCGGCGAACCGGGAGTACATCCGGGACCTGCGCGCCGCCGCTTCCGAAGCACTGCGCACGGTCGACATGAAGGAAGCCTCGGCCGCCGCCAAGGTGCCGGCCGACAACAAGCAGGCGGAGATCAAGGTCTGGATGGACGCGGTCACCGCCCGCGCGGCCGAACTCATGCCGTCCTGGGAAAAGCGCCTGGGAGGAACCGACATCTTCCTCTCCGACAACCTCAACGCCACCGCCTGGAGCGTCTTCATCGACTAGGACGACGCCCTGCGGATTACGGACGAGGGGCGAACCGCGGTGAACGCGTTCGCCGCAGTCGACTTCGAAGGAGGGACGCCGCATGCTGCCGGCGACGAAAATGGAGCAGTTGGCGCAGAGCATCGAGCTGGCCGTGGACGCTGTCCGCGCAGCACCGGTCGACCAGTACGGCGGCCCGACGCCGTGTTCGGCGTGGACGGTGAAAGACCTCGTCCATCACATCGCCATGATGCTCCTGCTCACGAGAGACGCGGGCACCCGCACCGCATCGGACCCGGCCCTGCTGACCGCGAACCCGGTACCGCTCCTGGCCGGGCGGCCGACGTCCGAGTGGGCGCTGCTCGTGGCCGGCCAGGCCGGACCGGCGGCCAGAGCCTGGTCCGAGCCGGCGGCGTGGGAGGGAGAGGCGAGCCTCGGCGGACCGCCCATGCCCGCGACTACGCTCGGCGGGATCCTCATCGCCGAATTCACCGTCCACGCCTGGGACACGGCCGTGGCCACCGGACAACCACTCGCCGTACCCACGGCCTTGGCCCAAACCACGTTCACGACATACGCACGCGAGGCACCCCGCATGCGCAGCCTCGGCCTCCTGGGCGACGAAGTACCCCAAGACGCAGACGCACCCCTGCTCGACCGCGCACTGGCCCTCACCGGCAGAAACCCCCGATGGACACCAGCGGCGCCTTCTCGTGCGCCAGTGACACAGCCTTGAGCGCACGCGACTTCTTCCCTCACGCTCCGGCGCTTCCTTCCGGGGTCCGGTGCACACGGCCCCGGTCCGGTGAGAAGTGCTCGACGTCGGGAAGATCGGGGTCGAGGTCCGGGCGGTGGCGGGGACCGGCCAGCGCGCACTCCACGGCGACCACTCCGTCGACGCTCCGCACCCATCCGACAGTCACCGGCACCAGCGCGGTGTTGGTGACCCGGCCGGTGAGCGTCACGACACCGCCGTTGACCTGCACGCCAACCGGTTCGGCGGAGTCGGCGAAAAGATGCGGGACGATCTCGCGCCGGATCTCCTCGGCGATCTCCTCGTCGTCCCGCAGGAACACCTTGAGCAGGTCGGCGCGGCTCACCACGCCCTGCAGCAGGCCGTCCGCGTCGACCACCGGAAGCCGCTTGACCCCGTGCCGGGCCATGGTGCGCGCGGCCTCGGGCAGCGTGGCTTCGAGGCGTACGGTGATGGCCGGAGCGGTCATCAGCTCCTCCGCGGTGAGGGCCGCGGCCTTGGTGCGGGCGGGCTCAAGCCGGCGGCCCCGGGAATCGCCGTGGGCCTCCTCCTTGCGCAGCAGGTCGGCCTCCGAGACGACGCCGGCGACGCGCCCGTCGCCGTCCAGGACCGGAGCCGCGCTCACCTGCCACTGCTGCAGGGCCTTCACGATGTCCTTGAAGGCCGCGCCGGGGCGCAGGGCGAGGACGGTGTGGGTCATCACGTCGCTCACGACATGTGGGGTGCCCGTCATGGCGACCTCCAGGGTTCGGCTGTCGTAGTCCTACATCCTCAGACTCCGTCACCCGTCCGCGGAGGGCATGGGCCCAACGGTCCCCTTCTCGTTCCCGGCCGTCCCCTGCTGGGAAGGGGAGTCAGGCCCGCGCGGCCGCTACGGCTTCGCCACCGGCACCCGCCACACCAGCGTCGTACCGCCTCCGTCCGGGCAGTCCCACTCCAGCAGGCCGCCGAGTTCCTCCGCCCGTTCCGCCATGTTGCGCAGACCGCTACGGCGGCCTTCGGACGGGATACCGACGCCGTTGTCCGTGACCGTCAGCACCAGTTCGCGTCCGTCGGTCGTCAGAACGACCTCGGCGCGGTCGGCGCGGGCGTGCCGGGCGACGTTGGTCAGGGCCTCGGAGAGAACGGCGACGGCGTGATCGGCGGTCTCCTTGGGCACGTCGGTGTCGATCAGCCCTTCCATGCGCACGCTCGGCGCGAATCCGAGCATCGGGGCCACCTCGCCGGCCACCCGCACGGCACGGCCCCGGAGCCCGGTGCCGGAGGTGCCCTCGCGGGCCCGCAGCCCGAAGATGGTCGACCTGATGATCTTGATGGTTTCGTCCAGGTCGTCCACGGCCCGCAGTACCCGCTCGGACGCCTCGGTGTGCTCGATGAAGCGCCCGGCACTCTGCAGGGTCATCCCGGTGGCGAACAGCCGCTGGATCGCCAGATCGTGCAGATCACGCGCGATCCGGTCGCGGTCCTGCAGCACCGCGATCTCCTCGGCGTCCCGCCGCCGCTCCGCCAGCTCCATCGCGATGGCGGCCTGGGCCGCGAAGACCTGGAGCGACTCGGTCTCCTTGCCGGTGTACTGCGGTCGGCCCGCCTCGCGCGCCAGCAGCACCACACCGCGCACACCGGCTTCGCCCCTGCCGATGGGGATGGCCACGGCGGGCCCGAGCCCTCGAAAGCGCGGCGGCTCGGGCGAGACCCGTTCGTCGTGGACGACATCCGCGCTGGTAACCGCAGCACCTCGGGAGAACGCCAGTCCCATCAGGGTCTGGTCGAGAGGCAGCACCAGCCCCCGGTGCTCGTCCGCGTCCATGCCGACGGCGATCTCCACGGTGAGCGAGTCGGTGTCCGGCATCGGCGTCGCGACGGCCGCCAGTGCCGAGCCGGTGATCTCCCTGGCCTGCTCGGCGATCAGCCCGAGGGCTTCGGCGATCTCACTGCTGGACATCAGGCTGTGGGTGATCTCCGTGCTCGCCCGCAGCCAGCGCTCGCGCAGCCGTGACTCCTCGTACAGCCGGGCGTTGTCGATCGCTACGCCGGCCGCCACGGCCAATGTCGACGTGACCGACACGTCGTCCTCGTCGAACTGCCCTCCGCCCCGCTTCTCGGTCAGGTACAGGTTGCCGAAGACCTGGTCGCGGACCCGGATCGGGACGCCCAGGAAGGTGTTCATGGGCGGGTGGTTCGGCGGGAAGCCGTACGAAGCCGGGTGTTCTGAGATCTTCGCCAGGCGCAGTGGCTCCGGGTGACGGATCAGCTCTCCCAGGATGCCGTGTCCCTCCGGGTACGGCCCGATCGCGGCGATCTGCTCCTCGCTCACCCCGACCGTGTGGAACGCCGACAGCCGCCTGCCGTCCGGCCCGATCACGCCCAGCGCGGCGTACTCGGCGTCGACCAGCACGGCCGCCGCCTCCACGATGCTGTGCAGGGCCTGCTCCAGGTCCAGCTCCCGGCCGACCGAGAGGACCGCCTCCAGGAGGCGGTGCACCCGGTCGCGGGTGCCGCGCGCGGCGTCGAGCCGCGCCTGCAGCTCTTCGAGCAGCTCGTCCAGTCTGAGCTGCGGCAGCCGTATGCGGGCTGGCTCGGGGCTCTCCAACGTGCTCCTCCCGATCCCGTCGACTCGTAAACCGGCAGGTCCGGTCAGTGCCACCGTAATGGGCGGCGACCGGGGTGGACACCTGGATCGGGTGAAGTCGTCAGCGTCCCCAGCAGGGCCGATCGGCTCTGCCGAACGGACGCGCGGCACCCGCCTCCGTGATGCCCCGCCGTGCGACGCTGGGACCGCACCGACACCGCGGTGCGACGGAGGAGACCGCGTCATGGTCCATTACGTGTACGACCTCGCGGAGGGCGGCCGCGAGATGGCCGGCCTGCTCGGCGGCGCACGGTGGGCCCATCGGCCCCCGGTGCCGTCGACGACGGGATTCAGACGGGGATTCAGGAGACAGGGTCCAGGCCGTACATCGTTCGTCCCCCGGTCAGCCGACGTCCGGTCACCAGCTCCGGCTCAATGCGCACGAAGACCTCCTGGGGGGACGGAACCCAGGAACGCGGGCCGTGGCGGACCAGCCGTTCGTGCTCGCCCGGGTCGCTCACCAAGGCTGCGGTGCCGGTCACGACGACGCTCCAGCCGGAGTGGCTGGTGGCGTCGACTTCGTCGGCCTCGAACGCGACCACCGAACCGTCGATGGCGCGGACAAGTTCCGAGGCCGCGGACGTCCGCAGCAACACCCCTCCGTCACCGTCCAGGGCGAAGTTGACGGGCAGCACCGCGGGCAGCGCGTCCCGGGTGTGGACGATCCGGCCGACCGGCACCCGGGCGAGCAGTCTCAGGCACTCCCGCCGGTCGAGTTCACAGAATCCGTCGTTGGCATACATCGGCCGTCTCGTCTCTCGCTTCGTCCCACGTTGGTGTGTGGCTGCTCCGTCGCACGGCGCGGCCCGGGTCAGACCGTGATGCGCCGCCCGGTCACGGAGCTCGGTTCGATACGCACCCACAGATCACGGTCGCCGCCCGCCCACGGGGTGCTGTGGACCGACGCGGAGAGTCGGCGCACCTCCTCCGTGTCGCTCACGCGGCGTGCCGGTCCGCGCACCAGCACGCTCCAGCCCTGGCTGAAGGCGTCGTCGATGCGGTCCGCGGCGGGCCGCCAGACGGTCCTTCTGCCGTGTTCGACCGTGCCTGTTCGGTCATGAGCGGTCACGTCCTCTCGTGGGTCAGGTCCCGTGGACGGCGACCTCGTGCTGCTCCCCGCCGAGCACGGCCTTGAGCGCGCCGGTGTCGGCGGCCCGGGCGAAGACGTCGTACGCCTCGGCCATGTGGTCCAGCGGGAAGGTGTGGGTGACCAGCTGTGCGGTGGGCAGCCGACCGGCGGCGGCCATCCGCAGCAGGGTGGGGGTGGAGTGGGTGTCGACCAGGCCCGTGGTGATGGTCACGTTCTTGATCCACAGGTCTTCGAGGTGCAGGGTGGCAGGCTTGCCGTGCACGCCGATGTTGGCGACGTGTCCGCCGGGCCGGACCATGCGGGTGCACAGTTCGAAGGTCTCCGGTACGCCGACGGCCTCCATGACGACGTCCGCGCCGAGCCCGTCGGTGAGGTCGGCGATCAGCTGCTCCGGGGCTTCGCGGGCGTCGGCGACGGCGTCCGCGCCGAACCTCCTGGCCGCGTCCAGACGGGCCGGAGCCAGGTCCACGGCGACGATCCGCTCGGGCGCGAACAGCCGTGCGGTGGTGATCGCCGCGAGGCCGATGGGGCCGGCGCCGACGACGGCGACGGTGTCGCCGGGGCGCACCCGGCCGTTGAGGACGCCCACCTCGTAGGCGGTCGGGAAGATGTCCGCGAGGAGGACGGCGTCCTTGCTGTCGACGGTGGCGGGCAGGGCGTGGACGGACAGGTCGGCGAAGGGGACGCGCACGTACTCGGCCTGGGTGCCGTCGATCAGATGGCCGAGGATCCAGCCTCCGCCGCCCCGGCACTGGCCGTACATCCCTTCCCGGCAGTAGGGGCAGCGCCCGCAGGAGCTGATGCAGGAGACCAGGACACGGTCTCCCGGCCGGACCGTCCGTACGTCACCACCGACCTCGACGATCTCGCCGACGGCCTCGTGACCCAGGATCGTGCCGGGCCGCACCTCGGGGACGTCGCCGTTGAGGATGTGCAGGTCCGTCCCGCAGATCGTGACGGCGTCCACGCGCACGACGGCGTCGGTGGGCTCCTTGATCGCGGGATCGGGGACCTCTTTCCAGGCGGACTGCCCGGGGCCGTGGAAGACGAAGGCCTTCATGGGAACACTCACCGTCCTTGGTCCGGTGCGGGGCACGGGGTCGGCGAGCGTCGGCGGCGGGTGCCGGCCGGGCGCCCGGGTATTGCCGGTATTGCCCGCAGATCCAGCCTGTCCTGCCCGGAACCGGTCCGCTTGGGCCGTTCGGACTCCGTCCCCCGCCGGACGGCCCTGCGCGCGGGAGCACCGGAACAGGTGCCGTTCGGACCCTGCCGCCATGGTTCAAGAGGGCCGAACGGCCCTTCCGTACGGCTCGCCGACTGCACTTGTGTGTATCCATGGACGACAACCACACCAGGTCCGTGGCGTACCACACGGCGCGTACCGACGGAGGCACCACCATCGTCACCCTGCACGGCGAAATCGATCTCCTCGCGGTTCCGGCCCTTTCCGCGGCCCTGGACGCCCTGACGGCCGACGCGGAGCCCGATCTGGTGCTCGACCTGAGCCCCGTCTCCTTCATCGACTGCACCGGCCTCAGCCTGCTGTGCCGGGCCCACAACCGGGTCCGGTCCCGCATCGGCAGACTCCGGCTGGTCGTGCCCGGCGGCGGCTTCCTGCGGCTGCTGCACTGCACGGGCCTCAGTGGCGCCTTCGAGTTGTATCCCGGCCTCAGCGAGGCCCTCGGCAGCAAGGACTTATGGGGACCAACCTCCCTCGCGGTCGCCTGACCCTCTCCCGCCATGGGCTGAACGGCCCCCGTCAGCATTGGAGTTGGTCCCGGGCGGCCCCAAGGTGGTCCCTGATCGGGTGGTGAGGCCCGTTCGGAATGGACTCGTGGTCTGCGGCTTCGGTCGAGGCCGAGGCGCGGCGAGTCCCTGTCAGCCTTTCAGCTCTCCGGCGATCCCGGACGCCCACGCCTCCACGGCCTTGAAGTCCCGGAAGTCGCCGCCGTTCCCCGAGCGCAGGATCCTGCGGGCCGGCCAGCCGTCCGCGTCGCCGTCGAGGCAGCCGCCGAAGGTGGCGTGGCCCCGTGCGTGCAGGGACTGCATCGAGCGGCGCACCCCACGCACGGGTGGGATGTCCCGCTCGGAGGCGGAGGTGTCGAGCGGGCCGCTGCTGAAGAACCACACGGGTCGTTCGGCGAGGTCCTGGCGGTGGCGGCGGATGAACGTCCGGGCGTCCTTGTGCCAGCGGCCGGCGTACAGTCCGCCGCCGACCACGACCGCGTCGTACCGGTCCACGAAGGGCACGGACGTGGCCCGCATGGTCTCGACGGTCAGCCCGTTCTCGCGCAGGGTGTTGGCGATCGATTCGGCGATGTGGGCCGTCGAGCCGTTCTTGGTGCCGTAGGTGACTAACACAGTGCCGGTCATGGGACGGTCCCCTTTCAGAGTCCGCGCAGCCGGTTGTCGGCCGCGCCGTGCAGTGCCTGCTCCTCGCGGATGCGGTCGTGGTCCTGGCGGTAGGTCAGGTGGTCGACCACGTCGACCACTCCGTCCGTCTGGCGGGTCATGGAGACGGCGATCTCGGTCTCGGTCTTGCGTTCCATGTGTGTGGGTGTTCAGCCCGCCCAGGTCCAGTCGGCGACCTCGGGCAGGTCGGTGCCGTGCTCGCGGATCCAGGCCTGGTGGCGGGTTCGTACGTCGGCCATCTGCTGGCGTACGGCGGCGGCGCGCACGGCGAGGCCGGGGACGCGGTCGATGACGTCCATGACCAGGCGGTAGCGGTCGAGGTCGTTGCGGACGACCATGTCGAACGGCGTGGTCGTGGTACCGGACTCCTTGTAGCCGCGGACATGCAGGTTGGCGTGGCCGGTGCGGCGGTAGGCGAGGCGGTGGATCAGCCAGGGGTAGCCGTGGTAGGCGAAGATCACCGGCTTGTCGGTGGTGAACAGGCCGTCGTACTCGAAGTCGGTCATCCCGTGCGGGTGTTCCTCCTTGGGCAGCAGCCGGGTCATGTCGACGACGTTCACCACCCGCACCGCCAGCTGCGGCAGGTGCCGGTGCAGCAGCTGTGCGGCGGCGAGGACCTCCTGGGTGGGCACGTCGCCGGCACAGGCGAGGACGACGTCGGGCTCGCGGGAGCCGTTCTCGGTGCCGGCCCACTCCCAGATACCGGCGCCGCGCGCGCAGTGCACCCGGGCCTGGTCCATGGACAGCCAGTCGAAGCAGGGCTGCTTGCCCGCCACGATCACATTCACGTAGTCGCGGCTGCGCAGGGCGTGGTCGGCGACGGAGAGGAGGGTGTTGGCGTCCGGCGGAAGGTAGACGCGCACGACCTCGGGGCTCTTGTTCAGGACGTGGTCGACGAAGCCGGGGTCCTGGTGCGAGAAGCCGTTGTGGTCCTGGCGCCAGACATGGGACGTGAGCAGGTAGTTGAGCGAGGCGATGGGCGCGCGCCAGGCCAGCTCCCGGGACGTCTTCAGCCACTTGATGTGCTGGTTGACCATCGAGTCGACGATGTGCACGAACGCCTCGTAGCAGGAGAACAGTCCGTGCCGGCCGGTCAGCAGATAGCCCTCCAGCCAGCCCTGGCAGAGGTGTTCGGAGAGGATCTCCATCACCCGGCCGTGGTGTTCGAGGTGTTCGTCGACCGGAAGCCGCTCGGCCTGCCAGGCCTTGCCGCTGACGTCGAAGACGGCCTGGAGCCGGTTGGAAGCGGTCTCGTCGGGGCCGACGATGCGGAAGTCCCGGCGCAGCCGGGTGTCCTTCATGACCCGGGCGAGGAGGTCGCCGAGGACCCGGGTGGGCTCGTGCAGGGTGGTGCCCGGCTTGTCCACGGGGACGGCGAACTCGTCGAGGTCGGCCAGGGGCAGGTCGCGGACGAGCAGGCCGCCGTTGGCGTACGGCGACGAGCCCAGCCTCCGGGCACCGTCGGGGACGCAGGCGAGTACGTCGGCCGCCGGCCGCCCGTCGGGGCCGAAGAGTTCCTCGGGCCGGTACGACCGCAGCCACGTCTCCAGCTGCCGCAGGTGCTCGGGGTTTTCCCGGACCCCGGCGAGCGGGACCTGGTGGGCCCGCCAGGTGCCCTCGACGGGCACGCCGTCCACCTCGGCCGGGCCGGTCCACCCCTTGGGCGTGCGCAGCACGATCATCGGCCAGTGCACCCGCTCGGTGACACCGTCCTCGCGTGCCGAGCGCTGCATGACGGCGATGCGGTCCAAGGCGTCGTCCATCGCAGCGGCCATGGCGCGGTGGACCTCGCGCGGGTCGTCTCCCGTGACATGGATCGGGTCGTGGCCGTAGCCGCGCAGCAGGGCGTCGAGTTCGGACTCGGGGAGGCGGGCCAGCACGGTCGGGTTGGCGATCTTGTAGCCGTTGAGGTGCAGGATCGGCAGGACGGCGCCGTCGTGGACCGGGTCGAGGAACTTGTCGGAGTGCCAGGAGGCGGCCAGCGGCCCGGTCTCCGCCTCGCCGTCGCCGATCACGCAGGCGACCAGCAGATCCGGGTTGTCGAAGGCGGCGCCGTAGGCGTGCGCGAGGGAGTAGCCGAGCTCGCCGCCCTCGTGGATCGAGCCGGGCGTCTCCGGGGCCACATGACTCGGCACACCACCGGGGAAGGAGAACTGTTTGAAGAGCCGGCCCATCCCCGCCCCGTCGCGCGACACGTCCGGGTAGGTCTCGCTGTAGCTGCCCTCCAGCCAGGAGTTGGCCAGCACGGACGGACCCCCGTGCCCCGGCCCCCACACGCACAGCGCGTCGAGTCCACGGGCCTTGATCACCCGGTTGAGGTGGGTGTACACGAGGTTCAGGCCCGGGGAGGTGCCCCAGTGGCCGAGCAGCCGGGGCTTGATGTGCTCGGGCCGCAGCGGTTCGGTGAGCAGCGGGTTGGACATCAGGTAGATCTGCCCCGCCGCGAGGTAGTTGGCGGCACGCCAGTGGGCGTCCAGGGTGCGCAGTTCGTCGTCGGAAAGTACGGTGGCGTCCTGGTGTTCGACCTTGGACATGAGATGGCTCCGTGAGTCAGTCATCGGGCGGTGGAGGCGGCATGGCCGGCAAGAAGGCGGCGGAGCTGCCGCGCAAGGTGTACGAAGCGGAACTGCGACGTCTGCAGGCCGAGTTGGCGAAGCTGCAGGAGTGGGTGCGGGCCACGGGTGCACGTCTTGTAGTGATCTTCGAGGGGCGGGACGCGGCCGGCAAAGGCGGCACGATCAAACGGGTGACGGAGAACCTCAACCCGCGCATCGCCCGGATCGCGGCGCTCCCCAAGCCCACCGAGCGCGAGCGCACGCAGTGGTACTTCCAGCGGTACGTCGAGCACCTGCCGGCCGCCGGGGAGATGGTGCTGTTCGACCGGTCCTGGTACAACCGGGCCGGCGTCGAGCATGTGATGGGTTTCTGTACGAAGGAGGAGTATCAGCTCTTCCTGCGGCACTGCCCGATCTTCGAGCGGATGCTGGTCGAGTCGGGGATCCTGCTGCGCAAGTACTGGTTCTCGGTGAGCGACACCGAGCAGCAGGAGCGGTTCCGCAAGCGCCTTGAGGACCCGCTGCGGCGCTGGAAGCTGTCGCCGATGGACCTGGAGTCGATCACCCACTGGGAGGCCTACTCCCGGGCCAAGGACGAGATGCTGGTGCACACCGACGTCCCCGAGGCGCCCTGGTACGTCGTGGAGAGCGACGACAAGCGCCGGGCGCGGCTGAATATGATCGCCCACCTGCTGTCGACCGTCCCGTACCACGACGTGCCGCCGCCGGTGCTGAAGCTCCCGAAGCGGCCGCCGTCGACCGGCTACGAGCGCCCGCCGCGGGATCTGCAGACCTACGTCCCCGACCACGCGGCGAGCCTCTGAGCAGCCGGTCATCGCGGTCACGTCCGCTCGGGTACGACGGCGACCGGGCACGCGGCGTGGAGCAGGACGCCGTGGGCCACCCGGCCGAGCTGGAGCCCGAGGTGCCCGGTGGTGCGCCGGGCCCCCACCACCAGCAGGTCGGCCGTCCGGGAGGCGGCCGGCAGTACCTGGCGGGCGGGGCCCTCGACGGTCTGCCGGTGCACGCGAACCTGCTCCGGTACGTCGCGCAGCGCCTCCGCCAGCGTGTCCACGGCCTGTTGCTCGTGCAGTCGGGCGGGTTCCCCGGACAGCAACGGGTGGTCGGTGCTCTCGTGTGCCGGAGCCCGCCAGGCCCGTACGGCGTCGACCTCGGCGCCTCGCAGCCCGGCCTCCCGGACGGCGAAACGCACCGCCTCCTTGCCGCCGACGCCGAGCACGATCCGGCCACCGGCCCCGGAACGAACCTGGTTGTCGTGGCTGCCACGGAGCACGCCGAAGGCTCGTACGACCGCTGCCTTCATGATCTGCTCTCTCCTCAGGGTGGGTCAGCCGTGGGCTACGACGGCGACGGGGGCGGTGGAGTGGTGCAGGGCGGCGTGGGTGACATGGCCGATGTGCGCGCCCAGGGCAGCACGGCGGATCCGCCGGCCGACGACGACCAGCGAGGCCTCTCGCGACGCCTCGACGAGCTGCTCGGCGGCACTGCCGTAGCGGGACTCCTCGGTGGTCGCGACATCCGGGTACTTCAGCCGCCAGAGGCTGAGCACCTCGGCGAGGGCCTGGGACCGCTCCAGGGCCAGTGCTTCGTGCAGGGGCGGGTTCACGGGCATCCCGTACGCGTAGTACGGGGGCGGGAACCAGGCGTGCACGACCCGCAGCGAGGTGGCGCGGCGTAGGGCGGCGTCGAAGGCGAACTCGATCAGTGTCTCGTCCGGGTGGTCGATGTCGAGGCCGAGGACGACGGGCCGGAAGGGTGTCGCGGCGGACGGGATGCCCGACGGGTCGGCCTCGTGCTCGTCGGCGGCCTGCTCCCCGGCCCGCACCAGCACCACGGGGCTCTCGGTGTGGGCCACGACGCTCAGGCCGACGGAGCCGACCAGGAAACCGCCGACACCGCCGAGGGCCCGGGACCCGAGGACGAGCAGGGAGGCGGTCTTCGACGCCTCGGCGAGGACTTCGCGAGGGTTGCCGGACACCTGCTCGCTGATCACCTTGATGCCCGGGTGGCGCAGCCGCAGGCCCTCCGCGGACTCCCGCGGAATGCTCCCCCAGCCTTCGGCCGGGGGTACCCCCATCTCGCTTCGCTCGGTCCAGAGCTGGAGAGTCTCGGGGCCGAGCAGCGGGGCCTGTGCCACGGGGTCGGGTACCGGTTCCCAGACGTGGACGAGCTTCAGCGGCAGACCGCGCAGTTCCGCCTCGCGGGCTGCCCATTCGGCAGCCGCCCGGCTCTCGGCCGAGCCGTCGAGTCCTACGGTGACAGTGCGGGTCATGATCTGCACCTCCTGGCGTGAGGGATCCCACCGGGTTCCTTCGGTGAATCCGGTTCCAGAGTCGTCGTCGGGACGTTCCGGGGGCAGGGGCCACAAGTCCCGCACCGGGCCCGTTCGACCCCCTGCCCGGCTCCGGGTGGCGGGACCGATGGCGGTCCCGCCATCCGGCGGGCCTTCAGCGCAGCCACCCGTTGGTGCGGACGAAGGGCAGCCGGGCCCACAGCCGGCCCAGGCCGAGGGTGTCGCCGGCGGCCGCGACGGCCAAGGCGATCAGGACCACGGCGTAGACGAGGTGGTAGTCGGCGAACGGGTTGCTGGACATGCTGACGGAGCCGTCCGAGAGGTGCTTGGCGGGCGGCCACTCGGCCGTCCACATCAGCGCCATCATCGCGGTGCCCGCGACGGCGGCCAGGCGCAGCGCGACGCCCGCGGTCAGGGCCACGCCGACGCCGAGGAGGCCGAGCATGAACAGCCAGTCGGTCCAGGTGTCACCGGCCCAGGAGTGGAAGGTGGACTCCAGCGGGCCGGCGGCGACGGAGCTGAGGAAGCCCTTGGTCGGCGAGCCGCCGTCGATCCAGCCCCTGCCGGACGGGGTGGCGTAACCGAGGCCGAAGGTCTTGTCGAGGAACGCCCACAGGAAGACGAACCCGGTGAGCAGCCGCAGGGACCCGAAGACGTAGGCCCGCGCGGTGTGCGTGTCGGTCACCGCCGCCACCGCGGAGCGGGAGGCGGTGGCGGTCCGAGGCCGGGGGAAGGACGGCAGGTGGAAGCCGGAGCCACGGTGAGAGTGCTCGTGCACGGCCATGGGGGTGATCCCTTCAGGGAGCTGGGGGGACGATCCGTTCGCTGTCTGACGCCCTTTACTCTCGTGGTGCGTGAACGCCCGCGCCGGATGCCGAAGGTCCGCACCCGTTGGGCTGAACGGCCCTTTCCGCAGGGCCTGTTCGGCATGTGCACGGCGTTTGTGCCGCGGCCCGGTGCGGTCCGGTGGATGCTGGGATCACCAGGCGAAAGGCGGCGTATGACCGACGGCAGAGGCGAACGTCCGGGGTGGCACCGGCTGGCGCCCGGACTCGCCTCGCTGCTCGGCTACCGGCGTGCCTGGCTGCGGGGTGACCTGCTGGCCGGTGTGACCGTCGCCGCGTATCTGGTGCCGCAGGTCATGGCGTACGCGGGAGTCGCAGGGCTGCCTCCGGTCGCCGGCCTCTGGGCGATCCTGCCCGCCCTGGCCCTGTACGCCCTGTTCGGTTCCTCACGGCTGCTGTCGGTCGGCCCGGAGTCGACGACCGCCCTGATGACGGCCACCGTGGTCGCCCCGCTCGCCGCCGGCGACCCCGGCCGGTACGCCGTACTGGCGGCCGGCCTGGCCGCCACGGTCGGCCTGCTCTGCCTGATCGCGCGGGCGGTACGCCTCGGCTTCCTCGCGGACCTTCTCTCCCGCCCGGTGCTGATCGGCTACCTGGCCGGCGTGGCCCTGATCATGATGGTGGACCAGCTGCCCAAACTCACCGGGGTGAGCACCACGGGAGCCGAGTTCTTCCCCCAACTCTGGTCGTTCCTGACACACGTGGGGGAGATCGATCCGGCCACCCTCGTCTTCTCGGCCGTGACGCTGGCCTTCCTGCTCGTCATGACGCGATACGTCCGGATGCTTCCCGGCCCGCTCCTGGCAGTGGTTCTGGGCACGGCGGCCGTGGTGGCATTCGACCTTGACGACCGTTACGGCATCAAGGTCATCGGCACGGTGCCGTCAGGGCTGCCCGACCTCGCCATGCCGGACCTCACCGAGATCCCGCACCTGGTCCTGCCGGCGCTCGGCGTCCTGCTGGTGGCGTACACGGACTTCATCCTCACCGCCCGCGCCTTCGTCGGCCGGGGCCCGGACGAAGGCCCCGGACTGGACGCGAACCAGGAGTTCCTGGCCCTGGGTACCGCCAACCTCGGCGCGAGCGCCCTGCACGGCTTCCCGGTGAGCAGCAGCGCCAGCCGCACCGCCCTGGCCACCTCGGCGGGCGCCCGCAGCCAGGCCTACTCGCTGTTCGCCGGTGCCCTGGTGCTGGCCGTACTGCTGTTCCTCAGCCCCCTTCTCACCCGGACGCCCGCCGCGGTGCTCGGCGCGCTGGTCGTCTACGCGGCGATCCGCATGATCGACCTCGCCGGCTTCCGCCGCCTGGCCTCCTTCCGCCGCCGCGAACTGCTGCTCGCGCTCGGATGCCTGGCCGGAGTCCTCGCCCTGGACATCCTCTACGGAGTGCTGGTCGCTGTCGGCCTGTCGGTGGCCGAACTGCTCACGCGTGTGGCGCGCCCGCACGACGCGATCGAGGGCCTGGTGCCCGGCGTGGCCGGCATGCACGACATCGACGACCACCCCTCCGCCCGCACGATCCCCGGTCTCCTGGTCTACCGCTACGACTCGCCCCTGTTCTTCGCCAACGCCGAGAACTTTCACCGCCGCGCCCTGGCGGCCGTCGACGAACAGCCCGAACCCGTTCGCTGGTTCGTGCTCAACACCGAGGCCAACGTGGAGGTCGACATCACCGCCCTCGACGCGGTCGACGAACTCCGCCGCGAACTCACCACCCGCGGCGTCGTGTTCGCCCTGGCCCGGGTGAAACAGGACCTCCTGGACAGCCTGAACGCCTACGGCCTCACCGACGCCGTCGGCCTGGACCGCATCTTCCCGACCCTTCCGACCGCGGTCTCGGCATACCGGCAGTGGCTGGCGGCGCACCCCGAGAAGGCTTGACGGACTTTCCCGACCTCACCAGGAAGGGACCCCAAGGGCACGGGAGCCTGGCCGCCGTCCCACTGGACGTAGACGCGCGTGGGCATGTCCAGTCCTGCCGAGCTCACGATGAAGAAGGGATGGCCTTCACCAGGGTGCAGGACCACTCCGTCCGGCAGATTTCGGCCCTGCTCCTCTCCGGCCTGCGTGAGGGTCACGGCGTCGGCCACGGCCGTTCCGGTGTTCCGCAGGACGAACTGTCGCCGGCCCGTGCGCTCCAAGGTCAATTCGACTCGTGACGGACCGGGCGTGTCCGCCGACGCGAAGGAGATCCCGAGTGCCGTGTACTTCGCCGCGCCCAGCTTGTGGAAGGGCAGGACGTCGACCCGCTGTACCGCCGGGAGCTCGCCGACGAAGCGGGCCGGGCCGTCGATGGGCTCTGGAGTGTCGGTCCGGCCGGGGACCAGGACGTAGCGGATCCACATCGAGACGCCGAGGCGGTCGAGGCGGGTGGCGAAGCTGAGAGTGGGGCCAGTTCGCCGCCGGTGAGAGCGCGGTAGGTGGGTACGTCGAAGGACTTGATGTCCAGCAGGACCAGGTCGGTGTCCGCGAGGAGTTCGTCGGTGGCGCGGGCCCCGAGGAAGCCGGAGGTGTCGAGGACGGTGTGCGGGCCGTTGCCGTGGGTGATGACCAGGTCGTGGTCGTGGGCGAGCGCGGCGAGGGCGGTGACGACCCGGTCGACGTTCTCCTGCTGGACGGCCGCGTCGGGACGGTCGCCCCGGCGCAGCAGGGCGTTGCCGCCGAGGGCGACGACGATGCGCATGGTTCAGTCCTCCAGGGTGGCGACGAGCACGGCCTTGATGGTGTGCAGCCGGTTCTCCGCCTGGTCGAAGACGATCGACGCCGGGGACGAGAAGACCTCGTCGGTGACCTCCAGGCCGTCCAGGCCGTGGGCGTCGCAGAGGTCCCGGCCCAGGTGTGCTGCGGTCATGCAGGGCCGGCAGGCAGTGCATGAACGTCACGTCCGGATTGCCGGTGGCGGCCAGCGTCTTGTCGTCGACCTGGTAGGGCAGGAGCAGCTCGATGCGCTCCCGCCAGGTGTCGGCGGGCTCGCCCATCGACACCCAGACGTCGGTGGGCAGGAAGCCGGCACCGTGGCGCTGCGGACGAGTAGCCGGTGCGGGACTGATTGTTCTGCGTCACAGCGGGGTGCGGGGTGCGGGGAGCGGCCGTACGGTCTCGGGGACGTACTGAAGGTCCCGGAAGGCCGGGCCCGATCGGCCCATGGCAGGTCCGGGGCTTCCACCGCACGCTGGAGGCAGTTGTCGGTACCCGGCACCCGGGAGGTACGCCATGAACACCGCTCCGACCACCACCATGCTGCGCGGGCTTCCCACCGATCACCGGGAACGGCTGATGCGCTTCGCCCGCGAGGTCTCCATCCCGCAGGGGACCCGGCTCTTCGAGGAAGGCGGCCGCGCCGACCGGTTCTGGATCATCCGCTCCGGCCGGGTCGAACTCGATATGCACGTGCCCGGCCGTCGGGCGGCCGTCATCGAGAACCTCGGGCCCAACGAACTGATCGGCTGGTCCTGGCTGTTCGCACCCCATGTGTGGCACATGGGGTGCGAGGCCACCACACCGGTACGGGCCTACGAGTTCGACGCCACGGCCGTCCGGTCCACGTGCCAGGACGACCCCGCGCTGGGCAACGCCGTCGGTCAGTGGGTGGGCCAGGTACTCGCCCACCGCCTGCGCGCGGCACGGACCCGGCTGCTGGACCTGTACGCCCCGTACGGCGCAGGCTCGAGCGTCTGACACGAGGGAGTGGCCATGCATGGCACGCCGCACACCGTGAGCGACGTCATGACGCAGACCGTCGTCAGCGACGGGCGGCAGGCTTCTTCCAAGGAACTGGTGCAGCTGATGCGGGACTGGCAGGTCAGCGCCCTACCGGTCGTCGAGGGCGAGGGCCACGTCGTCGGCGTGGTCTCCGAGGCGGATCTTCTGCACAAGGAGGAGTTCCGGGACGGCGAGCCCGACCTCCCCCAGTCGCGGCTCCGCTCGACCGGGGGGGACGTGGAATTCGAGCTGACGGCCGACCGTCCGAGGGAGGCAAGTGGGGCCGGTCGGCCCTAGTACAACCTGCCCCGGCGGACAATGATCCTCGTGGGCAGATCGCAGTCCGCCCTTCATCAGGGGAACAAGGGGACGTCATATGGCCGAGCCGCGCACCTTCACGGAACAGGACCCGATCCGTGTGTTCCTGCTCGACGACCACGAGGTCGTCCGGCGTGGCCTGACTGATCTGCTCGACGCGGAGCCCGACATCTCGGTCGTCGGTGACGCCGGCACCGTCCAGCACGCCCTCGCTCGCGGTCCCGCCCTGCGCCCGCACGTCGCCGTCCTCGACGTCCGGCTGCCCGACGGTGACGGGATCACGGTCTGCCGGGAGCTGCGCGACCAGATGCCGGAGCTGGCCTGCCTCATGCTGACGTCGTTCGACGACGAGGACGCCCTGCTGGACGCGATCATGGCGGGAGCGTCCGGCTACGTCCTGAAGCAGATCAAGGGCTCGGACCTGGTCTCGGCGGTACGCACGGTCGCCTCCGGTCAGTCGATGCTGGACCCCGCGACCACGGCCCGTCTCATGCGCTCGCTGCGCGCCGACCCCGCGGAGACCCCCTCCGTGCCCCCCGAGCTGGCGAGCCTGTCCCCCCGCGAACGGGACATCCTCGCGCTCATCGGCGACGGCCTCACCAACCGCGAGATCGGCAAGAAGCTCTACCTCTCCGAGAAGACCGTCAAGAACCACATCTCCCGCCTGCTCGCCAAGCTGGGCGTCCAGCGCCGGGTCCAGGCCGCGGTACTCGCCTCGCACCTGGAGCAACCGGAGTCGGCGGGCCGTCCGACGAGGTGAGCCGGGCCGGCAAGCCCTCTCACCAGCCTGGTCGCCAGTGCCGGCTGTGCCGCCGAGAACCGCGTGCACGGTTCAGCACTCGCCGGTCTGCGCTCAAGGCCCCTCGGAACGCACGATCACCACCGGACAGCTCGCGTGCTGCGAGACGTGCATGCTGACCGACCCGAGCAGCGCACGCGCGAACCCGCCTCTGCCCCGGCTGCCGACGACCAGGGCCTCAGCTCCCTCAGCGGCCCGCAACAGCACGTCGGTCGGGTTGCCGTGCACCAGGTGTGTCGTCAAGGCCCCGGCTCCGTCCGCGCCGAGCACGGCGGTCAGCTCCCGCCGCATCCGCTCCCGGGCCTCCTCCTCGTCGATGTCCATGTCCACCGCGGGCCCCGACCAGCCTGACAGACCCGGCAGCTCCCACACGGCGACCGCCTCCACGGTGCCGCCGACGAGACCGGCGTAGCGCACTGCCCACCGCAGGGCCCCGTACGAGGACGAGGATCCGTCGACACCGACCACTACCTTCGGTGCGGCGACTTCGCTGCCCATGTGTCCCACCTCTCCTGTGGACCGGACGCCGTCGACCAGCCGTCTCTCGTCACCACGCTGCGTGAGGCTCCGCCGTACCGCCAGAGATGCGCCTCCGAGGGCATGACGGGGACGCTCTCCTGGACCTCCGTCGGTTCACCCCGCCGGACGGCTGTGCGATCCGGTCGGGGAGGGAGCCACCAGCCCGACCGGCGGAACCCGGGCTCGGTCAACCTCGCTTTCATCGGCCAGTTCGCCGAGGTACCGGACGACGTCGTCTTCACGGTCGAGTACTCCGTACGCACGGCGTGGACGGCGGTGTCCCAACTGCTCCACCTCGACAAGGAACCGCCGGCCGTCTACAAGGGCCACCACGATCCCCACGTCCTGGCGGCCGCACTGGAGACCATGCACCACCGCTAGCCGGTGCGGCGAGCGAGTCGAACCGAACGGCCCTTCCCGCAAGGGCCGTTCGAGAGTTCGGCGAGTGTGACCGGCCTCTGCCTGAGGCGCACCCACAAGCAGCCGGAAACGAAAGGGAAAACAGGCCATGACTCTCCACCAGCATGTGGTCGTCGACTGCCTCGGTTTCAGTTGTCGGCCGACTGCTTCCCGTGGTCCAGCACGGCCATGGTCGCAGCTCGGGCCATGAAGGCGGCGGATGGATCCCGGTCCGCATGGAAGGCCACGTTCGCAGCGTCATGAAGAAGGTGTATTTCGCGTCCGACTTTCTCTGGATCGGATACACCTGCCTGGGCCGCCAAGTCAGTCACCAGAGTACGGACCCATGTGCGGTACCTGGGGTGCGCAAGATCGATCGGACTACCTATGGCGGACCCGACGCCGGCCGATTGGTCCGTCGGTGCCCGCCTGCTGGTGTTCGGGTTCAACGCGGTGGGATTTCGAGTTGAGCTGGAGCGCGACGATGATCGCGGCGAGGACCGCGAGACCGGTCGCGATGAGGAACGACAGGCGGTAGCCGTCCACCAGAGAGCCGCTGTGGCCGGAGGTGGCCGCGGCGGCGGTGGCGAGGATCGCGAGCCCGACCGCGGCGCCGGTCTGCTGGCTGGTGGTGAACAGAGCCCCGGCCAGTCCCTGGTCACCGGCCCGGACTCCGCTGGTGATCGCGATCGACGCGGTCGGCAGGGCGAGCCCGACCCCGGCCGCCGTCAGCACCAGGCCGGGCAGCACCGCCGCGGGGTAGCCGGCCCCGGCGGTGATCTGGGCAAGCCACAGCTGCCCGGCGCCCATGCAGACCAGCCCGGCAAGCAGGACGGCCTTGATACGGAACCGGGCCAGCAGCCGGCGGGTGCCGAGGGTGGAGACGAGCACGACGGTGGCGGTCGACGGGACCAGCCCCAGGCCGGTCTCCACCGGGCTGAACCCCAGCACCTTCTGAAGGTAGAGCGACGCGAAGTAGACGTAGCCGGCCAGGATGGCGCCGATCAGCAGCATGGCCGCGATCGCGGCCCGCCGGACCGGCTCCGCCAGGATCGGCAGGGGCAGCATCGGGGCCGCCGACCGCTTTTCGGCGAACACGAAGCCCGTGGCCAGAAGCACTGCCAGGGCGAGAGCGACGAGGGTGGCGGGCGCGGTGAAGCCGTGCTGCTGCCCGCTGCTGAGCCCGAAGATCAGCGCCGCGATGCCGGTGGTCACCAGCAGCGCCCCGCGCACGTCGACGCTCCCGCCGCTGCCGGACCGCTTCCCGGCCGGCAGCCGCGGGACCAGCGCGAGCATGAGGGCGATGACCGGCGGGTTGATCAGGAACACCGCCCGCCAGCCGAAGTACTGGGTGAGCAGCCCGCCGGCCACGATCCCGGCGGTCGCGCCCGCCGCGGTGGTGGCCTGCCAGATCGCCAGCGCCCGGTTGCGCGCGGCCCCTTCCGCGTTGGTCGTCGTCAGCAGCGACAGCGCGGCCGGGGAGACCATCGCCCCGGCCACGCCCTGCACGATCCGGGCGGTGATCAGCATGATCGGCCACTGCGCGAGCCCGCAGGCCAGCGACGCGATCCCGAACAGGACCAGGCCGACGGCCAGCACCTGCCGCCGGCCGAGCAGGTCCGCCAGGCGGCCGCCCGCCAGCAGCAGCGACCCGAACCCCAGCGCGTACCCGGTGACGATCCACTGCAACTCCGCCGCGGGCATGCCCAGCTCCCGCTGGATCGACGGCAGCGCCACGTTCACGATGCTGAAGTCCAGTTGCAGCACGAACTGGGCGGCGCAGATCAGCGAGATGACAAACGCGGCCCGCTGCGGGCCGCCCGCAGCGTGCCGAGGCGTGGCGTCGTTCGTCGAGTGGTCTGCCATGGGCGAATCCCCTGTCCTGACGGTGTTCCTTACCGGTTCGTCGGCGTCAACCACGCCCGTCGGAACTTCGATGGCGGTCCGGCGGCAGCGCGCAGAGATACACTGCATCTGCCTGGCAGATGGAACTGTCCAGATGTGCTGCAATTCAGGCCCAGAGGTGGTGGCCGATGGAACTCAGACAGCTACGTCACTTCCTGGCGTTGGTCGAGGAACGCAGCGTCACTCGCGCCGCCAAGCGCGAACTCATCGTGCAGTCAGGCCTGTCGAACTCGCTCCAGGCCCTCGAACGCGAACTCTGTACGCCCCTCTACATCCGCGGAACCAGGCCCGTCCGGCTCACCGCGGCCGGCGAGGCCTTGGTGGGCCCGGCTCGCCGGACCGTGGCCAGCGCCGCGCAGGCGGAAGAGGCCGTACACCACACCCGCGACGTGCTCATCGGCACACTGCGTCTCGGCGTCTCGCTCTCCGCTCAGCATCTGGTGCCGTTCGCTTCCTACCTCGGCGAGTTCACTCGCGATCATCCCGGCATCGACCTGCGCCTGCGGTACGCGCCCGCGCTGACGATGATCTCGATGCTCGAGACGGGAGAACTGGATTGCGTGATCGGACCCGCGGTCAGCCAGGTCCCGGGCATCCGGATGACTCGCCTGGCGCGAGAGCCGCTGCACCTCGTCTGCCGTTCTGATCACCGCCTGGCGGAGCGGGCCGAGGTCGACATCGGACAACTCGCCGACGAGCGGTTCGTCGAGGTACCCCCCGGGTGGACGGCCCGCCTGTTGAGTGACGCCGCGTTCGCCGGCGAAGGAATACAGCGCCGCGTCGTCTGTGAGGTCGGCGACTGGGAACTGTTCCTCGAGCTGGTCAGCGCAGGCGTCGGTATCGGCTTCGCTCCCGTCGGCCTGCGGTACCCGGTGCTGACCGCACCGGACAGCGTTCTGCGGCTCATCGCGGTCGAGGGCGTGCGTCTGGAAAGGCACATCTACCTGATGCTGCCCTCGGCGGGCGAGACCAGCCCGGCAGCACGGCGGTTCGCCGATCAGCTGCTGCGTATCCACCCCGCGGGCAGCTGACCCGGCGCCTCTGGCCAACGCAGCCCTGTCGACTCGGAAGTGGCGCGGCTGCCGGTGCGCTCACGCCGCGACCATCTGATCGTCAGATGGACTCCATCTGAGACAGGTGCGACGCAGGCGACATCGGCGGCAACGGAGGCGCGGTTGTACCGGGCGAAACTGCCATGCCGACCGTGGACGCCGGGCCAACGGCAGAACAGAGATGCCGCCCCGGAAGGTCCGCCACTCGGTCGGCGCCTGCACGGCCGAAGCGAAGAAGGAGTTCGCCGAGATGAACCTCACCGACCACGCCGGAGTCCGGCTCACACACGGCAAGCCCAAGGTCAACGGGGTGGAGATCCACTACGCGATCGGCGGCGCCGGCGAGCCGGTGTTCCTGCTGCACGGCGTACCGAAGACCATGTCGTACTGGCGCCACGTCGTGCCGCTGCTGACCCCGCACTACACCGTCATCGCGGTCGACAACCGGGGCTTCGGCGGCTCCCAGCGCCCCCTGACCGGCTACGACACCGCCACGATGGCCGGCGACGTCGCCGAACTCGCCACCTACCTGGGCTTCGACCGGTTCCGCGTCGCCGGCGAGGACTGGGGCGCGGCCATCGCCTACGCCGTCGCCGCCTTCCACCGGCCCCGGGTGCGGCAACTGGTCTTCCAGGAAACGCTTCTGCCGGGATTGCCGGCCGGCCCTGGACTGCCGGGCGGCGAGCAAGACCCCTCACTCGCCGCCGACGACGGCCGCACCGGATGGCACTTCAGCTTCTTCAGCCTGCCGCACCTGCCCGAACTGCTGCTGGCCGGACGGGAACGGCCCTTCTGGACGTACTACGCCAGACGCCAGATGTGGGACCCCAGCGCGCTGACCGAGGAGGACATCGACGACATCGTGCACTCGGCCGAGCAGCCGGGCGGCACCAGGGCCATCCTGGAGATGTACCGCGCCCGCCAGACCGACGCCGAACAGAACCGCCCGCATTACGCCGACCCGATCGGCTGCCCGGTCCTGGCCGTCGGCGCAGAGGCCTATCTCGGGGACGAGGTATCCAGGCAGCTCGCGCAAGTGGCCCGCGACGTCCGCGGCGTCGTCATCCCCGCCTCCGGTCACAACATCGCGCTGGAGAACCCGACGGTCCTGGCCCAGGCCTACCTCGACTTCTTCGCAGGCGGCTGAGGTTCGGCAAGCGCCTTTCTGGTGTACGGCGCCGCCGGCGGCGTGGGCTCGATGGCAGTCCAGATCGCGGTGGCCCGTGGCGCAACCGTGCTGGGCGCCGACGCAACCCGGCGCGACGATTACCTGCGCGGCCTCGGCGCGACGCCGGTCGGCGACGACGACCAGGTCACCGAGTGGGTCCGGGCACTGGTCCCGGACGGCGTCGACGCGGTCTTCGACACCATCGGCCGCGGCACACTCGAACGTGCAGCCGCGGCCGGGCACGACGCCACGCGTTATGCGTCGACGGTCGACATCGCGGGTCCCGGTACCCGCCCGGTGTTCGCGCGTCCGGTGTCCGCAGACCTGCACGCGGTGACCGAACTCGCTGCCGCCGGCCGTCTTCTCCCACACGTCGGAGTGGTGCTTCCCCTGGAGGCGGCCGCCGACGCGCACCGGCTTGGCCGCGACACGGCATGGGAAGGGACGCATCGTCCTGCGCATCGGTATGTGACGGAGCACGGTGTTCGTCGGGGCTCGGCGACAACGTCCCCGGCTGTCGACAGCGGTGCGACGCCGGGGACGGGCCGGGGGTCGACCCCGTGGCGGAAGTCCGCCGGCTCCTGGCGACTCGCCCCACGCACCGGCCCGGCCCACCGCTTCGCATCCACACCCTGAGCGGGCCGCAGTGGCGGCGCGGGCGCCAGGCCGTCGCCCGGCACTGCCACTACCGCCGACGATGCCTCTGACCGGGCCGGACAGCGAAACACCGCGGAGTGCCAGCCCCCCGTCCGACGGGACGCGGACAGGTTCGGAATCGAAGGATGTCGGGGCGGTTTCTCTCCGGGTGATCGTGCGGCGATAAAGGGGTGGGTGTCAGTTACGGAGGAAGCCCAGGGTTTGCCCGACGAACAGTTCGTGGTGCTGGAAGATGGCGCCGTGTCCCGAATCGGGGTAGATGCTCAGTTGGACGTCGGGCAGGATCTGGGCAAGTCGGAACGAGCTGATGGTGGGCAGCATCGTGTCGTCGTCGCCGTTGACGACCAGGACGGGCTTGTTCACGGCGGCCAGGGCTGCGGGCGAGCTGCCCTCTTCCCACTTGGCCAGGGCGGTCAGCTGGGCGCCGATCGTCTCGTTGGACACCGGTGCGTCGCGGTCTGCTGAGCGTTCGTCCAGGCGGGCGAGGAAGCCGTCTGCGGCTGCCTGGCTGGCGGCGGTCGGTGAGAAGAACAGGAAGTGCTTGGGGTGCTTTCCCTGGGCGCTCGCCTTGTCCACGGCGGCCTGCAGAACGGCCCCTGTGCCTGCGGGGCCTTGGTCGCCGGCGGGTGTGGTGCCGGCCAGGACCACGCGGCGGACCAGGTCGGGTCGCTGCTGGACGATGACCTGGGCGACCGCTCCGCCGAGGGAGAAGCCCAGCAGGTCGACCGTGCCCAGCCCGAGCGCTTCGATGAAGGCCACCGCATCGTCGGCCATGGCCTCGATGCTGTCGGGGGTGGTGCCGCCGGAGCCGCCGACGCCGCGCAGGTCGACCAGGATGACGCGCCGCTCGACCGCGATCCCGTCGACCACCGCGGGGTCCCAGTCGTCCAGGACCGCGGTGAAGTGGTGCAGGAACACCACCGGAACGCCCGTGGTCGGACCCAGCTCGCGGTAGGCGAAGGGGGTCCCGCCCACGTCCACGGTCTTGGTGACGGCGTCCTTGCTGGTTACAGGCATGACTGTGCTCTTTCTGTCGCTTCGTGCCGGTGACGGCGCCTGACCCTCATAGCGTAACGCTCGTTATATAACGAGCGCTACCCTAAGTTGTCGGAGAGAGCCGGAGACGCCGAAGGAGGGGACCAGGGTGAGGTACTCCAAGGAGCACAAAGCCCAGGCCAAAGCCGCGATCGTGCGCGAAGCGGGCCGCACACTCAAGGAGAGCGGTTTCCACGCCGTCGGCGTGGACGCACTTGCCGCCTCGGCCCAGGTCACCTCAGGAGCCCTCTACTCCAATTTCGCCAACAAGGAAGCGGTCCTCGAAGAGGTGGTGGCCGCGCAACTCGGCATCGAATTCGCCGGCCTCGCCGACCAGGAGCCGGCCGAGCGACGACGCATGCTCGGCGAGATACTCCGCCTCTACCTCAGCGACCTGCACCGCGAGGACCCCGGACACGGCTGTGTGATGCCGTCGCTGAGTACCGACGTGGCACGAGCGGGCGACCCGGTCCGCGAGGCCTACCGGCGCCGGATGGTCGAGGTGATCGCCCTCCTGGCCCCCGCCATGCACGGCACACAGGAGGAACGGGAGCAGCAGGCCTGGACCCTGCTCGCCTCGATCGTGGGCGCGGTCACCCTCGCACGGGCCCTCCCCTCCGGCGACCACGCCCAAGCCGTACTCGACGCCGTCCTCGCCTCGGCTATGCGATCAATCACCGACGAGCCCTGAAATATAGGCTGTTTTGTCAGGAAGGCCCGCATATCGTCCCCCTCCGGGGCGGGAGGAGCTCTGGTGCGGACCCGTATGCGTGGCGCACTCCGGCGGTCCGGGCATCTTTCGTCGCCGACCGGGGTGCCTTCGGTGCGTGCGGACATCTTGTGGAGAAGAGCACGCCGAATGCCTTTTCCGGGCCGATACCCGCTCCCCGAGCACCTCACTGGCACGGGATCGACAGCGTCCGCTTGTGCCGGGAATCAGGGGGGTTCCCGGCACCAGCGGTCAGTTCGCCAGAGCTGCCGGCCGTACAGCCCCCGGCCCGAAACGTCGACGGGCACGGTCCGCGGCGGCTTCGGCGGCGCGGGCACGGTCGGCGGCGGGGTCGAGGGAGAGCTGGCGGTAGGCGTCGGCGGCCGGCAGTAGGGCCTCGGCGCGGAGCGCGAAGGCGCGGACGCGGGCGCGTTGCAGTCCGAGGGAGGTCAACAGGCCCAGGGCGGTGGCGGCGAGAGCGGGCGAGTGGTCGGTGGGTTCCGGCAGCGCGCGCGTACGGGTGGTGGAGGTGCGGTCGGCGTACCGCACCGTGAGGGTGAGCCGGCCCGCGGACTGCTGTTCCCCGCGCAGACGTTGGCCGATCTGGTCGGCAAGTTCCAGCACGGCGCGGTGGTGTTGGGCCGGGTCGAGGCAGTCCCGCTCCAGCACAAGGTCGGCGATCAGGTGTTCTGCCGGTTCCGCGGGGGCGACCGGGCGAGGGTCGTGGCCGCGGGCGCGTTCGGCCAGCAGCCGGGCGGGCCCCGCACCGAGGAGTCGTTGCAGGGTCGCTGGGGGCAGGTCGGTGATCTGGCCGATGGTGTGCAGGCCGTACCGGGTGAGCGTTTCCGCCATGGCGCGGCCGACGCCGGGCAGCACGGTGACCGGCCGCGGATACAGCCAGTCGGTCACATGGCCGGTGGGGACCCAGGTGGTGTCTCCCGGTGCGGAGGCGTCGGCCGCCATGGCCGCGAGCATCCGGTTGCCCGCGAGCCCCGCGCTGCAGTCGATGCCGTACAGAGCCTTCAACCGGAGCTTCGCCAACTGGACGACGTCATAGGGAGACAGATCGAAGTATCTGAGCGCCGACGTCAGGTCCAGTTGCACGGCGTTGGGCGGCAGGGCCTGGACATGAGGCGTGATACCAGACATCAGTTCGATTATATCGGCGTACTGATCCTCGGTCAGCGAGGTGTGCAGGTGGAGGTGGGCGATGTGCCGCTGACGGGTACTCATCCCGCTCATCCCGCGCTCCCGGGGCTTCGGTGGCCGAACTTCTTCAGGTCGGCCGAGCGAGTGCCGGCCGGCTGGAGGTCGGCGTACGGGTGCAGGCGGGCGCCCGCGGTGCCGTCGGCCAGGGTGCGGTGCGGCTGGGCGGGGGTCGGGTGCGGACGGGTCTTGCCCAGAAGGGCGAGCGCGGCCTCGGGGCCGTTGTCGCGGCGGGCGGCCGCGATCTCGTCCAGGTCCCAGGCCATGGTGCCGACGACGGTACGACGGGTGCCGCGCACCTGGACCGTGCCACGGACGAGGAGCAGCCCGCTGTGGAAGACGGTGTGCGCGCAGGCCGGGTGGGAGTCCTCGAAGAACGCCAGGTCGACCAGGCCGGAACCGTCCTCCAGGGTGACGAAGATGATCCGCTTGCCGCTCGCGATCGGCGGGGTCTGGGTCGAGGCCCGCACACCCGCGACCAGCACCTGCTGACCTGCTCGCATGGCGGCCAGATGCGCCGCGTCGGTCGCGCCGATCTCGCGCAGCAGCCGGTGGTGGTGCTCCATCAGGTGCCTGGAGATGTCGATGCCGAGGGTGCTCAGCTCGGCGCTCAGGGCCTCGCGTCCGGTCATCTCCGGCAGCCCGCTCGGCTCGGCTCCGCCCACCGCGCCCGCGTCGATGGGCAGTTGTCCCTCGTGCGCGGACCGAGTGCGGGACTGGCGGTGGAGTTCGGCGATCTGGAGCAGCAGATCACGGCGTGTGAGGCGGCCGTCGTGGAGACCGTTCAGGGCGCCGATCTCGGCGAGGCGTTCGGCGACGGGTCTGCTGGGGTGTGCCCGCTGCCAGAAGTCCGACAGTGATCCGTACGGCTGTCCCGCCTCGATCCGGGCGCACTCGTCCTCGCTGATGCCGTGCACCGCGGAGAGAGCGAGTCGTACGCCCCACTCCTCCTTCTCGGTCATCTCCACGGTGTGCTTCGCCTTGGAGTGGTTGATGTCGACGGACAGAACCGGCACCCCACGCCGACGGGCGTCGGAGACGAGGACCCGCTTGGGCCACATACCGGGGTCGTGTTCGAGCAGGCCGGCCAGCAGGAACGCCGGGTGGTGCGCCTTGAGCCAGGCGCTCTGGAGGGCGGGTACGGCGAAGGCGACCGCGTGGGCGCGGCAGAAGCCGTACGCCCCGAAGGCCTCGACGGTCTTCCAGACCTCGTCCCGGACGGCCGCGCCGTAGCCGCGCGCGCGGGTCCGCTCGTGGAACCAGTCCCTGATCCTGGGCAGTTGCTCCTTGTCGCCGAGCGCCCGCCGGGTGATCTCCGCGAAGGCCCGGTCGCAGCCGGTCAGCACCGAGAGCGTCTCGATGATCTGCTCGTGCCAGATGGTCACGCCGTAGGTGTCGGCGAGCACCGGTTCCAGGTCCGGGTGCGCGTACGCGGGTGCGCCCCCGTGCCGGGCGGCGATGTACCGCTCGGGCATGCCGCCGGCGACCGGGCCCGGACGGAAGAGGCTGATGTCGGCGATGACGTCCTGGACGTCGCGGGGCTGCAGCCGGGACAGCAGGTCCTGCTGACCAGTTCATTGGTCAAGTGAGGTGTCGGGTTTTGTAGTGTCGGGTTTTCTGAGGACCACAGGCGGGAGAGCAGTATCGGCGTATTGCGATGCGTCGGTTGCATCGCCCTGTGTCGCTGATCGGCTTCAACCCTCTACACGGCGACGCGTCACCTCTCGCGACGATCGCCCTCGCGTACCAGCCGCGTCATGTGCGCCGCGATGAAGGGCATCGAGCACACCGCGATTGTCTACGGTGCGGTGCTGGCCACCAGGACACAGCGCTCGCGCTGGTGGTAAAGGCGGTGACGCCCCTGTTCCGGTAAGGCTCGTCCGCAGACCTTCCGGCACGCCGCTTCGGACCGCTACCATGAATGGATACATTCAGGCTCAATGCCGGGTTCAGCCCCGACTCCCAATGGCCTCAGGCCGGGAGAGCCCGCATACCGTCTCCAAAGCCGCAGCGCGGCCGAGGGGCGGGGCGGCGAAGGGCGAAAACGCGGACGGGAACCGACGCGCATGCCGCAGACGCGGAGCGACGAGCGGGAACTGAAGGTCTCCGAGATCTTGCGGAGTCCGGGCCTGTTCTGCCCGGGCGAACCGGCTGGGCAGCCGGACCGTGTCAACCAGGGTGTTGACATCGCCATTTCGGAGGTCTTCGTGATTAGCACCGCCCCGCCCTCGGCTGACTTCGACGACGAGGACATCACCCCTTCGTCCACCGGGAGGGACAATCCCTACCCGGGCGCCGACAAGAAGGAGTGGACCGACCGCTTCGCTGACGCGCTTGAGGCCGCCACGAGCCTGCCCCGGTCCCTGATCGACGCCATCACCGCGTACGTACCTCAGCCCAAGCAGTACCTGCAACGTCAGGACGGCGTTTACCGTCTGAAGCCGCAGACGCTGCAGGAGGACAGTGGGCTCACGATCCTCAGTGTCCGAGCCCACGGGTTCGCTGGCAGCCCGGGCGAGTACAACGAACGCATCCGCGGCGACTTCCACTCTCCTCTCCGTCCGGACGCACGGCCGGACTACGTTCTGCCAGCCCTGACGACCGGCCGTACGGCCGGAAGGCCGGCCGCGTTCCTCACCACCGCCGATCCCGTGGATCTCAACCGGCAGGCGCGTCTGCTGGACCTGATGGACACGTCCCTCAACACGGCCGACGGTGACCGGGGCTATCGCCTCGTCGAAGACATCGAGATCTACGGGCAGAAGGAAGTCACGCTGCACGCCCCGTTCGTGCGGCAGATCAGCGAACAGACGGACACCGGCAGCCGCATTCGAGCCGTCCCCGACCTGACGGCCATCAAGGGTGCCAACCGGTCCAGGGCCCGCCTGGCGCTGTTCGGGCTCTCGGTCCGGGACATCGTCTTCGGACTGCGCCCCTACGCGCACATGGGCATCTCGCGGACGGACGACCCCCGGTCCGCGGATCCCACCTACTGGATCCCGATCCTCGCGACCATCCTGAAGGACGCGTTCGACGACCCGGACCACCCCGGTCACACCATCGCCATGCGCGCCCAGAACGTAGCCACCGTCCCGATCCAGATCATCGTGGGGGCCACGAACCTCGAAGGATTCCACAACTCGGTGTTCGACCCCAACCGGGTCGATCACCGGCGCCCACCCCTGGATTACAAGCTGTCCGAGAAGGCGGCCTCTGACCTCCGGGCAATCCTCCGAGAGGCCGTGAACTACGGCGAACTGCAGGAGCCGGAAAGGGCGTGGCTCGCGGGTGAGGCCCCGGATCCGGTGCCGGAGGCCGGCGAAGATCTCGTCGCTACTCGGGACCGCCGGGACCGAACGCTCTACGACATCGTCTTCCCGACCTCGCCGGAGCGGCGCAGGCTCATCCGGAGGGTCCTGGGAGAACCTGCCCCCAGCCAGACTGGGCGCCGGCATGTGGACAACCGCATGCGCATGATCTCGGCAGTGGTCAGCGACGGTTACAGCCACCGGTGGAACCCCCGTGTACTCGACGGGCTGCTCCGCCCCAGCAGCATCAAGGACGGCACGACCTTCGCGCCCGACGCGACCTGGGCTGACCTCCTCGCCGATGCCGGCCGCGGAGACGAGAAGGCTCTGGAGACCTTCATCATCACGCGCGGCATGCACTGGCTCGCCGAACACAAGATCGTCGAGGCCGACCGCGGCTCCGTCGGAGCGCAGACCCACGAGGTCGACGACGAGGCCGAAACTCGGCGCATCCGCCGGACGATGAACAGCGTGCGGGACGCCCTGAAGGTCCAGCCGACGCGCACCATCGGTCTCATGCGGGAACTCGCCCATGCGGCAAACACCCGAAGCGAGCCCCGGCAGGTCGATGTGGAGGGCCGGCCTCTGGACGGCACTCGCGCGTCACGTGCCTGGTTCGACGAGGCCTTCCCGAAGAAGCCCGCTCGCCGTCGCGCGCCGCGTCCGGGCCCCTCGGATGACCCGGGCCAGCCGGAGCCCACGCCCCAGCAGAAGCTCCTCGTAGCGCGTGACACCTTCGAGGCGGCGGTCACGTACGGACTCGTGAAGGCCTTCGCGGACGTCTTCAGCACGGCCAAGGAACTCGACGACGCCGCGACCGACGCCAACGCTGTCGCACTGCCGGACAACCTCAGCGACACCGTCACCAAGGTCCTGGGCGACGCCCTGGCCGCCGCCCGGAAGGACCTTCGGGGGGTAGGAACAGTTCTGCAGGTCCTCCAGCACGGCGGGGGCGACCCCGCGGACTTCGTCTCAGAGTGCGCGGTGTTCTTCGACGCGGAGGCCGGTCGGTGACCCAGCGGACGGTTCTTCCGGTGGGCCCCGTGCTCACGCGCCGGGCCCTGGGGACGCTCCCCCTGGCAGCTGGCCGCTTTCTGGTGGCTGCCTATGCGACGCCGGTCCCCTTCCACGACTACGAGGTCTTCACCGACCTGGGGGTCGTGACAGGTATCTACCTGGTCACCGATACCGAGAATCACATCAGGTGGCTCGGACAGGCCAGTCGCGACGACGACCTCAGCGCCCGCCTGGGTGAACATCAGCGGAATCCTGACAAGCGGGCCGTCTTCGCCCACGTGCGGGTACTCCACCTCGAAGATCACACCCCGGGCGACGCGCTCAACGCCATCGAGGGAAGGTCCGCAGACCGGCTCAACCTCCGTGGCGCCATGAACCCACGGGTCTGGCCCCGAGCGGATGAGTGGCTACGGCTGGTGGCCTAGTTAGCACAGCAGACGCGCGGCGGGTGAGCTTTTCAACCCACCGCGCAGTCGATTCGTCGAACAGCGAGTACAGGCGTTCAGGCGCGCGCAGTTGCACGGGGGATCTCCACTCCTCGCTCTCCGGGCTTGGGCGGGTCGGAGCGCGAAGCAACGGTTGAGAGGCGACCGTCCGTCTTTCGGCGACGCAGCCGAGAAAGTCATCGGCGTCCCGAAGAAGGCAGGTCACGCTGCCCTCCGAAGGCGACGATCTATCCGTCACTCGTCAGCGGTTGAGCAGGTCGTCGACGGCGAACTGGTGCGTGAGGTCCTGCAGCAGACGATTCGCGGCCGTACCGCGGCTGACCGGTGAGGCGGCGAGATCCTGGAGCGACGCCTCGGTGACCACGGGCTCCGGGCATACGACGAGGCTGTCGTCGACCTGTCTGTCGTACTGGCCGCCCCGGTTGGCCAGCGCCAGCTCGCCGCCTTCGGTGACGGTGGCAGCACGGAGCTGCAGCATGCCGTCGCCTCCCCGCCGGTGGGCGTGGATGGCGGCCGCGGTCACCAGGTCACGTATCGCTTGTTCGAAGTCAAGCCGAGGCAGCAGGGTTGGCCCGTGCTGGAGTGGCGAAGTGACCGAGAGCGCGCCAGCGAAGGAGGCATCATGGTGCAGCTCGATGTAGGTGCGGTCACACTTTCCGGTGTAGGGGCGTGTCGCGCTGAAGACCACGCGCCGCAGACCGACGCGCGGGATGAGCTGCGTCAGCCGGGACCGCAAAAGGCTGTCACCCCCACTCGTGGGCAGGGTGTGGTAGATCTCGGCCATAACCGGGTCGATGGCCCCGGTGTGCACGGCCGGCGTGGTGTCGTACAGAGCCGGTACCGAACAGACGGCCGTCACGACGAGCCACACGCGCCGGGCTGCGCCCACTAGATGGTGATCGAGGCACTCGGCAAGCCCCGTCAGGTGCACCTCGGCGTCCTGCCGGGCGGCGAACCGCCGCCGGTACGCCGTCTCCATCTCGGACTCGCCCAACCAGACCGTGTCGGTGCCGACCCGCTTCGGGTAGCGCCAGCTGTCCTTGTCCCAGGGCACCAGGTGCGGGGCTTCCGGGCTGCGGGGTACCTGGACGACGACCGCCGAGCGGCCCACGACCGAGGACAACGGCACGGTGTAGACATTGAAGGCAGGGACGAAGGGCCGCACCATGGAGTTGGCGATCCCGCGGAACCGGTCGGCCAGGGCCTGCGCGCGAGCGTCGTCGATTCCGTCGACCGTGGCCGCGCCGCCGTTGCCGTCCTCCGCGACCCCGGTGATGATGAGGCCGCCGTTGGCGTTGGCCAGGGCTGCGAAGTCCTTGGCGTGCTCGCGGTTGTCCTTCACCTCGTCGGCGTCCCGCTTCCAATCGAGATCCTCGGCTTCACCGAGGCCGATCGAAGCGGCCTGGTCGAGCATCCCGGCGGTCACGCGACCGGGTTGGGCTCCGAGTGAACGGTGAAGTGACGTGTAAGCCATGGCAGCACCCTACGGCCGCCATCCGCAGTGTGCGTTCGGCCGGTCGCTGGTCAACGAGACGGGCCCCAGCCTCGGCCAGAAACAGCATCCGCTCACGAACCACACTTTCAGATCCAGCATCTACGGCCGCTGACGCGCCTTCTGAAGCTTCGGTCGCTTCGCAACAGGGATCACGCCTCGGCGGACCTTCATCAGAATCTCGTCTTTCGTGTTCTCACGCACTGCGAGACGGCTCAGGATTCGTTGCTGCGTTTCCGGAGTCCAGAACACTTCGAGACGTTCCCGAGCGCGTGTAATCGCGGTGTAGAAGATGCTGTGGGAGATGTTTTCCTCGTTAGCATCCGTGATGACCACCTTCACCGATTTGTACTCAAGACCCTGCGCCTTGTGGATCGATACGGCGTACGCGATCTGGAACGGCACCATGGTGGTGAGCGTATCGTCATCATCATCGCTGTTGCCGCGCTCAAAGACGTCAAACTGGACGGTCGATCCTTCTACCCAACGTAGATCTGTGCCGAAAACGTCGGCCTCAGTAACATCCCGTTCGAGATTCACGTCGAATGTGATGCGGCCACGCATGCGATCGATTTTGACGATTTTTCCCTTCAGATTATTGAAGATGACCGGACGGAATCGATCAGATTCGTTGAAGAGCACGGGATCGCCGACCTTGTATGTAGACTCGCTCCAGGTTACAGCTGGATTCGGATTGCTCGCCTGCAGGAATCGGTTAACGTTGTTGATGCCATAAAGGCCGTCATAATTTAGGCAGAGCACGATCTCATCGTCGCTCCGATGCTGGAAAAGCGAGTTTCCCAGCACTGTCGAGTAGCCATTCTTGGAGAGCGACTCTTCGATGCGGTCGTCCAGGTTCCGCACCCTGTCCCACAGTGCGAGAAGCGCCTGATCGGTCGTCCTGAAGGGCTCTGTGAGTTCGAAGACAGACTTGCCCGGAATGTACGAACGGATGATGCTGAACCAGTTGCCGAAGTCGATGGACTCAATCTGGTACACGTCGCCAACGAGTACGAGTAGGTCGAAGGATGTCTTCTCGAGCACTTTGAGTAGGCTTGCGTTGCCCACAGTGCTGCACTCGTCAATTACAAGGACGTCGTACGTTACGCCAAACGACGTGCTGCCGTACACGTGCTTACTGATCGTACTGAACTCAGTGTTCGGAGCCTGCACTCGCCGCTTCAGGTTATCAACGGCCGGGTTGGTGTGCGCCAGGAACAGCTTCCGTTTGCTCGAGAAGTAGTTCGCGATGTGATTTACCATCGTCGACTTTCCCGTGCCAGCCGCACCGTATACGAGGGCGACCTTCGAGTGCTCAAACAGCTCCGTCAGAGACTGAGCTTTCAGCGGGTCATCGATGGCCCCTGGGTTCGCATTTATCCAAGCCTGCACGTCCCTGCTGTGGTTGGGGACGCCGCTGACAGCAATTGTCTGGAGCTTATTGATTATCGCGACAGTGTCGTCCTCATACCCGACGATGAACACATGCCCGTTTTCATGCGCCAGCTTCCGCGGCGCGTGTCGGGGATTGGTTGGCAGCAACTGGTTGTGGCGCGCGATCAGCTTGTCGACATCACCGAGGTCCTCCAGGTCGGATGCCGACGTATAGATCACGCCGTGCTGCTCTACATTGTTCCTGACTCGCCTTGCCAGTAGCTCGTGAGGTCGGCTCCTAGCGTCCAGGCTCTCGGCGAGATCCGCAAAGCGCGGGGTGTGTCCGCGTGGCGACGTGCAGAACGGCATCGTATCGAAGGGCTTAGAACTCCAGGAAACGCGCAAGCCGGAAAGTCCAGCACACTCGTCGGCATCAAACTGCTCCTTGATCACACGATTGTTCATTCGAAGCATTAGGTACCGCATTAGACGAGCGCCTGATCGGTCCTCGCGGATGAGTGCACGCGCGCGGTCAAGCACAGGGAAAATCAGCGGACTACGTTGCGCGCCGTCGAGCACCCAGGAGCGAACCTGGCCGTAAGTCACGTCGGGCATGTCTATTAGATCAAGCAGACTTGATCGCTCTGTCGTGAGGTAACTCATCAGGTTGCGGTACTCGGAGAGTGACGTGCTGACTCGGTCGGGCGAGATAGCGAAGAAGCGTGCGAAGTTATCGAACTCACACGGCCGGATCGACACTTCCCACGAGCGGATCAACATGATCGGCATCCTCTGGCCAAGCACTTCGATCGTGTCGTTCACCAGATCCAGGTTGGCCGCATATTTGTCGGTGACGTCGATGTCGGTAAAGCCAATGATGCGATCGAACTTGCTCGTCCGGTTGTGGGCGCGATAGAACGTCACTTCATAGTAGATGCGGCCGCGGATAAAGAACGGTCGCGAGCTATGAATGTAGTACCGCTCGCGACGCGGGCTGGAGGACGGAGTCGCTCTTACTTGCTCGATACGCTTCGCAATCTTCTCGTAGTATTCACGCAACGAGGGGTCCAGGTCGATCGGGAAGCGTTCGATGTTGTTCAGGATCGTGACCCCGAGCTGTTGCTGTGCCAGGTCGCGGGTGCGAAGTAGGTACTCGTAGTACTTCAGCATCAATCGCTCGGATGGATCGCGATCCAGCGTGTAGTGCGAGACGCTAGCCTGGAGCAGGCCATGGAATCTGCTCAGGAATCTGAACTTGGCGAGCGCCTTAACAGCATCCAGAGCCGGCCCAACTTGGTTGTAATGGAACTCGGTCGAGCCGTCGTTGAGGTGTGCCCAGACTATTAGCCCCTCGACGAGATTCCGGAGCTGTCCCAGCACGTTCTGCGAGAGGAAACCTCGATCACCGGCCAAGTTGGCGATGTTTTCGCAGATTACCCTGTCGGCGCTCTTCACTTGCTGTTCTACTGATGCCATCGCTCCCGCTCCACTTCCCCGGAGGATCGTGCTCTGAGTCGCCTTCGATATCGAGGCACTCATGCCGTTCGGGCTTGAATGCCAACAACTGGGCACAGGTCGCTGTCCGCGCTGACGAGGAGCATGGTGTCGACCGTCGGCAACGCCGCGATCTCCATGGAGGCGAAGGTGATGTTTACGTCCGACTCCTCTCCTCGTAGCTGATCCAGTGGGCACTGCACCACGGTAGCAGAGGAATTTAACGCAGGTACATGCGACAGGTGCGTATGATTCCTTCATGAGTGACATTCCGGCTGCCGAGATCCGAGCCGCACGCGAGGCACGAGGGTGGGACCAGGCAGAACTGGCCCGTCGACTCGACATGAGGCAGCAGACGGTGAGCCGCTGGGAACGCGGAGAGACCTCACCAAGAGGTGAACGACTCCAGCGTCTGCGCGTGACGCTGGGCATCGACGTTGCCACCACACCTCCACGCCGCCCCCTTCTGGAGGAATTGCCCTTCAACCGCCTCGACGCCTACCAGTTCGAGGCTTTCTGCGACGCGTTGGCCTCGTGGCTGTACCCGGACGCCCAGGAGGTCCTGCGATACGGGGTCCCCGGAGACAAGCAGCACGGCATTGACATCCGCGTGGTCACGGCCGATGGGGAACGCATCGGCATCCAGTGCAAGAAGTACGAGAAGTTCCAGCCTGCTTCGTTCGCGAAGGCAGTGGCGGAACTCGACCGTGCCCGAGCCCGCGTCGACCGCTGTGTCCTCTTCCTGTCCACACGCGCGACCGCCGCGGTGGTGACAGCCTGCGACGAGCTGGCCGAGTGGACGATCTGGGACTCGCGCGTCCTGTCCCGAGAGGTCAGCAAGCTTCCTCGTGATCAGGCACTCACGCTGATTGACCGCTTCTTCCCGGATATGCGGGAGGAGTTTTTGGGGGTACGAAGTCCCAGCGTCTGGCAAACCGCGGAAGAGGCGTTCCCGGTCTCTCTGCCCAGTCCCGTCTACTCCCATGAGTTCCGGCTCGTGGGCCGGAACTCCATGCTGGAGGCCATGACCGCGTTCGCTGCTGGCAGCGAGGGGCCACGGATCGGCGTCCTGACCGGTGTCGCGGGACAGGGAAAGAGCCGTCTGCTGTGCCAGCTCGCCCGTGAACACGGTGTCGGCCACGGAAAGACCATCCGCGTACTGCAGCCCGGTCCGTTCACTCCGGACGAGTTCGAGCATCTGCCGACGAGCGATCGGCTGCTCGTACTGATCGAGGACGCGCATGAGCGGTCGGACGATCTCGCCATGGTAGTGACCGGAGTGCTTCGTGCACGCCCCCACGCCCGCCTGGTGATTGCAACCCGGCCGTACGGCCGGCATGTGGTCCAGCAGGCACTTCGGGCCGCCAGGTTGGACGAGAGCGAGATTCCGAGGTGGGAACTGTCCGTCCTGCGGAGCGAAGAGGCCCTCCTGCTGGCCTCCGAGATCCTCGGAGAAAGGCAGGAACATGCCGCCCGTGTGGTGGCACATGTGGCCGCCGACTCGCCGTTGCTCCTCGTGAATGCCGCAACCGCCGTACGGCGAGGAAGCTTGGACATCAGTGCCTTGCAGAGCAGTACCGACGTGCACCGGCTGCTTCTCGACGTGTTCGTCCAGTCCGCCTTGTCTCAGTCCCAGCAGCCCGATGACGATCGGGCACTGCTGCACGCCGTAGCAGCCCTGCAACCCGTTGCCACAGACGTCCCTCAATTTCAGAACGCGCTGTCCGGCATCCTGCAGATGCCGTTCTCCCGGATCAGCCCTCGTCTCATGGGCCTGGAAGGCACAGGCATCGTGGTACGGCGCGGCGCCTCCGTACGCATTTCCCCCGACCTGCTCGGCGACGTCCTTCTTGCCGAAGCGGCTGTCAATCCGCACGACGGCTCCCCCACGCCATACCTGAGGGAGGTCCGCGAGCATGCCGACGGTGACGCGCTGGCGAATGCTCTTCTCAACGCCGGCCGCGTCGACTGGCAGTGGAACGGCCGGGGCTCCCGTCATGCGGGTCTGCTCGACCCCCTGTGGGTGGTCGTCGAAGACGAGTTCAAACGAGGTGGCGCTTACACCCGTAGGGCACTTCTGCGTCTCCTGTTGAAGATCGCTCCCTTCCAGCCCCAGCGCGTACTCGCCTTGACCCGGTGGGCCCTGGACAACCCGACGGCCGAGGACGACCGGCCGAGCGGCATCGAGTGGATGCCCGGTAAGTACAGCCAGGCCGATGTCCTCTGCGAAGCACCGCGTGTCCTGGAGGCAGTGGCCGTCGATCTTGACCAGCTGCGCAGCGTGTACGACCTCCTGTGGTCCATGGGCCGGGACGACGAACGGCCGCTCAACCAGAATCCCGACGCACCACTCCGTGTTCTCCTCGACCTGGCTTCGTACGCCCCGGGCAAGCCGCTGGCGTATCAGGAGATCCTGCTCGACGCGTTGTCGGACTGGACGGAAGAAGCCACGCCGAATCCCGCGAACCGCATGCCCCTCGCACTGCTCGATCCGCTGTTTTCCAACACGGCGGAGGGCCGAATGATGGAAGGCTGGACCCTCACCCTGAGCCGTTACCCGGTCCCAGCGGAGATAGTGGCGCCGATCAGGCAACGCGCGGCTGAGATCCTACTCGGCCAATACACGTCCGGGCATGAAGAGCGGGCAGCCGTGGCCGCCGCATCCCTCGAAGAAGTCCTTCGCCACCAAAGCGAAGAATTCGAGCCGCACGCCATCGAGTTCCTCCGTGAACTGGCCACCCGGGTTGCCGCGACGCAGCCACGTCCTCTGGTGTCGCTCGCGACCCGGCGCTCGCTGAGCTGGGCCGCAAAGCACGGCACCGCTCAGATGCGTGAAACGGCGCAGACAGTGCTCGACGCATTGCCGGACAACACGGAACACCATCTGGCGCTCCTCCTCCACACAGGGACCTACGACGAATCCTTGGTCCCCCGCTCCGAAGACACCGAATGGCTGGAGAACGTCCAAAACCACTGGGCGGCACTACGCCACGAGACCGCCGACGAGTTGAGGAAGCAGCCCACCGACCAAGTGGCCGAGCTACTCGTATCGCTGGTGGAAGCAGGCCAAAAAGTCCTGGCCCGTCACTCAGAGGGAGTTCCCGCAGTACTCGAAGACACTCTTAAGGGATTCTCTGACCTCATCCCCGCTCTTCTCGACCGGCTGGCCCGCGCGGAGAATGAAGCTGTCCGTGTCATGCTGCCCTCAGTGCTGCACGCATCGTTCGAACAGAACGTGCCCCGCGCATTGGACACGTGTCGGCGCCTCGTTGCCGACCGTGGGGCCGTGGAGGTCTGGGCCGTCGCCCAGGCTCTCCAAAAGTACATCCCGGACCCCTCGGTGCAGGAGGCCGGTGCACTGGCACTCGCCCGCGCTCTGAGCAACCACACCGACCCCGCAGTGCGCGCTGGAGTCCTCGGCATGGCCGTTTCCATGCTGCGCACCTCGAAGGACACGGCTCTGGAACTGCTCACCTCTGTGCCGTTCGGCGAGACGGGGGCGGTACCCTACCGCCTCTGGTGGGCATTCACGATGGACGGCCTCTTGTCCTGGGAACAGCTTACGGACCCCCAAAGCAGGTTTTTCCTGGCCCAGTTGACCGCTCTTCCGACGCTGAGTGATCACACGGTGCAGCAGTTCGTGGCTCACCTCGCCAAGGCCGACTCGCAAGCCGCAGTCGGGCTCCTGATCGCCCGGATCGAGCGCTGGGAGGAGGACCCCTCCAGAAAGCTCTTCGATCCCCTGCCTTACCAGTGGAGTGTCCCGCTCCCGTTGTCTGACAGTCCTGCACGGCTTGACCTGATGCGATCGGTGCGAAACTGGCTGGCACAGCCCCGCGAGAACGCATGGCGCCGTGAACTCCACGCGCCGGAACTTTTCTGGACCATCGCCGGCCCTGCAGACGAATTGGTCCTCAGCCTCCTCCTTGAGCCTTACCAGGAAGGGGACAGCGATCTCGCGTATGCCGCCGCCCCGCTCCTGGGCAAAATGCCCAAGAACATCGTGTGGGACGAGGTGGACTTCGTGACGGTGTTGTTGAAGACAGCGTCCCGACTGTCGGAAGACTTGTTTCGTCGTACCGGGGGAAGCCTGCACTCCGCAGTCCTCTCCGGCTTCCGGTTCGGAACTCCTGGCCAGCCATACCCGGAAGACCTCGACATCAGCGAACGTGCCCAGCGCATCCGCGCCGGCCTGCCGCGCGGATCTGCCGTCGATCTCTTCTACAAAGCACTCGCGGACAGCGCGCAACGCAACATCGACCGCGCGAGTACCGACGACCTTAACGACCGCTGACGAGACTGTGAGCGATTCGGTGGAAATCAGGTGAGCGCTGGGACGATTGGGGGCATCGATGCGATGCCCCCAATCGTCCCAGGCTGCAGACCACGGAGCTCCCCAGCGTGAACGTGCAGGCGGTCACCGACCCGCGCCGCGCGGCGCTGTGGCTGTCGCCGGCCCTACAGGGGCGCTGCCATGACTCGGATTGTCGCCCGCGCCCAGGATCATCCAGATCTGCGAACGCCAGGGGTCCCGATCCTGGTCGATCGCGCTTGCATCGGTGACGGGCGTGGGGTGACCACACCGGCCTGCGGGAGGCGAGCTGTCTCTCACTCAGCAGACCGTCAAGCGGGCGCTGTCTAGGGCGCGGGCCTCGGTCGAGAGTGGAGTCGCCCGACTGAAGACCTAGCGGGATCTTCCGCAGAGCGCGGTGCAGCCCGAATCGAATGACGTCAATCGCAGCAGCAGTCCTCACCCTGGAGTGGCAACGCTGAAAGACCTCACCCCGTGCCGACGGCGCTTGGCCGAATAGTAGGGCGCGGCTGTCGCCGAGGCGGTCGCACTCGGCCAGGGTGCCGTCGAGGAGGACGAGCTCGGGGTCTGCCTCACGCAGGGCGCACAGCAGGCCGAGGGCGCGGGCAGTGAGGAGATTGATGACCGCTGTGGTGTAGGCGTGCGAGGTGCCGACCGAGATGCCGAACCCGGCAGCGATCTGCGCGAGAGGCTCGTACTTGCGTAGGAACGAAATATCTAGCTACTTCTCGCGAATCTTCTTCCATTCTCGGTTAGCTTCATCCAGCACCCCCTGAAGGTCGCCTCTATATTCCTCAATCTTTTCAGCGGTGACCGTTTCAGCAACCTTATCGAAGGCTATGCGCTGCCGCAGAGAATAGAGTTCATTCAAAGCCTTCTGCTTACTCAACCATGACTGAAGGCCGGAAAACCATCCAGCCAATGCTGCCGCGATCGTAGTAAGTGCAGCCAATATAAGTGAAAGTACCTTCAGCCAGGTCGGGTTGTAGAGTTGACTGAGAGCAACGAACAACGTAGTCAATGACCCTAGCGCTGCAGCCGATAGCGCCTCAATCATTGAGATACGGCGAAAGAATTTTTTCGAGGACTTGAAGTTCCCTATATGATTCTCCAGCCCCTCCTCTATGTGATCCAAAGCTTGACGTTCATTCACAAGAGCCTACCTAAATCCGCCACTAGTCGCCCATTCGGGACAACTCCAAGTAGCGCCCGATAATCTCAGAGAAGGGAAATCTAGACCCTACCGGTTCATGAAACTCCAGCGTTTCACGTGCCCAATGTGTAATATCGGAGGCAGAATGAATGACTCGATCTTTCGAACCTATCCTTCCTTGCGTAACCAAGGGCATGAAATGCGCTATACAGAGTTGCCTGTTGATAGGCCCCCGCAACAAGAGGACACCTAGACAGGGGATTGAATTCTTTTCACCACTCAATGCACCCAAGAAGCTAGTCAGCATCAATCGGAATGCCGCATAGTCCAGCTGAGGGGTGTAGTTCAATTCGTCGGCTGCATATTGCTCATCGGAGTGACTCAAAATAGATTCTGGAGTGGCATTTACGAGGTCGACGTAGCGCATGTGGGCGAACGGCAGCACGCCGCTGTCGACTTGAGGTAGCCACCACGGGGCGCTGTCGACCGGTTCGCCCACCTTCTCAGCCAAACGAGGTGCGGGCACAGTCTCAGCTTCCAGAGCCTTTCCAATCATCAGTCTTGCGTGATCTACATGGTCCTCTAGCGAGTAAGACGCGAAATCCAGGAATCGCACCAATCCTTGCGTGCTGTACAGGTTCTCTAGGGCCCAGACGAAGTAAAAAAATTCATCAGGCTGATCAACAGTTTGAACCTTCACGGGAAAACATCCTTCGCAGCCTCATCGCTATAAACTTCCTGAACTCTCTTCACTTCAAAAGGTAGCCTCAAGTACATCGGGATTCCGAATTCGTCCAGATGGTCAACGGCATCACCGGCAAGTCGAAATTTTTGCCTGATCGCGGAGATGTCAACACCGGCATCATATTCACCGAGGATGGTTAGAATGAAGCCGCGAGTGTCCCCTTTTTTCGCGAACCCCTCGGCGACCCACTTCGCACGACTACACGACACGAATGGATTCCTATACTTGAAGATCTGTATCTGGAGTAGTTCATTCTCCAGATAACCGCGGGCCGCAGGGTCGCCTGCCTCTGTCGCACCTATGAGGCCGTACAGGAACTCCAAATAATCCTTAGTCCGGATCCGCGGATTCCCTCCGAAATCGCTGCGCAACGAGGGCGCAGTGATGGCCATGCCCGATGTCCATTCTTTCTGCCCGCGGTAGAGTGTTATGAGAGGTACAGCCACGACACTCACCCCCGTCTACGGAGCGAATTACAGCATACCTCGCGAGTGCACAACCCGCATCCTGGGGAAACCAAGAAACGGCGAATTCAGGGCACAAAGCGCGAACTCGAAAGAGGGCCTTGGGGCCGTAGAGTCCTCGCCACCCGGACAGAGTTCGGCGCGGGCGAGTGGGTCACCACCCCCAAGCGCCGGACGCCCCACGGCGAACTCACCCCAACCGAGCAGACGGTCAACCGACCCTTGCCGCCGCTCGCGTACCCGTCGAACGAGGCATCGCCCGCCTGAAGTGCTGGCGAATCTTCCGTCATGCCCGGGGCAGCCCGAACCGCATGACGTCAATCGCCACGACCGTCCTCACCCTGGAGCGGCACCGCTGAAAAGGCTCACTGTGCCACGGGAACCTGGCCGGAGCGTGCGACAGGAAGAGTGTCGATCCACGACAGCCCACCCAGGTCGAGCTGCTGGCGTGCCCGCGTGACCGCGACATACGCGAGGCGGGCGTCGGTGTCGTTGACGGGTTCCGGGATTGGGTGGCCCTTGGCGTCGAGTTGGTCGGTGTCTTTGGGAGGGGGAAAGTCCTCACCGATGCGGACGGTGAGCCATTCGCGGCCCTTGGCCTTGTGAGCGGTGGACACGGTTACGTCGGCATGGTCCTCGTCGGTGAGTTCGTCGACCGCGGCGAGGATGGCGTCGGGGCCATGCGTGTCGACGAGGTCGACGAAGGGCTGGAGGTCGCCGCCGGCCGGGTCATACGTCGCGTAGTCCTGCACGTCGCCCCAAGAGGCGAAGAGAACGAGTTCCGGGTGGCTGGTGCGGCGGCCTTCTTTGAGGTCGCGAGCCGCCAGCGCCAGTGCGGCGAGGGTGTGTCCGCCGCGGGCCAGGGCGACGCGGCGGCCCTCGGAGAGGAGGCGCATGACTTCGGCCATGGCACCGATGTTGGTGCGGCACAACACTGCGTCCGGGTTGGCGATGTCCCCGACCTCGGTGGGAATGTTCTCGCTTCCGGTCAGGCGGATGGGTGCCTCGGCAAGTTCGAGCCAGCGGTTGGCCTGCTCGGCGAGGAGGGGGCCGAAGCGGAAGGAGCGGGTCAAAGTGAGGGCGGTGGCGTCGAAGTCGGTCATCACGTCGCGCGCACCGCGCCAGCCGTAGATGGCCTGGGCAGAGTCGCCGACCATGACGAGCTGGGCGTGGTCGCGCTGGGCGTTGAAGACTTGTTCCAGGACGGGGTTGGTGTCCTGGGCTTCGTCGAGGAAGAGGAAGTCCGCTTCGATCTTTGGTTCGGTCAGAGCCCACATCTTCAGGTAGTGGTCGTGTTCGAATCGGACCGCACCATGGGCGGGGTTTTGCAGGTCGGCCCAGGCCTTGGTTGCGAATGGCAGGGTCACGTCTGCGAGTTGGGCGTGCTCGGCGGGCGATGCTAGGCGGCGAAGATGCGGCACGTGGTGGCGGGCCAGAACGCGGTCGGCTGAGTAGCAGAAGCGGGTCACGGTGCGTAGCACTGTGTGGGAGAGCGTCTTGTGGCTGATCTCGTCATCGCCGATGCGGATGGGCTGGTTGATGCCGAGGGCTTGGCCGGTCCTCCAGGCGGGCTGTCGGGGGCCGTTCAGTCGGTCGGCATAACGGTGACCGAGTGCTGCGTACGCGGTCGCATGGGCCGTCTTGCACATCACCGTCCGGGGGAAGCTCGTGGCAGCATCGCGGGCGATGTCCTTGTTGAACGCGATGTAGCGTCCGCGTCGTTTGGTGCTGGCGGCGAGCATCGCGAGGGTGGTCGTCTTGCCAGTACCGGCTCCCGCCTGCAAGACGAGGTGGTGTCCTGTTCGGAAGGTGTCGGTGGCTTGGACCTGTTCGTCGGTCGGGGTGGGCACAAAGGTTCCTTAGGGAGAAGTGGTGGAGGACTTACCGCTTGACAGGCGGTTCTGGTGGCTGAGAAGAGTGCTCGCTGCGCAGAACAGCAGTTCTTCCGGGGTGTGCTGAGCCAGTAGCCCTTCCAGCTGGGTTGTCAGATGACGGGCGCGCTCTTCTTGGTGGCGGGCAACGGCGTCGGTCACGCTCTGGCGTAGGAAGTCCTGGGGCCGTTGACCATGGGTTGCCGCAGCCTGGCGGATGGCAGTGCGGGCGGTGCGGCTGAGAGCGAAGTTCACCAGGACACAGCCCTGTCGGTCCGGGTAGTGGGTGGTCAGGACCGCGATGGGCAACACAGCATCGAGTCGATGCCGGAGTACTCGCAGCGCGCGCCCAGGATTCTTGGCACGCTGCAGAGTCAGCAGCTGGGTGTGGTCGTTGTTGCTGGCCAGAGCCACGACACGACGCGCACGACGCAGCTCACCGTTGGTAGCCGGCCTGGCCAGGGTGATCTCAATCGCATGGTGCGCGGTCACGGCTGTGGCCCCCTCCGGATCCGTCCGGCCGACCCTTGACCTCGGCTGAGTGTCGGGAGCCTCGTGTGGATGTGCTCGTGGTGGATGAGGGGGTCGAAGGGCTCCCACTCGGCAACCGCCAAGTCGGCAGCTGTGGGAGCGGCGGCGTGCTCAGGGCAGCGTTGAGCCCTCCAGCGCAGTTGCTCGGCATAAGGCAGGCCAGTGAGCGCGTAGACGGCCATGACCGCTCCAGGCAAAGGAAGTTGGCCGTGCGCTGAGGTGGTGGGCACGAGAGTCCAGACCCCTGGCCTGGACCCAGATGTGAGCAGTGGACTTCCGCAGCGGTGGCGGCGTCGGGTCTGGGCGACACACTGGATCGCGTCCACCGGTCGGTTGGCGAGGTAACGGACGTACAGGAGCTGCACAACAGGACGAGGCGGCCGACAGGCAGTCATCTGTGAGACTTCGGTGTTCGGCACGGCGGAAGGGAGAACGAATCCGCCGCTGTCGATCAGGCGGCGGGTGTTGACCGCCAGCGCACGGCGCAGTCCGGTCAATTCGGGTACGGGCGGAAGGTTGTCGCGGGCAGGACACAGCATGGCGTGCGGCAGGCGGCACCAGCCGCTGCCGTCGCCCGCAGGATGGGCGACACCCGAGCTGACGTGCCAGTGCCAGGCGGCGGGCACGGTCTTGGCCGGCAGCTCGTGAGGATGCAGAGGAATGGGCCGCTCGTTGGTGCGGTGGTACCACTCGATTCGGTTGCCGCAATCCCGGCAGCGGTCACACTGGCCGCATCGCAACAGGCGGCTGGAGCTGTCGCTGCTTACGCGGAGGGAACGCCTTGCGCGGTCGCGGGCGAGGATGCCGTCCCAACGACGTGGAGAAGGGGGTGTGGAGCGCATGCGGGCGAACCTGCCAGCCAACACGCCGTTCCATCGGCGTCACTGCCGCAGGTGTCCCCCAGACTGCCGCATCCAGTGAGACTGGCTTTCGGATGTGCGATCACGCGTTCGCGCCGAGTCACCGGTTGGGGTGGTTGGCGTTGCCGTCCCGGAGGCCGTCATCCGTCAGTCTTTGCAGGGGGTTCGTGTCCCCTGCACAAGGTGGCGAAGAGCTCGTCGAGCGGGGTGCTCAGTGCGTGTGCGAGGGCGTGCCAGGTTTTCAGAGTTCCGATCGTGCGGCCCTGCTCGATCTCGATGAGGGTCCGTCTGGCGAGGCCGCTACGGGCGGCGAGCTCGTCGTAGCTCCACGCCTTGGCCGCCCTCAGGCGCGCGAGCTCCTGGCGGAGTGCCTCGAAGTCCGGATCGGGCGGAAAGATCGTCACCCGACCATCCGACGGGGCAGACCCCTGCCCTGTCAGTGCAGACCTCTGCCCTATTTCCCCAGGTGGCAGCGCGGGCGAGAGGGCAGAGGTCTGCACTACCGTGTGCGGCCGTCACTCTCTTGAGCTGACAAACGGCGCGGGACGGGATTGGGAGGAGCGCGCCCTATGAGGCCTTGCACAACACGCCCGACAACTCGGCATGCCTGGACTGTGGAGCTGCGGCCCGGTCCTGGAGGGCCGCAGCTTGTGTGCCGGCAGTGCGACCACCGAGGCGTGCTGATCGCTGCCGCATCCGCACGGTCCGCGGCGCTCGAACATCTGGCCGGACATGCCCGGCGTGACGCCCTGCCGCCGTACATGCGCACCTGCCAGTGCCACGAGCGAGGCTGCGGCTGGCATCCCCGTCACCGCGGCTGCGCGGGCCCTATCCGCCTGCTTCTCGCCCGCGAGCGGGGCGGACGACTCTGGCGACTTGCCGATGCGTGTACAGCCTGCGCCTCGGCGACGACACAAGCCGCCGTGGTTCCGGAAACCTTCCTGCGCGAGGCCATGGCGTCGCCGAACAGGTCCTCACGCCGCCGCAAACGACGCCTCCGTGGGCCGGGCGACCAGATTCAGGTGCGGGAGATGCTCAGCTACTTGGCCTCAGCCCTGCCGAGCCATACCGGAGCTGCGGCCCGGCTGCTCGCCGTGCAGTGCGCACTGCGCATGGATTCTCAGGGCCAGGTCCGGTTGCCGGTTGGGGTCCTGCGTAGCCTTCGCCTCGCCCGCGACCCGCTTCCGTGGAGTGAGCTGGAGCAGGCACGGTGGCTCCACAGGACGCCGCCCGCCCCGGGCTCCGCCGACAGGACAGTGGTCGCCCAGATCCTCGACGACGTGTTGTTTGCTCAGCGTCCCGCGCGTCCAGACCGCAGGCGCGCTGCCGACTGGGCGCTGCGCGCGACGAAAGACGGCTACACGGTCACCGACGATCCGCCTCTGCGGCTGACCGCCCTATACCTCGCGGCATACACGGACTCCTCGACCGGTCGCGGGCGTACCGAGATGGACCGGACCGAGCGTGAGTGTGGACTCGCTCCTGCGGCCCTGTTCCCTGTACTCGATCGGTTGGCGACATCTCTCATCTCCTGGAGCGTAGCCCTCGCCTCAGGGGATCTGTACTGGGAACTGCCACCGAAGGGCGATCAGCGTCAGCGGGCAGCCGACCGATCCGACGCCTCTGCGAGGTCCGACTGACCCGTCCGTTCCGACACTCACCCTGTTACGGAAAGTGTCGTTTGCGCGACATGACGTTACCTCCCTCCGCTTTGAGTCGCTCGGCGACCGCAGCGCGGTGCGCACCACTGGGGCGATTCCTCCAACCATGCCGCCCGGTTGGGGATGTGACGGCGCGGCACCTGTTCTGGTTACCGCTCCCGCCACTGTCGAATCGATGATGCGTTCGAATTATGTCGCTGACCGGGGCTGATGAGGTTAGAGTAATCGAACGAGAGTACGATGACTGTATCGGGTATACGACCTAAAAAGGTCGAAATGGGGTGGAGTGATGGAGGTGCGGCATGGCGGGCTTCGCCCATCTGCACGTCGCGTCCGGTTACTCCGAGCGCTACGGCGCGGCCCATCCTGAGCATCTCGTGCTGCGGGCGGCCGAGCGGGGTGTGACGGCGCTCGCGCTCACCGACCGGGACACGGTCACCGGTGTCGTCCGGTTCGCGCAGGCATGCGCGGGAACCGGAGTGCGGCCGATCTTCGGTGTCGACCTGGCGGTGGAGGCCCTTGCGCCCCCACCTCCCGCCCATCGACGCCGCACCCCGGCGCGCGGTGGCGCGCACGTCGTCGAGCCGCCCCTGCGGTTCGTGCTGCTCGCGCAGAACCGTGCCGGATGGGCACGGCTGTGCCGCATCACGTCGGCCGCCCACGTCGGCACCGCGTCCGGCGCGGCACCGGTGGTGGTGCCGTGGGAGGCGCTGCGCGCATACGGCGGTCCCGGTCTGACCGTGCTGCTCGGGCCGCTCTCGGAGCCGGTACGAGCCTTGGCGGCCGGGCGGGAAGACGTCGCGATGAAGCTGCTGGCGCCGTGGCGGGAGATCTTCGGGAGTGGGGTCAGGCTGGAAGCCGTAGTGCATAAACGTTTCTCCATCGGTCCTGGATCCCTCCGCCTGGCTGCCCGCACCCTGGCGCTGGCCGACCGCACCCACACCATCGCCGTGCTCTCCAACGCCGTCCGCTACGCCGACCCCGACCAGCACCGCCTCGCCGACGTCCTGGACGCCGCCCGGCTGCTGCGGCCCATCGACCGGCGCCGCCTGGACAGCGGACAGCGCTGGCTCAAGGACGAGAAGGCGATGACGGCCGTCGCGCACCTGGTTGCCCAATGCGCCGGAGCCGACGCCCGGCGGGCACGCCGCCTGGTGGCGGACACCGCCGCCACCGCGGCCCTGTGCGCCGTCGACCCCGGAGCGGACCTGGGGCTGGGTACGCGGCATTTCCCGGAACCCTCGCTCTTCGGCGCCGAGCCCGGAGCGGGGGGAGCGACACAACTGCTGCGCTGGCAGTGCGAGGCCGGGATGGCCCGGCGGGGCCTGGACCGCGACCGAGCGGCGCTCGACCGGCTGGACGAGGAACTCAAGGTGATTTCCGCGCTGGACTACGACTCGTACTTCCTTGCCGTCGGCCAGGTCGTGGCCGACATCCGAGCCAAGGGCATCAGGGTCGCGGCCCGCGGCTCGGGCGCCGGTTCGATGGTCTGCCACGCGCTGGGCATCGCCACCGCGAACCCGCTCGACCACCGTCTGTTGTTCGAACGCTTCCTCAGCGTGCGCCGGGCATCGCTGCCCGACATCGACATCGACGTGGAGTCCGCCCGGCGCCTGGAGTGCTACGACACGATCTTCGACCGGTTCGGCAAGGAGCGGGTGGCGGTCACCGCGATGCCCGAGACCTACCGGGCCCGCCGCGCCCTGCGCGACACCGGCCTCGCCCTCGGCATCGCGCCCGCGGACGTCGACCGGATCGCCAAGAGCTTCCCGCATCTGCGGGCCTCCGACATCACGGGCGCGCTCGCCGAGCTGCCCGAACTGCGGCAGCTGGCCGCCGAGGCACACCGGTACGGACCTCTGTGGGAACTCGCGGAGGGCCTCGACTCCCTGGTCCACGGCATGGCCATGCACCCCTGCGGCGTGGTCATCAGCGACGCGACGCTCCTGGACCGGCTGCCGGTCCAGCCCACCCCGCAGGGCGACTACCCCATGGCCATGGCCGCGAAGGAGGAGATCGAGGACCTGGGCAACATCAAACTCGACGTTCTGGGCGTGCGCATGCAGTCCGCGATGGCCCACGCCGTCGCCGAGATCGAACGGACGACCGGTAACCACATCGACCTGGACGACCCCAAGCAGGTACCGCTCGACGACGTCTTCGCGTTCAAGCTCATCCAGGAGAGCCAGACCCTGGGCGTATTTCAATTGGAGTCAGCTGGCCAGCAAGACCTTTTGTCCAGGCTGCAGCCGCGCGACCCACAGGACGTCATCGCCGACATCAGTCTCTTCCGTCCCGGACCGGTCGCCGGGGGCATGCCCGAGCGGTACATCGCCGCACGTCATGGCGGCACTCCGTCGTACGCCCACCCGGACCTGGAACCGGTGCTCGCCGACACCTACGGCGTGACCATCTGGCACGAACAGATCATCGAGACGCTGCATGTGATGACCGGCTGCGACCTGGCCCTCGCGGAGATCGCCCGGCGGGCGCTCGGCGACAAGGACCGGCTGCCCGCGATCAGGGACTGGTTCCACGGCCTGGCACGCGCGCGTGGCTACAGTGCGGCCGTCCGGGACGAGGTCTGGAAGACCGTCGAGGCCTTCGGCGCCTACGGCTTCTGCCGCGCCCACGCGGTCGCCTTCGCCGTACCCGCCCTCCAGAGCGCCTGGCTCAAGGCACACCACCCGGCATACCTGCTGGCCGGCCTGCTCGAACACGACCCCGGGATGTGGCCCAAGCGCGTCCTCGTCTCCGACGCCCGTCGCCGCGGTGTACAAGTCCTGCCCGTCGACATCAACCACTCCCAGGTGAAACACACCGTGGAGAAGACCGACGGAGAGCGGGGCGTACGGCTTGCCCTCTCCGCGGTACACGGCATCAGCGAGGACGAGTGCGCACGAATCGAACAAGGCCAGCCCTACGGATCCCTCTCCGACTTCTGGCAGCGAGCCCGCCCCAGCAGACCCACTGCCGAACGCCTCGCCGAAATAGGTGCCCTGAACTCCCTCCACGACGGCCGCCTCACGCGCCGCGACCTGCTGCTCCAGATCGCCGAACTCCACCGGGCCTCCCGCACCCGATCCGCCGGCAAAGGCCAACTGCCCATCGAAGCGGGCCCCGTGGGCGGGGCGGAGCCGAGCGGCCTGCCGGAACTGACCGGACGCGAAGCCCTCAGCGCCGAGCTGCGCACCCTCGGCATCGACGTCTCCAAGCACCTGATGGAGCACCACCACCGCCTCCTGCGCGAGATCGGAGCGACCGACGCGGCCCACCTGGCCGGACTGCGCGCCGGCCAGCAGGTCCTGGTCGCCGGCGTACGGGCCTCCACCCAGACCCCGCCCATCGCCAGCGGCAAGCGCATCATCTTCGTCACCCTGGAGGACGGCTCCGGCTTGGTCGACCTGGCCTTCTTCGAGGACTCCCACCCGGCCTGCGCGCACACCGTCTTCCACAGCGGGCTGCTGCTGGTGCGCGGCACGGTCCAGGTGCGCGGCACCCGCCGCACCGTCGTCGGCACCATGGCCTGGGACCTGGACGAGATCGCCGCTGCCCGCCGCGACAACGGCCCCGAGGCCGCACTCGCCCTCCTCGGCGAGAGCCGCCCAAACCCGACCCCGGCCCAGTCGCAGCGGACCCTGGCCAACGGCACCACCGGCGCCCGGTTGCATCCCTACGCCGACCTCCAGCCAGCCGGCACCCGCTCAGCCGACCTGAAGAAGTTCGGCTACACCAGTCCGGGGAGCGCAGGATGACTACACGGCAGCGGCACATTGCTCACCTCCACCTGCACGCCGCGCTGAACGGGCTTCAGTACAACGATGTAATGGAAGTGATGTCTGGTGTCACGCCTCATGTCCAGGCCATTCCGCCCAACGCCGTCCAGCTCGACCTGACGTCGGCCATCAGATATTTCGACCTGTCCGCTTATGACGTCGTTCAGTTGGCGAAGCTCAGGTTGAAGGCTCTCTATGGCGTTGACAGCAGCGCCGGGCTCGCGAGTAACCGCATGCTGGCGGCCATGGCGGCCGACGCATCCGCGCCGGGAGAGACCACCTGGGTCCCCGCTGATCGCGTGGCCGACTGGCTGTACCCGCGGCCCGTCACCGCGCTGCCCGGGGTCGGGCGCACCACGGCGGAAACGCTTCACAGATACGGCCTGCACACGATCGGCCAGATCACCGACCTGCCTTCGGTGACCCTGCAACGGCTCCTCGGCGTTGGTCAGGCGCGGTTGTTGGCCGAGCGCGCCCGCGGTCATGATCCCCGCCCGGTCACCCCCTCCGAACCAGCAGCGCACTTGGTCGCCGATCTCATACTGGAGCGAGACTGTCTCGACCCGGCACAGCACCACCGCGCAGTTCTGGGACTGGCCGACCAGATCGGCCAACGCCTGCGCGGCGAAAGCCAGATCGCGAGCCGACTCACCCTCACGGTGCGGTACGCCGACCGCAGCTCCACCACACGTACCCGCACCCTGCCGGAACCCACCAACCACTCGCCCGCCCTCACCGCGGTTGCCCTGGGGCTGTTGACCGCCTTCGGACTGCAGCGAGCGAGAGTGCGCGCCTTCATGATCCGCGCAGACGACCTGTTGCCGACCGGCAGGGCCTACCGCCAGCTCTTGTTGGACCCCGGCGATGCCCGCGCCCGCGCGGCTGAAGCCGCCGCGGACCGCGCCCGTCGGCGCTTCGGGCCGGGGGCTATATGTCCAGCTGCTCTGGCGAACTGACCGCTTGTGCCACGAACGACTGGTACAGCTAGCGCTGTAAGCAGGATCGAACCGAAACCCTCACACTTGCCCGTCGCCGGGCCGGCATGGGCTCTCGCCCTCCACCGGCATAGCAGAGGACTCCGAAGACCCTCTCGGTCGCTGCTTTACGAGTTGGTGCCGCAATCGCTACCAGGTGGCCAACTGCGACGCCGTAGTCCTCACAGCAGCGGGGGATCGACGGCCAGTGTGACGAGGCCGGCTGGACCGAGCAGGTGAAGAACGGGGCCCTCCTCGGTTATCCCGGTGATCACCGCTTGGACGGGCGCGCCGGTGAGGAGGGTGTGGAGCAGTTCGCCTGTTGTCGAGTCCCAGATACGGACACCGCTGGAGCTGCCGGACACCAGCAGCGTTCGGCCACCGGTCAGATGGAGCCCGGTCATAGCCAGGGTTCCGTGCGCGGGCCAAGCGGCGACTTGTGTGCCGCCGGTCAGATCCCAGACTTCGATCTCCCTGTCGTTCGCCACCGCGATCTGCAGATCGCCGGACCGCGACACAGCACATCCGACTCGATAGGGCGTTCCGGGCTTCCCCCGAACCCATGGAGCGAGGTATTGCCCGGTCATTGCGTCCACGAGATGCATGGCTCGCCAGTGAGCCACCACGACCACAGGACCCGTCACCGTATGTGCCGTCGGCACAGGAATCAACACAGGCGCCCCAGCACGCCTGAAGTCGGCCGGCGCCACGTGAGTGAAGGTCGCGCCGCTGTTCGGCTCCAGGGTCGTGGTGACCAGCTCGCTCCGTCCACGAGCGGTGACGAAGACCGGCAGCCCGTCGCCGGTGACGGTGACACACGTGCGGGAGGAGAAAGAGGGAAGCGACGCAGGGTCGGGTGATGCGACGGATTCACCTGACACCAGGTCCCAGACGGACGCAGAAATGCCCGCGACCGCGACATGAGCGGCTCCCTGGGGAGAGGGGAGCGCTTCGACGACGGTGACAGGAGCGGTAGGGATCGGGATCTGCTTCAGCAGCCGTCCCGTCGTCGCATCATGCACGTCGAGTCCGTCGCGCGTGCCGACGACGACGCAGTCCCTGAGGCCGTCGGGGCCTGGGTACGCCATCCGTCGCAGTGGCCAAGTGTGAAGGAAGAACCCGCGTGGTGCGGGTGCCTGGTAGGGCGTGTCGGAGAGGTCATCGACGCGTGGTCGGCCGGTGGGGGCGAGGTCCCAGATACGGATGCCTTGGGGGGCGGCTGAAACGACGCGAGGCCCGGCAGGGCCCGTCAATGCGGTCAGCTCATCGATGCGGGAAACATCGGCGGCGATGCGTTGCACTTCGTCGAGATTCATGTCGCGTACGACGATGTCGTTTCTGGTGGCGTAGGCGAAGTCGGTGCCTCCGGGTACCTGAATCAGGGAGTGGCCCGTCTCCCGGATACGTGCCGTCTGCGATGCGGTGAAGGGCTCCCATATCTGGGTGGACATCCCGCGGATCTGCACGACGAGCAGGTCGTCCTGCCCGGTCCGGCTCAAAGTGTCGAGCCGGATCTGACGGTTACGGGGACCGAACGGTTCCTCGGCCGTCAGCCCGGAGAACGGGTCCCACAACCGGATGCCCGTGCTTCCGGCGAGGGCGACAAGTGTGTGGCCGCTCGACCGTCGGACGACTGCCGACTCCAGCGGCTCCTCACGCTCATAGGAAGAAACGTCGAGAGCTGGTGTGGTCTGCCCAGAGTGGGGACGCCATACCATGCTGCCACTCCGTGTGAGAATGAACAGTTTCCATAGTGAGGGGCCGTCTTCCAGGACGTGCACGTCACGCGCCCCGGAGACGACGAGTCGCGCCACTAGCTGTCCCGAGACCGGGTCATGGATCTCGATCCGGGAGGACGTGAGCGTGATGAGGAAGGTACGGCCGCCGGTCGCACGGATGGTGCGGAGCCTGAATACCGGCCCGTCAGTGGCCAGGTCCGCGGTCGGCAGGCCCGTGCTCGCGTCCCAGACGCACACTCCTTGGGAGACATCGGCCACCGCGACGAGCCAGCGTCGGTCCAGAGTGGGAACCGCGCACAGGGCTCGGGTGAGCTTCTGCGCAGGGGCGAGTACGTTTACCTGCGCCGCCCACCTGCCCCAGCGGAAGGCCAGGGCACGCTGCTCATCGGCAGCGTCCCGCGTCTCGCCTCGTACGCTCTGATGGAAGTGCATACTGTCGCGGCGTGAGCGGGGGTCTGTGCTGTCGTCGAGGTACGGCTCGATCAGCGCGGCTGCTGTGAGTGCGCCCCGCTCAGGATCGCCGGTGGGCAGCGGCAGAGACAGCCGGGCGCGCAGGGTGCCAGAGGTCTCCTGTGCGAGCAGTTCGACGGGAACGTGCCGGTCGGTCAGGAGGTCGCCAGCTTCCGCGTGATGCAGGTAGTGGCGCCGAATGTAGGGATGTGCCTGGTGTGGATGAGCCCGGCGCACCAATCTCGCGAGGACTCCGGTGACGGTCGCATGGGCAGCGGCCAGTTCTGCAGCATCACCGGTCGCCGGACGTGGGGGGCGCAGGTTTGCCGCATCCGGTGCACGAAGCAGCCACTGGTGCTGAGCCTGGAGCAGGTCGGTGAGCCGCTGGTGGACGGGCCGATAGACGGTGCGCCCGTCCTCGCTCGCGGTGGCGAGGTATCCAGTCAAACGACTTGACCGCAGCGTGCGGACGGCGTGGTCGGCCACATCCGCGCTCTCGGGTGCGCCGTCGGGCGCCGCCGGCTGTCGTTCCGGTTCAGTCGGCCCGGCCGGGCCGTGTGGGTTTGCTGCGAGCGCGGCGGTGACCGAAGGCCAGATCTCCCCCCAGGGTAGGCCGGCCCCCTGGGCGAGCGCGGTGGCACGCAACGCCGCGACCAGCAGGCTAGCCGGGACCCCAGTTGCCGCGGAGACGCCCCTTATATCTTCGCGCAACAGGCTACTGGTGCCGTCAGCGAGTCGGTGCAGCCAGCCTTCCTCGGTGAGGTCCTGTCGGGTTTCTGCCGTCCGAAGCTGGTCGGTGGCGATTTGTGCATCGAGGAAGGAGGGGGCGACGGCTTTCGCGATCACACGGGCCGTCGCTTCGACGGCTTCGTCGTCGGCTTCCTTGTAGGGGCTGTCCTCGGGGCCGCTCAGCAACGCGACCGCGTACGCGGCGATGTCGGCCTCGCAGTCCGGGCCGTCCGTGCGCAGCGGCTCGGGCACGGCACCTTCGGCCTTGAGGGCGGCGGTAAGGCGTTGCAGCAGGTCATCTGCCCGCTCGTCGCGGAGGTCGGCGCCGGAGGAGTAGGACATGACGGGTGAGCTGCGGATACCGAGGAGGAGACGGACGGCGGTCTCACCGACCGGTGCGGTGAGGCGGGCGAGCGGGAGAATGACGTCACTTACACAGGCGAGCGGATCCTCGGCTTCGTCCAGCGCGTCGATGATGACGGTCACCGGCCGGGAGAGCTCGGCCGCGCGCTCGACCATTCGTTCGAAAAGGGCCTGTAGTGGAGTGTCCTTGGAAGCAGGCGTCCCGCCGAGCGCGATGAGGAGGTCGTCGACCACGGCCCGTGAGGATTTGTTGCGAGCCAGTACGGCCGCGTCCATAGAGCCGGGCTCTGGCCGGAGGTCACCAGGGATACGGGCGATGAGCGCGGCGTACGCCTCGTCCTCGACGAAGGCGGCAGCGGTGAGGGTGACCAGCCGGGCCAGCAGCGCGGACTTGCCCGATCCCGCGGCGCCCGTGACGATGAGCACGCCCTCGCCCTCACGGAGGAAGTCGACCAGGCGCCTCATGGGCTTGGTACGGCCGCTGAAGTACCAGCCCACGTCGTCGCCGCTGACCCGTCCGGAGGCGCGCTCCCGCCAGAACTCCAGATCTCCATGTTCGAGGACCAGTTGTCGCAGAGCGGGGTCGACAGCGGTCCCAGACGGTTTGTAGCGCGGGTTGGGCAGACATGCGCTCAGCTGGTGCCGAAGCGAGTGGGGCATGATCCACTCGGCGTCGACCAGGTCCTTCTCCACGCCGTCAGACAGCCCGACCTCGTGCAGCAACTGCTCCCACTCAGCGAAGGACAGGTGCGAGGAGGCGTAGCCAGCAGACTCGTCGTTCATCCGTTCCCAGGCGAGCGCGACGCGCCGGGTGAAGGATCCCACCTGTGGTTGATCTTCATGGTCGCCGGCGGTGACCACAGCGAGCCCCACGTGCCTTCGACGTTCCTTGGACAAGTCCTGCAGCAGCGTGCTCAGTTCCGCGCGCAGCACTCCGGAGTGGCAAGAGTCGACCAGCACCAGAACGTGCTCGGCCTCACTGTCCAGCACCGCGGTGATGAGCTCGCTGGTGGGAAAGGCGGTCGACAGCAACCGCTCAGGACGCGTCTTCGGCAGGGTCAGGTAGTGGCGACCGGCCTGACGGCACAGCCCATGGCCGGTGATGTAGACAACGACGGCATCCTCATATGAGGCTTCCGACAGCTTGACCCCTCGCAGAAAGTCCCGCAGGTCTCCGACAGTATGCAGCGGATCCTCGACCGGAACCACCTCGAACCGCCGGTCCTCACCCAGGGCAGGGTCAGCGAGCCAGGTGGTGATCCGGCTGACCTGCTCCGCGATGGCCTCACGGAAGCCCTCGCGTTCGTCCCGGTAACCATCGACTGCCACGACGACCAGTCGTCTGCGGGCGATCCCGCTCAGGTCGTCACTGGCCTGCGTGTTCAACCGCCACCCCCACCTGCCTCGTACGGCCGATCTACCATATCCGCAACCGCACTTGAGGCCGATGCGGACGCAGGAGTCAGAGTCGGCTGCGCGTATGGGAAGGCCGCATCGGTGGCCACTGCACAGGGGAAACACATGAGTCTGCTGCGCATCGTAGGTGTGCACGGCATCCGTCAGGGTGCCGGCGCGACGACGGAGGAACTCAGTCACGACTGGCGAGACGCGCTTGTCTCGACGCCGACCCTCCCGGGGGCGAGGGCACCGGTGTGGTCCCGACACGACGGAATGGTCGTCACCGTCCCGTCGTACCGGGATGTCTTCCCTAAGACGGTCACCCGGTTCGTACGGCTGGGTCCGCAGGACGCGGACGGGGTGCCAATGGACGAGGAAGAGGAGGCCTTCGTCCTGGACGCGTTGGCCGCATACGCACCAGAGGCCGTTGCCGCGGAAGCCTCCCTCGACACATCGTTCGAAGGAACGCTCGGCGAGGAGCAGCTCACGCCTCGCGTCGCGCGCCGGAAACGTGCTGTCGACCAAGTGGCAGGCAAGGGGGTGACTGATCGACTGCTGTGGTTCGTCCGTGAGGCCCATACGTACATCCACAAGCCGGAAACCGCCACCGCCGTCCGGGCAACGGTGCGGAAGACCCTGGTGGAGACCGAGGCGACGGTGGTCCTCGCCCATTCACTGGGCAGCGTCGTCTTCTACGACATGCTCAGCCGGGGTGAGATCCCGGTGAAAGCCGACGGCCACCCTGTGGTGACTACCCTCGTGACTCTCGGGTCCCCGCTGAGATGGCTCGCGGTCCGCAAGGGCGTGCACACCCCCGGCGAGCGGCTCGGCGTGGCTGCAGGTGTCCGGTGGACAAACCTGTACTCGCCGTTGGACGTGGTGCCACGGGGCAAGGGCCTGGCCGACCTCGCCGACGGAGTCACCGACGTGGTCGCCCACAACGGCGCGCTCAACCCGCACAACGTGGAACGCTACCTGGGCAAGCCCATCATCGCCGAGTGCCTCCGCCAGGCCCGTACTGCCTGACTTGCCCACAGTCGAAGAGCCCAGCGGGGCGGTGGAAGTTGCGATCGGCTGGCTGCACCGTTTTCGCCGCCCGCATATGTGCTGGGAACGACACGACGACATCCACGAGGTCTGCCTCGGCCCTCGATACCTGCCTGATCACGTACCGACACGTGCAGCGCCTTTGTTCAGCACCTCTGGTTGCTTGCCGCCAGATCGTTGAGAACAGCGTTGACGGTCGACCAGCACAGATCGGCCGTGTCGAAGTCCGCGCTGTGCTTGGCTCGCTTCTCCGCAAGAGGGTGGACCAGGTTGCGGTAGGTCCGGAGCAGCTCCGAGGCCATCTTGGCGTCCTGGTCGATCCACCCGTTGGTATGGGCGTGCTGGACAAGATCCTGTAACCCGGCGGCGCGTAGTGGCTTGGGAAGGGGCACGTTTGCGGGCCTGGCTTCGGCTGCGTGGACCAGGACGCCTTCGAGGAGGCTGCCGAGCATAATGACCGCGGAGGTGTAGGCGCCGTGTTCTTGGCAGATGTGTGCCTCATCAAGGCGCAGTTGAACTGCGCGGGCCAGGTCTGAGTCGTCGACGATGTCGGTGATGGCTACTTTGAGTTCCACCCGCTGTAGGCGGGGTGGCTCGTCGGGGTCGTACTCGACGAGAAAGGGCTGGCCGTTGCGGTAGTCGATGCGGCGGCCCTCCAGCGCCAGGACTTCCTGAAGGCGTTCGAGGACAGCGTCGTATTCGCTGGGCTGCTGCTGATATTCGCGACGGTCGGCCAGGCGCAGGACGACGCGTTCGATGTCTCCGGCATCGTCCTCTTTCCGTTCGCGCAGGAGGTCCAGGACCCAGCGCTGGCGCGGACTGCCGTCGTGATCGGGGACGTCTTCCCAGCCAGCCCGCCGGAGGAAGAGCGCCAGCTCCCAGCCACGTCGTCGTTTCATGCCGGGCTCATCGCCGCAAACCATGGCGGCGAGTTCGTCGAGGGTGCTGTCGTCGAAGTTTTCCATGTCAGGCTGCCTCGCTGTCGTCGTCCAGCTCACCGTCGTAGGGGTCGATGTCTTCGTCGTCGGGTTCGGCTTCGGCCAGTCCGACCGGTGTCCATGACGCGTGAGATTCAGTGTGATCCGTGGATGTCTCCGGCGTCGTGCGCGGGTGGATGCCCAGGTCGGTCAAGCGTTTCCACAAAGGAGCCAGGGCCTCTTCCGGTGAGAGCGCGAAGGCGCTGCTGCGTACGCGCCAGAACGTCCAGCCGGCGCGGCGCAGTTCTCGTTCCCGCTCGGCGTCGTCGTGGATCTGCTGCTTGGTGGAGTGGTAGGGGCTTCCGTCGCATTCGACGGCGAGGCGCCCGTGGTCTCCAGTGACGACGAGGTCGATGTATTTGCCGTTGACTTCCCACTGTGGCACCACGTCGTAGCCGCGTTCCTTGATGCGCAGGAAGACGCGCTGTTCGAAGAGCGACTGGAAGGGGGCACAGAGTTGGTCTGGGCTGACGTTTGCCGGCTGGTGGGCGTGGGTGTAGGGCGGGGGCGGGCTTTGCATGTAGGTGAGCAGGGAGTGCCGCAGGTCCTTGCTGCTGAGCTGGTCGGCGGTCATGGAGTGGAAGAGCCACATCTGGTCGCGGGCTCGGCTGGCGGCCACGTTGAAGCGTCGTTCGTGGTGGCGGCCGGTCGCGGCGATGACGTTGCGGCCGTCGACGACCATCGACAGCAGGATGACGTCGCGTTGGTCGCCTTGGAATTCTTCGGGGGTGCCGACCTGGATGTTGTGTCGTTCTCGGGCGGGCATGTCGATGCGCTGGTCGACGAGGTCTTGCACGAGCCGGGTCTGGTCGCCCTGGCGCAGGATGATGACGCCCATGGTGCGGTCGGCGTAGGAGGGATCCTGGGTGAGGCGGTGGAGTTGGTCGACGACCGCTTCTGCTTCTGGCCGATTGATCAGCTTGTCCCTGCGTCCTTCGCAGTGGCCCTCGGGCACGTGGACCACTTTCAGCGGGGGGAGCCGGTCCGAGCCGTGCTGACGCAGCAGGATGAGCTGGTTGTCAGGGTAGAACTGCATCGAGGACCACTTGATGATCTCGGGCATGCAGCGGAAGTGCTCGGTGAGGCGGATCACCTCGGTGAACCGGGATGACAGCAGTTCATACAGGTTGGATTTGGGGTCGAAACCTTCGCGCTGCCAGGGTTCCAGTGCGGCCATGCGTTCGTCGAAGATCTGGGTGATCCGGTCGTGCTTGCTGCCGGTGTAGGAGGGCGCGCACTGGCGGTCGTCTCCGACGACGATGATCCGCGGGGCGAGCCAGAGCAGCAGCAGTCCGTTCAGACCGACCTGGCTTGCTTCGTCGACGATCACGACGTCGAAGGAGTCCGGTTCCGGGCTGATCGTTTCCGCTACCTGCCTCAGCGGCATGATCCACGCGGGTACCGAACCCTGGGCTGTCTGCATGGCTGAGCGTGCGTGGCGTTGATGGCGTTTGCCGTACTCCGTTGTTCCCTGACCGGCGTTGGCGATGGCGCTGGCGTAGGCGGCCAGGGCTTGCTTGTGCTTCGTGGTCATCCGGCTTACGCAGTGGAGGGCCGCACGGTCGCAGACGAGTTGTTCGACCAGGTCGTTGAGTCGGGCCTCGACCTGTGCCAGCTCCCCTTCCAACTGCTCTTCACGTCCGGGAAGCAGGAACGTGTCGAGGAAGTCCTGTGCCTGCCGCCATGCCCAGGCTTGGGGCAAGGCGGTGAACCGGGCGCGCCAGTGCGCAGCGAGAGGATCGGCAGCGAATGCCTGTGCCAGCTCGGGGTGGGCTTCGCTCAGGCGCTGGAAGAGCTTGCCAGTCTCGCGCCGGTCCGCCTCGCGCTGGTACGCCGCCGCCAGTGCGTCCACGGCCAGTGCGTAAGCCTGCGCGTCGCGGGTGGCTGCCGCATCAGCCGCATGCTGGAGTTCCGCAACCGCGTGGGGCTGTGGCTGAGGAAGGCCGGCGAGGAGCTCGTCGAGCTGCCGGCTTGCCGTCCTGACCTGCAGCAGCTGCCGGGCCCGCGCCGTGACGTGGCGGATGTCCCGCCATTGTTCGGAGGTAGTGACCGATGCCGGGATGCCGCTGGCCAACAGGGTGGCGTGAACTTGGCGGATGACCTCGACACACGTGTCGACGGCCTGCAAGACAGCTGCTCGGTCCAGGAGTTCGGACACCAGCAACTCTGCCGTGTCCTGTCCGACGGTCGATCCGACGCCTGCCCATCGGCCGCGCAGGGTACGGGCATGGGCGCGCATCTCCAGATGGCGCACCAACGCGGCGATCTGCTCTTGGCCGGCGGGGGCCATGCCTTCGACACGGCACTGTTCCAGCAGGACACGGGCTTGCTTGAGAACGGCCGGCCGGGGCCAGCGCTTGTTCAACTGCCCGCCCTGCAGGACGTACTGCTCCACGTTGCGGCCGCTAATCAGAAGTTCTTTCTCCCCGCTTTCGGAAAGCTGCGGAATTTCCACCTCGGGGAAGGAAGCGGCCGCTATCTCCTGCTGGGTCTGCTGGGCACGCTGTGAGGCGTTTCGGATGCTGTCCCACATTTGCTGCCATCGGCGTGCGATGCCGTCCTGAAGTGCACGGGTTGACCACATCCCTTCGTGCCATGACGCGGGATCCGCGGACAGTCCCACACTCTGCAGGGCCTGCTGGGCTTGGTCGATCAGCGTTTCCAGAAGGATGAGTTCTGCGTCGCTGTGGTCGGCCAGCGTCTGGGCCAGTGGCGCGACGGGCTCCGGGCCAAGAACTTCTTCAGCCACTCCCAGTTCGCTGATGCGGTCGGCGACATCCGTGGGGTTCGGCAGGGTGGCGGGATCGGGGCAGTAGTGGATGTGTGCGTCGAGGATTCCCGGGCCGTGCATGGTGACCAGCAGCCAAAGCCGCTGCGCCTCGTCCGTGGTCAGAGGCGGCAGCTGCTCCGGCTGGGCAGGCAGAGACGGCAGCCACTGGTATTCGACTGTGCCGCGCTCGACTGCCTGCACGATCTCGTCGAGCCGACCGCGGTATCCCGGCGCGATCTCAGGGTGCTCGTACCACTCGACTTCTCGCACTGCCCGCAGGCGCTCCCGCAGCTTGGTCTGTTCCGCCATGAGCTGGTGGCGCTGGGTCTGCTGGCCCTCAATGCGCTGCTGGAGCCTGTCGGGATTCGTGGTCGCGCTCAGGTGGGCCAGAGCGCCAAGCGACTGGCGCAGATCGGAGCTGCCGCCCTGCCAATGATCACGCTGGATGACGCACATGCTGCGCAGCCTGGCGGGAAGCTGGTCCCGGAGGACCTTCAAGGCCTGGCCCTTCTCGCTGGTGACCAGGACCCGCTTCCCGTCTGCGAGAAGCGCTGCGATCAGGTTGCTGATCGTATGGGTCTTTCCGGTCCCCGGCGGTCCCTGGACCACCACACTGGTGTCGTGCTGCAGCCGGTCCAGGACATCCAGCTGGGCCGCATTGGTGACCATAGGGAACAGCGGGTTCGGGCCCAGTGCCGGAGGCACGAGGTCGCTCCTGCTCCACCAGGCCATACGCTCTTCCGGTTCGAGGTCGTACAGCAGCTGCGCCAGCCCCAAAGGAGCTTGCGTTCCCGGGCGTTTCAAGGCTCGGGCGATGCCCTCGAAGAAGCCCAGCACCGAGCGCTGGCCGTGCTCGCGGAGGATGAGCGCCGGCGCGTGATGCAGCGAGCGCGCCTGCGGGTCCGCAGTGAGGTCGGGGTGCTCCCTTCCCGCGTCGAATGGAAGCGTTCGTTCGACTCCGAAGGCTCGCTGCGACCACGAGCGCAAGGCCTCCATCGCCCGGCCCGACAACGGATGGAAGGCGACATCATCGACATCGGAACGCACGACCCTCAGCAGCTCCGAGGTGTAGCCGTCGGACTCGCTGAGGAACTCCGTGTCTTCCAGACGGCTGGACAGCCCCGGCACCAGGGACACCGTGATGTTGACCGAATTCGGATCGACCGTAAGCGTGACGGGGGCCGTGACGATGTGCCTGCGCACCCGGGCCGACACGCGCTCGGCCCCCAGCTGCAAGAGTCCCACCGCCAGGACGACTTCGAACGTGTCACTGTCCTGCTGGATCTTCTTGGCCATCCTGTACAGCTGCTGATGCAGACGACGCTGCGGCTCGGCCGCCAGCTCTTCCTGCGCCCATCGCCTCCATCGGCCGGCCCAGGCCTCGTACGCCTTGCGCACCTCCGACGTACCGATGTCCAACGCCTTGAGGATCTCGGCTTCGCCAGCGGGGGCTTCGGCTTGTTCGCCATCTGTCGACGGGTCGTCGATCAGCTGGGGGGGCTCCATAGCAGCAGTGGCAGCGGCCTCGACCGACACGCGGCCGTGCAGAATCGCAGGCACCCGTGGCGCTTCAAGCGGCGGACGGTGCTTGACCACCATGATCCGGGAGTCGGCGTCCTGGGAACGGCGGACGAGCCCTTCGGGAACGTCCGCGAACCACACCACCTCCGAGTACTTGGCACAGTTCCTGACGGGCCGGTAGGCGCCTCGCACCAGTTCCTGCAGACAGTCGACCAACACGCGAGTGTCGCGGATGGCCTTGGGATCGCTGCCATCGCGTACCGCCGGGCGGGCCATTGCATCCCCCAAACGCCTGCCACCCTGGCAAGCCTTCTAGAGTCCATGACCGCCGCAAGTCAGGCAATACTGCATGCCTCAGCCAAGGCTATTTTTCGACACGCAGCGCCCTTCCTGCCCGAACGCCTTTCTTGGCCGATGAAGTCGGCCGACGAGCGTCCGGCATCACAGCAGACTGGCGCTCAGCACCGATCACACGTCAGCGGAGGTAGTCGACCGGTGGTGGGTGGTGTCCCTTCCGGCCACAACCATTGCTTCACTGCCTTCGTCTCCGACGCAGTAGAGCTGCGGGACAGCACACCTCAACCACCTGAGCCTCTAACTCCTCGGCAGCGCTCTCCTCCTCACTCCTCCTCGTCCTCCGCCGAGATCCTCCGTCCCTCTCTGGCGACGCGGAGCTCGATGATTCACCGGCCCTCTTGGCGAAAGGGTGTCGGGCGATATGTGCGTCATGTAAAGATCAGTGGCGCGTGCATGAGTCTGGTGAGACCTGGGGGTACAGATGGCGGACACGACCGCCCCGTTCGAGGCATCGGCGTCCGCGGTTGGCTACGTATACCAGCTCCGTAAAGCCCTTCATTCCTGCGTCGACCAGCACGGCCGCGGGCTGGACTGGGGCATCGCCATCGAAGCCGGTGACGATGTCGAGGAAGTCGTCGAAGGCGGCAGGGTCCTGTACCAGCTCAAGCACCGGGCCGCCGGTGTCACCATGTCGGACTACAGCACGGACCTGTGGAAGACCCTGCGGATCTGGGCGCACGGGATCACCAACAATCAGCTGGACCTGGACGAGACGGACCTGTTCCTCCTGACCACCGCCGACTTGACGGCCGATTCCGCCGGCTATCTCCTGCAGCCTGTCGCCTCCGGTGTCAGGGACGAGAGTCGAGCGCTCAAGGCGCTGGAGGCGACTCGGAAGGCTTCCACCAGCAAGGACAACAAGAAGGCGTACGAGGCCTTCGACAAGCTCTCGGCTGACGAGCGGCGCGACATGCTGGCCCGAATACAGGTCATCGGCAATGCTCCGGATGTCGACGAGGTGGAGCATCTGTTGTTGGAGCGAGTCGTCTCCGCTGTGGGGCATGCCTACGCCAAACCATTCCTGCAGCGTCTGGAGGGCTGGTTCTACCAGCGCACGATCCGACAGCTGCGCACGGATGAGATGGATGCGATCTCGGGCGACGAGTTCGACCAGATTTTCACCGATCTCCGCAATCAGTTCCGCCCGGAGAATCTGCCCATCGACGAGGACATCGCCGTCCTCGAACCCGATCCGTCGGACTACGCGAACATGACCTTCGTCCGCCAGCTGGATCTGATTGACATCGGCAAGACCAGAGTCGGCATCGCGGTGCGCGACTACATCCGTGCCTTCACCCAGCGCTCCCGGTGGTCGGACGACAATCTGTTGCTGCCCGGTGAGATCAGCAAGTACGAGCGCAGGCTCATCGAGGAATGGCAGGACCTCTTCGCGGAGATGGAAGACGATCTCGGAGCCGCGGCGACGGAAGCGGAGAAGGTGGCGGCCGCCAAGGAAATCTACCGGTGGGCCACGCGCGAGGCACGGCCACGCATCCGCATCGGATGCGACGAGCCGTTCGTCTCCAAGGGCTCCTTTCACATCCTCGCCAACGATCTACAGGTGGGCTGGCACATCGATTTCATGACACGGCTCATGGCCGTCCTGGAGCCCGCAGGAGCAACGCAGGCGTGAACACCCTCACTCAATTCAGCCGGGAAGAACGCGCCCTGTACAATCCGGCGTTCACCGCACTTGTCACCTGCCGCGCCGTCCAGGGCCACGAAGTCCAATACAGCCGTCCATGCCCTATCGCGGTAGCGGTCTTGTCCGCCGTAATGGCACTGCAGCCAGCCGTACGCCGCACACTGCCGAAAACTCTCAACAGCGGGCTGACCCGATGGCTAGAGGAGAACAAGGGCGTCAAAGTGACCATGTCACAGAACGCCACCGCCCTGGCCGCCGTGGTCCGCCCAGGCCTGCTCCTGGCCCTGCAGAGCGACAGCCTGCACTGCGACGAGGAAGGCCAGCTCACTGTGGCGCCTGGACGGCTCATGAAAACGATCAACGGCGCCACGGACGAAGTCCAGGCCATCCAGAAAGCGGCCCACCTGCTGGGGCGCTGGCTACCCAGCACGGGCAGCCTCAGTACCGTCATGACACTGCTAGGAGTCCGGCCGTGACGTTCCAGATCAGCGCCATCTCGATCTACAACGAAGACGGCCACATCCGCACCGTCCCCTTTAAGACCGGCAAGCTCAACATCATCACCGGCGACTCGCGGCGCGGGAAGAGCGCTCTGCTCAACATCGTCGACTACTGCCTGGCGAGCAAGGACTACGTCATCAAGGGCGCGGCCCTGCGCAACTTCGTCCAGGTCTTCGCCGTCACTCTGGTCAAGGACCAACAGCAGCTGTTCGTCGCACGGCCGGCCCCGGCGGGCAAGGCTGCCACCGCGACCACGATGTGCGTCGTCTCCCAAACCCTTGACGCCCCGCCGCCGCAGCGCTCCGAGCTGACCTTCTCCACCCCGCTCGACATCGCCAAGGATGTCCTGTCGGAGTTCGCCGGTATCGACCGGACGGTGCGGATTCCGGCCGTGCGCAGCGCTACCCCGATCCCGCCGTCGGTGCGCCATGCGCTCTTCTTCTGCCTGCAGAAACAGAACGAGGTCGCCAATCCGGACCTGCTGTTCCACTCGCAGGGCGAGGAGTTCCTTCCGGCGACGATCCGGGCGATGATCCCCTACTTCCTCGGTGCCGTCGATCCCGAACAGGCGCTGCTGGAAAACCGGCTGCGTCTGCTGCGGCAGGAACTCGCGCAGATGGAGGCGGCGATGGCTGCTGCCCGCAGCCTCTCGCCGGCGTCCGGGCAGGCACTGGCCTTGGTGACCGAAGCAGTCGAGGCAGGTCTGCTGGAACCGCTGTCGCGGGAGGAAATGACGGCAGAGCGGGCGTCGGAGCATCTGCGCCGCGCTATCGTCGAGGGCGCCCCCACGCAGACGCCTGATGCCGGTGACGATCCGGTCGCCGTTCTCGTGGAGCAGCGTCGAGAGCTGCGTGAGCGGCACGGACGGGCTCGCGCCCGTATCGCCAACCTGAAGCGAGCCGCTCGGGAGAATAGTGAATTTCTCGAGCAAGCGGCAGAGCAGCACGCCCGCCTGGCCACACTCAACCTCTTCACACCAGCCAACACGGCAGACCAGGAGCCACGTTGCCCGGTGTGCGACAGCCACCAGCCGCAGTTGAGCCAGATCGCGGAGGTCATCAACCGCGACCTCGGCCGCCTCGACGCCGACATGACCGTCATCGGCAGCGACACCCCCGAAATCAACGCCCTCATCGCAGCAGAAGAAGGCACACTGCACGAGATCCGCAGCGCTCTGGGCCGCAATCAGGAACAACTCGATACGCTGACCGCCGGCCAGCGCGCTGCTCAAGGCCAGACGGACGCCTCGCGACGTGCTGTGCTCGTGCAGGGCCGCATCAGCCTTTTCCTGGAGACAGCCGGACGTCATGTCCAAGGGCCTCAAGTCGTGGACCGGCGCGAAGAATTCCGAACGAAGATCGCAGAACTTGAGGAGACCATCGGAGCCGGAGCACGAGACGACCGGCTCAACAGCTTCGTCTCCCTGATCAATACGAAGATCAAGGGCAAGGCCGTCGCCCTGGACCTCGAACACAAAGAGTCACCCATCCGCCTTGACCCACGAGGGCTGACCGTCGTCGCGGACACCACCCGCGGACCGGTCCGCCTGGCCGACATGGGCGGCGGCGAGAACTGGCTCGGCTACCACGTCGCCACCCTGCTCAGCATGCACGAGTGGTTCTCCGAACAGCGCAATCCCGTACCCCGCTTCCTCATCCTCGACCAACCGTCCCAGGTCTACTTCCCTGAAGACGCCCCAGACGGCACCGCCTTGGCCGGACCCGACAGAACCGCCTTGCTCAACCTCTACAGGACCATCCAGAACACGGTCGACGCTCTCGACGGCGACTTCCAGGTGATCGTGATGGAGCACGCGGACCTGGACGACGAGCCCTTCCGCAGCTCGGTCGAAGCACGTTGGCGTCGCAGCAACGGCGAGGCTCTCGTACCCCAGGATTGGATCACCGAAGAGATCGATGACGACTGACACTTCCGCGCCCTCTTAACGCTGTGCTCAATCCCACCTGCCACCAATCAGTGCGCCTCCGACTGCAGACCACGGGCCGTCAGGTCCAAGTGCCGATCGACCGTCCAGCGCTGTGCTGGCGCGGCCGTCGGCGAACTACTGGTGCACCGTGGTGATGAGCGTGGAGACGCTCGCCCCGTTGCCGGGAGCAGAGTAGGAGACGGTCCACACGGCGGTTGCCTTATTCGAATACTCGTTCCGATTAATTGCCGTTTCCTCAGGCGTGGTTCAGGCGAAGTGTCCACGCGTGATGCCGAGGATGGCGAGTGGGCGGGCAGTGCCGCGGGCATGGTGGCGGATGCCTGCGGCGATGTTGACGTGACCGGCGATCCGGAGGGTGCCGATGGCCAGGTTGCGCAGGTGGTCGTAGCACGGGACACGGTGCCGGTGACAACCAGGCAACAGCCCAACCAGTGAACCTGAAACCACGTCAACCGATGCTGGTCAGCTAGTCAGCACCTCCCGCAGCGGGCGATCCTCATTGCGGGGAGCCTGCCAGGTCGGCCCAGTGCGCCGGAACGAGCTTTTCGCTGTGGTGCCATCGGTGTACGACGGCTTCTTGGAACCACGTCGTCGGGAAGTCCACGTGGTCGCAGACGATGACCTGCAGGTCGGGGGCCAGGTCTTTGACCACTTCGTGGATCAGTTTGAACAGCTCTTGTGCCGCGGGTCTGTCCATATCAGTGCGGTTGTCGCCGTCTTGGCTGGTGCGGGGAAACCAGACTTGTGAGGGCTGGTCGAGGAACAGGATGCGCGGAACTGGTCTGCGCTGGCGCACGAAGTAGCGATGCAGCGCCAGGTGAGCCAGGACGTGGTAACCAACCCAGTTGCTCCCGCTGCCCAGTCGTGAGAGCGGGAGTCTGCCGGCTCGGGTGCCGAACTCGACTGTCAGTTTGGTCGGGTTGAGGTACACACCTTGGTTGCAGTGCTCAAGCTGTAGTTGATGGGCCCAGAGAGTCATGTCACGGTTGACCGGACCGAGCCGGGCGAGGAGTTCCTCGTGTACTGCGCGGGGGTCGAGTTCAACCACGAGGGCATCTACGGCGGCTTGCGCCGTGTCTCGTGCTTGGGTCAGTCGTGCCAGGTCAGCTCCCGTGGTGTGCTGTAGGGCGGTGAGCATGCCGTGGATGCGTCCGCGGGCGAAGTCGATACGGGCTCCGTGTGGGAGGTGCCCGTTGGTGTGGTCCTCCTGTGTGAGTGTCTGCAGAGCGTGTTCGGCCGCACGGAGCTGACTGCGCAGCCGGGTGGCTTGTTGGTGGAGTCCTTCCAGGGCGGCGCGTCGGGCCGGGCGCATGGCGTCGATATCGTTGATTTGGTACTGAAGGCGGTCGAGGCTGTTCCTGAGCGCGTCAATCGTCGGGTCTGGTTGGGGCAGGACGGAGCCGCACAGTGCGCAGGTACTCGCGTCGTCGTCCCGGGAGTGAGTAACGAGGTCGAGGCTTGCCAGTCGGTCTCGTGGGATGTGTGCGGAGGTGGCGTAGTCGTCTGCTGCGACGGTTTCGGCCAGGAGCAGGCGCCGGTCTGCGGAGAGGCCCCTGAGCTGCTCGCGCAGGTCGGCGCAGGTCTGTTCAAGATCGAGCTTTCGCTGGTCTTCCTCAAGAGGATGGGCTGGCTCGGTAACAGGTGCGAGGACGGCGTCCTGGAGCGTCTGCATGGCCTGCACGTAGTCGTCGGGGGGGACTGGTGCCGGAACCAGATTGAGTGTGTGAGCTTCGCGCCAGAGGGCAGCCAGGGTGATGTGGGCGATGCCGTCTGGGTCCTGGGCCTGAGCGAGGTCTTTCTTTGCTTGTGTGAGACGACTGCGTGCAGCGTTGAGTTGCGCGTGCTTACGTGCCTGGTCGTGGGGGGCTACACCGAGAAAGTAGGGCAGTGTCTCTTTGAGGGCTGACGCGACGTTCCAATCGCTTTGCCGGTGGAAGAGGTGATTGCTGTCGGCGATCTCATTCTGGCCCTGCAGGCACAGCATCGCTGCGTGGCCCAGGTGGGCGCCGACGGCGGAGGGACCGCGGCGGCGGGGCGTGGTGCTGTGGTTCTCGTCGATACCGATGAACCGGCCCAGTCGCTGGCGCAGTGTGTAGCGGTCGGTGTTCGGGGCGAGGTCGGAGTACGGCGGTGGCTCAAGACCGGGACCGAATTTCAGCATGACTTGTTCGGCGGTCTTCTTGCCTGGCCCCGGGGCAGGGCGGGCAACGAAGGCGCGTGTGCTTTCCAGCTGGAACAGGGCGGCGTACCAGGAGACAGAGTCGGTCATAGGACCGATCGGGAAGGTGACAGTCTTGCGTCCTGTGCAGTATTCGAAGATATCAAGCAGCGTGCTTTTGCCTGATGCGGACTGCCCGGTGACGACGTTAAGCGCTCCTGTCCTGAAGGGGACCAGGCGGCGGCCACCGTCGGCGTTGTAGAGGATCAGCGCGAGCAGTTGCATGCGATCAGGGTTCCACTCCGAGTCCGGCGAAAATGGCGGCTGTCTCGTTATCGGCCATCCAGGCACCGATCAGGCGGGCGCTGCGCAGGATGTCATGCATCTCGGTGTTCTCAGGCGGCTCGGTGCGCGGCTGGGTGGCTTGTTTGAGGCAGTCGTGATGCAGTTCAAGTACGTTGTGGCGGAGTGCGAATCGCAATCCTGCCCGCACCGGTGCCACCATGACCTTGGCGCGACGGGGGAAGCCAGCCCATAGCACGGGGTGGCGGCTCACCCAGGTGGACAGGTGGGTACGGGTGCTGGCGGGCAGCGCGCTTCGTGTGCCTTGGTGCAGTGCCATGGGGGCAGCGATGAAGGACAAGGCCCACGGCATGCCCGATGTCTGCCGATATGTGTAGGCGTCGGCGGCGGTGGACAGGAGGGTGGCGATCAGCGCCGGGTTGAGCATGGCGGTAACGAGGGCCGCTGGTTCGTTCCAGGCGGTTGCTGCTGCAGGGTCCCGGATCTGCCCGGACGGTGGTGTGGTCATGATCGTGCCTGAAGGGTGCGCATACGGTCTCGGAATTCGGGGTGCCATCCCACGCGTCCCATGTCGGCGAGCTCGTGACGCTGGCCGCGGACGAAGAACGCCTCGTGGTATCTATTCTGCAGGCAGGGGCCGTTGCGCTGGGAAAGGTCTCTGAGGAGCCGGGCTCCTGCTCGTTGTCTAGTTGCTTCGTCTGTCGTGGCGGCGAGTTCGATCTGCATCCACTCGAACTCGGTCTCCCACTCGTCGACGAGGTCGCGGCTGAGCGCGGTAAGTTCGTCCGCTGCGACGAGTTCTTCGGCGATCCAGCGGATGGCTTGGGTCTGCGCTCGGTGATAGTCGATGACCGAGTGCCGAAGGTTCACCGGCGGGTAACCCACCCACTTCATCTGGTGGACGAAGGGGTTATCGGCGTAGGCGGTGATGAGGGCGTCGTCGCCGGTCTCTTCGCGGGCAGCGACGGTGGGAAGCAGGACGCGAGTGAACTGGTCGCGCAGGCCAGCGATGGCCGCACGGGCCATTCCGATGTCCACGGCTCGTCTGCGCTTTTGCAGCAGTGCCAGTGCTTGTTCGTCCCACCACTGCCACACCATGCCCAGGAAGAGGTCCTCGTGCCCGGGCGGCAGGTTCCAGCGTAGTTCTGCGCGGACGAGAGCGGGGACGTCCTCGATGTGCGGCGATGAGTCCATCACTGTGATCCGTGAGACGAACGCGGCCCGGTCCGCCTGCCCCAAGGCGAGGAACTGCTCACGAGCCTCCTGGATACGTCCAGAGGCCTCATGCAGGGCGGCGCGTTCCAGCGCGCTCAGGGCTACCTGTTCGCTGCGCGCGTGAGGGCGGAGTGCCGCCATCGCGCTGCCGGGCTTGGCCTGTTGGGTGGAGACGAGCACCAGTGCAGGCCCATCGACGTCACAAGGCACGACCGTGTCGAGCCAGTTCTTCAGGGTCAGCCACACGTCGGGAGAGGCGTCCGTGAGCTGTCGGTCGCTTTTCTGGTGATGTTTGACCTGCAGGAGTTCCGTTGCCGATCCGGCTTGCTCCCACGCGATGTCGTCATGAAGCTCTAGGCAGATCGCCGCGTCGGGACGCGCATGGTTGGCCCTCAGCAGCTCCAGTAGCGCCCACCAGGTCTGGTGCTGGTAGCCCAGCGCGCTGGCCGCAGCGCTGTGCACAGGCTTTCCCATACTGCCGCTCCCCCTGGCTACTGGGCACGAGAAAGGATACCCACGGTGGGAACCCGCAAAAAGGCAACCATCAGCCCCGGAGTTCCCAGCGATGTCCGTTGTACCTCATCGCCTGCCTGATTGCCCCAGCCTCTTCAGCTCTCTGTACTATGCAGTGGCTCTGCTCACGAGTTCTCATGAGCAGAGCCACTGCAGGCCTGCTGCACCGCGTTCAGCGCTACAACTGGCCGCTGCAAGGCGGCGTATCCAGGTTCTCTACAGCGGCCCCGGGTCGGCCCACTGCAGGCCCGACCGCATGATCGCAGAAAAGGCCTACAGTTCCTGCGGCCTCCTCTCCCAGATGCCGTGCCTCCACCGAAGTCGGCATCACCTGCTGAACGCACAAGGGGTACCTGGTCGCAGGCGGCACGGTCCATCGCCTCGCCACCTACCGCAGTCGTCTCCGAGACATTCTGCCGCTCGGACATACGTGTCGCGTGAGACGTCCGCCAGGCCGACCTCGCGTGCGATGCTGCCGAGGAGGTCGTCGCATCCTGCGGTGACCATTGGTCGACGTCGCGTGGAAGCGTCCACAGGAGGATTTCGGTGGTCACCGTTATCCCCTGGTCCCTGGCTCGTTACGGAAGCCTTCAACGATCACCTACTCCCGCTACGGAGCGGCGGTGTTGCAACGACCCCTGTCACCTGAGCCGGCATCCGCCCAGTGCTGGTTGCCAGTACGGCTGGAACGCCATGACCGCCGCCTCATCGGCGTGGCTCAGCTGCCTGGATCCGTGGGCGAGAACCTGCGGCGTGGGCCGCGCGGCCGCGGCATGTGCACCACCGTGGCATCGGCGGCGTCCTCCTGCTCACGGCGGAGGTTCTCCACCTCGATCGACAGCTCCACGGTGGTGCGCCGCAGGAATGCGGTCAACTGCTGTTCTGCTGCCAGCTGTTGCTTCGTCCGCTTCAGCTCCTTGAGCGCGGCCTCATGCCGCTCGGCGAGTTCCTGGGCAACTGTGGGTACTCTGCCTTGTGCCTTGGCCCTGAGCCGGAACTCGTCGACTAGATGCTGGTGTTGTGGATAGACCACGTCACGGCGCAGGCCGCATTCGGCGATCAGTTCGGTGGCGGTCAGCTTGCCCGAGACCGAGCGCAGCGGTGTGCCGGCCAGCAGCCGCTCAGCGGCGGCCTTGATCGCAGTGGCGTCCTTGTCCCGGTCACGTGGTCTGCGCCCCATCTGCTTGCACCTCCATCGGTTCTTCCCTGCGGCTCGCACGCCGACCCTGCTCATGTTCCGCGATCACTGCACGCATCGGAGCAGCCTTCGCTGCCGCACGGTCCCTCAGGGGTTTCGGCGACAGTCGATCGGATGCGGCGGCCTCCCACCGGGCGCATTCCGGCTTCTTGCTCTCGATGTCGCGGTCGGTGTAGGCGAGGTTGGTGCATGTGGTGCGGCAGAGCTGTTCGTCCGGCCCGTTCGCTTCCAGCCCGGCTGCTTCTCGCTCCTCCCGGCACGCCGCGGTCTCGTGTCGCCAGACGCAAGTCATTCCCAGCCCGTGGTGGATGTCGGGATGCTTGCTGGTCAGCAGGCGTTGGGCGTTGTCAGCCTGGTTGACGACGCGGCCCGTGAAGACGGCCGCGGCCTTCCGTACTCTGCGCCGGTACTCCTGCGCGGAGGGTCCGCTGACGTGTTCGCCTTCGTCGAGTGCTCGAAGGTCCTCGTCCACCTGCTCGCTGACCATCTCCAGCTCCTCGACGGCGAGGTCCTCCATCCAGCTGGTGTCTGCGTCGCCGGCGTAGCCGAGCGTCACCTTCGCTCTCACGTGTCCGTATTGCGCCTGTGCCGCGGCGAGGCCGCCCGGGCGGCGCACCACGAAGTAGGCGAGCGTACGGCGGAAACGTGCCGCGTGCACGTCCTTGGTCGGGTCCGGCGGGATGGCCGGCCCGTACGCGCCGGAGAACCGCGCGTTCACCCAGTCCATGAACTCGCGGACGTCGTCGTTCGTCGTGCCCGACGGCTTCGACTGTTTCCGGCGCGAGCGGACCGTGGTGGTGCGTTGCCGACTTGGCGGGAACAGCAGCTCGGCGTCGGAGAGCGATTCCAGCATCTGCATGGCCGGAACGACCGCGCGAACCACAGCCCACGGCCGTTCCTTGGTCTCCTCCCCATCGGGGGCGGGCTCGTGGTCAGAGCCTTTGCTGCGTCGGCCGACGAGAACAAACCCGCCGTGTTCGTCCTCGCGCAGACATCCGCGACGGAGCTGCAGGACTTCCCCACTGCGCATGCCGGAGAGGTAGCAGACCACGACAAAGCATGCGGCCGCCAGGAGCCGCACCAACTGGTTGACCTCCCGCATGCCAATCGGTCGGTCGCGCCATGGAGCGCCCTGAAACATTCCGGTAATTGGGCCGAGGAAGTAGGCGTCATCTTCCAGTTCCAGCTCGTGCTCCTCGGCCATAGACAGCAACAGGCTGTCGTGCCTCTTTACCCTTGGGCCGCTGGAAGCCACCATGCGGGCGACGTGCTCGTGGTCGACTCCAAGTTGACCGCCGTGCCGCTCGCGACGCCGAGTGCCGGGCAGCCCTCTGCCCGTGCGCCGCAGTTCCAACACGTAGGGCACCAGGCGATGCTTCAATGAGCTGCGGCCGAACGTGGCACGCGCTGTCAGCGTTGCCGGATGCTGCCCGTCCAGGAGCAGGCGTGCTTCGTGGGCTGCATTGCAGATATCGGGCCCGAAGTGCTCGATCATCCGAAGTGCCCATGCCAGCAAGGCCTCCATGGTGGCAGGGGCGATGCGTGGCGTCTTGTTGTACGGGCCCCGATTTCGTTTGACTCCGACCAGGTCATCCGTCGAGGCGGCTCCCCATGGCCTGCGACACGGGAGGCGGTGCTCCTCGGGCAGCGAATCCCGGTAGCCCCAGACGACCCGGACCGCGTGCAGCAGGCGCTTCTTTTCCTCGGTCGAGCTGTTCAGATCCAGTACGTGGCTCTTGTAGATCCCCAGGTCCCGGCTGCTGACATCACACAGGCGCGTAACATCGCGGCAGTCCAGCCACGCGGCGAAGACCGACATGGACATGAGCCACTTGTGGACGGTGAGGACCTCGGGCTGTTCGTCGATCAGTCCTGGCTGCAACTGCGCCGGCCAGTTGGTGTTCAGGGCGATCCAGGCGCACGTCTTGAAGCCCTCCTGCAAGGCGGCGGGGATCAGCCGTTTCCAGTTCTCGCTGACCGGGCACAGCTGATCATCGAGCAGTCCCGGTCCCAGATACCACACCGGGTCCCCGAACCGGGAGAGCGCAGCAGTGTCCGTTGAGTCGCGGAGCGGCCGATGCGCCAGGACCAGAGTGTCCGGACCAGGTAGGAGGGCCACTCCGGCCGCTGGCCCGGACGTCGACACGGTAGTCATCGCAGGTCCAGCCTTCCGTTGATGAGGTCATCGACGAGCCTCCGCTCGGCGTTGGTGACGCGCTCACGGGCGTCGGCGCGCTCGACAGCGGTGTACTGCCCCAACAGATTGGACAGACGGGCGAACGTCTCGGCATGGCGGTGGGACCACAGACGCGGATCGAGATCCCGTTCCAAGTGTTTGAGTCGACTGTGAGTCTCGACCTGGACCGCCAGTTGGTGGGGCAGAGCACGCGCGTTCTCACACCGCAGGCAATCGTCGAGGAACGACGCACCGCATGGCTTCCCGGGTCCGGTGACCGGGCTGTTCTCCGGATCCGTACAGCCCACCAGCACCGCGTCCTGCTCACCCGAGATGAGTCGGGCGAAAGCCTCTGTGTCGAGTCCCACATCGGCCGCGGCCCGCTCGGGGTCCTCGGCCGCACGAGCGAGGAACTCCTCCGTCAGAACCGGAATCTCCTGAACGTTCCGGGCCTTGGCAACTTCCTCCTCCAGCGCCTCACGCATCACCACGCGTCCGCGCTCGACCGCGGGCCGGCTTGTCCTCAGATAGTTGTGGAACGTCTCCCTGGTGTGCGCCACGGGCTTTCCCCGGCGCTCCAGCACGGTACGCCGGAGCCGGTGCACATTGACCGACAGCCCCATATTCGCACTCACAACAGCTTGTTCATTCACGTCACGGGACACCTCATCCGGCGAATCACTGACCGGAACCTTCCCGTTTTCGTCCTTCTTCGCTGGACGGAACCCATGTCTGAGTGCCCAGGTCACGAGATTATTCCGAGACGTACCATGCGCCCATGCCAAACCTTCCTGGGCCCGGACATTCGGATAGCAGATGGCGTGGGTGCCATCACTGTGACGTCGGACGAATTCCGTTAGATCCAGGAGGAGTTGATAGACACGCAAAGGCGAGCGGAACAAGTGCTTGTCGTGATCCTCTGTCTGCAACACGTCGGCAAGCGACGGAGGCAGATCCTCCAGCGGCGTCACCATGAACTCCAACGACGGCCCGCGACGCGGCTTGACCCCGTCCACCAGAGCCAGGGCGGGCCCACCAAGATCACCGTCAGGCCGGAAGTGTGCCGCCGGCCATTCTCCGATCGTGCCGAAGTTCTCACTGGTCAGGTCGACAAGCATCAAACAGAATGCCGCCGTCTCAGTGCGCGTCAATGTCAGCCGGGAAACGAGATCGTGAGCGCCGCCCAATGCCCCTACCCAGGCGGGGATACCGCCTTGTGGCGCCGATGGCGTCACACGTCGAGGCAAGTCGCCAGTCCGGTCAAGGATGTCCAGTACGCGCCCGGCCTTCTCGATATGGTTTCGGCGGTTGGGCAAGCCGAGTTCGCCCCGGCGGTATGCAGAGAGAAGTTCTCGCCCTTCATAGATACGGTCGCGTGCCACGCGGATGTCATGGCGGACCGCAGTCATGAGTTCCTGATACTCATCTAGGTTGTACGGCTGTACCTTCGATTCGTATGCGGGCAACCGCCCATGCAAGATTGCGTTCCGCGCCTCGGCCGACAACTCCCGGTCTGCTCGGAAGATCGCACGCATCCGATGGACATGGGTCTTCCTGGAGCCCAGCGGCACGGCGAGGAAGCTCTCCTTAATGTGTGCAGCAGTGATGTGCACGGGCTGGTGCACCGGCGGATTCAGTTTTCCGAGATGCCCAGCGAAGCGCTGCACTTCACCCCAGAGGCCTTCAGCTGCCATGAACCGCTTGACTCCGGAATTCGGCCCGGTGGCCCGCGCGAAGGACCTGGCCAGCCATTGCTGAATTCCGGTATTGACCCTCAGATTCCTGAAATCGTAGACCTTACTGAACCGCCCCTTCTCCTCAACGAAGAAGACACTGCACTCGTCCTCTGTGATGGAAAGCCGCTCCGGCGGCTGCCAGTCGCCAGGCGGAAGACTCGCCTTACGGCCTCCCCGACTCACTCGCCATCCTCCGGATCGTCTAGGAGTTCCAGGTCAGCTCGAACGGGGGAAAGGACCAATTCGCTGTCTGCTGCGATCCTCCCCAACAGGATGTCGACGGCTTCCCGTTGGTCACCGTCGATCAACGCCATCAGGTAGTCGACTTCCAAAGCCGTGAATGGCGCCAGGTACCAGTCCCGGGTGGTCTGCGGGTTGCGATGCCCGAGCATCGTCGCCAGTTGGTACCAGATGTCGCCGAACTGCTCCCGGAACGCATGCTTCTCGGCCTCGGTGAATCCTCGTAGGCGCTGCTCCCACACGGCGCTCAGGATCGAGTACCAGACCAGCGCGTAGGAGTGCCGCAGCATGTGCGGCCGCACCCACAGAGGGCACTGGGCTGCACGCCTCTTGCGATCCTCCTCGTCAAGGTCATCGAACCCCGGCCACCGCGACCGCGCCCACGCCTCAGCCACGCGGGAGTTGGCGGTGGCAAACGTGTTCTCCCAGCTGTGGGCCCGATGCGGCATGCCGTCATTGCTCAGCCAGACCGCCAGCGGCTCCAGCCCGTCTCGCGTCTCCCGGAACAGGCGGAGCCTCTCGACCGGTTCGAGCACATCGAGGGAGATCGTCGTGGAGCCCCCGCGTGGGGTACGTACTCGCAGTGTCCGCGTACGCGGATTGTGCCCCATCACGATCAGAAGACCCGGAACACGCTCGTACCGACCGGCCCGCCGCGCCCGCCCGATCGCTTCCGCGCGAGAACCCTCCAGGGGGTCCATGTAGCCTGCCACGGCCTTCAAGACCGCCCGGGGAATCCGGTAGTGACGCCCATAGCGGCGGCCTTTGGCACAGGACTTCGCCAGCCACGCCTTCGGATACCGGCTCGCCACAGGAGTCGCCGGCAACTCGACGTCCAGAACGCTTGCCCACTCCTCCAGCCGCAGTCCTGTACCCCACAGCCCCTCGACGAACGCGGTGTTGCGGTCTTCGTTGAAGCCGTGCCAGCTAGCCGGGCGGAGGCCGTCGAACCCGTAGCCCCTCAGCCCCACATCCCGCCACTGCTCGAGAGCCTTCCGCAGCAGCCACTTCACCTGACGTCGAGGAGTGCCACCAGGACGGCTAGGATCCCGGCGCCCCGTTCCAGGCTCAGTACCGCCAGATTGGACGGACTGCGACGGGATCGGGTTAAAGACCTCGTACTCACCTGAGGCCCACGCGTAGAACCTCTTCACTCCCGCCCGATCGGTGTCGAACGACGTCCCCTCCACCCGCCAATAGTTGCGGGAATCCGTCATCCGCCAGTGCTTGAAGTCCGTGTAGTCGCGTTTGCTCGCCTCGTGCCAGAGCCGTCCTCGCTGCTCCAGAAAGTTCAGCCATACGACGAGTGCGTAGGCGTACCGGCGCCACGTGGTCCGTTGCTTGGATACGATCTCGTCAGCTCGGAAGAACAGGTTGATCCACGGGTCCGTTCCGTGGCGCGTCGACCACACGATCGGCGTGCCGTCCCGCGCACCATTCTCGCGTGCTCTCTTGTGTACGTCGCCCAGCTGCCCCAGATCCACGTCGCCTGCGGGAACAGGGAAGTCCCGGCTGAGATCGTAGAACTCGACAGCCCATGAGCCTGCGGGCTCCTCCATGCTTCCTCCGAGCCAAAAACCGACAGTGGCTCAGACAGTAGAGAAGGCCGGGGGACTCCAGCTGGAACAGGCCCAGGGTCTGGCTGGCCTGGATGAGCTTGAACGCGAAGACGTCGTCGAGCGGTACCTGTTCGGGGTCGTCCAGATCAATTCTGCTGCCGGTGGTGCGTTCGATCTCGGTGACGGCGTGGGCCATCGCGGACTGCATCCGCACGCCCAGGACGTCGAGTTTGATGTTGCCCAGCGCCTCGATCTCCTCCTTCGCGGCCATGGCCATGGGGTAGTCGCCCTGCGGGGTGGGCTGCACCGGCAGCCGGTCCAGGAGGGTGGCGTCGCTGATGACCACGCCGCAGGGATGCATGGCCATGCCGTGGACCAGGGAGTCGAGGCCCTCGGCGAGCTCCCACAGGGGGCCGTAACGGTGTGCCTCGGTGGCCAGCTGTCGTAGCTCGGGCAGTTCGGCGAGGGCGCCGGTGATGTCGGCGGCGCGCAGGTGCGGGAAGCTCTTGGCGATCCGGTCGATCTCGGCCGGGGCGATGCCGAGCGCGAGGCCGGTGTCCCTGAGCGCCCTGCGCGCGCGGTAGGTCTCGGGCATCGCGGTGACCGCGACCCGCTCCTTGCCGAACCGTTCGAAGATCGTGTCGTAGCACTCCAGCCGGCGGGCGGATTCCACGTCGATGTCGATGTCGGGCAGGGACGCCCGGCGCCTGCTCAGAAAGCGTTCGAACAGCAGGCGGTGGTCGAGCGGGTTGGCGGTGGCGATGTCCAGGGCGTGGCAGACCAGGGAACCTGCGCCGGAGCCGCGGGCGGCGACCCGGATGCCCTTGGCCCGGATGTCGGCGACGACCTGGCCGACGGCGAGGAAGTACGCGTCGTAGTTCCAGTGGGAGATGACGGCGAGCTCCTCGTCCAGCCGGGCGAGCGCCTCCTGGTCGCGGTCGAGGCCGCGCCGGGCCAGGCCGGCCTCGCTGCGCAGGCGGAGCAGCCGGGCCGCGCCGCCGGCTCCGGGCTCGGCACCGAAGAGCGCCGGTTCGGGGAGGTGCGGGGTGCCGAGACCGAGGTCCGCCACCGGGTCGACGGTGCACGTGTCCGCGGTGGCGGCGGTGTCCGCCATCAGCCTGCGAGCCCGACTGATGTCTCCTCCGGCGCATTCGACGATCATGCGGGCGACGGTCTCCATTCCTCGCTCGTCCTTGAGCCAGCGCTCTCCGCTGTCCAGCCGGCGCCGGTCGATCGGGCGCAGCAGCCGGGCGGCGTCCAGGACGTCGGCGAGGCGGTGCTGGTCGGGGTCGGCGTAGCGGACGGCGTTGGAGAGCACGGCGGTGGTGCCGGTGCGGTCGGCCAGGGCGAGGGTGCGGGCGGCCAGGCGCAGGGATCCCGGACCGGTGCCGGAACGTTTCTGCGCGACGGCTTCCAATCGAACACCCTTCCCGAAGAGGTCCTGCCAGGGCGCCAGCAGCTTCATGGCCACGTCCTCGCGGCCCACCGACAGTGCCCGCACCGGTTCCGAGAGCGGTCCGAGCAGCACGGTCAGGCCGGGGCCGCCGTACTCGCGCAGCGCCTCCCACGGCACCACCGGCGGCGTACCGGACACGGCGCCGACATGGGCGGCCGACGTGATCCGGCACAGCCGGGCCCAGCCCGCCCGGTTCTGCGCGAGCAGCACGAACCGCAACGGCGGCTCGATCACGTGCGCGCCGCCGCGCGCCGGGGTGCGGCGGCGCCGGCCGGGCGGCGGGGGCGCGAGGGCCTCCACGGCCAGATCGATGCCGAAGACCGGCCTGACCCCCTCCTTCGCACAGGCCTGTGCGAATCGAACAGCTCCGGTGACGGTGTCCCGGTCGGTGAGCGCGAGCGCGGACATGCCCCGGTCCGCCGCCCGCCGGACGAGCTGTTCGGGATGGGAGGCGCCGTAGCGGGCGGAGTAACCGGACGCGACGTGCAGATGGGCGAAGCCCGTCATGCCGCACCTCCATCACTCCGCCCCTTTTTAGTCGTACGCCCGATATGTTCATCGTACGCTCGTTCGATTACTCTAACCTCATCAGCCCAGGTAGGCGACACTCGATTCGAACACATCAGCGATTCTTGAGGGAGGGGTGGCGTCCCGAGCGGGCGCCGTCCTGTCAGCTCTCCGGCCTGGCGGGGCAGTTGGGTGAAATCACCCTGCGGCTGCCTTGCGCCGCAGTGCTTCAGTGGCTCAGGGCGGGGTGGGCAGGTGGCGGTTCGCAGTCCATGTCACCCTGTGTGAGGTCTGCTCCGGCGAGATCTCCAGATCTGCAAGGGGTACGTGCGTGGCGGCGTGTGATCGGCGTGGCCGCGAAGTTCGTCCGGTCCATCCGGGCGGCGGCGGTCATCGGCTCCGGCCTCGACGAGGCGGTCTCCGCCGCCCGCAACGCGGGCATGGCCGCCGACGCGGCGGCCGGCGTGGAGCGCACGGCGAAGACCGCGGCGGCGGTCCGTACGGAGTTCGAGGCGGTGGACGCCATCGCCAAGGCGCGAGGCACCACGGTCGGAGGCCTCGGCAAGGGCGTCCTGTGGGCGAACAAGACCGAGAACTATGCCCTGATGACGTCTGAGCACATCGCCAAGCTCAAGGCGGCCGGCTGGACCGAGGACGAGATCCAGACCGTGTACAACTACTACGACAAGGTCCGCACCGTGACCCCGCAGAACCCCAGCGCCGGACCGCGCGCCGACCTGATGCGGTACATCCTGGAGAACTGGTAGCCGATGCGTATCCGAATCAGTGCCTACGAGGGGCCGCTCACCGTACAGTTCGAGCCTTCGGGCATGGAGTACGAACTGTCCTCGGGAGACCACCTCGACGTGGCGTTCCCGCCCGCGCCCGATGACCAGGTCGGTGGCCATGTCGAGTACGTGCCGGGCATGGTGACCGTGTTCGCGTCCTCGGACGTACCAGGGTTCACCCGGGCCTGGAACGCGAACGGCGAGGAGGTCACCACCTGACGTCGCCGCTCGTCCCGCTGGTTCCGGTACGGCACCCGCCGTACCGGAACCAGCGGCATTTCGGCCGGGCTCTCAACCCCTGCCGGGACCGCGCCTCGAAAGGCGCCTTGCGGGCCTGCTCGGCCGTCTGTGCTCGCCTTGCTCGGGATGACACCTCTCCGACTGCGGAAAAGTGATCTTCCGTTTCGCCGCCATCTGGGACCAGGCGTGCGTGTTGTGGAGTGATCTGGCGCGTATTGCGCCCTATGGTCCCCTCAGGCCCAGCTGGTGACACCCCGTCAGGCAGGTGGCGCGCGACCGGTTACCCGGAAGTTTTACCGACGCGTAACTTCACGGTTGCACTACTCGTCCGTAACTTGATGAGTGAACAGCATCCTCGTGATCCGGATCACAGGGCGTAAGGCCGTCGCAACTCCCTTGAGCCGCAAGGAGATCACACGATGCTGCCCTGGAAACGAGTGCTCAGACCCCTGACCGCACTTCTCTTCGCCGCCGCCGTCGCCACCGTCCCCGCCGCCACCGCCCACGCGTCGAGCGCCCCCAGCACCGGCTGGAACGACTACTCCTGCCGCCCCTCCGCCGCCCACCCCCGCCCCGTGATCCTGGTCCACGGCACACTGGGCAACTCCGTCGACAACTGGCTCTCCCTCGCCCCGTACCTGGAGGACCGCGGATACTGCGTCTTCTCCCTCGACTACGGCCAGCTGTCCGGCGTCCCGCTCTTCTACGGCCTCGGCCCCATCGACAAGTCGGCAGAGCAACTCTCCGCCTACGTCGACAAGGTGCTGAGCGCGACCGGCGCCGCCAAGGCCGACCTCGTCGGCCACTCCCAGGGCGGCATGATGCCCCGCTACTACCTCAGGTTCCTCGGCGGCGCCGCCAAGGTGAACGCCCTCGTCGGCCTCGCCCCCGACAACCACGGCGCCACCCTCAGCGGCCTCACCAACCTGCTGCCGTACTTCCCCGGTGCCGCGGACCTGATCAAGGCCACCACCGCCGGACTCGCCGACCAGATCCCCGGCTCCGCCTTCCTCACCAAGCTCAACGCGGGCGGCGACACCGTCCCCGGCGTGCACTACACGGTCATCGCCACCAAGTACGACGAGGTGGCCACCCCCTGGCAGAGCCAGTACCTGAGCGGCTCCGACGTCCACAACGTGCTGCTCCAGGACCTCTGCTCGCTCGACCTCTCCGAGCACGTGGCGATCGGGCTCTTCGACCGGATCGCCTTCCACGAGGTGGCCAACGCGCTCGACCCGGCACACGCCACCGCCACCAGCTGTGCGTCGGCGTTCAGCTGAGCGGCCCGCCCAACTGAACGCCGCCGGGGCCTGTCCGGCCTGAGCCGCCGGTCAGGCCCCGGAGTCATGCGGGACCAGCCCCGGCCTCACGGCGTGCTGCGAACATGCGGAAACTCCTCGGAACGGTCCTCGGGGAGGGCTCGGTACCGCCCGGCCGGATCCCGTGGGGGCGATCAGAAAGCTAGCCCCAAGAAACCGTGAAATCGCCTGCTGGGAGGGGGCGGAGGAGATCCTTATGGTCGCCTTAAGGGAGTGCTCAGGCTGAGCTGAGGAAGCCGGCGTTCCCGCCATGGCGAACGACGGGATCCGGCCCGCCCGGTCCGCCGACGCAACGGCTGTGAAGGCCGTGACGGACATGGCGTACCACCACTACATCGCGCGCGTAGCGGTGGTGCCGCAGCCCATGGAGGCGGACCACATGGCGAATGGGGCCGCGGGCAGGGGGGACGGCGGCTGCTGGAGTTCGTGGACGCATGCGCACGTGCCCTCGGCCTGCCCGAGGTCAGACTCTGCACGAACGCGCTGATGCGGGAGAACCAGGAGTTCTGCCCGAAGTGCGGCTACGAGGTCGTCGGGCGGTGCGTGGACGCGCCGTACGACCGCGTCCACTACCGCAGGCGGCCGGGCTGAAGAACGCGCGGGGGAGCCGGCGTGGTCAGCCGTCCGGCCACCAGGTGCGTGCGATGTCCTTGCGCACCTCAGGGCGTCCGGCGGGGCGCTCGTCGGCCTCCTTGCGGATCCGGCGGCTGTCCGTCTTCTTCAGGGGCTTCTGCACGGTTGTGCGGCGCATGGCTGCCTCCTTCAGTGCCTACCGAGATCCGTGGTGTCACGGAGGTAGACCCTTTGGGCGAGAGTTCCTCATCGGTGCGGGTCTGTCAGTGGTCGCTGTCACACGGACCGAGTGTCAGTGGTGGGTGTCACGCTGGGGGCATGACGAACGAGAGTGACCGGACAGTTGCGGCGAGTGTCGACTGGGATGCGCAGGCCGCCACCTTCGACGCCGAGCCGGATCATGGGCTGCGCTCGCCCGAGGTACGCGCGGCCTGGGCGGAGCGGCTCCGGACGTGGCTGCCCGGACGCCCCGCCGACCTCCTGGACCTCGGCTGCGGTACCGGCAGCCTGGCCCTCCTCGCCGCCGAGCAGGGCCATCACGTCACCGGGGTCGACAGCTCCCCGGCGATGGTGGAGCGGGCCCGCGCCAAGCTCGCCGGCCGTGACGCGGTGTTCCTCCTCGGTGACGCGGCGGCACCACCGGTGGGCGAGCGGCTTTTCGACGCCGTGCTCGTACGGCATGTGCTGTGGGCGCTGCCCGACCCCGCACGCGTGCTGCGGCACTGGCGCGGCCTCCTGCGCCCCGGAGGGCGGTTCGTGCTGGTGGAGGGGGTGTGGGGGACCGTGACCCCGGTCGGTATATCCGCCGACCGGCTCACCGGCCTCCTGGCGCCGCTCGCCGCGGACGTGCGGGTGGAGCGGCTGTCGGCGCGGGCGGTGCTGTGGGGCAAGGAGGTGGACGACGAGCGGTACGCGGTGGTGGCGACGGTGTGAGGGGATGCCTCAGGACATGTGAGGGGCGCCTCAGGACAGCAGGGCGGTGAAGTCCGGCTCGCGGGCCAGCGTCTCCAGCGTGTCGAGCGCGGCGACGGCGGCCGCGGCGGCCGCCGGGTCCCGTGCCGCCAGCCCGCTCTCGGCGAACTCGTCCTCGTCCAGCCGGCGGACGTCCGTGCCGTCGGCGGACCGCCACAGGTCCAGGTCGAGGTCCTCGACGACCAGCTCGCCGCCGGTGAGCGTCGCCGGACGGGTGATGTCGCAGTACCAGCCCTTCAGCGTGCCGTCGGCGGCGCGGACCTCCTTGACCGCGTACCAGCGGTCGCGCCAGTAGAACTCGGTGAAGACATCGCCCTGTTCGAAGCGGACGAAGCCGAAGTCACGGGCCACGTCACCGGCCCACGGCGCGCGTACGGCGATCCGGGTGCCGTCGTCGTGCAGCAGCTCGGCGGGGTAACGGATCTTCGTGCGGCCCGCCTTGACCAGGACGACGTCCACCGTGGCCGTCGGCTCAGCCGAGTTCGCGGACATATCTGACCTCCGTCGCGCAGATGTCGTACCCGAACCACTTGTTGATCGCCAGCATCGGGCCGTTGCCGCTGTCGTTGCCCGTGAACGCCTCCGTGCAGCCGGCGGCGCGGGCGCGGTGCAGGGAGTCGTTCTTGGCGAGCTTGGCCAGGCCCCGGCCACGGAAGGCACGGGCCGTGCCGGTCATGACGGTGCCATAGCGGGTGCCGCCGTCGGTGCGCGCCGCGCTGAACGCCGCCGGCCGGCCGTCCACCAGGACGACCGAGGTCAGCTGGTGGCTGAACAGCGGATGCCGCCAGGTCCCGTCCAGCCAGGCCTCGTAGTCGGCGAACTCGGTGTCGATGTCGCTGGGTTCGTCCCGCATCGTCTCCGCGTCGAGGGCGAAGAGCGGACGCGGGTCGTCGGCGAAGTCGGCGGCCGTACGGAGCTCGACGCCGGGGGGTGGGGTCCGGAGCGGGGGGAGTGCGCCGTGTGCGAGGTCGAGGCGCAGGAAGTGGGCGGAGCGGCTCGCCCTGTAACCGCGGTGCTCGGCGAAGGCCCGGTGGGGCGGGGCGTCCAGCACCCAGGCGTACGACGTGGTCGCGCCGGCGTCCGACAGGTGTGCCTCCGCCGTACGGACGAGGAGGGTGCCGGCGCCCCGGCCGGTGCGCTCCGGATGCACGTACACGTTGGCGACGCCCTGGCCCGGCTCGGCGCTCTCGTGGGCGAGGCCGACCTGGGCCGTGCCGATGATCTCACCGTCCTCCTCCGCGATCAGCTGGCGGAAGCGGGCGTCGGGGTGGGTGTGCGTCAGGTCGTGGACCAGGGACTCCGGGGTGAACAGCATGTAGGGGAGGGCCAGCTGCCGGACTCGGGCGAAGCCTTCGGCATCCGACCGGGCGTCGGGGCGCAGATCGCGCACGGTCACTGTCATGGGGCGCACGCTATGCGGGGGCGAGTGCGGGATGCCTCTCATTTTCCGGCGGATACGGGAGAATCGGGCCGTGACTCTGAAGATCCACATCGATGACAGCGCGCCGCCGTACGAGCAGGTAAGGGCGCAGATTTCCGGGCAGGCGCGGAGCGGGGTGCTGCCGGTGGGGTACCGGCTGCCGACGGTACGGGGGCTGGCCGAGTCGCTGGGGCTGGCGGTGAACACGGTGGCCAAGGCGTACCGGGCGCTGGAGACGGACGGGGTGATCGAGACGCGGGGGCGCAACGGAACGTTCGTCGCTGCCGCCGGGTCGGCCGCCGAGCGCGAGGCGTCGTCGGCCGCACAGGCGTACGCGGAGCGGGTGCGCCGGCTGGGGTTGGGGGAGAAGGCGGCGCTGGCCGCGGTGCGGGACGCCCTGCGGGCGGCTTACGGGGAGTAGGAGGTTTCGGGCTTCGGCAGGGCGGGGCTCGGCACCGCCGAGAGGCGCCGTGGCGGCCGATCGCCGTTGCGGCGGAGAAAAGAGACGCAGCCTGGCGTCAGCCGGTCGTGTTCAGCTGCGGCGTTCTCGTCACCGGCAACTCCGCCCTTTCCGCGACCCTCGCGAACGCCGCCGCGTCCCGCACCGCCGCTCCGCCCGGGTCGTTGTTGAAGTACGTGTAGACGTCGGCCTTCTTGGGATACGCCGTGGCGATGCGGTCGGCCCAGGTTTCCAGGGAGCGGCGGCCGTAGCGGGGCCAGGGGGCGGCCCGGCCCTCGTGGAAGCGGACGTAGGCCCAGTCGGTGGTGCGCCACAGCGGGGTCATGGGGTGGGCCTGGATGTCCGACCAGCACAGGGCCGCGCTCCGGGATTCCAGGACCTCGCGGGTCTCCCGCGTCCACCAGGAGTCGTGGCGGGGTTCCACCGCCACCCTCGTACCGCGCGGGAAGCACGCCAGACAGGCGTCCAGCAGGGCCGGGTCGGCCTTGAGGGTCGGCGGGAGCTGGAGAAGGACCGGGCCCAGCCGGTCGCCGAGGCCCGCCGCGTGGGTCATCAGGCGGTCGACCGGCTCGGCGGGATCCTTCAGGCGTCTGATGTGCGTGAGATAGCGGCTCGCCTTGACCGCGATCACGAAGTCCGCGGGGACCCGGTCCCGCCAGGATGCGAAGTTCTCGCGGCTCGGCAGGCGGTAGAACGCGTTGTTCAGCTCGACGGTCGTGAAGTGCGCCGCGTACTCCTCCAGCCATCGGCGCATGGGCACGTCGGCCGGGTACAGGACGTTCCGCCAGTCCTTGTACTGCCAGCCCGAGGTCCCGATGAACAGGGGCATACCCCCATCAAAGCACTACAGGTACAGCCCCGCGTCCGCGTCCTCCCGTGCGCCCGGTACCGACGTCGGCGTCGTGCCCCGGCGTAGTGCGTACAGCTCCGCCAGGGTCGCTCCCTCGCGGGCCACGCCCTCTTCCGTGCCGAGCCAGTTCACCGCCTCGGGGCGGGTCAGCGCGCCCACCTCGATACGGGCGAGACAGCGGCCGGGGCGGACCACGGCGGGGTGCAGGCGCTCCAGGTCCTCGTTGGTGGTGACGCCCACCAGGACGTTGCGGCCCTGGCCGAGCAGCCCGTCGGTGAGGTTCAGCAGCCGCGACAGGGCCTGGCCCGCCGTGTGCTTGGCCTCGCCGCGGATCAGCTCGTCGCAGTCCTCGAGGAGGAGCAGCCGCCAGCGGCCCTTGCCGGCGCCGTCCTCCTCGCCGATCGCGATGTCCATCAGATAGCCGACGTCGGAGAAGAGGCGTTCGGGGTCGAGGACGCAGTCCACCTGGCACCAGTCCCGCCAGGAACGGGCCAGCGTGCGCAGGGCGGAGGTCTTGCCGGTGCCCGGCGGCCCGTGCAGCAGCAGGAGACGGCCGGCGATGTCCTCGGGCGTCGTCTTCATCAGACGGTCCATCGCGTCCGCCACCGGTGCCGTGTAGTTGGCACGGACCTCGTCCCAGGTACCGGCGGAGATCTGCCGGGTGGTGCGGTGCGGGCCGCGCCGGGGGGAGACGTACCAGAACCCCATGGTCACGTTGTCCGGCTGGGGCTCCGGCTCGTCCGCCGCGCCGTCCGTCGTCTCGTTCAGTACCTTCGCGGCCAGTTCGGCGGTGGTCGCGGTGACGGTGACGTCCGCGCCCCGGTTCCAGCGGGAGACCAGCAGCGTCCAGCCGTCGCCCTCCGCCAGCGTCGCGCTGCGGTCGTCGTCGCGGGCCACCCGCAGCACCCGCGCCTCCTTCGGCAGCAGGGTCGCCCCGGAGCGCACCCGGTCGATGTTGGCCGCGTGCGAGTACGGCTGCTCGCCCGTCGCGAAGCGGCCGAGGAACAGCGCGTCGACGACGTCGGACGGTGAGTCGGAGTCGTCGACGTTGAGCCGGATCGGCAGCGACTCGTGCGGCTTGGCAGACATGCCGCCATGATCCGACACCGGGGCCCGCCGCGCACCCGTTTTCCGAAGTGGGCGCAGAGTGTCGGGTGTGCGCCGAGCTTCCGGAGTATCCGGAGTGCCCCCCTGGCCCTGTTACACAGCTGTCGCTCCCCGATACCTGCCCCCGGGGCGATTTCCGCCATTACTGTTGTCCTTGATGGGACGTCATGAGTGGAATTCGGGGGCTCGGCGGTGGCGGCTCACCGCCCTGCTCGGTGTGGGCGTGGCCGCTCTCGCCCTGATCGTGACACTGATCAACACGCTGCCCGGGGGCGGTGGCGGCACCGCGGGCACGACCCGCGACGGCGACAAGGTGCACGGCACCCCGGCCACCCCGCCGGCCACGACCGAGCCCTACGTGGGCTGGGGCTTCACCCACACCCAGTACAGCGCCGACGAGGGCAGTACGGCCGCCACCGACCGGGTCGAGAACCTGCTGGCCGAGGGCGGCGGGCTGCCCCAGGACCAGGCCGTCATGGGCTGGGGCGCCGACAACCCCGAGCCGGTGAGGGGCCGTTACGACTTCGGCGCCCTGGACCGCCGGGTCGACTTCATGCGCAGGTCGGGCGGCACCCCGGTGATCACCCTGTGCTGCTCGCCGGACTGGATGAAGGGCGGCAAGGCCGGGGTGAACAACACCGACTGGAGCCAGGCCGCCCTGGAGACCGCCCCCACCCCCGACCACTACCAGGACTACGCGAACCTCGCCGCGACCGTCGCCAGGCGCTATCCCGACGTACGGCACTTCCTCGTCTGGAACGAGTTCAAGGGCTTCTGGAACAACGACGAGGCCCGCTGGGACTACGAGGGCTACACCCGGCTCTACAACCTCGTCTACAAGGCGTTGAAGGCCGTGAACAAGGACATCATGGTCGGCGGGCCATATCTGGTCATGGACAGCTTCGACCCGCGCCAGACCGAGAACGCCTCACCCACCCTCAAGGGCCCCTGGGGAGTCATGGACCAGCGGGTGATCGACGCCTTCGACTACTGGAACACCCACAAGGCGGGCGCCGACTTCGTGGTCGTCGACGGGTCCAGCTACACCAACGACGACGACCTGCTGCCCGACGAGTTCGCGGCCACCGAGAAACTGACGTACGTGAGCGAGTGGGTACGGAAGCAGACGCACGACCTGCCGCTGTGGTGGGCCGAGTACTACGTCGAGCCCGCCGACGGCAGCGACGAACGCGACGGCTGGACCGAACCGCACCGGGTCGCCGTCCAGGCCACCGGCATGATCGCCATGGTCAGGGGCGGCGCCGACTCCGGCTTCTACTGGAACCCGGAGGACGAGAAGGGCGGCGACTGCGCCGGCTGTCTGTGGACCACGACCGACAGCGCCGGCGGGGGACGGCAACTCCCCATGTACGACCTGGTGTCGAGGTTCGGGAAGGCGTTCCCGCCGGGGACCCGGTACGAGACCGTCTCCGTCGCCAAGGACGACGCGCCCAACGTGCGCGTCCTCGCCAGCGACAGGACCGTGCTCGTCGTCAACACCCTCGGCCGGACGATCAGCGCTCAGGTGGACGGGAAGCGGTTCGACCTGAAGGGGTACGAGGTGAAGTGGCTAACCAGGTGAGCCGGATGACCCGAGTGACCCGGGTGAGCCGGATGCGCCGGGTGAACCCGGAGAGCCCGGTGAGCCACTTCACCTCTCCTACTTGAGCGTCAGGAACCGCTGCGCCAGCGACGCCAGCAGCACCGCGAGCAGGGGCAGCGAGAACCAGAAGCTGCCCTGCAGCCACCGCAGCTGACGTACCCCCGGCCGGACCGCGACCCGGACCACCTCGCGTGCCGTCAGCAGCAGGATCAGGACCACCGCGGCGAGACCGCCGACCACCGACCACGGCGTCCAGGTGATCCGCGGCCCGATCGGCCCCGGATCCGGATTCGCCACCGCGCCCGCGGGCTGCGTCCGCAGCCTGTACATGGTCACGTCGTCGTTGACCAGGACCTTCGTCAGATCCTGCCGGTCGTCCAGGTTCTGGATGAGCCGGCTCTCCCAGGTCGCCGAGTAACCGGCGTCCATCTGGAGAGAGACGACCTGACTCCTGTTGATCATCAGATACGAGTTCGGGCCGGCGTCCTTCAACCCCTTGACCAGCCCTGACACCAGCACCGGGTCGGTCGGCGCCAGTGTCGGCACGTAGTCGACCCGCTCCATGTCCTTCGCGCCCCACGGAATCGCCGGGGTCACGTCGTTGACGGTGTCGTTGCTCAGCCACAGCAGCCGTACGGTCGGCTTGTCATGGGCGTAGACATAGTCCATCGCGGCGACCTCGCCGGGCCGGACCCGCTCGAAGGACTCGTTGCCCCAGCGGGCCACCAGGAAGCCGCCCATGAGCAGCAGCCCCGCCAGCAGCGCGGCCACCGGAGCCAGGCTGACCCGGTCCTTCTCGCGCTCCTTCGCCGTGGCGCCGGTACGCGGGAACAGGGCGAGAGCCGTCAGCAGGGCCGCGCCCGGCAGGGCGAACATGAAGACCCGCAGGGCCATCTCGCCGCCGTACGACTGCATGCCGAAGCCCAGGAACGGGACGAAGGTCAGGACCAGCAGGGACCGCTCGCGGTACCTGTGGAAGCGGCGGCGCCACCAGCCCCAGACGGCGAAGGCCATCATGCTGCCGGCCAGCAGGACCCGGACGTACAGGACCAGCTTGTGGGTCGAACTGCCGCCCTGGATACGGCCGGAGACCGAGGTCGAGACATTGCTGCCGACCCCGCCGACCCCGCCGAACAGGTCGTTGAAGTGACCCGACCAGTACGGCTCGGCCATGAAGCCCAGCCAGACGGCCGCGACCACCCCGAACAGGAGGGGCAGGCCGCGCAGTTCGGACCTGCCGATCAGGACCAGGGCCGCCAGCACGCCCAGCATCACGAACGGGGTCAGCTGGTGCGCCGGGACGGTCGCCGCGTACAGGCCGATCAGCACCATCAGCAGCACGGCCTGCTGGCGTCGGTCGGTCGGCTCGACCTCCGCCTCGCCCGGACGGAACCTCGTCCAGACGACATGCGGGGCGCGGAACCAGACGAGCAGGATCGCCACGAACATCAGATAGAGGAGGTACGTGAAACCCTGCGGGGAGAAGTAGTCCTGGCCGACCCAGCCGCACAGCACGAAGATCCAGATGCCGGTCCACTTCGCCCGCCAGCTCGCCCGCAGCGACCGTACGAGCAGGAACATCGGGGCCAGATAGGCGAGTTGCACGAACGTCGGCCACCAGCGGATGACCTCGGTGAAGTCCGTGACCCCGCACGCCCGGCCGATGAACGCGGCCGCCGCGAAGAAGCCCGGCCAGCTCCAGCGGGCGTCCAGGTCCGGTACGGCCGACCCGGTGCGGTCGATGTAGTCGATGAACCCGAGGTGCTGCCAGGCCGTCGGGAAGCGGGGTTCCGTCTCGATCACGGCGGGCAGCGCGTGCAGCGACACGACCGTCGCCACCAGGGTGACCAGGAGGAGCGCCTTGTGCTCCCGGCGCAGCCAGAGCAGCGCGGCGAACACCGTGACCAGCAGCGCCGCCCCGACCAGCGTCGGCAGCGGCAGCACCGAGATCAGCCCGAGCCCGCCCATCCGGTCCAGGTCGGCGTCGTCGAGCCGGGCGGCCGGCACCCAGTAGAGCAGGAGGGCGGCGATCAGAAGACAGCCGAGGACGACTCCCTGGCGGGTCGGGACCAGCCGTTCCCGCAGCGACGGCGCGGGCTCCGCCGGAGGTTCGGCCGGCACCTCTTCCCGTTCCTCTGCCGGTTCTTGTGGTACGACCGCCTCCCCGAACGGCGCGTCGACCTCCGCCTCCTTCAGCAGCGAGGCCTCGGCCGGCCCGAGCGAGGCCTCCGCGCCCGGCTCCCTCTCCTCCACCGGCAGCCCCAGGTTCCGCGGTGGCCGCAGCGCCCGGGTGGGCCGGTCGTCCGGGAGGACGACGGGCGTGCCCGTGGGCGGGGTTCCCGGCCCCGGGCGGACGTCCGGCCGCCGCTCCACATGGTCGAAGTCCACATGGATGCCGAGGGCGAGGGTGTCGGAGTCCAGCGCCCAGGCCGGACCCCGCCTGCGCGGTGCCGCGGTGGCGGGCGGGACCTCGCGAGCCCCCAGGTCGGCGAGGTCCCCGTCCGGTGCCGCGTCCTCCGGGACGTCGGCCGGGGCCGCCCGGAGGGTCCGCCACAGCTTGGGCGCCGCGATCGTCACGATCACCGCGAGGCTGGAGATCTCGGCCACGCCCGCGCCGGTCAGCCCCATCCGGGGCAGGAGCAGCAGGGTCAGCCCGAGCACCAGCACACACAGCAGGCCCTGCAGCCAGGCCAGTCCGGACGTGCGGCTCTGCGCGCGCAGCACCGCGAAGTACGTCTCCATCACGACCCTGAGCAGCGCGCCGACCGCGAACCAGCGCAGCAGCGGGGTCGCCGCGTCCGCGTAGCCGGCGCCGAACACCCCGAGGATCCAGGGCGCCCCGAAGAACAGCAGCGAGCAGATGGGGATCATGATCCGGGCCATCCGCTTCAGCGCGGCCCGGGTGTTGGCGGCCAGCCGGGCCGGGTCGTGCGAGCCCTCGACGGTCAGCGAGGCGCCCATGTTGATGGCGAGCAGGTTGGTGGTGCCGCCGATGGTGGTGGTGATGTAGAAGTACGCGTTGTCCTCGGAGCTGACCTGGGAGGCGATGATCACCGGGATCAGGTAGACCACGGCGAGGGAGAACAGCGAGCCGGTGTAGTCGCCGGCCAGGAACCTGCCGATCTCCTTCAGTGTGGGCGGCTTGGCGTGCTCCTCGGTCGCCTTGATGTGCCGGGGCACCAGGCGCCGGAACACCAGCCAGCCGAGCGGCACCACCGAGGTGGCGATGGCGGCGACCCAGGAGACGAAGACACCGGTCAGTGGGATCGCCACCGAGAAGGCGACGAGCAGACCCAGCTTGACCGCCGAGAACAGGGTGTTGCCCACCGGTACCCAGGGCGCGTTGCGCAGTCCGGTCAGCACGCCGTCCTGGAGCGTGAGCACGTTCCAGGCGATCACCGCCACGACGAACCCGAGCCCGTTGACCGGCCCGTGCAGGAAGCGGTACGACGGCCCCCACACCCCGAGCGTCATCAGGAAGACGCCGGCCGCCATCGCCACGATCAGCGAACTGCCCACGTAGGTACGGAAGATGAGCTGTCCGGTACGGCGTCCGGCCACCGGGATGAAGCGGGCCAGCGCGCCGGTCAGGGTGACCGCGGTCAGCCCGGCGAGGAACTTCATGGCCGCGATCGCGGCGGAGCCCTGGCCGACCGCCGACTCGGAGTAGTAGCGGGCCGCCGCCAGCCAGAAGCCCAGGCCCAGCACGGCGGAGATGCCGGTGTTGAGCATGAGCGCGTAGGCGTTCCGGAAGAGCGGGCTGCCGCCGGACGAGCTGCCTCTGCCGGGCAGCCGAAGGCGGCGCCCCGACTGCTCGGGCGCCGCGGTGTCGTGGGTCGTGGCCTCGGTTGTGGTGGTCGTCGTGTCAGACACGGGAACGGATGGCCTTCCGGCGGACCTGGCGGGCTCTGCGGAGAACGGCGTACCCCTTGGTGAGGGCACGGTCCTTGGCGAAGGTGCGGGCGATCGCACGGCCTTCGAGCAGTTGTGCGAACTCCGTGGCGTCCGTGCTGCGGCGTACGGTGACGCGGTGCAGCGCGTACGGACCCTGGCGGCGGCGGGCGAGGCCGTTCTCGACGGCGAGCGCCTGGGCGTACCCGGTGTCCCGTACGGCCTGCCGGACCCGGCGGCTGGAGTAGCCGTACGGGTAGGCGAACGAGGCCGGATCGGTGCCCAGTTGCTCGGTGACGATCTCCCGGCACCGCACCAGCTCCTCGCGCAGCCGGTCGTCGGCCAGCTGGTCGAGCTGCGGATGGGTGTGGCTGTGGCCGCCGATCTCGCAGCCGGCGTCGGCGAGTTCGCGCACCTGGTCCCAGTCGAGCATGGCGTCCAGGCCGCCTCCGGTGTCGTACGCGCCCCTGATCCAGCCCGTCGAGACGAACAGGGTGGACGCGAAACCGTGCTTGGCGAGGACGGGCAGCGCGTGCCGGTGCACGCCCTCGTAGCCGTCGTCGAAGGTGATCAGGACGGGCCGGTCGGGGAGCGGGCCGCCGGATCGCCAGCCCGCGGCCAGGTCGGCCGTGCTGACGGGGGTCAGGCCCAGGTCGCCGATGAGTGCCATCTGCTCGGCGAACGCCTCCGGGGCCACCGACAGCGCGCGGGTGGCCTCGTTCGGCGCGGTCGCGACCGAGTGGTACATGAGGATCGGCACCGGCGCCTCAGCCATGAGGTCCCCCCTCCGTCTCAGTCATGAGATCCCCCTCGATCGCGGCGACGGTGAAGGTCGCCCCGCCCCGCCGCGCCCGCACGCTCCCCACCACGTAGCCGCCCGCCGCCGTCAGTACCCCGGTGACGATCGCCCCGGCCCGGCCGGCGCCCCCCGGCCGGGCCAGGAGTGCGTCCCGCAGGCCACGAGCGACCCCCGCGGGCAGCACGCGTGTGGTGTACCGGCGTTCGGACTCGAGTCCCCTGCCGGCGCCCACACTCCGGGCGACCAGGGCCTTGGAGAGGCCCTCGGCGTAGGCGCGGGTGCGGAAGTAACCGAAGTGCTCACGGGCTTCCGGTACCCGGTGGTGGATCACCGCGCGGTCGTCGATGAGCAGCACGGCGTCCGGGCGGGCCCGGCTGAGCCGGATGCACAGCTCGGTCTCCTCGCAGCCCAGCGGGCGCTTGTCGCCGTCGCGTCCGATGCCGGTGGCGAAGCCGCCCGCCGCGTCGAAGGCCGTACGCCGGAAAGAAGCGTTTCCGCCGAGGACGTTGCGGACCCGGACCCGGCCCGGTGGCAGGCCCCGGTAGGTGCAGCCGACGACCCAGTCGAACTCCTCCGGGAACCAGTCCGGTCGGCGCCCGGACGCCCAGACGGGCATGGTCCGGCCACCGACCGCCATCACCTTCGGGTCGGTGTACCCCTCGGCGAAGCGGCGCAGCCAGTCCCGTTCGGCCACGGCGTCGTCGTCGAGGAAGGCGATCACCTCGCCGTAGGAGCAGGCGATACCGGTGTTGCGGCCCGCGGACAGGCCGCGGGGGCCCGCGTTGGCGAGCACCCGCACCTGAGTGGCCTCCTTGTACTCCTTCGTGAGCCGTTCCAGGAGCGCCGGGTTGTGGTCGACGACCAGCAGGGTCTCCAGCGCCGGATACGACTGGGCGCGCACCGAGGAGACCGCCGCGAGGATGTCCTCCCAGCGGTCCTCGGTGTACACGCAGATCACGACGGAGATGTCGGGATCGCTCAAGACGACTCTCCCCGGCCCGTGGTGAGCATCGGGGAGTGCCGCACCCGCCGGCGCAGCGCACGCCGGTTGGAGCGTTCCCCGAGGATCACCTTGAGGACCCGGAACCCGTCCCGCACGGCGCGCAGGTTGCTGGTGCCGTGGATGCGGAGGTACTCGTAGCTGGGTATCTCCTGCACCTTCAGGCCCGCCTTGACCACCCGGACGTTGATCAGAGTCTCGATCTCGAAGCCGGTGCAGTCGAGGTCGATCTTGTCGAGGCAGTGCCGCCAGAAGGCGTTGTACCCGTAGCAGAGGTCGGTGTAGCGGGCGCCGAACTTGCGGTTGACGATCGTGCACAGCGCCCAGTTGCCGAGCTTGCGGATGAAGGTCATGTCGTCCGTGCCGCCGCCGTTGGCGAAGCGTGAGCCCTTGGCGAAGTCGGCGCCCGAGACCAGGGCGGAGACGTACGACACGATCTCGTGGCCGTCGGCCGAGCCGTCCGCGTCCACCATGACGATGATGTCGCCGGTGCACGCCTCGAACCCGGTGATCAGGGCATCCCCCTTGCCCTTGCCGCTCTGTTCGACGACTTTCACGCCGGGCCACAACTCGCGGGCCACTTCCACGGTGTCGTCGGTGGAATTGCCGTCCACAAGAACCACTTCGTGTATCCAGCCGGGAAGTGTCTTGAAGACGTACGGGAGATTCTCCGCCTCATTCATGGCGGGGATCACCACGCTCACCGGCGGTGTGATCGCCAGGTGAGAGGAGATCGGTCGGTATTCGGCAGCCATTAACGGATCTTGGTCCGAGGCCGGCTGGCGCAGAACAGAACTCATGAGTCTTGTCCCTCTCGTCCGGTGGACCGCCCGCCCCTGGGCGGCCCGCTTCTGTGTCCGGTTCGAAAGGGGGGTTCTCACCCGTGGCACGGAAAACGGATCTCCGTATCCGCAGGTGAGCTGGCAAAGCTGGCCGGTCTGCCGGAAAACGGCAGCCGGTCGCGCGGCACGGCTCGGAAACAACAGTGGTCACACTCGAAACGACGGTGGTCATTGCGGTCACCGAGCACGGCACCCCCCTACCGCGCCCCGCCCCGGAACATCGCGGTCCTTGAGCCCTCCCCTAGAGCCGCTTGCTGACGATCCGATGCGGGTGAGATGTACGACGGTATTGATGATTGGACCAGTATGGCAAGGCCTGGAAGTGAGCCTCACGTTTTTGTTGGTTTGGCCGTTACGAAACTTTGGCCGACCTTGTTCTTCAACTCGAACGGATTTTCCCGGTCCGTCGGGATGTCCGTTTGAGAATTCGTTCCACTGGTCGCAGCCGTACCAGCAGAAGCAGCAGAACGCTGAACGCGGTCACGGCGACGACTCCGCCGCGCCAGGACCAGTGGTGGGTGGCGAGCATGCCCTGTGCGATCAGCATGTCCAGGGCGACCGCGCCCGCCAGTGCGGTGAGCACCCGGGCGAACGGATCGAGCCCGCGCAGCGCCAGACCGATCGCCGCGGCCGGCGCGGCGATCAGGAAGAGCAGCGTGAACGGGCCGCGCAGGGGCGAGCCCGAGTCGGTCAGCGCGAGCAGCGCGCCGGTACCGGCGACGGCGGTCGCGGCGCCCGCGAGCAGCGGTCCCAGGTCCCTCCCCGGTCCTGGCCGTGCCCGTTCGTCGCCCGCTGGCGATGGTGTCTTGAGTCGTATGGTCTGCATGGCCGACTTTGCCCCCCAAGGCGTCGGATGCCGGGCTTCAATGTCGCGCAGGAGAACGGGGGGCGTCAAGCGGGTCTCCGGACATGACCGTTCCCCGGAGACACCTGTTGTCTCCGGGGAACAAGTCGTTCGGATTTCTCTACGACACGACCTTCAGGAGCTTGTTCGGCGAGCCGGTGCCCACGCTGGTGAGCACGTTGGACGTCGCTCCGTTGACCAGTGCCGTGGCGACCTGGGCCGGGGTGGCCGAGGTGTGGCCCGCGAGGTATACGGCTGCCGCCCCCGCCACGTGCGGGGTGGCCATCGAGGTGCCCGACAGGGTGGCGGTGGCGGTGTCGCTGGTGTTGTAGCCCGCCAGGATCGAGGAACCGGGCGCGAAGATGTCCAGGACAGAGCCGTAGTTGGAGTAGCTGGCCTTGGCGTCGGAGCTGGTGGTGGCGCCGACCGTGATCGCGGTCGCGACCCGGGCCGGGGAGTACGAGGAGGCGTTGGCGCTGCTGTTGCCGGCCGCGATCGCGTAGGTCACCCCGCTGGCTATGGAGTTGGCGACCGCGGTGTCGAGTGAGGTGGAGGCCGAGCCTCCCAGCGACATGTTGGCGACCGCCGGGGTGGTGTGGTTCGAGGTCACCCAGTCGATGCCCGCGATCACGCCGGCCGTGGTGCCCGAGCCGCTGTTGTCCAGCACCCGCACCGCCACGATGTTGGCCTTCTTGGCCACACCGTAGGTCGAGCCGGCGATGGTGGTCGCCACATGGGTGCCGTGGCCGTTGCCGTCGGAGGCGGTGGTGTCACCGTCGACCGCGTCATAGCCGTAGGACGCACGTCCGCTGATCTGGGTGTGGGTGATGCGCACACCGGTGTCGATCACATAGGCGGTCACTCCACTGCCCGCGGTGTCCGGGTAGGTGTAGGTGCCGGACAGCGGAAGGCTCGCCTGGTCGATGCGGTCCAGGCCCCAGGGGGCACTGGACTGGGTGGTGTCGGTGAGGTGGACCGTCTGGTCCTGCTCGACCGCGGCCACCGACGGGTCGGCGGCGAGTCTCGCGGCCTGGGTCGCCGAGAGCTTGGCGGAGTAGCCGTTCAGCGCCTTGCCGAACGTCTTGCGGACCGTGCCGCCGTACTCCTTGATCAGGCCCTTGCCCTCGGTCGAGGAGGCCTTGAAGCCGGCGCTGTTCTTCAGGGTGACGATGTAGCTGCCCTTGACGGCCGTGGGGGAGCCGGCGTGCAGCACCCTGCCGGTGGCGGGTGCGGCCTGGGCGGGGAGTGCGGTGAGTCCGCCGACGAGGGCGGCGGCCGCCACGGTGGTGACGGCGGCGAACCGCAGCTTCTGGGTACGCAGATGTGCCATTACGAGGGAGTCCTCCTCCAGGCAGCGCGCGTCCGGGTCAGACGCGCGCGGATGTGGGGGTGTGCGCGCGGCTTCGCGCACACGGCCCTGGAGCGTCGCGTTCCGCTCCCGGACCGAGTAAAGAATCAGTTTTCCCGAGGCAAAGGACAAGGGAGTTGACGACCTGTCACGGAGCTGTCATGGACACGCAATCAAACGCACCGGTAACTCACAGGATCGGTCCGGTGAGGACTGGTTGAGGCCCCGAAAAGTTTTGGCATGGACACTTCCCGTCAACACGCGTAGTTGGTACGACAGTTGTGGCAGAGATCCTGCTAAAGGGAGGTTCCATGAGACGTTCCCGAATTACGGCATACGTGACTTCACTCCTCCTCGCCACCGGTCTCGCTCTCGCCGGGGCCGCAACCGAAGCCCAGGCCGCGACCGGGGGCTATGTGGCGCTCGGCGACTCGTACTCGTCCGGTGTCGGCGCCGGCAGCTACATCAGCTCGAGCGGCAGCTGCGACCGCAGCACGAACGCCTACCCGTACCTGTGGAACGCCGCCCACAGTCCGTCCTCGTTCTCGTTCCTCGCCTGCTCGGGCGCGACCACGGACGACGTGCTCTCCGGCCAGCTGGGCTCGCTCAGCTCCTCGACCGCCCTGGTCTCGATCACCATCGGCGGCAACGACGCGGGCTTCGCCGACGTCATGACGACCTGTGTGCTCAGCTCCGACAGCACCTGCCTGTCCCGGATCAGCAACGCCGAGTCCTACGTGGACTCCACACTCCCCGGCAAGCTCGACAACGTGTACGACGCGATCAGTGCCAAGGCCCCCAACGCCAAGGTCGTCGTCATCGGCTACCCCCGCTTCTACAAGCTGGGCACCACCTGCCTCGGCCTCTCCGCGGCCAAGCGCTCCGCCATCAACAACGCCGCCGACTACATCGACACCGCGATCGCCAAGCGCGCCGCCGACCACGGCTTCGTCTTCGGCGACGTCCGCACCACGTTCTCCGGCCACGAGATCTGCTCAGGCAGCTCCTGGCTGCACAGCGTCAACTGGCTGGACATCGGCGAGTCGTACCACCCCACCGCGGGCGGCCACTCCGGCGGTTATCTGCCGGTCATGACCAGCAACGCGTGACCTTCGGTACGTCAGCGGCGGCTTGCCGGAACTCAGTACGAACTCGAAGGTGAAGGCGAAGAGGAGGCCCCGCCGGTCGGGGTCTCCGTCGTTTTCGTACAGGTCACCGAGAACGGCACCGAGTTGGACGTGCCCGTCACCGGGCTGCGCACCTCGACGGCGATCGCGTCCTTCAGCGTCCCGCTGTCGGACCAGGTCGTCACGGTCACCCCGGTCTGCCGGGTCTTCCCGCCGCCGTCCGGGAAGGACAGCGTCTTCCACCCCTGGTCGTCGAGCGACCCCTTCTTCAGCACCCAGCGGTACTGCACCTCCGCGGGCACGCTCGCGACCGTGAACGTCGCCGTGAAGGAGGGGGCCTGCGCGGTCGACGGCGGACAGCTCCCCGAGTAGTCGGTGCGGGATCCGGCCACGCCGACCTTCACACTCTGCGCGGGCGCGCTGCTGCTCGCGGACGGCGACGGGGTCCTGGACTCCGCCTTGCTGCTCTTACTGGGCGCCGGGGAGTTGAGGTTACTGGCCGACTGTCCGGCGCCGGCGTTGTTGTCGCCGTCATCGCCGTTGTCACGGTTGAGGAGGGCGTACGTCAGCCCGCCGAGCGCGAGGACGACCAGCACCAGCCCGATGACCAGCACGGTACCGGCCCTGCGGTTGCCGTCGCGGTCGGACACGGGCGGCCGGGTGTCCGTGGGGGTGGTAGTGGGCAACGGCGGTGTGGGAGACGGAGGCTGAGCCTGGTGGGCGACGCGGGTCGGAGCATCGTACCGCCCCGGGACCGGCACGGTGGCGGCGGTGCCGGGCGGGCCCCCGACAGCGGGGGTACCGCCCGCCGCGACCGACCGCAGGTCCTGCTCGGCCTGATCGGCCGACAGCCGGTCGGCCGGGTTCTTGCGGAGCAGCCCCTCGATGACGGGCGCGAGCGGCCCCGCCCGGTACGGCGGCGGCAGTTCCTCGTCCACCACGGCACGCAGCGTGTTCAGCGGGGTGTCCAGCCGGAACGGGGAGGTGCCCTCCACCGCCGCGTACAGCAGCACCCCGAGCGACCAGAGGTCCGACTCGGGGCCGAACGCGCGCCCCAACGCCCGTTCCGGGGCGAGGAACTCGGGTGAGCCGATCACCTCTCCGGTCATGGTCAGCGCCGAACTGCCCTCGACGGTGGCGATCCCGAAGTCGGTGAGCACCACCCGTCCGTCGTTCGACAGCAGCACGTTGGCCGGCTTCACATCCCGGTGCAGCACGCCGGCGGCGTGCGCGGCCCGCAGCGCGGACAGCACCTCGGCGCCGATGCCGGCGGCCCGCTGCGGGGACATCGGGCCCTCGGTGTCCAGTACGTCGGCGAGGGACACCCCGCGGATCAACTCCATGACGATCCAGGGCCGTCCGCCCTCCATCGCCACGTCGTACACCGTCACCACATTGCGGTTCGCGACCCGGGCCGCGGCCCAGGCCTCGCGCTCCAGACGGGCGTACATCCGCTCGACGTCGGGGCCGGGCAGCCCGGCCGGCGCCCGCACCTCCTTGACCGCGACCTCGCGGCCCAGCACCTCGTCGCGGGCCCGCCACACGGTGCCCATGCCGCCCTCGCCGAGCGGGGACAACAGTCTGTAGCGGCCCGCGATCACTCGCTCACGGCCCGGCTCTTCGGTCACGGGTGCTCCCCACGGCAGCTCGCGCTATTCATCACAAACGTAACTCAGAGCAGTGCGGATGCGGCGCCCTTGAGCACCAATCCGGCGCCCAGGGCCACGACCACGAGCGCCGAGGCGAGCGGGGTGGTCCTGCGGACCAGTGTGGCCATGGGATGGGTGGTCCAGCGAGGGCGTTTGTCCAACACCCGGGTCATTCCCGTACCCAGCTTGACGACGGCGAATCCGGCGGCGGTCAGGGTCAGCGCGAGACCGACGCCGTAGGCGACGACCAGGAGCAGTCCGAACCAGGCCTGCCCGAGGGCCGCGGCACCGACGAGCACGACCACGGCGGAGGGGCTGGGGACCAGGCCCCCTGCGAAGCCCAGGAGGAGGGTGCCGCGGAGGGTGGGGGCCGTGTCGTGGGTGTGGGTGAACCCGCCGTGGCTGTGCGGCATGTTGGTGTGGCCGCTCTCGGGGGCTGCGCCCCCGGACCCCCCTTCGGCCCGAACGGCCTCGTCCTCAAGCGCCGGACGGGCTGTGAGGGGTGCGGACCGGTCGTCGGCCTCAGCCGTCGTGGCGGCGAATGCGGGTGACTGGGCGCCGTGACCATGGCCGTGGCCCTCAGCGTGGGTGTGGCCCTCAACGTGGCTGTGGGTGTGGCTGGGGCCGTCAGCGTGGCTGTGGGTGTGGCCGTGGTCGTGGTCGTGCGCATGACCGTGACCGTGTGCGTGACTATCGCCGTGGCCGTGGCCGTGGCCGTGGCCGTGGCCGTGGCCGTGGCCGTGCGTGAGGGCGTGTACGTCGCCGTGGTCGTGCGTGAGGGCGTGTACGTGACTGTGGTCGTCGCCGTGGTCGTGAGCGCGGGCGTGTACATGGCCCTGCTCGGGTGCTCCGACCAAGGCGAGCTCTCGCTTCTCGGCCACCTCGTGCTGATGGTCGTGCTCGTGGTGATGGCCGTGGGCGTGCGCCTGCTCGTGGGCCCGGTTCCGCCACGCCCTCCGGGTCAGGTTGGCGCCCGCCGCCAGGACCATCAGGCCGCTCGCGATGCCCAGCCAGGCGATCACCGACGGGGTGGCCGCCGAGCCCGCCGTGACCAGGACGCCCAGGGCCACCACGCCCAGCGTGTGGGTGACCGTGACCGACGCGGCCAGCGGGAGGACGTCGCGGAGGCGGGCGCGGCCGCCGCGGGCCGCCGCTGTCGCCGCCATCAGCGTCTTGCCGTGGCCCGGCGCCAGCGCGTGCATCGCGCCGAGGCCGATCGCGATGAACAGCGCGAGAGCCGCGAAGCCGACGCTGAGGTGGTTGCGGGCGACCAGGTCGGTGAGGGCCTGGGTCCAGTGGTCGACGCCCCGGGGGAGGATCGCGGCGCCCGGGGCGTCCTGCCGTTCCTCGGCGAGGGCCGGCCCGCCCGGCCGTACGCGGACGGCGGCGGTCGTGGTGTCCGCCGGGGAGGAGAGCAGGTCCTTGGGGTAGCTGGTGAGTTCGTGGGAGACGGACGTCTTCGGCACGTCCGTTCTCGTCAGCGTCATCCGGTCGCCGCGAGCCGTGATCTCCCGCCAGCCGGGACCGGTGTCGGTGCCCGCGCTGTGGAAGGAGAGGGTGGCCGTGCTGCCCTCGGGGAGCGGCGCGGTGAGGCGGCACTCCACGCGGAGGGTGTTCAGACCGGCCTGGCCGGGACGCAGTTCGGCGTGGCTGGTCGCGACGGTGAGCGTGGTCGCCCTGCCGTCGACGGTGAGCCTGCTGCCGTCCGCCGCGGTCGCGCAGCGCCGCTCGGCCCATTTGGCCGTGCCCAGCCGCTTCAGGTCGGGCTTGGCCTGGGTCGCCGGGATCTCGGCAAGGTCCTCGACATGGTCGACGCGGAGCTGTCCGGGGGCGGCGACGAGACCGTCGTACTTGTTGACGGTGAAGTTGCCGAGCGGGTGGGCGCTCGCGGCCGTGGCCGGCAGGAGCGTGAGGCCGGCGGCCATGACGAAGACCGCGGCGGCGCGGCGGAGGTTCACTTCGAGGCCTCCAGCGCCTTACGGGCCGTACGGGCGCCCAGCGGGGAGAAGCCGGGGTTGAGCTTGAGGGCCTTGGCAAGGGCGGCCCGGCCGGCCGGCCTGTCGCCGTTCGCCAGCTCGATCATGCCCAGGTGGTAGATGAAGGAGGCGTTGCGGTAGCCGGTGGCGGTGGCCCGGCGGGCGTACGGCAGCGCTTCCTTGTCCTTGCCGTTCACGTGCAGCGCCCAGGCCAGCGCGTCCGCCGTGTGCACGGTGTGGCGGCGGGCCCACTCGGCGCGGGCGGCCTTCAGCGCCTCGGCCTTGTCACCGTGGTCGGCGGCGGCGAGGGCGGTGTCGAGGTCGGCGTTGACGCCGTTGGCGCGGGCGAGCGCGATCCAGGCCTCGACGAGCGCGTACTGGTCCTCGGCCTTCGCCTTGTCGCCCTCGGCGCCCCGGTCCTCGTACAACTCACCGAGTTCGACCAGGGGCTGGGGCAGGGGGTAGCGGGAGACGACCAGTTCCATGCCCTTGATGGCGGCGGCCCGGTCGCCGCTCGCCGCCTGGGCGCGGGCCCGGCCCTCCAACGCGGGGAGGTAGTTCTCGTCGGCGGCCAGCGCGCGGGCGTAGTAGTCGAGCGCGCTCTTGTAGTCGCCCTGGTTCCAGGCGAGCAGACCGAGCTGCGCGGCCACATAGGCGATGTCGCCCTTCGAGGTGGCCGTGGACAGCGCCTGTTCCAGCACCTGCCGGGCCGTCTTCACATCACCCCGCAGCTCCCGCACATACGCGTACCGGGTGAACACCGGTACGCCCGGCTTGCGTTGGTCGGCCAGGTCGGCCGCCTTCGCCGCGTCGGCGTAGCGGCCGAGTTCGACCAGGGCATCGATACGGGAGGACAGGGCGCCCGCGTTGTACGGGTTCTGCTGGAGAGCCCGGTCCGCGTAGGTGAGCGCCTGAGCGAACTGGTGCCGGGCGGCGGCCAGCGCGGCCTGGCCGGCCAGTGCCTGGTCGTTGTCCGGAGTGATCTGGAGCGCGCGCTTGAGCGCCTTGTCGGCCTGCGGGTAGCGGGACGGATCGCCCTTGGTGCGCGCCTGTTCGACATAGGCAAGGCCCAGGGTCGCCCAACTGTCGGAGTCCTTCGGCTGGGTGCGCAGATGGGCCTGGAGGGAGGCGATGCTGGTGTCGATGTTCCCGCTCGCGAGGAGCGCGGGTGACACGGCACTCGACGCGGCCATCGGGGTGCCGCCGTCCCCGGACGACCCGAAGGCGATCGCTCCGCCGGTCAGCGCGATCGCCAACAGCACCGCAGAGCCCGCGAGTTGGGCGCGCCGCCAGTTCCGCCCCGCGGCGGCGAAGCGGCGCAGGGCGGTGACCCGCTCGTCGTCCTTCGGGTCGGCGGGCTGCTTGTCGTTCGTACCCGGGGCCATGCCCTCTCCTACATAGATGTACATAGATGTCGCATGGGGTGGCGCGGCCCGCTGCCGTGGGGGATTGAGTGGGAAGCGGGCCGCGCCAGTCAATGGGGGCGTGATGAACGCCCCGCAAGGGGCGTGTCGGATGAGCGGCTACCGCCGGGTGGTCGCGATCGGCCACAGCCGACCCGCGGCCACCCGACGGCCTTGACGCCGAAGGCGACTAGTACGGCCGCTGCATTCGACGGCGACTAGTACGGCCGCTGCATCCGACGGCGCCACCAGCCGAACGCCGTACCGATCAGCAGCACGCCCGCCGCACCCGCGGCCGCGGAACCGGCGATCAGTGTCGTGTCGCTGCCGCTGTCGGAGCTGGTCAGGGCGTCACCCAGAGCGCTCTTCGTGCTGCTCCCGGCAGCCTTGGCGAGCGCTCCGCGCGAACCGGACGTCGGCTCGGCCACGTACGGGAAGTACTTCTCGAAGCCCTTGTCGTTCTTGTCGACCGCGTCGCCCAGGTCGTTCTTGGACCCGACCAGCTCGCCCTCGACGACCTGCAGCGCCTCGTCGATCACGTCGTCGGTGAGCCGGCGTCCGTTCGGGAAGCCCGCGTTGTCACCGTCCAGGACACCGAGCCGCTTGGGCTTGGCGGTGGGCTTGATGGACGTGTTCAGGCGGAGCATCTCCGACGGCGTCGCCTCCGGCTGCTCCGTGTTGAGGCCCTTGACGCCCGTGAGGAACACGCTGACGAGGTCGTTGCGGGGCTCGGACGGCGCCTTGATGTTGTAGATCGCCTCGATGAGCTTCGGGAGCTCCGGGTTGGTCACGTTCTTCAGGAACTGCGCGTCGTCCTTGGGCTGGGACGCGTTGAACTTGTCCTTGTCCTTCTGCGGGTTGACGACCTCGTTGACCAGCGGGTTGCCGAGGCGCGAGACCTGCGCGTAGTAGCCCTGCGCGTTCTTGCGCTGGGTCGTCGCGTAGATGCCGACGGTCGGACGCGACGCCGACTGCCGGATCAGGGAGTTCGGCACCTGGAGGGCGATCGTGTTGACGTTGTAGCCCTTGAGGGTGTCCCGGCCGACCTCGGAGAGGTTGCCGCCGTACAGCAGGTCGAAGACGCGCAGGTCGGCGAAGAACGGGTCGTCCGCCTGCCCGGCGAAGGTCGCGCCGCCGTTCGACGTCTTGTAGATGGCCTGGGAGCGCAGCTTCGCGTAGTTCGGCATCGACGCCTTGCCGACGTCCGACGGGGCCGCCGGGATGTCGTCGGCGACCTTCGTCTTGTACTGCTCCTTCCCCTTCTTCAGCTTGATGAGGTCGATGTCGTACGACTGCGTGACGTTCAGGTCGGGGTCGGTCAGGTTGTCGACCACCCCCGTGTTGTAGAGGAACGTCTTCTTGTTCTTGATCTGGGTGTGGAAGGTGTAGCGGAAGATCAGGTCGTCCAGCGCGTCACCGTTGTTGTCGATGTGGATGTCGTACTGGGCGTCGTCGGCGAACTGGTAGAAGTTCGGGCCGCCGGCCGGTTCCTCGAAGGGGATGTAGTCCGACACGATGGTCGTCGTGTCGGGCTTGTCCGGGCTGACGAACGCGTACAGGTCGGTGTTGTCGTACTGGGGGGTGCCCGAGATGAGCGGGGCTTCCCGGTGGGAGGAGGCAGAGGCCGCTCCCGGTTCCAGCGCGGCGACGCTGGCGGCTGTGATCCCGCCGGTGGCCAGTGCCCCACAGATGAGCGAGACAAGGCCCTTGCGCCCCGCGCCACTCCTGGAGATTAGAGGTGTCATGCCGTCCGTCCCTCGGTCCCAACTTGCTTGACGGACGGGTATACGGAGCAGGAGGGCCGTTTGGATTGGTCCGAAGAAAAAAATCTTTTCTTCCTGCTCGACCCGCGTTTTTGCCTCCCGCATACGTACTTCTGCCGGAGGTGCGTCAGTTGCGAATGCCTGGTGTGGGAGGACGGGCCGGGTGCGGCCACAGAAGGGGGAACGGGGTGGAGGCGGACGAACTGCTGGTGCTCGTCGCGGCCGGCGACCAGAAGGCGTTCGAGGACCTCTACGGACTGGTGTCCGGTCCGGTGTTCGGGCTCGTACGGCGCGTGGTCCGCGACCCCGCCCAGTCCGAGGAGGTGTCCCAGGAGGTGCTCCTCGAACTCTGGCGCTCCGCACCCAAGTTCGACCCCGAGCGGGGCAGCGCCCTCTCCTGGATCCTCACCCTCGCCCACCGCCGCGCCGTCGACCGGGTGCGCAGCGCCCGCGCGGCAGGCGAACGCGAACAGCGCGAGGCGCTGCGCGCGGGCGAGCCGGCCTTCGACCAGGTCGCCGAGGAGGTGGAGGCCGGCCTGGAGCGCGAATGGGTACGCCGCTGCCTGGACCGCCTCACCGCCCTCCAGCGGCAGTCGGTCACCCTCGCCTACTACGACGGCTACACGTACCGTGAGGTGGCCGAGCGGCTCAAACTGCCGCTGGGCACGGTCAAGACACGGATGCGCGACGGACTCACCCGGCTGCGCGACTGCCTGGGAGGTGTCGCATGAGCCTGGTCGGCCGCCTGCTGCACCGCGAGGACCTGCACTCGCTGGCCGCGCCCTACGCCCTGGACGCCCTGGAGCCGGGCGAACGGCGCCGCTTCGAGAAGCACCTCAAGGACTGCGACCGGTGCGCCGCCGAGGTCCGGGCGCTGACCGAGGACGCGGTACGGCTGGCCTGGTCCACGGCCGCCCCGCCGCCCCTCGCGATGCGCGACCGGGTGCTGGCCGCCGTACGCGCCACCCCGCAGGCACCGGCCCCCGCCCGTGAGCGCGTCCCCAATCTGCCGCCGCACGTCTGGGGCGGGCAGCCCCCGCCGCCGCGCAGACGGCAGCGGCCCCTGTTCGTGCCGTTCGCCACCGCCACCGCGGCCGCCGCGCTGGTCGTCGCCTCCCTCTTCGCGGTGCAGGCCGGCCGGACCCAGGACCAACTGGACGCGGAGCGGGCCCAGTCGCGTGAGATCGCCCACGTTCTGGCCGCGACCGACGCCCGTGCGACCAGCGGCAAGGACGCCCAGGGCCGAAGTATCGGCGCGGTGGTCTCCGCATCGCAGGGGCAGGCCGTCGTCACGCTCAGCGGATACGGCGCCCTGTCGAAAGGGCGCGTGCACCAGCTCTGGCTGATGCGCCCCCATGTGCAACCGCGCTCCCTCGGGCTTTTCAAGGCCGACACGCCCTTGGTCGCCACGGGTCTCGACAAGTCCGCGACATCACTCGCCGTAACCGTCGAGCCCGCGGGGGGCTCGGCGCAACCCACCAGCCAGCCGGTTGTCCAACTCGCCCTGAAATCGGTCGGATTCGGAGAGTAGTCGTCGAGGGGTCGTCAACAGCCTTGCGGGGAAGGTGAATCCTGTGACCGCGATACACGAGTGCCCCATCGGGGCGATAGGGTTACCCTGCCCGGGCCGGGTGGACTCGTACGGGTGGGGAGTGACATGGATCAGATAACACGCAGCAGGGCGAGGGTTCCTGCGATCACCTGCGGGAGCGGCGCCACCAGTTCGCGCCTCGACCGCCATCTGTCGGTGCTGGCGGGTCCCGCCATACCGCAGCAGCAGGCGGTCGAGGCGACGTCGCTGATGCGTGAGCTGACCGCGCGTGAACCCGCGCAGCGCAGCGACCGGGGTGCGCGGGTCAGCCGCGTCTCCCTCTTCGCGCCACTGCGTCGGCTGCGCCGTTCGCTGTTCGGCGGTAGCGACAAGCACTGACCGCCAGGCTCGCGCTCAGGCAGCCACACCGTCCCGGCGCAGCGCTGCTCTTTCGGCGTCCGTCATCCCCACGGCACGCAGCAGCGCCTCGGTGTGCTGTCCGAGCGCGGGCACGTCCCCCATCCGCGCCTCGTCCCCGCCCGGCAGCGTGATGGGCGGCAGCAGCGCACGCAGCGGCCCGACCGGCGACCCCACCTCCCGCCACCGCTCCCGGGCCGCCAGCTGCGGATGCTCCGCCACCTCGTGCAGGTCCCGCAGCCGCGCGCACGCGATGCCCGCGGCTTCGAGGCGCGCCACCGCCTCGTCGGCGCCGACCGCCCCGAGGGCCGTCGCGACCAGCTCGTCGGTCCGGGCCCGGTTCGCCACCCGCGCCGGGTTCGTCGCGAACGCCGGATCCGAACCCAACTCCGGCCGCCCGATCACCTGTTCGGCCAGTCGTCGCCACTCCCGGTCGTTCTGCACCGACAGCAGCACCCGCCCGCCGTCCCCGGTCGGGTAGGCGTCGTACGGCGCGATCACCGCGTGCGCCAGACCGGTACGCTGCGGCGGGGTCCCGCCGTGCAGGGTGTGATGCAGCGGATGCCCCAGCCACTCGGCCAGCGCGTCCAGCATCGACACCTCCACCGGCCCGCCCCGGCCGGTCGTGCCGCGCCGCACCAGCGCCGCGAGGACGCCCGAGAAGGCGTACATGCCCGCCGCGATGTCCGCCGCCGGGATCCCGGCCTTCACCGGCTGCTCCGGCGTCCCGGTCACCGAGACCAGGCCCGCCTCGCACTGCACCAGCATGTCGTACGCGCGTTTGCCGGCGTACGGTCCTGACGCCCCGTATCCGGAGATGTCCACGGCGACCAGGCGGGGGTGCGCGGCGCACAGCGTGGCCGCGTCGAGGCCGAGCCGGGCGGCGGCCCCGTGCGCGAGGTTCTGCACGAAGACGTCCGCGTCCGCGACGAGCCTGCGCACGACGTCCAGGCCGCGCGGGTCCTTCAGATCCAGCGCGATGGACTCCTTGCCCCGGTTGCACCACACGAAGTGCGAGGCGAGCCCTTGGGCGGCGGTGTCGTAACCGCGCGCGAAGTCGCCGCCGTCGATCCGCTCGACCTTGACGACCCTGGCGCCCAGATCGGCGAGCTGCCGGGTGGCGAAGGGCGCGGCCACGGCCTGCTCGACGGCGACGACGGTGATGCCCTCCAGGGGCAGCGGGAGACGGTCCATGGGCGGGATCATGTCCCGCGACCGGCGCTTCTGTCAGCAGCGCCGCCACGACCGGGGCGGTCCGCCGCGTCACTGCCGCTGGGGCAGTTGGTCGCGTCGGTGCTGCGGGGCCGGTCGGTCGCGGTGGTGTTGCCGGTGCCGTGGGTGGTGTCAGTCGCGGCGGTACCGGCGTACGGCCAGTGGCAGGAAGACGGCGATCAGGAGCGCGCTCCAGGCGAGCGAGCCCGCGACCGGGTGGGCCACCGGCCAGGCGGCGCCGTCCGGGACGGGCGCGTTGCCGAAGAGGTCGCGCAGGGCCGTCGTCACCGCGCTGATCGGGTTCCACTCGGCGGCCGTGCGCAGTCGGCCCGGGAGGTTGCCGGTGGGGATGTAGGCGTCGGAGAGCAGCGGCAGGACGAAGGACGCCGCGCCGAGCTGACCCGCGGCCTCCTCGCTGCGGCTGAGCAGACCGAGGAAGATGCCCACGGACGTGCAGGCGAACCGGAACAGGAGCAGCAGCCCCACCGCGCCGACGGCCGCGACCGCCGATCCCTCGACGCGCCAGCCCACGGCGAGGCCCACCAGGAGCAGGGGCACGGTACCCACCGTGGTGACGACGAGATCGGCCACGGCCTGCCCCAGCGGTACGGCGGCCCGGCTCACCGGCATGGTCCGGAAACGGTCCGTCACACCCCGGTGGGTGTCCTGGGCGGCCTGGAACATTCCGGTCATCACCCCGCCGGCCGCGGTCGCCACCAGCAGCCCCGGCACGAGGAAGGAGCGGTACTCCGGGCCCGGCATCGCCAGCGCGCTGCCGAAGACGTAGCCGAAGAACAGCAGCATGTTGACCGGCATCATCTGGGTGAGGACCGCCAGGCCCGGGCTGTTGCGGACCCGGCGCAGCTGCCGGCCCACCATCACCGCACCGTCGTACGCGAGCGCGCTCATGCGGGACTTCCCGTCAGCCGGAGGAACACGTCGTCCAGGGTCGGCGGTCTGAGGCTCGCGTCGAGCAACGGCACCTCCGCCGAGTCGAGTTCGCGTACCAGGCGGGGGAGGGTGAGCGTCGGGTCGGTGGTGAGGGCGCCGACGGTGTGCCGGTCGTGGTCGAACCGCGGCTCGGTTCCGGTGAGGTGGTCGAGCACGGCGGCGGCCTTCGCCAGCGCGTCCGGATCGGCGACCACCGCCTCCGCGTACCAGCCGATGAGCGCCTTGAGCTCGGCGGGGGTGCCGGTCTGCGCCACCCGGCCCTCGTCCATCAGCACGATGTCGTCGGCGAGCCGGTCGGCCTCCTCCAGGTACTGCGTGGTCAGCAGCACGGTCGTACCCTCCGCCGTCAGCTCCCGCACCGCGTCCCAGATGCCGTTCCTGCTGACCGGGTCGAGGCCGGTGGTGGGCTCGTCGAGGAACAGCACCTCGGGCCGGCGCACCAGGCTCGCCGCGAGGTCGAGGCGCCGGCGCATACCGCCCGAGTAGGTGGCGGCCTTGCGGTCGGCGGCCTCGTCGAGGCCGAAGCGGTCGAGCAGTTCGGCCGCCCGGTCGTTCGGCCCCCGCACCCGGTGCAGGCGGGCGAACAGGCGCAGGTTCTCGCGTCCGGTGAGATCGCCGTCGACCGAGGCGTACTGCCCCGTGACGCCGATGCTGCGGCGCACGGCCGCCGCCTCCCGGACGAGGTCGTGCCCGGCGATGCGGGCGGAGCCCGCGTCCGGCCGCAGGAGCGTGGTCAACAGCCGTACGGCCGTCGTCTTCCCCGCCCCGTTCGGCCCGAGCAGTCCGCAGACCGAGCCCCGCCGGACGGCCAGATCGAGACCGCGCAGGGCGTGCACAGCGCCGAAGCGCTTCTCCAGACCTTCACTAAGTACAGCGTACGTAGTAGCCATGGGTCGACCATAGCGCACTACGTACGGTGTACGTAACTAGCATGGTGGGCGAGGTGATGACCGATGTCAGTCCGAGGGGCCGAACCCGAGGTGATCTGGGCCCGCCCCGAACGGGCCGGGCGCGGGCCGAGGCCCGCGTTCACGCGCGCCGACGTCGCGGCGGCCGCGGTGCGGATCGCCGACGCGGAGGGGCTGGACGCCGTGTCGATGCGGCACGTGGCGGCCGCGCTGGGGTGCGGGACGATGTCCCTGTACAACTACGTCCCCCGCAAGGAGGACTTGTACGAGCTGATGGTTGACGCGGTCGCCGCGGAGCACGAGCTGTGGGTGCCGACGGGGGACTGGCGGGCCGACATGGTGCGGGTCGCCGAGCAGACGCGGGAGTTGATGTACCGGCATCCCTGGATGCCACGTCTCATGTCACCGGTCTATGGGTTCAGCCCCCACGCGCTGCGGTATCTGGAGCACTGTCTGGCCTGCCTGGATCCGCTGGAAGCGGCGTACGGGACGAAGCTGGAGCTGATCGCCATGGTGAACGGCGTGGTGACCACCTATGTGCGGAACGAACTCGACACGGCCGAGCGGACTCGGAGTCTGCCGTGGTCGGAGCAGCAGGAGAACGCGGTGCGGATCGCCTATCTCGGGGGGCAGATCGCCTCGGGGGCGTATCCGCGGATGGCCGCGGCGTTCGCCGAGGATGCGGGGCCGATCGATCTGGAGGCGGTTTTCCGGCGGGCGCTGGACAGGGTCTTGGACGGGTTCGCGTCCTAGTCCCCGAAGCGGTCGGTCACAGCAGCGTCAGCTGACCCGCCGGGCCTTCTTCCGTGTGTTCCAGGATCGACGCCGGTTTGCGGGACGTCTCCGGTGGGGGGAGTACGCCCGCTGTCGTCAGGTCGGTTGCCGTGATCGGCGACGTGATCTCCAACTCGGCCCGCTGGGCGCGTACGTCCGCCATCAGGGCCAGGACCGTGATCAGCTCCAGCAGATCAGACGTCCATGACTGGGGCCAGGTCCGCGGAACGATCGCCGCGAGAGTCCCCGGTTCCGCCGGGGTCGTCCGTGCCGCGAACCATGCCTCCAGGATCTTCACCTCACCCATCGCGAACTCCCACGCCTGCGGTGGCACCGGGGAGATGCGGCCCTCGTCGATGTGCAGGGCCTCCTCCTCGGGGTCGTAGCGGATCGTGAGCGGGCGGGAGGGAAGCGGGGCCCGGACGTAGGGGCGCCGGCCGCCGGGGAGCTTCGGGCGGCCGCCGTCGCGCCGGAGCAGCCACAGGGCCCGGTGGCCCAACTCCACGCCCTCGGCCCAGAGGCCGGCGTCCTCGGTGAGCGGGACCGTGTGGTCCGGGCGGATCGTCGCCAGGGTCCAGGCCAGCACGTCCGGCGGGGTGAGAGCGCGGTCCAGACGGTCGGCCAGGTGCCTCAGCAGGCCCGGTGCCAGGTTCGGTTCCCTGCCGCCGGGACGCCGGTAGAGGGGGCGGACGCGGCCGGCGCGCAGGGTGGGGAGGAGGGAGGTCGCCAGCAACGGCATGCCCTCCGCCGACTCCACCGCGAAGATCTGCTGGTCGTCCGCCGTCCGCCACAACTCCGGACGAGCCGTGTCGATCAGGCGGTGGTCGGGGATCAGCCACTGCTCGTCGAAGGGGGCCGAGAGCACCCGGACCGGGTCCGGGAAGGGGGACGAGGCCTGCTCCAGCCGCTCCGTGCCGGTGGACCGGCCCGGGAGCTGCGCCACCGCCGAGTGGACCGTCCGGGCGCGCGTCGGTTCGAACAGGGTCTCGCGGTCGGCGCCCTCGGCTTTGAGCAGGGCGTCCCAGCGTGCCTTGAGGGTCGCCGGGTCGGGGGCCGTCGGCCACCCCCGGCCGAGCCGGAGTGGTGCGACGGACCACGGCATGAGGTCCGCCAGCAGCGGAGCGTCGTCGCGCGTCACGCCCGGCATCGTACGACGAGTTCAGGTGGCGTCGAGGGTGACCGTGAAGGAGAAACGGTCGCCCCGGTAGTGGATGACCGCCAGGTCCAGGACCCGGCCGGCGGTGTCGTAGGTGACGCCCGTGTAGTGCAGGATCGGGCTCAGGAGGGGGACTTGCAGCAACCGGGCCGTCTCCGGGTCGGCCAGCCGGGCCTCGACCGTGTCCGTGATACGGCTGATGTCCGCGCCGACCACGTCGCGGAGCACCTTGGTCATGGGCCGGCGGGCCAGGTCCTCCGGGTCGATGCGCTCGGCCAGTTCGGGGCGGACGTGGTTGCGGGCGTGGTTGGTCGGCTCGCCCGTCTGTTCGTCACTGCGCAGGCGGTGGTACGTCGCCACCTCGTCGAGATCCGGGAAGTACTCGGTGAGTTCGCCCGTCACGGGTGCCGTGCCGTGGTCCAGCAGCTCGGCCGTCATGCCGGACTGCTGGGCCACGATGGCGTCCACCGAGCCGAGGAGCCGCACCGGATTGCCCCGCCGGGCGTCCGGTTCGATGAAGGTGCCGCGGCGGCGGTGCCGGCTGATCAGACCCTCGTTCTCCAACTCCTTCAGCGCCTGCCGCATGGTCAGCACACTCACGCCGTAGTGCTCCGCCAGCTGTTCCTCGGTGGGCAGCCGGAGCGGGTCCCGGGGCGAGCGGCCGAGTATCGAGGCGCGCAGCGACTGCGACACCTGATACCAGAGCGGCAGCTTTCGGTTCAGGACGATCGAGTCCGGGGCGAAGGAGGTCACGGGCCATCCGTACCGGTAGGGGATCTTCAGTGCAAGGGCCGGAAGTGGCGTTCCATGCCCAGCCAGACGTCGTCGTAGCGCTGTTGCAGATGCTCGGCGGTCGCCGCCTGCGGGGTGAGCGTCACCGGCCAGCGGGTCTCGAACATGAAGGCGAGGCCGTCGTCGATCTTCTGCGGACGCAGCTCGGCCGTGCTCGCCCGGTCGAACGTCTCCCGGTCCGGGCCGTGCGCCGACATCATGTTGTGCAGGGAGCCGCCGCCCGGCACGAAGCCCTCCGCCTTCGCGTCGTAGGCGCCCTCGACCAGGCCCATGTACTCGCTCATCACGTTCCGGTGGAAGTACGGCGGCCGGAAGGTGTTCTCGCCCACCAGCCAGCGCGGGGCGAAGACCACGAAGTCGACGCCCGCCAGCCCGGGAGTGTCCGACGGGGACGTCAGCACCGTGAAGATCGACGGATCCGGGTGGTCGTACGAGATGCTGCCGATCACATTGAATCGGCGGAGGTCGTAGAGGTACGGCACATGTGTGCCGTGCCAGGCGACCACATCCAGTGGGGAGTGGTCATATGTGGCGGTCCACAGGTGGCCGCAGAACTTGTTGACCACCTCCACCGGGCCCTCCACGTCCTCGTAGGCGGCCACGGGGGCCTGGAAGTCCCGGGCGTTGGCGAGGCCGTTGGCGCCGATCGGGCCCAGGTCGGGCAGGCGGAAGGGCGAGCCGTAGTTCTCGCACACATAACCCCGGGCCGTGGCCTCCAGCAGGTCCACACGGAAGCGGACCCCACGGGGAATCAGCGCCACATGTCCCGGCTCCACATGCAGCAGGCCGAACTCCGTGCGCAGCAGCAGTCCGCCGTGCTCCGGGACGATCAGCAGCTCGCCGTCCGCGTCGGAGAAGACCCGCTCCATCGAGGAGTCGGCGTGGTAGAGGTGCACGGCCATGCCGGTGCGCTGGGTCGCGTCGCCGTTGCCGCCGAGGGTCCACAGGCCCGCGAGGAAGTCCGTGCCGGGCGCCGGCTCCGGCAGCGGGTTCCAGCGCAGCCGGTTCGGGTCCGGGGCGACGTCCGTGAAGGGGCCGGTGCGCAGCGCCCCGTCGCCGGCGGCCCGGGTGAACGCCGGGTGGGCGGCCGAGGGACGGATCCGGTACAGCCAGGAGCGGCGGTTGTGGGACCGCGGCTCGGTGAAGGCCGTACCGCTGAGCTGCTCCGCGTACAGGCCGAGGGGGGCGCGCTGCGGGGAGTTGCGGCCCTCGGGCAGGGCGCCCGGTACCGCCTCCGAGGAGTGCTCGTTGCCGAACCCCGTCAGATACGTCAGTCCCTCGGCGGTCTTCCGCGCTTCCTCACGCTCGAACACGCTCGCGCGGGAGGTGCCCCCATCGGTCATGATCGCTCCCTGGGCCGGTGAGTCTCTGATTCCTATGTATCACCGTAGGATTGAGTGGGGACGGGTGCAAGAGGGCCGGGATCATCCCAGCGGGGTATGGCGAGAACCCGACTTCAGGGGGATCCGGTCTCCGGCGCGCTGTTCTACGCTCCCGGGCATGTCGTGGACGCGTGGACTGCCGGGCGCGCTCGCGGTCTGCGTGCTGTTGCTGGTCGCGGCGGCGGGTTGCGGGACCGGGGAGGCGCACGAGCAGCGGGAGACGGGGTCGCCCTCACCGGTGGGCAAGATCCTCGACGACACGGACGAGAGCGGACGCCACTACCGGGAGATCGACAAGAAGCAGGCGCCCGAGGTGGGCACGGTGGTCACGCCCGACCGCGCCGGAGGCTGGGACGTACGGCTCGACGTGCACCGCTTCCACTTCTCCCGGGCCGGCGCCGCGGCCCGCGCGGTCGCCGGGCACGGCCTCGCCTACCTCTTCGTGGACGGCGGCCTGGTGATCCGGCTGCGCACCCCCGCGTACCACCTCCCCGCCCGGCTCGTCCCGCACGGCACCCACCACATCACCGCCCGGCTCTACGCGGACGACGGCACGGTGTGGGCCGTACACGGCAAACCGGTCGAGAGCACGGCGGACGTCACGGCGTCGGGCGCGGAGACGGCCAAGGCGACCCCGACGGCCACATGGGGACCGACGCCCACGCCGGCCTCGACGGCCCGTGTTCCGGTGGCAGGCGCTTCCCCCGTGGGCATGGATGCCGTGACCGGCGACGGCGGCACGCCGCTCGGATGAGTGCATGGGCCATCCGTCTCCGTACTGGGGGGCGAGGTTCACCTGATCCCTGCGGAAAGGCATCATGAAGCCCGTGCCCCCAGCCCCCTCGCTTCGCAAAGCTCCCGTCCAGCGCCGCAGTGCGGAACGGCTGACCAGGATTCTCGACGCCTGCGCCGACCTCCTCGACGAGGTGGGCTACGAGGAGCTGAGCACCCGGGCCGTCGCAGTGCGCGCCGGGGTGCCCATCGGCTCGGTCTACCGCTTCTTCGGCAACAAGCGGCAGATGGCCGACGCCCTCGCCCAGCGCAACCTGGAGCGCTACACCGAGCGGGTCGCCGAGCGGCTGAAGGACGCGCCGAAGAGCGACTGGCGGGCGGCGATGGACGCGGTGCTGGACGAGTACCTGGCCATGAAGCGCACCGCCCCCGGTTTCTCGCTCGTCGACTTCGGCAACCAGATCCCGGTCGGCGCCCGCCACGCCGAACCCAACCGCAGGGTCGCCGACCGCCTCACCGACCTGCTCTCCGACTACCTCGGCCGCGCCCCGGACGAGGCCCTGCGCCGCACCTTCCTGGTGGCCGTGGAAACCGCCGACACCCTGGTCCACCTGTCCTTCCGGATGGACCCGGAGGGCGACGAGACGATCATCGCGGAGACCCGGGAGCTGCTGCGGGCCTACCTGGCGCGGGTCCTGGACTGAGTCCAAGTCCGCCGCCGATGGAGCACTCCTGGGCGTCACCGCGGCCGCCGCACCCTCGTGACCTGGAGTTTTGCGCTTATTGCTCGCGTGTCAACGTCTTGTTAACGACGTTTGACCGGACCTAACGTCATCGAACCGCCGGCCCTGGTGGGAGTTCAAGGGCGAACGTTAGGTATTCCACTCATGTTGACCATCCTCGGCTTCACCATGATCGCGACCTTCCTGGTCCTGATCATGCTGAAGAAGATGTCGCCGATCGCGGCGCTCGTGCTGATCCCCGCGCTGTTCTGTGTGTTCGTCGGCAAGGGCGCCAAGCTCGGCGACTACGTCATCGACGGCGTCACCAGCCTCGCGCCCACCGCGGCGATGCTCATGTTCGCGATCGTCTACTTCGGTGTGATGATCGACGTCGGCCTCTTCGACCCGATCGTCAAGGGGATCCTGAAGTTCTGCAAGGCCGACCCGCTGCGGATCGTCGTCGGTACGGCCCTGCTCGCCGCGATCGTCTCCCTCGACGGCGACGGATCCACCACCTTCATGATCACCGTCTCGGCGATGTACCCGCTGTACAAGCGCCTGAAGATGAGCCTGGTCGTGATGACCGGTGTCGCCGCGATGGCCAACGGCGTGATGAACACGCTGCCCTGGGGCGGCCCCACCGCGCGTGCCGCGACCGCGCTGAAGCTCGACGCCGGCGACATCTTCGTCCCGATGATCCCCGCGCTCGCCGCCGGTCTGGTCTTCGTGATCGCCCTCGCCTACGTCCTCGGCCGCCGCGAGCGCAAGCGGCTCGGCGTGCTGACGCTGGAGGAGGCGCTGGTCGAGGAGAAGGAGAGGGAAACGGAGACCGTACTGGTCGGTGCGGGTACGGGCGGGGGTGCCGGCTCGGGCACGTCCGCGGTGCGCGGCGGCGGCACCGGAACCGGCTCCGGCTCCGGCTCCGGCTCCGAGGCGGACCGGCCGCTGGAGGACGAGGGCTTCCAGGGCCTGGACCCGCACCGCGCGACCCTGCGCCCCAAGCTGTACTGGTTCAACGCGCTGCTCACGGTCGCCCTGCTCACCTCCATGATCATGGAGTGGCTGCCGATCCCGGTGCTGTTCCTGCTCGGCGCGGCACTGGCGCTGACCGTCAACTTCCCGCAGATGCCCGCCCAGAGGGCCCGCCTCGCCGCCCACGCCGAGAACGTCCTCAACGTCTCCGGCATGGTCTTCGCCGCCGCCGTCTTCACCGGCGTCCTCCAGGGCACCGGCATGGTCGACCACATGGCCACCTGGCTGGTCGGCAACATCCCCGACGGCATGGGTCCGCACATGGCCGTCGTCACCGGCGTGCTCAGCATCCCGCTCACGTACTTCATGTCGAACGACGGCTTCTACTTCGGCATCCTCCCGGTCCTCGCCGAGGCCGGCCAGGCCCATGGAGTCTCCTCCCTGGAGATCGCCCGCGCCTCGATCATCGGCCAACCGCTCCACATGTCCAGCCCGTTGGTGCCCGCCGTCTACGTCCTGGTAGGCATGGCCAAGGTCGAGTTCGGCGACCACACCCGTTTCGTCGTCAAGTGGGCCGTGCTGACATCCCTGGTCGTGCTGGGGGCAGGAATCCTGTTCGGAATCATCTGACCGATCCGTTGGAGGACTTCACCATGGCGCCCGGCAGGAACCGCGGCTGGCTGCTCCGTCTCGTCATCGCCTTCGGCTTCGCGCAGGGCGCGGTGTCGATGGCCCGGCCCGCCGTCTCCTACCGGGCCCTCGCGCTCGGCGCCGACGAACGGGCCGTCGGTGTCATCGCGGGTGTCTACGCCCTGCTCCCGCTGTTCGCCGCCGTACCGCTCGGCCGCCGCACCGACCACGGCCGCTGCGCACCCCTGCTGCCGGTCGGCGTGGTGCTGATATCCGGCGGCTGTGCGCTCAGCGGCCTCGCGAACTCCCTCTGGACGATGGCCCTGTGGAGCGGGGTGATGGGCCTCGGCCACCTCTGCTTCGTGATCGGCGCGCAGTCGCTGGTGGCCCGCCAGTCGGCCCCGCACGAACAGGACCGGAACTTCGGTCACTTCACCATCGGCGCGTCGCTGGGCCAGCTGATCGGCCCGATCGCCGCGGGTGCGCTGATCGGCGGCCCCGACATGGCGGGCAGCAGTGCGCTCGCCCTCCTGGTGGCGGGTGCGGGGGCGGCGGTCGCGTTCAGTTCGCTGTGGCGCATCGAGGACCGTACGGCGGTGACGTCCCGTCCCCGGCAGGGCGACCGCGTCCCGGTGGGCGGCATCCTGCGTGCCCGGGGCGTCCCGGCGGGCATGCTGGTCAGCCTCTCGGTCCTGTCCGCGACCGACATCCTCACCGCGTACCTCCCGGTGGTCGGCGAGCACCGGGGCATCGCTCCGGCGGTGATCGGCGTCCTGCTCAGTGTCCGGGCGGGGGCGACGATCGCCTGCCGGCTGGTGCTCACGCCGTTGCTGCGACTGCTCGGCCGGCCGGTGCTGCTGACCGTGACGTGCTTCCTGGCGGCCGTGCTGTGCGCGGGGATCGCGCTGCCGGTGCCGGTGTGGGTGCTGGCCCTGATGCTCGCCGCGCTCGGCTTCTGCCTGGGGGTCGGGCAGCCGCTGTCGATGACGACGGTCGTTCAGGCCGCACCCGAGGGCGCCCGGTCCACGGCGCTCGCCCTGCGGCTGACCGGCAACCGGTTGGGCCAGGTGGCCGCGCCTGCCGGGGCGGGGCTGGTGGCGGGGGTGGCCGGGGTGGCCGCGCCGTTCGTGATGCTGGGCGCGTTGTTGCTGGTCTCGGCGGGGGTGGCGGTGCGCTCGCCCAGGGCGGCGGGGCGGTCCGAGGGCGCCGATCAGGTGACGCGGACGCGGCGCAAGGGCCCGGCGTTGCGCCGCACGAGCGATATCTGACGGCGCGTCGGAGGTTGATGCCACGGGCCGAGGAGTGCATGGGTGACAGTCCAGACGAAAGGTCGATTTGTATGAAAATCGTCTAACTCGGAGGAGCTTGCATGCCCACGCTCACACTTCCACGCGCCGCCGGTCCCCGTGCGGGCGCAACCGTCGTCCTCACCGCCCTCGCCGCGGCGGGCGCGTCGTGGGTGGCGGCGCCGAACGCGGCGGCCGTAGGGGAGAACGGCGACATCAGGATCCACCGGGTGGGCGTGCCCTTCGGCGTGTCGAAGGACGACCCGGTGGTCTGCAGGTTCTATCTCGACGCCGTCAACTTCGACGTCCTCCCCGGGATCGCCTACACCATCACGCCACAGCCCCCGTTGCCCACCGCCGCCACCGTCGCCGGCACCATCCAGCTCGCCGGAGGTGCCGGTCACACCGACCCGCTGGGGCTGGCGGACGGACAGTACAAGCTCTCGTGGACCGTGTCCGGCGCGTTGAAGGAGAAGGTCTTCCGGCTCAACTGCCACGACGGCAAGCAGGACGGGGCGCAGGGCCAGAGCGGTCCGAACGGGCAGAACGATCAGAACGGCCAGAACGGCCACAACGAGCAGGGCGGTCCGAACGGGCAGAACGAGCAGGGCGGTCCGAACGGGCAGAGCGGCCCGAACGGGCAGATCGAGGACAACCAGCGTAGTGACGCGGGCTGGGGACAGGGCGGCGACCACAGCGGCCCGCAGGGCGGTGTGCACGCGGGCGGCGGCGGCCTTGCCGACACGGCCGCCGCGTTCTCGCCCGTGGCCGCGGCCACGGCCGTGGGGCTGGTCGCGGCCAGCGGCGTGGTGTACGTCCGGCTGATCCGCCGTCGGCCCCATGGCGCCGCGTAGGCGCAGACGCAGGCCCTGGTACCGGACCCGCGCCTACCGCCTCGCCAGGACGGCCCTGCTGGCGATCGTCCTGGTGGCAGTGGTCCGGTGCGGGGGCCCCGGCGGCCCGGACACCTCGGCGGCCGCCGGCGCGGGCCGGGACGGGTCCGACAGGGCCCGGCCCGGACCCCCGCCCCGCCCGCTGCCCCGGTCCCGGCCGACCTCGATGCGCATCCCGTTCCTGGGCGTCGACGCGCCGGTCATCGGGGTCCGGCTCGACCGGGCACGGCAGTTGGAGACACCGCCGGTCGACGACCCGAAGCTGATCGGCTGGTTCCAGGGTGGCGCCACGCCGGGCGAGTCCGGCCTCGCCGTCGCCGTCGGCCACCGTGACACCAGGACTGGGCCCGCCGTGTTCGCGGCGCTCGCCCAGGTGAAGCCCGGCAAACACATCGAGGCCGGGCGCGCGGACGGCCGTACCGCCGTGTACACCGTGGACCGGGTGAAGGTCTACGACAAGGCCGGTTTCCCGAGCGAAGAGGTGTACGGCCCCACCCGGCGTCCCGAACTCCGCGTCATCACCTGCGGTGGCCTCTTCAGCCGACGGACGGGCTACACCAGCAACGTGGTGGTCTTCGCCCACCTGACCGCGACGAAGTGACCGGGCGGTGCGGCCGACCGCCCGCACCGCCCGCCCCCGTGGCCCATCGGTCGCAGGCGGCCGCGCCGTCGGGACCGGTCGCGCCGTCGGGACCGGTCGCGCCCACGCGGCGGAGCCGCATATCGGTACAGCCCCGCGCCCCCTGAGGGGGCTGCTGTCCGACCTGGACGAGTGAATCCCGGCGGGAAGCCGGGACCAGGGAGGGGCAAACCCCCTAAGAAGGGGGCATGCGTACTCATTCGCTCCGTAACCGTTCGGCCCTTGCGCTGGCCGGAGTTCTGCTTGCCGGTACTCCTGCCGCGTACACCGCGCTGGCCGACAGCCGGCCGGCCGCCGCGCCGGTGCGTGGCAAGGCCTACGTCGAGACCCGGCTCTTCTTCGGTACCGCCCGGCCGGACGGCGGACCCGCCGTCACCGACCGGCAGTTCACGGCCTTCGTCGACAAGGAGGTCACCCCCGACTTCCCCGACGGGCTCACCGTGCAGAGCGGGCGCGGGCAGTGGCGGGACGCGCACGGCACGATCGAGAAGGAGCGGTCGTACGAGCTGATCCTGCTGTATCCGGAGCCGGCGGCGAAGAGCGGCGACCGGAAGATCGAGGAGATCAGGCGGGCCTACGAGAAGGCCTTCGCGCAGGAGAGCGTGGGGCGGGTGGACGAACGCGCCCAGGTCGACTTCTGATGATCCCGCCGTTCGCCTGTCTCTGGCGCCGAAAAACTATCGCCGCTAGTTTGTGAGGCCGGAGACCCAGTCCCGCCGGGAGGAAGCAGCATGAAGGCACACGACGGCCTGTACATCGACGGCGCCTGGCGCGCCGCCGAGAGCCAGGACGTGATCGAGGTCGTGAACCCGGTCGACGAGCAGGTCATCGGCCGGGTCCCGGCGGGCGGCGCGCTAGACGTCGACACCGCCGTGCGCGCCGCCCGTGCCGCCCTCCCGGCCTGGGCCGCCACCCCGCCCGCCGAGCGGGCCGCCCGGCTCGGCGCGCTCCGCGACGCGCTGGCAGCCCGCAAGGACGAGATCGCCGAGACGGTCACCGCGGAGCTGGGCTCACCGCCGCAGTTCTCGCAGGCCGTGCACGCGGGGCTGCCGATCGCGGTCGCCGGCTCGTACGCCGAACTGGCCGCGACCCATCCGTTCGAGGAGAAGGTCGGCAACTCGACCGTCCACCAGGAGCCGGTCGGCGTGGTCGGCGCGATCACGCCCTGGAACTACCCGCTGCACCAGATCGTCGCCAAGGTCGCCCCGGCGCTCGCCGCCGGCTGCACGGTCGTCCTCAAACCCGCCGAGGACACCCCGCTGACCGCCCAGCTGTTCGCGGAGACGGTGGCCGAGGCGGACTTCCCGGCCGGTGTGTTCAACCTGGTCACCGGCCTGGGGCCGGTCGCCGGGCAGGCCCTCGCCGAGCACCCGGGGGTCGACCTGGTCTCCTTCACCGGCTCCACGGCCGTCGGCAAGCGGATCGGCGCGGTGGCCGGCGCGGCCGTGAAGAAGGTGGCACTCGAACTGGGCGGCAAGTCCGCCAACGTCATCCTGCCGAGCGCCGACCTCGCCAAGGCCGTCAACGTCGGGGTGGCCAACGTGATGTCCAACTCCGGCCAGACCTGCAGCGCCTGGACGCGGATGCTGGTGCACACCGACCAGTACGCGCAGGCGGTGGAGCTGGCGGCGGCAGCCGCCGCCAAGTACGGGGAGCGGATCGGGCCGGTCGTCAGCGCCAAGCAGCAGACCCGGGTGCGGGGTTACATCGAGAAGGGCATCGCGGAGGGCGCCCGGCTGGTCGCCGGCGGCCCCGAATCCCCGCGCGAGCAGGGTTACTTCGTCAGCCCGACCGTGTTCGCCGACGTCACCCCCGAGATGACGATCGCGCAGGAGGAGATCTTCGGCCCGGTGCTGTCGATCCTGCGGTACGTGGACGAGGAGGACGCGCTCCGGATCGCCAACGGCACGGTCTACGGGCTCGCAGGCGCCGTCTGGGCCGGAGACGAGGCGGAGGCGGTGGCCTTCGCCCGGCGCATGGAGACCGGGCAGGTCGACATCAACGGCGGCCGCTTCAACCCCCTGGCGCCGTTCGGCGGTTACAAGCAGTCGGGCGTCGGCCGCGAACTCGGCGCGCACGGCCTCGCCGAGTACCTCCAGACCAAGTCCCTTCAGTTCTGAGGAGGTCGCGCTGATGGCTGCCACAGTCCGAGCCGCCGTACTGCCCGCCGTGGGCGCCCCGCTCGCGGTCACCGAGATCGACCTCCCGGACCCCGGCCCCGGCCAGGTCCGAGTCCGTCTCGCCGCCGCCGGGGTCTGTCACTCCGACCTCTCCCTGTCCGACGGCACCATGCGGGTGCCGGTCCCGGCGGTCCTCGGCCACGAGGGCGCGGGCACGGTGATCGCCGTGGGGGAGGGCGTCACCCGGCTGTCACCCGGTGACCCGGTCGTCCTCAACTGGGCGCCCTCCTGCGGAAGATGCCATGCCTGCTCCCTCGGCGAGGTCTGGCTGTGCGCCGACGCGCTGGCCGGCGCCGCCGACGTCTACGCCCGTACGGCGGACGGCACCGACCTGCACCCCGGCCTGAACGTCGCCGCGTTCGCCGAGGAGACGGTGGTCGCCGAGTCATGCGTCCTCCCCCTCCCCGCCGGTATCCCGCTCACCGAGGCGGCCCTCCTCGGCTGCGCGGTGCTCACGGGCTACGGCGCCGTCCACAACTCGGCGCGGGTCCGCGAGGGCGAGACCGTCGCGGTGTTCGGCGTCGGCGGGGTGGGCCTGGCTGCGGTGCAGGCGGCCCGGATCGCGGGCGCCTCCCGGGTCGTCGCGGTGGACGTCTCCGCGGCGAAGGAGGAGCTGGCCCGGGCCGCCGGCGCCACCGACTACGTGGTCGCCTCCGACACCACACCCCACGCGATCCGCGCCCTCACCGGCAAACAGGGCGTCGACGTCTCCGTGGAGTGCGCCGGCCGCGCGGTCAGCATCCGCGCGGCCTGGGAGTCCACCCGCCGGGGCGGTCGTACGACGGTGGTCGGCATCGGCGGCAAGAGCGAGCAGGTCACCTTCAACGCCCTGGAGCTCTTCCACTGGGGCCGCACGCTCTCCGGCTGCGTCTACGGCAACTCGGATCCGGCCCGTGACCTGCCGGTGCTCGCCGAACACGTCCGGGCCGGCCGCCTGGACCTGGGCATGCTGGTCACGGAGCGGATCGCCCTGGAGGGCATCCCCGCGGCCTTCGAGAACATGCTGGCGGGCAAGGGCGGCCGGGCGCTGGTCGTCTTCTGACCCTCACGTGACCGTCACGGCACCTGCTCCGAGTGCGGCTCCCCGGCCGCCGGCACGCTACGGGGGGCCCGCGTCCGTGCTCGCGACCGGGACACCGCCACACCGGCCAGGCACAGCACCCCGCCCACCAGGGTGACCGGCCCCGGCACCTCGCCGAGGGCCAGCCAGGACATCAGCACGACCAGCGCCGGGACGGCGTACGTCGTCGCGCCCATCCGGCTCGCGGTGGTCCGGGCGAGGGCGTACGCCCAGGTCGTGAAGGCGAGCGCGGTCGGGAAGACACCGAGGTACACCATGTCGAGGGTCGCGGACAGCGGCGCGCCGGCGACCTGGTGCACCAGCTGTCCGGCGAACGGCAGGCAGGCCACGGTGCCGACGAGACACCCGTACATCGTCACCTGGAGCGCGCTCGCCCGGGCCAGGGCGGGCTTCTGGGAGACCACGCCGGCCGCGTAGGCGACCGCCGCGAGCAGGCACAGCACCACGCCCAGCACCGAGGAGCCGCCCCCGCCGGCCATCGACAGTCCCACGGTCACGGCACCCGCGAACGACACCGCCATCCCCGCGAGCAGCCGGGGCGGCATGGGGTCGCCGAGCAGCCGGGCCCCCAGCAGGGCGATCAGCAAGGGGCCGACGTTCACCACGAGGGCCGCCGTCCCCGCGTCCACCTGCTGCTCACCCCAGTTCAGGGCGACCATGTAGAAGCCGAACCACAGCACGCCCGATATCCCGATCCCCCGCCAGGCGGACCGGGGCGGCAGCCCTTCGCGCCGCACGAGACAGAGCAGCCCGAGCGCGAGGGACCCGGAGAACAGCCGGCCGAGCGCGAGGGCGCCGGGGGAGTAGGAGTCACCCGCACTCCGGATGGCCACGAAGGCGGAGGCCCACAGCACAACGGTGACGACGGCGGCGAGGGCGGGCAGCGGGCGGGGTGCGGGATGCGTCATGGGTCCGAGGTTAGAGAGGAGGGACGGGGCGGGGCTGGCGGATTTCGGACGGCTGGGTGGGTGGCTGGTCGCGCAGTTCCCCGCGCTCCTGACGGGGCACGTCGTGGCTGCGGGCAGGCGCAGGACGTCCCGCCGCCCTCTACGCCCTCTCCTTTGCTCCCGCGAACTGTTGGGCCAGCCCGTCCAGCAGGGCCCGCAACCCCGTCTCGAACGCCCGCTCGTCGATCTTCTCCTGCTGTTCCGCCAGCAGATGCGCCTGCCCGAGATGCGGATAGTCGGCCGGATCGTAGGCACTCGCGTCGTCCACGAACCCCCCGGCGAACGACCCCAGTGCCGACCCCATGACGAAGTACCGCATCAGCGCCCCGATCGACGTCGCCTGCGCCGGTGGCCACCCCGCGTCCACCATCCCGCCGTAGACCGCGTCCGCGAGCCGGAGCCCGGCGGGGCGGCGGCCGGGGCCCCGGGCCAGGACCGGGACGATGTTCGGGTGGTCGCGGAGTGCGGCCCGGTACGACACCGCCCAGTCGTGCAGCGCGGTCCGCCAGTCCCGCCCGTCCCCGCCCTCGAACATCGACAGGTCGACCTGCGCGCTCACCGAGTCCGCGACCGCCTCCAGGATCTCGTCCTTGGTGCCGAAGTGGTTGTAGAGCGAGGGCCCGCTCACCCCCAGCTCGGCCGCGAGCCGGCGGGTGGAGACGGCCGCCAGGCCCTCCGCGTCCACGAGTTCCCGTGCCACCCGGACGATCCGGTCGGTGCTGAGGAGGGGCTTGCGCGGTCGGGCCATGGCGCACATAGTAGGGCTGCACGAATAAACTAGCAGTGCTAATTTAAATGTGGGGTGATCGCATGGTGGACCTGGGACTCAGCGAGGAGCAGACCGCCGTACGGCAGCTCGCCCGGGACTTCGTCGAGCGCGAGATCGCCCCGCACGTGATCGCCTGGGACCGCGCCGAGGAGGTGGACCGGGGGATCGTGAAGAAGCTCGGCGAGGTCGGCTTCCTCGGGCTGACCGTCGACGAGGAGTACGGCGGCTCCGGCGGCGACCACCTGTCGTACTGCCTGGTCACCGAGGAACTCGGCCGCGGCGACTCCTCCGTGCGCGGAATCGTGTCGGTCTCCCTGGGCCTGGTCGCCAAGTCCGTCGCCGCCTGGGGGACCGAGGAGCAGAAGCGGCGCTGGCTGCCGGGGCTGACCTCCGGCGGGTACCTCGGCTGCTTCGGCCTCACCGAACCCGGCACCGGTTCCGACGCGGGCAACCTCACCACCCGCGCCGTCCGCGACGGTGACGACTACGTCGTCAACGGCTCCAAGATGTTCATCACCAACGGCACCTGGGCCGACGTGGTTCTTCTCTTCGCCCGCTCCACCGACGCGCCCGGCCACAAGGGCGTCTCCGCCTTCCTGGTGCCGACCGACACGCCCGGCCTGACCCGCCGTGCCGTCCACGGCAAGCTCGGCCTGCGCGGCCAGGCCACCGCGGAACTCGTCCTGGAGGACGTCCGCGTCCCCGCCGCCGCGCTGCTCGGGCCCGAGGGCAAGGGCTTCTCGGTCGCCATGTCGGCGCTGGCCAAGGGGCGGATGTCGGTCGCCGCCGGCTGTGTCGGCATAGCCCAGGCCGCGCTGGACGCGGCCGTGACGTACGCGGGGGAGCGCGAGCAGTTCGGCACGCCGATCGCCGGCCACCAGCTGGTCCAGGAGCTCATCAGCGACATCGCCGTCGATGTGGACGCGGCCCGGCTGCTGACCTGGCGGGTCGCCGATCTGATCGACCGCGGCCTGCCGTTCGCCACCGAGTCCTCCAAGGCCAAGCTCTTCGCCTCCGAGGCCGCCGTGCGCGCCGCCAACAACGCCCTCCAGGTCTTCGGCGGCTACGGCTACATCGACGAGTACCCGGTCGGCAAACTCCTGCGCGACGCCCGGGTGATGACCCTCTACGAGGGCACCAGCCAGATCCAGAAACTGCTCATCGGGCGGGCGCTGACGGGTGTTTCGGCGTTCTGAGTAGGTCCCTGAGTATCCCGACGGATGTGGCCCGGGCCACATCCGCCGATGATCGAACCATGAATGACACACCGGTCAGACAGCAGAACACGGCCGCCTACCACGGTCAGGCCGTCGCCTCCTTCGCCATCGCCATCACGGCCACCGTCATCGGCATCTTCCGGCTGCACGCCGACGCCTGGGTGCGCGGCTTCCTGGGCATCGCCGTCCTCTACCTCGTCACCTCTGCCTTCACGCTCGCGAAGGTCATCCGCGACCGTCAGGAGGCCGGGCAGATCGTCAGCCGCGTCGACCAGGCCCGGCTGGAGAAACTGCTCGCCGAACACGACCCCTTCGAGAAGCTCTGAGCCGCGGGACAAGCTCTGAGCGGGCACACTAAGCGCTCGCTCAGCTTCGGCGGTATGGTGGTGCTCCGGTATCGAGAGGGGCGAGCGAGCGATGAGTACGGCGGAGGAGACGACCGGCGGCGAGGTCGAGCCGTGGGAAGAGGTCACCCCTGACGCGGCCCGGCGGCTGCTGGTCGCCGCCGTGGAGGCCTTCGCCGAGCGCGGCTACCACGCCACCACCACCCGCGACATCGCGGGCCGCGCCGGTATGAGCCCCGCCGCCCTCTATATCCACTACAAGACCAAGGAAGAGCTGCTCCACCGGATCAGCCGCATCGGTCACGACAAGGCCCTGGAGATCCTCCAGACTGCGGCCCGGCGCGAGGGCACCGCCGCCGAGCGGCTCGCGGACGGCGTCAGCTCCTTCGTCCGCTGGCACGCCGGGCGGCGCACCACCGCCCGGGTCGTGCAGTACGAACTGGACGCCCTCGGCCCCGACGCCCGCGCCGAGATCCTCGGGCTGCGCCGCCAGGTCGACGCCGAGGTGCGCGGGATCATCCAGGAGGGCGTCGAGTCCGGGGAGTTCGACGTCATCGACATCCACGGCACCACCCTCGCGGTGCTCTCCCTCTGCATCGACGTCGCCCGCTGGTTCAACGTGCACGGCCCCCGCACGCCCGAGCAGGTCGGCGCGCTCTACGCCGACCTCGTGCTCCGGATGGTGGGGGCCAAGTAGCCCCGCGGGCCGAGTGGACCCGCGGGCCGAGTGGCCTCGCGGGCCGGGTGGTCCTACAGGTAGTACCGGGACACCGACTCCGCCACGCAGACCGGCTTGTCGCCGCCCTCGCGCTCCACGGTGAAGGCGACGCTCACCTGGACGCCGCCCGTGACGTCCGTCACGTCGGTGATCGTGGCGGTGGCACGCAGCCGGGAGCCGACCGGGACGGGGGCGGGGAAGCGGACCTTGTTGGTGCCGTAGTTCACGCCCATCTTCACGCCCTCGACCGTGATCAGCTGGGGGCCGAAGAGCGGAAGCAGCGACAGGGTCAGATAGCCGTGCGCGATGGTCGTCCCGAACGGTCCCGCGGCCGCCTTCTCCGGGTCGACGTGGATCCACTGGTGGTCGCCCGTCGCCTCCGCGAACAGATCGATCCGCTTCTGGTCGACCTCCAGCCAGTCGGTGTGGCCCAGTTGCTCGCCCACGGCCGCCTTCAGCTCGTCGGGGGAGGTGAAGATCCTCGGTTCTGCCATGTTCCCGGCCCTCTCGCGGTCGCGCGTCCATACCTAAGCAACTGCTTAGCATGGTCGGGTGCGAGCTCCCTGTCAACGGAGCGCGGCTCAACCGGGTCGGTAGGCTCTGCGGGGTGCCGCAGATTCCCGAGAAGATCCAAGAGCTGAGTGTCGGCCAGTTGTCCGCGCGCAGCGGCGCCGCCGTCTCCGCACTCCACTTCTACGAGGCCAAGGGGCTCATCAGCAGCCGGCGGACCACCGGCAACCAGCGCCGCTACACCCGCGACACGCTGCGCCGGGTGGCCTTCGTCCGGGCGGCACAACGCGTCGGCATCCCCCTGGCCACCATCCGCGATGCCCTCTGCGAACTCCCCGAGGAACGCACCCCGACCCGGGAGGACTGGGCTCGCCTCTCGGAGGCGTGGCGTACGGAACTGGACGAACGCATCCGACAGTTGAACCGGCTCCGCGATCACCTGACGGACTGCATCGGCTGCGGGTGCCTGTCGTTGAGCAGCTGCGTCCTGTCCAACCCGGAGGACGCGTTCGGTGAACGCCGGGCGGGGTCGCGTCTGCTGCCGGAGAGGGGGCGGCCGTAGTCCGGGTGCGGGTGGGTGGGGGCTGATCGCAGTTCCCCGCGCCCCTTGCGGGGCGCTGCCGTCGCGTCGGCTACATGGGCTGCGGGCAGGCGTGCCGCAGGGCGGCACCCTGCAAGCGCCGGTAAGCGTCCCCCGCCCCCCACCCCGGGCACCTATTCGAACTCGGTCCCACCTTTCCGCGTCAGGTACGCCCCGCTCACCGCCTTCGCGATCGCCCGCCCCCCGGTCACCGCGCTGTACCGCTCCACCACCGGACGGATCACCACGCCCTCCCGCAGGTGCAGCCCCCGCCCGGACACGGTCTCCCGCCCGCTCGCGACCTCCAGCACCCGCTCGATGTCGTACGCCCCCTCGAACAGCCGCGGCACCAGTGGCAGCTCGCCGGCCAGGTGCTCCGCCGCGTCCAGCCACCGCACCGCCCCGTCGAACTCGGCCGACACGTCGAACGCGGCGTACCCGAGCGACTCCCGCCGTCCGTCGGCGCCGTACGTCAGGTCCTGGACCCCCGACCCGTACACCTCTCCGAAGATCCCGACCCGGCGCGCGCCGAGCCGTTCGGCGAGTCGGCGGGCCGCCTCGGGGACGCCGTGGCCGCGCACCGCCCGCCAGTAGAGGTTGCGCGGATCCTCCTTGAGGGCCAGGGACTTCGCACCGAAGCCCTTCGAGGCCACGTACACCCGGTCCCCGTCGGCGACATAGGTGACCAGGCACGCCGAGCCGTGGAGCTTCTCGGTGAGGACCACCGGCTCGCCGGGCTCGAAGATGCCGGGGTAGCGCTGGATGTTCTCGATGTCGACCCAGGGGAGCAGATCGGGTGCCGACTCGACGTCCCCGTCCATCGTGGGCGGGACCGGCGGCACCCACTTGGTGATGCCGAGGGTCTCCGCGAAGTCGGTGCCCTCCTCCGCCGCCCGCGCCAGGTCGACGCCGGCCAGCGCCTTCGGACGGCACACGATGCCCTGCGACAGCTCCCCGCGCAGCCGCACCGCCCTGACCCGGTCCGCGTTGGTTCCCGCCAGCCGCCCGGTCAGGCCCAGTTCCTCGATCAGCCCGGCCGGCAGCACGGCCTGTTCGGGGATGTACAGGGCGGTCTCGCCGGTGCGGTACACGCCCTTGGCGACGACCGCGCGGTAGAGGCCCACCTGGGCCAGCTCCAGCGCGTCGGCGTTGGGGTGCTCGTGGACGGTCAGCACTTCGGCGGTGACGCGCAGCGTCGACATCGGTGCTCCTCGCTCGGAGGGAACCCGCGGGGTTCCTCAGCTGGGTTTCATCGGACCCAACTCTCCGGACGGGAAACGGGTGGAACCAGCGGATTAGCCGCTGCTATGGCGCTGTTCCGAGTGGTTGCCCACCGTGGGCCGCCAGGCAGTTGGGGGGGTGCGGCATCCCCGGCGCACCCCCACGCGGTCAGGCCGACATGAGCAGCCGCCCGCGCCTGGCGTAGGCCAGGGCCTCGGGCGTGAGCACCGGACGCGGCACCAGAATCCCGCAGTCCACGCAGACCGGACCGGCGGAGGGCTCGTGGTCCAGGTCGTACTTCCAGATGAGGCGCTCCCCCGCGCACACCGGGCAGACCGCGCCCGGTTCGCGCTCCAGGGCGGCGATCAGCCGTCGCAGCACCTCGGCCAGTGGTTCGTCGGGGTGTACCCGTGGGTCGTCGCACCAGGCCACTCCGAATCCGCCCCAGGTCAGCCGGTGCCAGTCGTCCACGCTGCCCGGGCGGCGCAGCCCGTCGTGCTTCTCCTTCTTGCGGCGCTCGGCGAACTCGACCTCGTAGGCCAGCCAGACAGCCCGCGCCTCTTCCAACTCCTCCAGTGCGCCCACGAGACGCGCTGGATCGGGGGACCGGTCCTCAGGACCGAACCCGGCCCGCGAGCAGAGATGGTCCCAGGTCGCGCGGTGCCCGTAGGGAGCGAACCGCTCCAGGCACTTGCGCAGCGAATAACGCCGTAGCGCCAGATCGCACCGTGGGTCTCGCACCTGTCTCGCCAGACTCCGGAAACCGGCCATCGCCCTGCACCTCCGTCACACCTGCACCTGTACTTCGGTCACTTCGGCGGCGTCGCACGGACTTCGCGCGGCGTTGCCGTATAGACGTATCGACACTCGAATCGGCTCCATCCGATTTCCGATGCCGTCCATAAGGCCGCCCGCCTTGACCGACGGCCGGTGACACCGCCGACGCGGGCGACCACTCCAAAACTTGACGCATGTTCATCTTCAATCTCGGGGATACCGGCGGTAACGTCCGGCACCACCCCCGTCGTGAGGAGTCGCCATGCCCCGGCGTACCAGACATCACGCGTTGTTCGACAAACTGAGAACTCCCCGCAAGCTCCCCGGGTTCCTGAAAGCGGCATCCGTATGCGTGCTCATCGCCGGCCTGCTCTCCCCGCTGGCCCAGGCGACCCCGGCCGCGGCGGCCACGGCCTCCAACGACTACTGTGGCGGCCAGTGTTCGGACATCCTGCCGCCCGGTGAGAACGGCAACGCCACGCTCGCCCAGGTCCTCCTCAACCAGGCCTTCGGCATCCAGCCCGACCACGCCGAGGACCAGCTCGGCCCCTACAACAACCTGGCCACGGGTTACTCCACCCTCACCGACGCGAAGATCAACACGTTCTTCAACGACTCGTCGTTCGGGGTCGCTTCCGATCAAGTCGCCTCCACGGAGAGTCCGGCGGGTCGCAGCGACGTGACGATCGTCCGCGACAAGAAGACGGGCGTACCGCACATCACCGGTACCACCAGATACGGCACCGAGTTCGGCGCGGGGTATGCCGCCGCTGAGGACCGGCTGTGGCTGATGGACGTCTTCCGCCATGTCGGGCGCGGCCAGCTCACCACCTTCGCCGGTGGCGTCGCCTCCAACCAGGGGCTTGAACAGGAGTTCTACCGCAACGCCCCGTACACCGAGGCCGACCTCCAGGCGCAGATCGACAACGCCGTCGCCAACAACGGCACCCGCGGCCAGCAGGCCCTCGCCGACGCCAACGCCTACCTCGCCGGCATCAACTCCTACATCGACGCCTCCGACAGCGGCCGATACTTCCCCGGCGAGTACGTCCTGACCGGACACAAGGACTCGATCACCAACGCCGGCACCATCGACCACTTCAAGATCACCGACCTCGTGGCGCTGGCCTCCGTGATCGGCACGCTGTTCGGCTCCGGCGGCGGCGGCGAGGTCAACAACGCCGTCTCGCTGCTCGCCGCCCAGGAGAAGTACGGCGTGACCGAGGGCACCAAGGTCTGGGAGTCGTTCCGCGAGCGCAACGACCCCGAGGCCGCGCTCACCGTCCACAACGGTGAGAGCTTCCCGTACGGCACCAAGCCGTCCGACCCGCAGGGCGAGGCGCTGCCGGACTCCGGTTCGGTGACGACCGAGCCACTGGTCTACGACGCCACCGGCACCGGCGCCGACCAGAGCGCCTCCGCCGCCTCCGCCGCGGCGACGGCGACCGCCCTCAGCTCGGCCAAGCGCGGGATGTCCAACGCCCTCGTGGTCAGCGGCAAGTACACCGCGAGCGGCCATCCGATCGCCGTGTTCGGACCGCAGACCGGCTACTTCGCCCCGCAGCTGCTCATGCTCCAGGAGATCCAGGGCCCGGGCATCAGCGCCCGCGGCGCCTCCTTCGCGGGCCTGAGCATGTACGTCGAACTCGGCCGCGGCCAGGACTACGCGTGGTCCGCCACCACCTCCGGCCAGGACATCATCGACAGCTACGCCGTGGAACTCTGCCAGGACGACTACCACTACCTGTTCCACGGCACCTGCACGGCCATGGACGAGGTCGAGCAGAAGAACTCCTGGAAGCCGACGACCGCCGACGGCACCGCCGCCGGGTCCTACACCATGCGCGTGTGGAAGACGAAGTACGGGCCCGTCGAATACCGCGCGACCGTCGGCGGGAAGAAGGTCGCCTACACCACCCTGCGCTCCTCCTACATGCACGAGGCCGACTCGATCATCGGCTTCCAGATGCTCAACGACCCCGACTACGTGAAGAGCCCCCAGACCTTCCAGAGCGCGGCGCAGCACATCAACTTCACCTTCAACTGGTTCTACGCCGACTCCTCGCACACCGCGTACTACAACAGCGGCAACAACCCGGTGCGGGCGAGCGGGGTCGACCCCGAGTTCCCGGTCTGGGGCCAGGCGGCCTACGAGTGGCAGAACTGGACCCCGGCCACCAACACGGCCGACTACACCGCGGCCTCCGCGCACCCCAACTCCGTCGACCAGGACTACTACATCTCCTGGAACAACAAACAGGCGCTGAACTACACGACGGCGAGCTGGGGCGACGGGTCCGTCCACCGCGGCAACCTGCTCGACGACCGGGTGAAGAAACTCGTCGCGGCAGGGGGAGTCACCCGCTCTTCGCTTGTCAAGGCCATGGCAGACGCATCGCTCACCGACCTACGGGCCGAGGACGTGCTGCCGGACCTGCTGAAGGTGATCAACAGCAGTACGGTGACCGACTCCACGGCCGCCGCGGCCGTCACCAAGCTCCAGACCTGGCTGACCGCGGGCGGCAAGCGCACCGAGACCTCGGCCGGTTCGAAGACCTACGCCAACGCCGACGCCGTCCGGATCCTGGACGCCTGGTGGCCGCTGCTGGTGAAGGCCGAGTTCCAGCCCGGCCTCGGTGACGCCCTGTACACCGCGTTCACCAACAACCTGTACATCGACGAGACCCCGTCGGCAGCGCACGGTCCGACCGGGTCGCACGCCGGAAGCTCCTTCCAGTACGGCTGGTGGAGCTATGTCGACAAGGACATCCGCTCGGTCCTCGGGCAGAGCGTGTCGGGACCGCTGGCGCAGCAGTACTGCGGCGGCGGCAGCCTCAGCGCCTGCCGGGACATCCTGATCAGCACGCTGAAGACGGCGGCCGGTACGAGTGCGTCCACGGTCTACCCCGGGGACTCCCTCTGCTCGGCCGGCGACCAGTGGTGCGCCGACTCGATCGTCCAGCGCACTCTCGGCGGCATCAAGCACTACAACATCAGCTGGCAGAACCGCCCGACCTTCCAGCAGGTCGTGGAGTTCACGTCACACCGGTGAGCTGATGCCCCACGGCGGCGGGGTCACGCGATGCGCCCCGCCGCCAGTACCACCCTCGCCAGTTCGGGGTGCACGATGTCGCTGTGCGCTCCGGCCGGCGGGTCGCCCCTCTTCACGACCGCCGCCGCGTCGACGTTCACGCAACCCGGCGCGGCGAGCGGGCCGCGCAGGGCCGCCGCCAGGTCCAGCGACCGGGTGCCCGGCACCGCCTGCACCCCGTCGTGCCCCATCGCACCCCACCTGGCGCCCAGCGCCCCGCCCACGTCCAGCACCGACTCGCAGTCGTCCGCCATCCGCGAGGCCAGCGGATACATCGTGCCGAGCGCCCCGTCGAAGCGGGAGTAGCAGCACACCAGCGGACCGTCGATCCGGTTCTCCTGGCCCTGCAGCACCCCGCCCGCGCGCGCGTCGTGGGGCAGCCGGGCGGCGAACGCGTAGTGCGAGAAGGCCCCTTGCAGCAGCGTCACGGACTTCACCGTGCGCACCCCGTCCGGCAGTCCGCGCAGCGCGAACGACACCAGCCGGCCGCCGAAGCTGTGCCCGACCAGATGCACCCGCACCCCCGGGGCCGCCTCGGCCAGCTGCCCGATCACCCGCCCGAGCCCACGCTCCCCGACGGTCCCCGCGCGCCGCTTCATTGCGTAGTACGTCGCCTGCCGCAGCAGCTCCTTCGCGCCGTCCCAGGGACTGGGCAGCGCGAACTCCGCCGCACCGGCGCCCTGCCGGACGGCAGCCAGTGTCTGCGCGAACTCCTCGCACAGTGTCGTCGTGTCCCCGGTGAACAGCACCGGCTCGCTCTGCGGGACACCCTCCGCGAGCGTGTCCGCCGCGAACAGGGGCTGGGGTCCGCCCGGCAGGACCTCGACGAGCAGCCGTACAAGGCGGCCGAACTCCTCCAACTCGCCACCCGGGCGCTGGTCCAGCATCCGGGCGATCTGGTCGACCACGGTGGCCCGCCCCGGGAACGTCTCGAAAAGCGCGTGCCGGGTGTCCTTGTCGAGGACGGGGGCCGGTCTCTCCTCCGCCTCCGAGGCCACCACGGACTTCGGGAAGTCCGGGATCGGCTCGTCGCAGAACCGCATCGACGGCCACACCACCCCGACGTACCCGATCCGCGCCTTCGGCGCGAGCTTCGGGATCGGCGCGAAGAACCGCCGGTACAGGGAGGTCGCGCCCGAACGGTCGTTGTTCCAGCCGTGCGCGAAGACGATCAGGTCATGGACACCATGGGCCCTGACCTCGCCCAGCAGCCGGTCGCGTTCGGCGCCGTCCGGGTCGCCGTCGGCGTCGAAGGTCAGCTCCCAGTAGGGAGCGACGCTCATCCCAGGATCCGCCATACCAGGCTCCTCGTCCCCAGAACCGGTGCGATGTGCGCGCATCGTCCCGCCGCCGGGCAAGGTTGGCCATACAACGCGCCTCACCTGTAGAGCAGAAATTCCTTTCGAATCCGGCGGAACGCGGCGAGTTCGTCCTGCCAGGCACCGACGATCTCGTCCGTGCCCGCGCCCGCGTCGGTCATCGTGCGCACGGTCGTGGATCCGGTGAGCTTGTCGATCCAGTTGTCCGACCGCCAGGCGAAGTCCCCCCACACCTTCTTGGCGGTCACCAGGAGCGCGATCCCGGTCCGTACCGGGTCGTAGGCGGCCCGGTCGTGCACATGGAGCTGCACCCCGCCGACCGTCCTGCCCTGGAACTTGGAGAACGTGGGCGCGAAGTACGCCTCCCGGAACCGCACGCCCGGCAGCCCGAGTCCGTTGACGGCGGCCGCCCACCGCGCGTCGATGCCCTCCGCGCCCAGCAGTTCGAAGGGGCGGGTCGTGCCGCGCCCCTCGGACAGGTTCGTGCCCTCGAAGAGACAGGTCCCCGAGTAGACGAGGGCGGTGTCCGGGGTGGGCATGTTGGGGCTCGGCGGCACCCAGGGCAGTCCGTAGGCGTCGTAGAAGCGGTCGCGCCGCCAGCCCGTCATCGTCACGACGTCCAGCGCGACCGGGCTGCTCAGGAACTCCGCGTTGAACAGCTTCGCCAGCTCGGCGACCGTCATCCCGTGTGCCTGCGCGATCGGCTGCCGGCCGACGAAACTGGCGAACTCCCGGTGCAGGACCGGGCCCTGGGCGGTGCGCCCGGTCACCGGGTTGGGGCGGTCGAGCACGACGAACCGCTTGCCCGCCAGCTGGGCGGCCTCCATGCAGTCGTACAGCGTCCAGATGTACGTGTAGAAGCGGGCGCCGACGTCCTGGATGTCGAAGACGACCGTGTCCACGCCGGAGGCGGTGAAGACGTCGGCGAGGGGCCGGCCGCTCTTGAGGTAGGTGTCGTAGACGGGGAGGCCGGTCGCCGGGTCGTCGTAGCGGCCTTCGGAGCCGCCGGCCTGGGCGGTACCGCGGAAACCGTGTTCCGGGCCGAAGACAGCGGTGAGGTGTGCGCGGGGATCGGCGTGCATGACGTCGACGATGTGGCGGACGTCGGTGGTGATGCCGGTGGGGTTGGTGACGATACCGACCTTTTGGGCGGCGAGGAGGGCGTAGCCGTCGGCGGAGAGGTGGTCGAAACCGGTCTTGAGGCTGCCGTGGGCGTCGGCTGTGGTTGCCGTGGGTACGGCTGTCACGGCCGCCGCCGTTGCAGTGGCCGCGGTGAGCAGACTTCGTCGGGACGGGCGCATGGGGGTGGCCTCCGTGGTCGTCCGGGTGCGGGTCGGGTGTGGCTGGTCGCGCAGTTCCCCGCGCCCCTTGGGGGTTGCGGTCGCCGCGTGTCGGACAGCGGCCCCGTGCCCCTCGGGGGTGCGGTCGTCGCGTGTCGGACAGTGGCCCCGCGTCCTTAGGGGGTGTGACGGTCGCCCTTTTCTCAAACATACCGACCGGTTAGTGTGTCCATGCTGAGCCGAGTCTGGTCGCGTCGTGTCGAAGGAGACCGATGGTGGGAGCCGTGCAAGATGCCCGAGTCGTCGTCACCGGGGCGGGAGGCGGCATCGGGGCCGCCCTCGCCCGGCGGTTCGCCGCCGAAGGCGCCCGCGTCGTCGTGAACGACCTGGACGGGGACAGGGCGGCCGCCGTCGCCGAGGAGATCGGCGGGATCGCCGTTCCGGGTGACGCGTCCGGCATCGTCGGAGCCGCCCGGGACGCGCTCGGCGGGAGCGTCGACGTCTACTGCGCCAACGCCGGTCTCGCCTCCGGCGGGTCCGAGGCGGCCGCGGACACCGTCTGGGCCTCCGCCTGGGACGTCAACGTCATGGCGCACGTGCGGGCCGCGCAGGAACTGCTCCCGGACTGGCTGGAGCGGGGGAGCGGGCGGTTCGTGTCCACCGTGTCCGCCGCCGGGCTGCTCACCATGATCGGGGCCGCGCCGTACAGCGTCACCAAGCACGCCGCGTACGCCTTCGCCGAGTGGCTGTCGCTCACGTACCGGCACCGCGGTCTCAAGGTGCACGCCATCTGCCCGCAGGGCGTCCGGACCGACATGCTCGCCGCCACCGGCAGCGCGGGCGACCTGGTGCTCCAGCCGACCGCCATCGAGCCGGACGCGGTCGCGGAGGCCCTGTTCAAGGGGATGGCGGAGGACCGGTTCCTGATCCTGCCGCACCCCGAGGTCGCCGACTTCTACCAGGCGCGGGCCACCGACCCGGACCGCTGGCTGACGAACATGAACCACATCCAGCAGAAGTGGGAGGCCACCCGGTGAGCGAGTCGACGACCGAGTCCTTCTACGCCGGCCGGCCCTGGGTGGCGCTGCTCAACGACGCCCAGCGGGGGCCGGTCGATCCGCCCGCCTCGCTGGTGCACGCCCTGCGGGCCGCTGTGGCCGAGGCACCCGACCGCACCTGCCTCGCCTACTTCGACGCCCGCCTCAGCTTCCGCGAGGTCGACGAGCTGAGCGACTCGGTCGCCGCCCATCTCGTCGAGCGCGGTGTGCAGCGCGGCGACCGGGTCGCCGTAATCCTGCAGAACTCGCCGCACTTCGTGCTCGCGCTGCTCGGCGCCTGGAAGGCGGGCGCGACCGTCGTGCCGGTCAACCCGATGTACAAGTCGGGGGAGGTCTCCCACGTCCTGCGGGACGGCGAGGTGACCGCGCTGGTCTGCTCGCAGCGGGCCTGGGAGTCGTATCTGCGCGACACGGCCGCCGACTCGCCGGTGCGGATCGTGCTCACCACGAGCGAACTGGACTTCCAGACGCGAGACGACGCGCGCGTGCTGACCTTCGAACGGCTGCCGCAGGCCGCCGACGCCGAGGACCTGGTCGCCGTCGCGCGGCAGGGCGGGAAGGCCCCCGAGGGACGCGACCCGGTACCGTCCGACATCGCGCTGATCAGCTACACCTCGGGGACGAGCGGCGCTCCCAAGGGCGCCACCAACCTGCACAGCAACATCATGTACAACGCGGAACGACAGCGGACCGGGCTGGCGCTGCCGGAGGCGCCGGTCTACTACGCCCTCGCGCCCCTCTTCCACATCACCGGCATGGTCTGTCAGCTCTGCGCCTGCCTCACCAGTGTGGGCACGCTCGTGCTGACGTACCGCTTCGAGCCGGGCCTGGTCCTGGAGGCGTTCGCCGAGCACCGCCCGCAGTACACCGTGGGCCCCTCCACGGCCTTCATGGCCCTGGCCGCCCACCCGGACGTCACCCCGGAGCACTTCGCCTCCTTCGTCAACATCTCGTCCGGTGGCGCACCGCTGCCGCCGGCCCTGGTGGAGAAGTTCCGCGCCGGGTTCGGGCCGTACATCCGCAACGGCTACGGGCTGACCGAGTGCACCGCGCCCTGCGCCTCCGTGCCGCCGGAGCTGGAAGCGCCCGTCGACCCGGTCTCCGGGACCCTCGCCGTCGGGGTGCCCGGCCCCGACACGGTCGTGCGCATCATCGACGACGAGGGCAACGAGGTGCCCTTCGGCGAGCAGGGCGAGATCACCGTACGCGGGCCGCAGGTGGTGCCCGGGTACTGGCGGCGGCCCGAGGCCACCGCCGAGACCTTCCCGGACGGCGAACTGCGCACCGGCGACATCGGCTTCATGGACGCGCAGGGCTGGCTGTACGTCGTCGACCGCAAGAAGGACATGATCAACGCGTCCGGCTTCAAGGTCTGGCCGCGCGAGGTCGAGGACGTGCTGTACACCCACCCGGCGGTGCGCGAGGCGGCCGTCGTCGGGGTGCCCGACGGGTACCGCGGGGAGACCGTCAAGGCCTACATCAGTCTTCGCCCGGGTAGTGCAACCGATCCGGACGATCTCGCCCTCTATTGCAAGGAGAGACTGGCCGCTTACAAATATCCGCGCCAGGTGGAGATCCTGCCCGACCTGCCGAAGACGGCAAGTGGGAAGATCCTCCGACGGGAACTTCGTTCCCGACCGCAACAGGGTTAGTGGATTTACGAGAAAGGCAGGTGGCGGCAGTGCCCAGGACGACGGACGGAGACGGGGCTCCTGTTCCGCAGCGGCTTCTTGCCGCCGCCACCCGGCTCTTCGCGGAGCAGGGGTATGACCGCACCTCCGTGCAGGAGATCGTGGAGGCGGCCGGCGTCACGAAGGGGGCCCTGTACCACTACTTCGGCTCCAAGGACGACCTCCTGCACGAGGTGTACGCGCGCGTGCTGCGCGTCCAGCAGGAGCGGCTCGACGCCTTCGCGAACGCGGACGAGCCGATCGAGAAGCGGCTGCGGGGCGCGGCGGCGGACGTGGTCGTCACGACCATCGAGAACCTCGACGACGCGATGATCTTCTTCCGCTCCATGCACCACCTGAGCCCGGAGAAGAACAAGCAGGTGCGCGCCGAGCGTCGGCGCTACCACGAACGCTTCCGCGCGCTCGTCGAGGAGGGCCAGCGTGAGGGCGTCTTCTCCACGGCGACCCCGGCCGACCTCGTCGTCGACTACCACTTCGGCTCGGTGCACCACCTGTCGACCTGGTACCGCCCCGACGGCCCCATGGCCCCGCAGGAGGTCGCCGACCACCTGGCCGACCTGCTGCTGCGAGCACTGCGGCCCTGAGCCTTCCGACCGGTGCTCCACCTGGTGGCGGCGGACGGACACGTGCGCATAGTCTCGCCCGCATGGCAGATGCGTTTGCGGGCGTCCGGCTGCTCGGCCCGCCAGTGACCGACGGCGAGTACATCGCGTTGAGTGAGCACGAGACGGTGCACCTGCACGAGTACACGCGGATCTACGCCGTGCCCGGCCTCTACGAGCACGTCGTCCAGGACCGGTTGCGGTGCACATCGCCGCAGGTCGCGGCGGAGGGTTTCCTGCGCGTCGCCGCGAGCCTCGGGCTGGATCCGGGGTCGATGACGGTGCTGGACGTGGGCTCCGGCACCGGACTGGTCGGCGAACTCGTGCGGCGCGGAGGCGTTGCCCGGGTGGTCGGCGTCGACGCGCTGCCGGCGGCGCGCGAGGCGTGTCTGCGCGACCGGCCGGGCGTCTACGCCGACTACGTGGTCGGCGACTTCCAGCTCGGCGACGGACTCCGTGAGGCACTACGCCCGTACGCGTTCGGCGGGTTGGTGTCGGCCGGCGCGTTCGGCGGCACGCACGCCACACCGCGGGCGCTGGTCAACGCACTCGGGGTGCTGCCGTCGGGCGCGCCCGTGGCCTTCACCCTCCACGAGCAGTGGATGGACGAAGCGGATCCGGACGGGTTCGGCGTCGCCGTCGAGCGACTGGTGGCCGAAGGACGTCTCGAACTGCTGGAACGAACCCGGTTCCAGCACCGGGTGACGACGACCGGTGAGCCGATCTTCTACCAGCTCCTGGTGGGCCGGACGGGCTGAGGTGGACTGCGACGGGCCGGTGCGGGCATCTCCGATGCCGCACCGGCCCCGAACCGCCCGTCGCCTACAGGTACTTCTTCAGCTCCCGGCGGGCCAGCGAGCGCTGGTGCACCTCGTCCGGGCCGTCGGCGATCATCAGAGTGCGGGCCCCGGCGTACAGGTCGGCCAGCGGGAAGTCCTGGCTGACACCGCCGGCGCCGTGCAGCTGGATCGCCCGGTCGATGATGTCGACGACCGCACGCGGCGTGGCGATCTTGATGGCCTGGATCTCGGCGTGGGCACCCCGGTTGCCGACGGTGTCCATCAGCCAGGCCGTCTTGAGGACCAGCAGCCGCAGCTGCTCGACCGTCACCCGGGCGTCGGCGATCCAGTTGTGCACCACACCCTGCTGGGCCAGCGCCTTGCCGAAGGCCTGGCGGGAGACGGCCCGCCGGCACATCAGCTCGATCGCCCGCTCGGCCATGCCGATCAGCCGCATGCAGTGGTGGATACGGCCGGGGCCGAGCCGGGCCTGGGCGATGGCGAAACCGCCGCCCTCCTCGCCGACCAGGTTCGACACCGGCACGCGCGCGTGGTCGAAGACCACCTCGGCGTGGCCGCCGTGCGCGTGGTCCTCGTAGCCGAAGACCTTCATCGCCCGCTTCACGGTGACGCCCGGGGTGTCGCGCGGGACCAGGACCATGGACTGCTGGCGCCGGATGTCGGCGCCGTCCGGGTCGGTCTTGCCCATCACGATGAAGATCTTGCAGTCCGGGTTCATCGCCCCGGAGATGTACCACTTGCGGCCGGTGATGACGTAGTCGTCGCCGTCCCGCTCGATGTGGGTGGTGATGTTGGTGGCGTCGGAGGAGGCCACCTCCGGCTCGGTCATCGCGAACGCGGACCGGATCTCCCCGGCGAGGAGCGGCTCCAGCCACTGCTTCTTCTGCGCGTCGTCGGCGAACTGGGCCAGCACCTCCATGTTGCCGGTGTCCGGGGCCGCGCAGTTCAGCGCGGTGGGCGCCAGGTGCGGGGAGCGGCCGGTGATCTCGGCGAGGGGCGCGTACTGGAGGTTGGTGAGACCCGCGCCGTACTCGGCGTCGGGCAGGAAGAGGTTCCACAGGCCCTGCCTGCGCGCCTCCGCCTTCAGCTCCTCGACCACGGCCGGGGTGTCCCACGGCGAGGCCAGCGCGGCCCGCTGCTCCTCGGCGACCGCCTCGGCCGGGTAGACGTACTCGTCCATGAAGGCGAGAAGCTTGGCGCGCAGTTCCTCGGTGCGCGCGTCGAACGCGAAGTCCATGGCCGGTCAGCCTTCCTGAAGAGTGGTCAGTCCGTGGTCGATGAAGACGGGGACGAGTTCGCCGATGCGGTCGAAGCCCTGCCCGAGGGTCTGGCCCTGCGTGTACCGGTAGTGGATGCCCTCCAGGATCACCGCGAGCTTGAACCAGGCGAACGCCGTGTACCAGGAGATGTGCGTGACGTCCCGCCCCGAGCGGGCCGCGTAGCGCTCGACCAGTTCCCGCGGGTCCGGGTGGCCGGGCGCCTCGGCGGTCGTCGACACCGGCGAGTCGGGCGCGCCCAGCGGCTGGCTGTACATCACCAGCAGGCCCAGGTCGGTCAGCGGGTCGCCGAGCGTGGACATCTCCCAGTCGAGGATCGCCCTGATCGTGTCGTCGTCGCCGATCAGCACGTTGTCGAGGCGGTAGTCGCCGTGGATCACCGTGGGCGCGGGGGAGTCGGGCAGCCGGCGTCCCAGGGTGGCGTGCAGCTCGTCGATGCCGGCCAGCTCACGGTTGCGGGAGGCGTCCAGTTGCTTGCCCCAGCGGCGCAGCTGCCGGTCCAGGAAGCCCTCGGGGCGCCCGAAGTCGGCGAGGCCGACCTGCTCCGGGTCCACGGAGTGCAGCTCGACGAGCGTGTCGACGAGGGACAGCACGGCGTTCCGGGTGCGCTCGGGGCCCAGCGGGATCAGCTGTTCGGAGGTGCGGTACGGGGTGCCCGCCACGAACTCCATCACGTAGAACGGCGCGCCGAGGACCTCCGTGTCCTCGCACAGCAGCACCGGCCGCGGCACCGGCACCTCGGTCGGGTACAGGGCGCTGATCACCCGGTGCTCGCGCTTCATGTCGTGCGCGGTGGCCAGGACGTGGCCCAGCGGCGGCCGTCGTACGACCCACTTCGAGGTGGAGTCGGAGACCGCGTAGGTGAGGTTGGACCGACCGCCCTCGATCAGCCTTCCGGTCAGTGGACCGGCCACCAGGCCGGGGCGCTCGCGGTCGAGCAGCCCGCGCAGCCGGTCGAGATCCAGTCCGGGCGGGTGGTCGGGGCTCATGCATCGCTCCTACGAACGAGTGAACAGGACCCGACTCATGATGCCGACCAGTCGGTATGTCGTCCAGTCGGTGAGCCAAACGTGACCGGGACCACCCTGTGACCCGGCCGAAGAGTGACGGCTCCCCGCGCGCGCAGAGCGGGGAGCCGTCGTCCGGGGCGGGAGCGTCTCAGTGGTCGTCCCAGTGGCCGTTGTGCTCGGCGTGCCGGTGGCCGTCGTGCAGATAGTCGATGTGGTCGCCGTGCAGCACGCCGGTGTGGCCGCAGCCGTCGCCGTGCCGGTGGTCGTGGGCCTCGTGGGCGACGTGCCCGGCGGGCTCGCACTCGTCCCAGTGGCCGCCGTGCTCGCGGTGCAGATGCCCGTTGTGCGCGTAGTCGACGTGGTCGCCGTGCGGCACCTGGTCGTGCCCGCAGCCCGGTCCGTGGCTGTGGCCGTGTGCGGTGTGTTCCTGATGAAGGGTGGTGGTCATGGTGTGTCGCCTTCAGCGGTACGGGGTGAGGAAGGTGGCGTGCTGCCGACGGACAGGCTGCCACGCGAACGGCACATATGCGGGCATCCCGGTTGCGTGGCGTCCGAGTACACCGGAGGGTCGTCTGTATGAAGGGCATCAGCTACAGCCGGTACGGCGGACCCGATGTGCTGGAGTACGGCGAGGTCAAGGACCCGAAGGTCGGCCCCGACTCGGTGCTGGTGAAGGTCCGGGCGGCCGCTGTCAACCCGGTCGACTGGAAGTGCCGGGAGGGCCATCTGCACGGCATCATGGACGCCGTCTTCCCGGTGATCCCCGGCTGGGACGTGTCGGGCGTCGTCGTCCAGCCGGGCCCGGCCGTGACCGAGTTCGCGGTCGGCGACGAGGTGATCGGCTACGTCCGCGAGGACTTCCTCTCCCGGGGCACCTTCGCCGAGTACGTCGCCGCCCCGGTGCGCACCCTCGCCCGCAAGCCGCGCAACCTCTCCTTCGAGGAGGCCGCGGGGCTGCCGCTGGCCGGCCTCACCGCCTACCAGGTGCTGGTCCACGCCCTGGAGGTCAAGCGCGGCGAGACGGTCCTGGTGCACGCCGCCGCCGGCGGGGTCGGCTCCCTCGCGGTCCAGATCGCGGCCCACCTCGGTGCCCGGGTCATCGGTACGGCGAGCGAACGCAACCACGACTTCGTACGGGGCCTCGGCGGCGAGCCGGTGACCTACGGCCAGGGCCTGACCGAACGGGTCCGGGGACTGGCCCCGGAGGGCGTGGCCGCCGTCTTCGACACCGTCGGCGGGGATGCTCTGACCGTCTCGGCGAATCTGCTCGCCCCCGAGGGCCGGATGGCCTCGATCGCCGACCCGGACGTCGTCGACTTCGGCGGCCGCTACTGCTGGGCGCGCCCCGACGCCGAGGACCTGACGCGGCTCGCCGCGCTCGCGGAACAGGGCGCGGTGACCGTCCATGTGACCGAGACGTTTCCGCTGAAGCGGGCGTCCGACGCGCACCGGCGCAGCGAGGAGGGACGCACCCGGGGCAAGCTGGTGGTCACGGTGGAGTGGCCGGAGGAGGAGGGCTAGGTCCACGGCCTTCGGGGCGGGAGGGCTGGGCCCACGGCCTACGGGGCGCCTGGGGCGCCCGTACGACCGGTGCGGCGACGCCCCGGGGCTGTACGACCAGCGCGGCGACGCCCCGGGCTATACGACCAGTGCGGCGGCGCAGAGGGCGACGGCGACCGTGCACAGCACCGCGGCGGTCGCCTGCCGCGGGGCCAGCGCCGAGGGGCGGTCGGTGGCCGCCAGGGCGCGGATACGGCGGTTGGCGACGAGGAGGAAGCCCAGCCACAGGACGCAGCAGGCCGCGCAGGTGAGGACGCCGCCGGCCGAGGCGCTGCCGTGCAGGGCGGTCTTCGCCGCGAGTACGGCGGCGACGGTCGCCGACAGGGTCGTACGACGCCAGGCCAGCCGGGTCCGCTCCGGCTGAAGCCCCGGGTCGCGGGCCGGCGCCGTCATCCCTCCCACCCGACGAGCACCACGACGACCATCGCGACGGCGACCACGGCGACGACCACGCCGAGCAGGGCAGGGAACCGGGAGACCGGCAGGTCCTCGCCGCGCCGCATCGCCCGCTCGCAGCGCATCCAGTGGTTCACGGCCCGCAGTGAGCACAGCACGCCGGCGGCGAGGAGCGCGAGCGCGAGACCGACCCGCCAGGCGAAGCGGAGGTCGGGCAGGAACTGGTCCACGGCGAAGCCGCCGCCGATCAGGGCGAGGGCGGTGCGCAGCCAGGCCAGGAAGGTCCGCTCGTTGGCGAGGGAGAAACGGTAGTCGGGGGTCGTTCCTTCCTGGCGCACCTCTTCGGGGGCAAACCACAGGCGGACGTTCCGTACGAATTCGATCACATGCAGGGACCCTACCGGGGAGAAGGCCGAGGTTCGGCTGTGGGTGGGTGGGGGTTGCTCGCGCAGTTCCCCGCGCCCCTTACGGGGCCCGTCGCAGCCGCGGGCAGTCGTGCCTCCAGTGCCTCAAGGGCCTGGGGGGGTGCCCCCAGGCGGCAACGGTGGGCGCTGGGGGTACCCCCTCTGGGGGGGACCCGGCAAGCGCCGGTAAGCGTCCCCACCCTCCACCTCAGCCCCGCCACTCCCGCAGCCTCTCCCACGCCGCCAGCCCGTCCGGGACCCACTCCCACTCCCCGAGCCGCGAGGCGAGCTCCTCCGGCGTCAGGAAGTCGTGCCAGGCCACCTCCTCCACCTGCGGCCGTACCGGCAGCTCGCAGGGGACCTCGTACACCGCCGACCACCAGCTGTGCCCGGCGCCGTCGTCGTACCGGAACTTGAAGAGGTACGTCGGGCGGGGCAGCCCGGACACGCCCAGTTCCTCCTCGGCCTCCCGCAGCGCCGCGTCGTCGTAGGACTCGCCCGCGCCGACCACGCCCCCGACGAACATGTCGTACAGGGAGGGGAAGACCAGCTTGGTCGCGGTGCGGCGGTGGACGAAGACGCGGCCGGCGGCGTCGCGGGCCAGGATGAAGACGCAGCGGTGGCGCAGCCCCCGGGCGTACGCCTCACCGCGGGGTGCCTGTCCGATCACCCGGTCGTGCTCGTCGACGATGTCGAGGATTTCGTCAGCAGGCTTCATGCCGCCATCCAAGCAGGCCGGCGGCCCGGGGCGTCAGCGCGGCTGGAGGTCCAGCGAGGGCTCCTTCGGCGCCGGACCGCGCGGCATCGCGGGGTGCAGCCCGAGCAGCACGATGCCCGCCACGATCGCCGCGAGCCCCGCCGCCTCCCAGGCCAGTGCCCCGGTGTCGGTGCGCAGCCGGTCCCCGAGGAAGCCGACGCCGCACAGGATCCCGGCGAGCGGCTGGGCCGCGGTGAGCGCGGGCAGCGAGTTGCGCAGCTCCGCCGTCTCGAACGCACTCTGGACGAGGATCAGCCCGCTGACCCCGAGCACCAGCACGCCGTACGGCTGCCAGCCGGTCAGTACCTCGGTGATGCCGCCGTCGGAGAAGCGGGTGCCGGTGACCCGGGTCAGTGCGTCCTGGACGCCGTACAGCAGGCCGGCGGCGAGGGCGAGCAGGGTCGGCCCCGCGCTGAGCCGGGACCGTTTGGCGTAGGTGGTGAGGAGCAGGGCTATGCCGACCGTCACGCCGATGATCAGCCAGTGGCGCGCCGGGTTGGTGACGGCGTCGCCGCCGCGTGGCTGGCCCGCGAGGATGAACGTGGTCACCCCGCCCGCGAGCAGCACGAGGCCCGCCCAGCCCTGGTGGCTCAGGGGATGCTTGGTCTGGTGGCGGGAGAGCGCGAGGGCGAAGAGGAGGTTCGTCGCCAGCAGCGGTTCGACCAGGGAGATCTCGCCCTTGCCGAGGGCGACCGCGCCGAGGATCATGCCGGCCACCATCAGGCCGATCCCGCCGAGCCAGCGCGGCACCCGCATCAGGTCGAGCAGCAGCCGGAACGAGAGGAAGTCGCTGAGCGGGGCCTTCTGGGCGACGTTCTGCTGGAGCACGAACCCGAAGCCGAGGCAACAGGCCGCACTCACGGCGAGAACCAGAACCAGAACGGACACGCTGCGTACCTCGATCATGCGGCCGGGCTACGGGGTGCGTAGTGGCCGACTGTAGCGCTCGCGGATGGGTGTTGCCCCGGGAGTACCCGGAACCGGGCGGTTGACTCGGTCACGATGCCCGAGCCGAACGCGGCAGGTGGATCAGGGCGGCGGCGGGACCGGTACGGCCATGGTCCGATGCCCGGGCGGCCCGCGCCATGGCGTACGCCACAGCCGGAACCCGGAGCCCCACGGCCACGGTACGCCGAACGGGCCCCGGTGCGCGTCAAGTTCCGCTGTGTTCAAGGTAGTTGAACGGGGTACAAGCCCCGTTCAACTTGACGCAAAGTCTTGGCTGGGGGTTTGCTGTGCGTGATCGGCCGATGGCAGCCCGACAACCAGGAAGTTCCGCGGTGCCCCCAACCCCGCCCCTCTTAGGCCCAGGCCGGGCCGTCGCCGAAGGTCCCCGCGCGGCAGCGCACCCCGGGTGCGAACTCTGTCCCGACGACGCCTTCGACGACGCCGAACTCATCTCCGCGCGAGCCGCGTTGGCCCAGGGCCGCTGGCAGTCCGCCCGCTCCCTGCTGCTCCACACGGGTGACGACTGGGACCGCCTGGGGCACCGGGCCACCGTCCTCGCCCGCGAGCCCTACGCCATCGCCTGGGCCCGTGAGTGGCTGCTCGCCGAGCCCGGCTCCGCGGGTGCGGCCACCCTCTATGCCCTGACCCTGGTCCGGCGTGCCCTGCGCGGCAAGGAACCCCCCGACCGGGCCCGCGAGGCCTGCGCCGGTGCCGCCGCGCTCGCCCCCGCCGACCCCACCCCGTGGCTGGGTCTCCTGCTGCTGGCCCGCCGCCTCGGCACCGCCGACGAGACGCGCCGCATGTTCGACGAGGTGCGCGGCCGCCATCCCGAGCACCACCACGCCCACCACCTGATGGCCGCCCGCATCGCGGAGACCGAGACCGAGGGGACGTACGAACTGTGCGCCTTCGCGGAACGCTCGGCCGCCGACGCCCCGGCCGACTCCCCGCTGGCCGTGCTCCCCGTCGTCGCCTACACCGAGCGGCACCGGGTCCTCGCCGCCACCGGACGGGCGCCCGCCGATCCGGCCGCGGCCGGCCACTGGGCCGAGCCGTCCGCCCGGCGCGCGCTGAGCGCGGCCTTCGACTGGTGGCTGGAGTGGGGCATCGAGGAGCACCCGCGCCGCCATGTCGACCTCAACCACCTCGCCCACGCCACCTCCGGCGCCGGCCGGTACGCGGAGGCCGCGGCCCTGTTCCAGCGCATCGGCCGCCACGCCACCCGGGCTCCCTGGTCCTACCCGGACCGCGACCCCTGCGAGGCGTTCCGGGCGGCCCGGGAGCGCGTGCTCGGCGGTTGATGAGAAGAGGTTGTGGATTTCTTACGGCGGCCGGATTTCCTGGCCGGGCCGACCCCGAGGGTGTTCGAATGAGTGCGTGAACTCTGAACGATCCGAGGAGGGCCGGCCGATCGGCCGCCGGGTGTTCCTCGGCACCATCGGCCTGGGCGCCGTAGGTGTCGTGACCGCGCCGGTGCTGCAACGCGTCACCGAGTCGGTCCTCGGCACCTTCTCCGGCAAGGACCCGACAGGCCTGACCGGCCTGCTCCCGAACGGCGGCGGCTTCCGCTACTACTCGGTGACCGGATCGGTGCCGAACAAGACTGCCGCGGACTACCAGCTGAAGATCGACGGCCTGGTCGACAAGCCGCGCACCTACAGCCTGGCCGACCTGCGCGCCCTGCCGCAGACCCGGCTGGTCAAGGACGTCCAGTGCGTGACCGGCTGGCGGGTTCCGGACACCCCGTTCGAGGGGGTCCGCCTCTCGCACCTGCTGGACCTGGCGGGAGTGGGCGGCGGCGCGAAGGCGATCCGCTTCACCTGCTTCGACGGCGCGTACAGCGAGAGCCTCACCCTCGACCAGGCGCGACGGCCGGACATCCTGGTCGCGTTGCGCATGCAGGACAAGGCCATCGGCCACGACCACGGAGGCCCGGTCCGCCTCTATGTCGCCCCCATGTACTTCTACAAATCGGCCAAGTGGCTCTCCGGCATCACGGTGACCGACGAGGTGCAGCCGGGATACTGGGAACACCTCGGCTACGACGTCGACGCCTGGGTCGGCCGTTCGAACGGACGCGACGATGAGCCTACGAGCTGAGGCACCGGCCGCCACGGACCGGCTGCACCGCTTCACCCCCGCCGAGCGCTGGATCCACCGCACGACGGCGGCGCTGATGGGCATCTGTGTCCTGACGGCCGCCTGCCTCTACATCCCGCAGCTGGCGATCCTGGTCGGGCGCCGCGAACTGGTCGTCCGCGTCCACGAGTGCGCGGGCCTGGCCCTGCCCGTCCCGGTCCTGCTCGGCCTCGCCTCCCGCGCCTTCCGCAGGGACCTCGGCTTCCTGAACCGCTTCGGCGCCCATGACAGGCTCTGGCTGCGGGCCGCCCTGAGCCGTGACAAGCGCCCGTCCTCCCGCCCGGCGGGCAAGTTCAACGCCGGCCAGAAGATCTACGCGAACTGGATCGCCGGCGCCACCCTGGTCATGCTCGCCACCGGCCTGCTGATGTGGTTCACCCACCTCACCCCGCTGATGTGGCGCACCTCGGCCACCTTCGTCCACGACTGGCTGGCCCTGACGATCGGCGTCGTCCTGGCAGGTCACATCGGCATGGCCATGGGCGACCCGGAGGCGAGACAGGGGCTGCGCACCGGGAAGGTGAGCAAGGAGTGGGCCAAGCGCGAGCATCCGCTGTGGCGGCCGTAGCCCCCGGGACCATCCGGGGTAACCGCGACTTCGTCCCGTCGCGACGGCGCCCGGCCGGGGCTGGTGGAAGCCGGCGATCTCCGACCGGCCCCACCCGCCACCGGACGTCGTAGCCCGTCCACCCGACCCGTCTAGATGACGAGCGAGAGGAGGAGGACCAGGCCGCCCCCGACCACCGAGATGATCGTCTCCATGATCGACCAGGTCTTGACGGTCTGCCCGACGCTCAGCCCGAAGTACTCCTTGACCAGCCAGAAACCGGCGTCGTTGACATGGCTGAAGAAGAGCGAGCCGGCGCCGATGGCCAGGACCAGCAGGGCCGTGTGGGCCGTCGACATGTCCGCCGCCAGCGGGGCCACCAGGCCCGCCGCCGAGACGGTCGCCACCGTCGCCGAGCCTGTCGCCAGCCGGATCGCCACCGCGATCAGCCAGGCCAGCAGCAGGGCCGGGATCGACCAGTCCTTGGAGACCTCCAGGATCATCTGGCCGACACCGCAGTCGATCAGCGTCTGCTTGAAGCCGCCGCCCGCGCCGACGATGAGCAGGATGCCCGCGATGGGCATCAGGCCCTTGTCGACCGTCTGCTGGAGCCGCTCCTTGGAGAACCCGGCCGGGCGGCCGAGCGTGAAGAAGCCGAGGATCACGGCCGCGAGCAGGGCGATCAGCGGGGAGCCGATGACGTCGAAGACCCGCTGGACGGTGTGCGCCGGGTCGTCGACGACGATGTCCACCAGTGCCTTGGCCAGCATCAGCACGACCGGGAGCAGGATCGTGGCGAGGGTGGCGCCGAAGCCGGGACGCTTCTCCAGCTCCTCCGAGGGGCGCTGCGGCAGCATCCGGTCGGGGGCCGGGACGTCCACCCAACGGGCGGCGACCTTGGAGAACAGCGGACCGGCGATGATCACGGTCGGGATCGCGACCAGGACGCCGAGCGCCAGGGTCACGCCCAGGTTCGCGTGGACCGCGTCGATCGCGACCAGCGGGCCGGGGTGCGGCGGCACCAGGCCGTGCATCACGGACAGACCGGCCAGCGCCGGGATGCCGATGCGCATCAGGGAGTAGTTGCCGCGCTTGGCGACCATCAGCACCACCGGGATCAGCAGCACGATGCCGACCTCGAAGAACAGCGGCAGACCGATCACGGAGGCGATCAGCACCATCGCCCACGGCATGGCCCGCCCGCCGGCCTTGGCGAGGATGGTGTCGACGATCTGGTCGGCACCGCCGGAGTCGGCGAGCAGCTTGCCCAGGATCGCCCCGAGCGCGATCAGGACACCCACGCCGGCGACCGTGGAGCCGAGGCCGGTGGTGAAGCTGGTGATGACCTTGTCCAGCGGCGCCCCGGCGAACGCGCCGAGCGCGAGCGAGCCGATGGTCAGCGCCAGGAAGGCGTGGAGCTTGAACTTGGTGATGAGCAGGACGATGACGGCGAAGGCCGCGAGGACGGCGATGCCGAGCTGGGCATGTCCGGCCGAGGTGATGGGCGCGACGGTGTCCGCTGCCAGCATCTCGACGCTGAGTCTGGTCACGGTGGTTCCTTGCAGATACGGGGACAAAAGAAAGAAGGAAGAGGGGGGAGGGGTTACTGCCGGGTGAGGTCGGGCAGCGCGTCCAGGGCCCGCACGGCCCGCGCGGTGATCTCCTCGGGGGTGCCGGTGACGTCCACGGCTACGCCCGGCTCGTCCGCCGCCAGCGGTTCGAGCGTGGCGAACTGGGAGTCCAGCAGCGCGGTCGGCATGAAGTGACCCTGCCGGTGCGACATCCGGTCCTCGATGAGCTTCCGGTCACCGGTGAGGTGCAGGAAGACGACGCCGGGGGCGGCGGCACGGAGCCGGTCCCGGTACGACCGCTTCAGCGCGGAGCTGCTGACCACCCCGCCCAGACCTTCCCGCCCGTGCGCCCAGGAGCCGATGGCGTCCAGCCACGGCCACCGGTCGGTGTCGTCCAGCGGGTGCCCGGCCGACATCTTGGCGATGTTGGCCGGCGGGTGGAAGTCGTCGCCCTCGGCGTACGGGACGCCGAGCCGGGCGGCGAGCAGAGGACCGATCGTGGTCTTGCCCGTGCCGGCGACGCCCATCACCACGACGACGTGGGGGGTCCGCATCACTGCCTCGCTGTCTTCCTCGGGATTCCTCAACGAGAGACACCGGCGTACGACATCCGGCGTCGGCCTCACTGAAACCCATTAGGTACGACGAATTCAAGAGTCTGTGACAAATAAGTCTGACTTTTTGGCCCTGTGATCCACTCGGTACGCTGAGTGCATGAGCACCATGGGCCGAGGGCTGCACGGCCGCGTACTGGACAGCCTCGGCCCCGCGATCACCGCCGGCGAATACCCGCCGGGCAGCGTCCTGCGCACGGACGAGCTGGCCCAGCAGTTCGAGGTGTCGCGCTCCGTGATGCGCGAGGCGGTCCGGGTCCTGGAGTCCATGCACCTGGTCGAGTCCCGCCGCCGGGTCGGCGTGACGGTCCGGCCGAAGGCCGAGTGGAACGTCTACGACCCGCAGGTCATCCGCTGGCGGCTGGCCGGCGCCGACCGCCCCCACCAGCTGCGCTCGCTGACCGTGCTGCGCTCGGCGATCGAACCGGTGGCCGCGCGCCTGGCGGCGAAGAGCGCCACGGCGGAGCAGTGCGCCGAGCTCACCGAGTGCGCGCTCGGCATGGTGGCCAACTCACGCGGCCACCGGCTGGAGCAGTACCTCGTGCACGACATGGCGTTCCACCGGGTGATCCTCAACGCGTCCGGCAACGAGATGTTCGCCCGGCTCGGCGATGTCGTGGCCGAGGTCCTCGCCGGCCGTACCCACCACGAGGTGATGTTCGAGGACCCCGCCCCGGGCGCCGTCACCCTCCATGTCCAGGTCGCCGAGGCGGTACGGGAGGGCGACGCGGTCCGCGCCGAGCAGCTGACCCGCGAGATCACGGTGGGCGCCCTCCAGGAGCTGGACATCCTGGCACCCTAGGGCCGCCGGGTCACCTGGTGCGGGCGCCCGCGACACCGCGGTCCCGGCTGGCCGGCCGCCCAGGGCCGCTCTGCCCGGCGACGTAGCGGCGGAAGTTCGGAACCGAGAAGGCGGTGAACATCGACGTCAGGTGCCCGCGCCTGCGAGCTGCGCCGGACGGTGGGGGGGCGGGGGACATGGGTACCCGCTCCCGCGGAGTCGGCCGGCGACGACGCCGTATCGCCGGTCGCTCAGTCCTCGCGCCAGCCGAGCTTGATGAGCAGATTCCTCGCCTCGTCCGCGACCTCCGCCTGGGCGACCACGTCGTAGCGGGCGGCGACGATCTGGCTGCGGGACGCGAAGTCGCGGCGGCCGCCGGTGAACGCGTGGCCGGCGAACCCGAAGAGCGCGCCGAAGATCGCGCCGTAGAACAGGCCGCTGATCATCAGCACCAGGACGTGGTGGTTGCCCGCGGCGAACAGCGACAGGAGCAGGCCGACGAGCAGCCCGAACCAGGCCCCCGAGCCCGCGCCGGCCAGGGCGGCCCGGCCGCGGGTGAGCCGGCCGAGCACCGTCTCCACCATCCGCAGGTCGGAGCCGATGATCGCGGTGTGCTCCACCGGGAACTTGCTGTCGGAGAGGAAGTCCACCGCACGCTGCGCGCCCTCGTAGGTCGGATACGAGCCGACCACCGGCCGGTCGAGCGGTGCCGTGGGCGGTTGCTGGGTCATCGCGGGGCTCCCTTCCTCACCGTCCCCGTCGAACAGCCTGCTGCGAGGCGGTGACCCCCGCAAGGCGGAACCGGATCTTCCTCGTCCCTCCCGAGACCGACGCGGGCACGCTGCCGAACATGAAGTACTCCTTCGGCCGGACCCACACGCGGCTCGAAAAGGGCGGCTGGGACCGCGAGGTGACGCAGCGGGAGATGCCCATCGCCACCACGCTCGGCGGCGTCGACATGCGGAGGGCGCCCGGTGCGTACCGGATGAACTCGCTCCGCAGCGAGAAGCAGCCGATCTTCCGTGCCCTAGTCCGGGAAGTCGCCGTCCAGGTACACCCAGGCTCCGTCGACCCGCTCGAACCTGCTGAGCTCGTGGAGGGATCCGCCCCGGTACGACGCCCGGAACTCCACCGTCCCCGTGGAGTGGAACGCGGAACCGTCACCCGCGCCCAGGATCTCCAGCCCCGTCCAGCGCATCCCCGGGTCGAGATCGAGCCGCGCCGGCCGCGTCCGCGGATGCCAGGTACGCAGCAGATACGCCGCGTCCCCGGTCACGAACGCGCTGTACCGCGACCGCATCAGCGCCTCGGCGGTCGGCGCGGCGACGGCACCGGAGTGGTAGCGGCCGCAGCACTCGTCGTACGGCTTGGACAGGCCGCAGGGGCAGTCGGCGGGCGGGGCGGGGCGCGCGGGGCGAGCGGTGCGACGGGACATGCGGCCATTCTGCGCCACCGCCCGCGGACGACCTCTCCTCAGGCCGACTCGGCCACGTCCCCCAGCACCGGCAACGCCGGCAGCGCGGTGCCGTGCACCCAGGCGTCGAACAGGTCGTCCAAGGGCTCCTGCGTGAACCGGGCGACATGGGCGGCGAAGGTCGCCGTGGTCACCGAGCCGCCCCGGTGCAGTCCCGCCCACGCCCGCAGCATGTGGAAGAACCGCTCGTCGCCGAGCACGCAGCGGATCGCATGGATCGTGACCCCGCCGCGCTCGTAGAGCCGGTCGTCGAACATCGCCTTGCGACCGGGGTTGGCGATCCGGATGTCCTGCGGCAGCCCCGACAGCAACCGGTGCGCGACGGCCGCCAGTTGCTGGGCGCTGCGACCGCCGGACCGCTCCGACCACAACCACTCCGCGTACTTGGCGAGCCCCTCGTTCAGCCAGATGTGCCGCCAGTCCGCGATGGACACGCTGTTGCCGAACCACTGGTGGGCCAGCTCGTGCGCGACCAGCCGCTCCGAACCCCGCGCCCCGTCCACATGGTTGACGCCGAACAGCGACAACCCCTGCGCCTCGACGGGGACATCGAACTCCTCGTCGGTGACGACGACCGCGTACTCCTCGAACGGGTAGGGCCCGAAGAGCCGTTGGAACAGGTCCATCATCGCGGGCTGCCGTGCGAAGTCCCGCGAGAACTCCGGCAGCAGATGCGCGGGTATGTGCCCGTGCATCGGAATCCCGCCGAAGCCCGGGTCGCCGAGGATCACCGTCTGGAACTTGCCGATCGCGAGGCCCACCAGATAGCTCGACGTCGGCGCCGCCTGCTCGTACACCCAGGTCGTCGTGGACGCCTTCGTGGTCCGGGTCAGCAGCCGCCCGCCGGCCACCACCGAGTACGCGGACGGGCAGGTCACCGAGATCAGGTAGGACGCCTTGTCGGCCGGCCGGTCGTTGCACGGGAACCAGGAGGGGGCGCCGGTCGGCTGGCTCGCCACCAGCGCGCCGTCCGTCAGCTCCTCCCAGCCGATCCCGCCCCACGGGCTGTTCACCGGCCTGGGATTGCCCGCCCAGTGGATCTCCACGGTGAAGGCGGCCCCGGCCCGCAGCGGCTTGGCGGGCTTGATCCGCAGCCTGCCGCCCCGGTGCGTCCAGTGCGGCTGGCGGCCGTCCACCCGGATCCGGCCGATCTTGAAGTCGGCCAGGTTCAGCTGGAACTCGGGCAGCGCGGCCCGGCCCGCTATGGCGTTGATCCGGACCGAGCCGGCCAGTCGGTTGGGGCCGGGCCGGTAGTCCAGCGTGAGCTCATAGCGATGCACCCGGTACCGGGCATCGCCGTTGTCCGGGAAGTACGGGTCCGGACCCGCTGACTGCTGCACTGCCACTTCCGCGTTCGCTCCCTGCGCTGTGCTCGAACCGTCTCTCGGCGCACCGATGCCCGCGGCCACCACCGGACGGCCCGCGCTCAGGGACGCCATGCCTCGATCGGGTTGCCGAGCCAGCGGGTGTCGTCGGGAACCGACTCCGCCGCCATGACGAGCGACGCGGGACCCAGGGTGGTACGGGACCCGATCGTGCTGCCGGGCAGCACGATCCCGCCAGGGCCCAGTGTGGCGCCCTCACGGAGAACCACAGTATCCGTCCGCAAGATCCGGTCGTGGAAGAGGTGAGTCTGCAGGACACAGCCGCGGTTCACGGTGGCCGCGTCCTCCAGTGTGACCAGATCCGTCTCCGGCAGCCAGTAGCTCTCCACCCACACTCCCTTGCCGATGCGCGCGCCGAGGCCGCGCAGCCAGGCCGTCATCAGGGGAGTACCCGGAACCGAGCCGGCCAGCCACGGCACCGTCAGCACCTCGACGAAGGTGTCCGCCAGCTCGTTGCGCCACACGAACGAGCTCCACAGCGGGTGCTCCCCGCTGCGGTGCCGCCCGACCAGCAGCCACTTGGCCAGCACCGACACCAGGCCCGCGACCGCACCGGCGGCGAGCAGCACCAGCCCCGACAGCACCGGCGCCCAGCCGCCCAGCGCACACAGCGCGGCGACCGTCAGCCCGGCCAGCGCCACCGAGCACAGCACCGGCACGATCCTGCACAGCTCCACCAGAGCGCGCGCCCACAGCAGCCGCGCGGGCGGCTCATAGGTCCGGCTCTGGTCGCCGTCCGACGCGCTGCGCGGCAGCTTCACCGGCGGCAGCCCCAGGTACGACGTGCCCTTCTTCGCCTTCTTCGGCGTCGCCGACAGCACACCCACCAGACCGCCGTCCGGCACGCTGCGGCCCGGCGCGGTCATCCCGGAGTTCCCGAGGAACGCCCGCCGCCCGATCTCCGCGCGCCCGATCCGCACATAGCCGCCACCGAGCTCGTACGGCGCGGTCAGCGTGTCGTCGGCCAGGAACGCGCCCTCGCCGACCGTCGTCAGGCTCGGCAGCGCGAGCACGGTCGAGACCTCGGCACCGCGCCCGATCCGCATCCCGAGCAGCCGCAGCCACACGGGCGTGACCAGACCGGCGTACAGCGGGAACAGGGTGTCGCGGGAGCGGTCCATCAGCTGGGAGACCGTCCAGGCCTGCCAGCCGATCCGGCTGTGCGTCGGATGCGTACCGACCCGCAGGCCCAGGCTGAGCAGCCGTACGGAGACCAGGATCAGCAGCGCGTACGCGAGCCCGAAGGCCAGCGTGGCCGGGACCAGGGCGACGGCCGCGCCCCGCAGGGCCTCGGCCAGGCCGTCCCCGGGAGCCACGAAACGCCCGGCGACCAGCAGCGCGGCGGCACCCGCCAGCACGGGCAGCGCGCTGAGCCCGACGCCCGTCAGGCCGTACATCACCCGCCAGTAGGTGCCGCGCTGCGGCCGGTGCTTGGGCCAGTTCCGCTTGGCCTTGCCCAGCTTGACCGCCGGGGCGCCGGCCCAGCGCTGGCCGGTCGGGATCTGCCCGGTGACCGCCGAGCCGGGGGCCACCTCGGCGCGCTTGCCGACCCGGGCGCCCGGGAAGAGGATGCCGCGCGTCCCGACGACCGCGTGGGCGCCGATCCGGACCGGGCCGATCACCAGCCGGTCGCCGTCCAGCCAGTGGCCGGACAGGTCCACCTCGGACTCCACGGCCGCGCCGCGCCCCACCCTGAGCAGGCCGGTGACCGGCGGCAGCGAGTGCAGGTCCACCTCCGGACCGATCTTGGCGCCCAGCGCCCGCGCGTACCGCTCCAGCCAGGACCCGGTCAGCGCGGTCGCCCCGGTGAACTCGGCCAGCCGCTCCGCCGTCCACAGCCGCAGATGCACGGAGCCGCCGCGCGGATACCGGCCGGGCTTCACGCCCCGCAGCAGCAGCCGCGCGCCACCGGCGGCGATCGCGATCCGGCCGGGCGGGGTGTACAGGACCAGGGCCCCGACGGCCACCAGCCACCAGGGCGCGGTGGGCAGCCAGCCGTAGCCGCTCAGCACGTTGCCGAGCGCGGCCAGGACGACCGTCCAGCGCAGCCCGAGCAGGGTGAACAGCGGGAGCAGCACCATGAGCTGCACCAGCTGGGCGGCGCGTGGCACCGGAGCGATCGTCCGCTGCGCGCTGTCGTCCTGCGCGGACTCCTCCAGGTGGCGGGCCAGCTTGCGCAGCACCGGCTGCTGGTAGATGTCGAGGACGGCCGCGCTCGGGTAGCGGGTGCGCAGCCGGGTGGTGAGCTGGGCGGCGGACAGGCTGCCGCCGCCGATCGCGAAGAAGTCGTCGGAGGCGCCGGCCACCGGGATGCCGAGGACCTCGGTCCACTGCTCGGCGAGCCAGGCCTCGGTGCCGTACAGCTGCTCGGCCTTGCCGGCCGTCTCCAGGCCTTCCAGGGGCCAGGGCAGGGCGTTGCGGTCGACCTTGCCGGAGGTGCGGGTGGGCAGGTCCGCGACGGGCGCGAGCAGCGGGACGAGGGCTGCGGGCAGCTCGGCGCGCAGCTTCTCGACGGCGGCCGCCTGGTCCCAGCCGTCCTGGGTGACCACATAGCCGACGAGCAGCTGGTTGCCGCTGCGGGCGGTGCGTACGGCCGCAGCGGCGCCCGCGACGCCGGGGAGCGCCTGGAGGGCCGCGTCGACCTCGCCGAGCTCGATCCGGCGGCCGCCGAGCTTGATCTGCTCGTCCGCGCGCCCGAGGAACACCAGCCCCTCAGGGTCGGCGCGCACCAGGTCACCGCTCCGGTACGCCCGCTCCCAGCCCAGCGACTGAAGGGGCGCGTACTTCTCGGCGTCCTTCTCGGCGTCGAGGTAACGGGCCAGGCCGACGCCGCCGATCACCAGCTGGCCGCTCTCGCCCAGGGACACGGGCACGCCCGCGTCGTCCACGACGGCGAGTTCCCAGCCGTTCAGCGGCAGCCCGATACGGATCGGTTCCTCGCCGGTCATCAGGGCGGCACAGGCCACGACGGTGGCCTCGGTGGGGCCGTAGGTGTTCCAGACCTCGCGGCCCTCGGTGACCAGCCGCTGTGCCAGCTCGGGCGGGCAGGCCTCGCCGCCGAAGATCAGCAGGCGGACGTCGTTGAGCGTCTCGGGCTCCCAGAGCGCGGCCAGGGTCGGCACGGTCGAGACGACGGTGATCTCCTGCTCGACCAGCCAGGGGCCGAGATCGGCGCCGCTGCGGACCTGGGAGCGGGGCACCGGGACCAGGCAGGCGCCGTAGCGCCAGGCCAGCCACATCTCCTCGCAGGAGGCGTCGAAGGCCACCGAGAGGCCCGCCATGACCCGGTCGCCGGGGCCGATCGGTTCCTCGGCCAGGAAGAGCGCGGCCTCGGCGTCCACGAAGGCGGCGGCGCTGCGGTGGGTGACGGCGACGCCCTTGGGCTTGCCGGTGGAACCGGAGGTGAAGATGATCCAGGCGTCGTGCTCGACGCCGGGCCGCCGGGCGGCGTTGCCCGCCTCGGGGTTCCGTACGTCGATCGAGAGGCCGGCGCCGAGGACGGCCGCGACCTCGGCCTCCCCGAACACCAGCGCGGCCCGCTCGTCCGGGTCCTCGGCGTCGACGGGTACATAGGCGGCACCGGCCGCGAGCACGCCGAGCACGGCGACGTACAGATCGTTGGTCCCGGACGGCACCCGCACGCCCACGCGGTCGCCGAGTCCGACCCCGGCCTCGTGGAGCCGTCGCCGCAGCCGCTCGACCTCGACCGCGAGTGCGCGGTAGGTGAGCTGGGCGGTACCGTCGTCCAGTGCGGGCTCGTCAGGGTGCGCCCGTACCGTTGCTTCGAACACGTCCACGAGCGTGCGCGGCGAGGCCGCGGTTCCCGCCGAGAATCGTGCCGTGTCCCCGAACTCCTCGCGGATCTCTTCGTCGAGCAGGCCGAGAGCACTGCTCTCGTCAATCGCTGCCATCCGGTCCTCGCGTCTCGTTCCCGGAACCTCCGGGGCGCCGGCGGGTCCCCAGGTCTGCCTGGGGTTGTCCGGCTCCGGCTGGGTAACAAGCCGGAAATATTAGTACGACGCTAGGCTCCCGTTCATCTCGCGGCCACTTGGAAAGGGCCGTTCGGAGCAGTCTGTTGAATCTTAAGTCACCTCTGACCAGGCCTTCTCTGAACGTGACGAGAGATGAGACACACAGCGTGAGCCGGGTCAACACAGCGTGAGAAAGGCCAACGCGGCGTGAGTCGCGCCGATTCCACGGGCCCGGTGGCGCGCACGACGACGGCCGGTGCCGCGGCGGGGAGGGGAGAGCGCCGCGGAACCGGCTGTCGCCGTGGGGGGCGGTGTGGATCGGAGGGTGCGGATCGGGCCGCGCGGTTCAGGCGGCGCTGTTCACGCGGCGCTGACCTCGGCCCAGATGGACTTGCCCCAGGGCAGATTGCCCACGCCCCAGCGGCCCGAGCACAGCGCGTCCAGGATCAGCAGGCCGCGCCCGCGGTCGCGTTCGACGGAGATGGGCCGCAGCCGGGGATGGTGGTTCAGCGGATCGTGCACCTCGACCCGGGTCCGGGAGCCGTCGGTGTCGATGAGGAGACGGACCGGGTCGTCCGGGTCGGTCTCGTACCGCAGGGAGTTGGTGACCAGCTCGCAGGTGACCAGCGCGACGGCCTCGATGTGGTCACGGGAGACGTCCGGTATGTGATGGATGATGAAGTCGCTCACGAACGTCCGTGCCGCCCTGGCGGACTGGGGCTCGCTCGCCAGTAACAGGACGGGCGGCGGGGCGACTTGCAGTGCACGGGTTTCGGTCGTGGTGCTCCGCTGGCGTTCGATCATGTAGATCCCCTCACGGGCATGTCCCAACGCAGGCACGGTGGTTCGCCATGCGAGTGCGGTCACTTTCGTATTTCCCGGATTCATGGTGCCTTCATGGCACAGTCGACCGCAATACGTTCCACGTGATGTGAAAAATTGCGCATGTCTGCGGGGGAGTTGCGGCACAGGCTGCGAGCCGGTGGCGAGGGTGGGGGCGGCACGGCAGACTGTCGGGCAGTTCATCGGACAGAAGGGGGAATCCGTGAGCACGCCCACGGTGCGCCGGCGACGGCTCGGTGCGAAGTTGCGCGAACTGCGCGGCGAACTCACCCTCGACGAGGTCGCGGAGCACTCCGAAGGCGCGTTCGTCTCCTCGAAGCTGTCCCGGATGGAGACCGGCAAGACCGCCCCCAAGGCAGCGGACATCCAGGCGCTGCTCGACCTGTACACCGCACTCGGCCGCGACGTGAGCGACGAACTGCGCGCGGCCCTGATCACGCTCACCAAGGAGGGCGGCCGCCGCGACTGGTGGCACTCGTACCGGGGTGTCCTCACACCGGTGTACGAGGACCTGATCAGTCTCGAGGCCGAGGCGGAGACGGTGTCCACCTGGCAGTTGGGGATGGTTCCCGGACTGCTCCAGACCGCCGAGTACGCCCGCGAGATCATCCGGGCGACCGCCATGTCCGAGGCGGTCGAGGCACGGGTCGACGCACTGGTCGAGGTACGGCTGGCACGCCAGGCCGTCCTCACCCGCGACAGCGACCCGCTGGCGCTCTGGGCGATCATCTCCGAACAGGCCCTGCGCTGCACCACCGAGGATCCCGCCCTGATGTACGAGCAGTTGGGGCGCCTGCTTACGATGGGGCGGCGCCCGAACATCAACATCCAGGTGTTGCGCTCGGACGCCCCCCTGCACGCCGGGCTGACCGGCACCTTCAGCATCCTGGGCTTCGGTCCGCACACGGACCTGGACGTCGTCCACCAGGAAGGGCTGACCTCCGCCCTGTACATCGAGGAACGTGATCGGGTCTCCACGCACCGGGCCGCGTGGCAACGCCTCACGTCTGCCGCCGAGTCCGTCGAGGCGTCGGTGGAACTGATCACCCAGATAAGGAAGAACGAATAGCGAATGAAGCACGTTGACGACGCGTCGACTCTGCCGGTGACCTGGTGGAAGTCCTCGGCGTCCGCATCACAGTCCGACTGCGTGGAATGCGGGATCGTCGACGGGGCGACGGTCGCCGTCCGCGACAGCAAGCGGCCCCACGGGCCCGCGCTGCTGCTGGGCCGGGCGGCACTCTCCGCGTTCACCACGGCCGTGCCCCTCGGAGACCCCGGGAACGGCCGAATAGGCCGCCTCGGCTGACCCGCACGCTCCCCGAAAACCAAGAAACCCCTGCTCAGCAGGGGTTTCTTCGTGGTGTCCGAGGGGGGACTTGAACCCCCACGCCCGATAAAGGGCACTAGCACCTCAAGCTAGCGCGTCTGCCATTCCGCCACCCGGACAAGGTGTCTGTCGCGCGGAGTCTCCCTCGCGGCGACGGAGGAAACATTACCAGGCTTTCGGAGGTGGCCGATCACACCCTGTTCCGGGGACGGGCGGGCGTGAACGGCGTGTGACGGACCGGGACCGGTCTTGGGCTCGGAGCCGGAAGGGAGAGAGGATGACGGAAAGGATGACAGGGACCGGCCGGCAGTGACAGCGGAAGGAAGCAGCGTGAGCGAGACGGACACGGCCAGGAGCGTCACCGGCGAGGACGAGGTCGTGGACCTCTGCCGCGAGCTGATCCGCTTCGACACCAGCAACTACGGCGACCACTCCGGACCGGGCGAGCGCAAGGCCGCCGAGTGGGTCGCCGAGAAGCTCGCCGAGGTCGGGCTCGAGCCGAAGATCTTCGAGTCGCACCCGGGCCGCGCCTCCACGGTGGCCCGCATCGAGGGCGCGGACCCGACCCGGCCCGCGCTGCTGATCCACGGCCACCTCGACGTCGTACCGGCCAACGCCGACGACTGGACCCACCACCCGTTCTCCGGCGAGATCGCCGACGGGTGCGTGTGGGGCCGGGGCGCGGTCGACATGAAGGACATGGACGCGATGACCCTGGCGGTCGTACGGGACCGGCTGCGCAGCGGCCGGAAGCCGCCCCGGGACATCGTGCTCGCCTTCCTCGCCGACGAGGAGGCCGGCGGCACCTGGGGCGCCCGGCACCTCGTCGACCACCACCCGGACCTCTTCGAGGGCGTCACCGAGGCGATCAGCGAGGTGGGCGGCTTCTCCTTCACGGTGAACGAGCAGCGCCGGCTCTATCTGATCCAGACGGCCGAGAAGGGCATGCACTGGATGAAGCTGAAGGTGGCCGGCACCGCCGGGCACGGTTCGATGATCCACCGCGACAACGCGATCACCGAGCTCTCGGAGGCCGTGGCCCGGCTCGGCCGGCACAAGTTCCCGGTACGGGTCACCAAGACCACCCGGGCCTTCCTGGACGAACTGGGCGACGCGCTCGGCACCGAACTGGACCCGGAGGACATGGAGTCGACGCTGGCCCGGCTCGGCGGCATCGCCAAGCTCATCGGCGCGACCCTGAGCAACACCGCCAACCCCACCCAGCTGAACGCCGGCTACAAGGTCAACGTCATCCCCGGCGAGGCCACCGCGCATGTGGACGGCCGGTTCCTGCCCGGTCACGAGGACGAGTTCCTCGCCGACCTCGACCGGATCCTCGGCCCCAACGTGGTCCGGGAGGACGTGCACTCCGACAAGGCGCTGGAGACCTCCTTCGACGGGGCGCTGGTGGAGGCCATGCAGTCCTCGCTGCTGGCCGAGGACCCCACCGCCAAGGCGATCCCCTACATGCTCTCCGGCGGTACCGACGCCAAGTCCTTCGACGACCTCGGCATCCGCGGCTTCGGCTTCGCACCGCTGAAGCTGCCGCCGGAGCTGGACTTCGCGGGCATGTTTCACGGTGTGGACGAGCGGGTGCCGGTGGACGGCCTGCAGTTCGGCGTGCGGGTGCTCGACCGCTTCATCGACGCGTCGTGAAGTCCTGGCTTCAGGTAATCGGGCGGCTGTGCGAGATCGACTGAAAAGAGTGAATGCGACGATAAGCTCGTAGCTCCATTAGTTCCTCCTCGTTACATCTAATGCGATCCGCTACTTGGAATCGCATTGCCAACAAGGAGGAATAATGCTCAAGAAGGTCGTCGCTGCTGCGGCTGCCACTGGTGGTCTGGTTCTCGCGGGTGCGGGCCTGGCTGTCGCCGACTCGGGTGCCCAGGGCGCTGCCGTGGGTTCCCCGGGTGTCGTCTCCGGCAACGTGATCCAGGTTCCCGTGCACGTCCCGGTGAACGTCTGCGGCAACACGATCTCGGTGATCGGGCTGCTGAACCCCGCCTTCGGCAACACCTGCATCAACAAGTGACGCCGCCTCCCTGAGGGGCGTCTTTCCGTCGGCCCCGGAGCGCGCGCCATGCGCTCCGGGGCCGACCGGTTTCTCCGCGGGCTCTTTCCGCGGGAAATGCAACGGTCAGGATCCAAGGCAGGGGGAATTCAGAAATGCGACAGGGCACCCGTAAGGGCCTCATGACAGTGGCCGCGGCGACCGGCGTGATCGCCGCGGCGGGCGGTTACGCCCATGCCGACTCGGGGGCCGCCGGCTCCGCCACCGACTCACCCGGTGTGCTCTCCGGGAACACGGTGCAGGCGCCCGTGCACGTTCCGGTGAACGTCTGCGGCAACACCGTGAACGTCGTCGGCGCCCTCAACCCGTCGATGGGCAACAAGTGCGCCAACCACGGCGACGGGGGCGGTGCTTCCGGCGGCCACGGTGGGTACGGGGGACAAACGGGGCACGAGGGGCATGGTGGTGGGCACGGAAACCACGGCGGCTCGCACGCCGGGGGACACACCGGTGGCTCGCCCGGGGTCGGTTCGGGCAACACCGTGCAGGTGCCGATCGACGTCCCGGTCAACGTGTGCGGGAACAGCGTCAACGTCATCGGGGTCGGCAACACCGCCGTGGGCGACGAGTGCGCCAACGGGGGGAGTTCCGGACATTCCGGCGGCTCCGGCCACTCCGGCGACTGTCACCCCACGCAGCCGCCCGGACACGGGGGGCACGGGACGCCTCCGGGACACGGAGGACACGGCGGCAACCCACCCGGGAAGCCGGGAAACCCCGGGACTCCGGGCCAGCCGGGGACTCCGGGCCAGCCCGGTCAGCCTGGAACCCCGGGACAACCGGGTCACCCTGGCAACCCCGGCACCCCGGGCCAGCACCCCGGTACGCCGCCCGGTCACTCCGGGGGACGGACCGTCACGACCGGTACCCACGGCTCCACCCTCGTCGACCCGCTGGGCAGCCTCTCGGTGACCCGGCCCGGCCCGGCCACCGCGCAGCTCGCACACACAGGCAGTGACCTGCCGATGGGCCTCGCGCTCCCGGCGGGCGCCGGCGCGCTGCTCGCGGGCGCGGTGCTCTACCGCAAGGCGCGCGCCTCGGCGTAGTGCACGGACCGTGACTCCCCCGGAGGGGGCGCCCCCAGCGGCGGTGCGCGGAACGGAGCGGGCCCCGTCGATGCGGGGCCCCTTCCGTCATGCGGAGAGTCTCACCATGTGGCACGCACCTGGCGGATGATCCGCCGGCGCAACCGCACCCTGCGGCTGCCGTCGCGCATGAGGCTCAGTCGGTCCAACTCCCAGTGTCCGTACTCGGCATGGTCCGTCAGCAGGCGCGTCGCCTCCTTGCGGGACACCCCGCGAGGCACGTACACGTCGACAAATTCGTATTCCGGCATCGCATCTATTGTGCGGGCTGGTGCCCGGTACGGATAGCGTCTGCACTATGTCTGATGCTGCGCAGCCCACCGCTGCCGAGGTACGCGCCGCCGCCGAGGCGGTCAAGACCGCGCTCGACCGCCATCTGGCCGCGGTCGAACGCAGGTCGGGGGAGGACGACCCGGCTGTCTACGAGGCGTTCAACCAGCTGGCCGCGGCCGCCGAGGTCTACGACGAGCTGCTCTACGACCGCCACGACGAGGTCACCCCCTTCGAGATCCCCGGTACCGAGGACTCGCTGCCACCGTATGCGGGGCCCGAGGAACCGAACGCGATCAGCGTGCTGATCCGCCGCGACTACGCCGTGGCGGAACCACAGCGGCTGCTGGCGCAGGCCCAGCGGGTCGAGGCGGCGGAGTACGACGACGGTCCCGGCGCGGACCAGGACGCCGCCGGCACGATCCACGGGGCGCTGGGGATCCTGTTCGGCGAGTTCGAGCCGGACGAGATCGCCTCCCGGCACAAGGAGTTCGGCCTGGAGGAGGGCGACTCCACCCTGTGGGTGACCGCGGCGGACGAGCAGGCCGAGCCCGGTGAGTGGCTGGAGGCCCCGTTCGAGGGGGTCGATCCGCAGCGGGTCGTGTGCCGGTTCGACGTCAGCGCGGTGTTCGACGACGAGGACGGCGACGACGGCGAGGACACCGCGCGCAGCGGGGACGCGGACGAGCTGGACGACGACCTCGACCTCGACGAGGACGAGGACCTGGAGCCGCTGGACGCCGAACGCTGACCCGCCGGTCGGCCGGCGGTGCCTTGCGGGCCTTCAGGCCGGTCGGGCACCGCCGGTCACCGGACACGGCGGGAACAGCGCAGACGAAGGGGCGGGCCGGGCTGGGTCAGGCTCAGGCCGTCGCCGGTGCCTGTGTCTTGAGGAGGAGCGGCAGGCGGGTCGTCCGGGGCTTCGGCAGGGTCTCGGCCACCGCCTTCGGCAGGGCCTGTTCCACACCGTGGACCACCGACAGATGCCGCTCCGCCCGGCTGAACGCCGTGTACACCCAGGGGCGGCTGAGGGACTGGGCCGCGTCCCCGGGCAGCACCACGACCGCGGCGGGCCAGCGGCCGGCCACCGCCTGGTGGGCGGTCAGCGCCCAGCCGTGCCGTACGGCCTGCTCCACCCGCTCCTTCGGTACGACGACGGGTTCGCCCGCGCACGACAGGTGCAGCCCGTCGGCGTCGGCCTTCACCACCTGGCCCGGGACCGTACGGCCCGGCGCGGGGGAGTAGGCGATCCGGTCACCCGGGTCGAAGCCGCCGAAGCGGCCGGGGCCCGGATTGAGCCGTTCCTTGAGCGCCGCGTTGAGAGCGCGGGTGCCGGCCGCGCCGCCGTGGCCCGGGGTGATCACCACGGTCTGTTCGGCGGGGACGCCGATGGCGCGCGGGACGGAGTCGGCGACCAGCTGCACCGTCCGGTGCACCGCCTCGCCGGCGTCCCGCACCGGTACGATCACGATCTCCTTGCCGGGCGCCTCCACCTGGTTCAGTTCGCCGGCGCCGATCCCGGAGACCAGCTCACCGAGCGGGCCGGGGTCGGGTGTGCGCGAGGCGATCCCCGGGCACACCCGGGCCGCCAGCAGGTCGGCGAAGACCCGCCCGGGGCCCGCCGACCACAGCACCGCCGGATCCCCGCTCAGCACCAGCCGGGCCCCGTCGGGCAGCGCCTCCAGGAGCATCGCCGCGCCCTCCACGTCCAGCTGGGGCGCGTCCAGCACGATCAGCAGATCGAGGTCCAGGGCACCCTCCGCGTCCCGGCCCGGCCCCTCGGCGCCGGAGAGTAGACCGGCGACCGTGCCGACGGCCGCCTCGCCGTCCGCCGGCAGCAGGGCGGCCAGGCGGCGGTGTCCCTCCGGGGTGTGGGTGGCGGCGAAGGCACGCAGCCCGGCGCTCCGGGCGGCGCTCAGCAGGGCCGCCGGTTCGGCGCGCGCCGCCTCGCCGCCCGTGTGCAGCACCAGGCCGTGTCCGGCGACCGCCGCCGCCAGCTCGGCCGCGCCGCCGGTGGCCGCCGCGGCGGCCGCCTCCCAGCGCTCCTCGGCGTCCTTCGACGGGGAGTTGACCAGCCGGGCCAGTCCGTCGGCGAGACTCTCCTCTGCCAGCGCGTACCGCTCCAGACCGACCAGGACGCGGACCGGCCGCTCCTCCTCGTCGTCCTCGGGCTCGGGGGCGCCCGGATCCAGCAGGTCCTGGAAGACCAGCGCGTCACCCTCGGCGATCGCGTCCTGCACGGCCGCCTCCGGGTCGGGCACCGCCCGCTGGGCCAGCGCGGCGGTGAGCGCCGGCATCTCCAGCGCGGTGTGCCCGGCCAGGGCGGCCTGCTCCAGGAGCCAGCCGGTCACCGCCCGGCCGCGCCGCTCGTCGTCCGGACCGCACTCCGCGCCCAGCACCGACCGTGCGAACCCGTCCGCCTGCTCCGGCCGTACGCCGGTGACCCGGAGCAGCTGCCAGGGGTCCTCCCGCAGCATGGTGTCCGCGCCCTCACCGAGGGCGGCGGCGACCTGGGGTGCGAGCGACTCGGGCGCACCGCCTTCGGTCAGCAACGCCCGCACCGCCGCGACCGTCTCCACGGCGGGCGCCGCGGGTGCCACAGGCGCGGCGGCGGCAGGTGCGGGCTGGGGCCGGTGGGCCGGCTCCGGTACGGACGCTCGCCGCGGGGCGGGCTCCGGGGCGGCGAACACGGTGGCCGTGGGCTTCTCGCCGCTCTCCACCGCCCGGATCGCCGCGAGCAGGTCGGCCGCCTTGCCACTGAGCTTGGCCCCGGCCTCGACCGGCCTCGCCTTCTCGGCCTTCCGCCGCTCGATCCGCTCCCGCTCGACCCGCTGGGCGGCCAGCTCGGCCTCGGCCTCGGACAGCCGCGCACCACCCACCGAGCCCCCGTCACCCGCGCCCCCCTCCGGGTCACCGCCGGCGCCCGCGGTGTCGTGCTTGCCGCGCTCGGCCCCGTCGCTGCCGTCCCCCGCGCTGCCCTCCAGGCCACCGCCCGCGCCTCGGTCGCTGCCGTCGCCCGCGTCGCCCTCCGGGTCACCGCCCGCGCCCGCGGTGTCGTGCTTGCCGCCCTCGGCCCCGTCGCTGCCGTTGCCCGCGCCGGTCGTGCGGGAGTCGGCGGGTTGCGTGTCGCTTGCCGTGTCGCTGGCCGCGGCGGTCGTGGTGGCGAGGGCGTCGGCCTCCGGCGTCCCCTCGGCCGTCGTTCCCTCGTCGGCCTCGGGCGTGGCGCCCAGCCCCGGCTCCGTGCTCACAGCGTGCTCCAGTCGTGATCGGGATAGCGGTGCACGGGCGCCGACACGTCGTCGAGCGCCCGGCAGATCTCGTCAGGAAGACTAAGCGCCTCCACTGACAATGCCCCCGTGAGCTGCTGCGCGTTGCGCGCGCCGACGATCGGCGCGGCCACGCCCGGCCGGTCCCGGACCCAGGCGAGCGCCACCTGCAGCGGGGTCACGGCGAGCCCGTCCGCCGCCGTCTGCACCGCGTCCACGATCCGGGTCGCGGTGTCGTCGAGATACGGCGCGACGAACGGCGCCAGATGCTCGGAGGCGCCTCTGGAGTCCGGGGGAGTGGAGTGGCGGTACTTCGCGGTCAGTACGCCCCGGCCCAGCGGCGAGGACGGCAGTAGGCCGATGCCGAGGTCGAGGGCGGCGGGCAGCACCTCGCGCTCCACGCCGCGCTGGAGCAGCGAGTACTCCAGCTGGGTGCTGGCCAGCCGGGTGCGGGTGCCCGGTGCGGCGAGCTGCCAGGTCGCCGCCTTCGCGATCTGCCAGCCGCAGAAGTTGGAGACCCCGGCGTACCGGGCGCGGCCGCTGCTCACGGCCAGGTCGAGCGCCTGGAGGGTCTCCTCCAGCGGGGTGTCCGGGTCGTAGGCGTGCACGTGCCAGACGTCGACGTAGTCGGTGCCGAGGCGGGCCAGGGAGGCGTCGAGCGCGGCGAGCAGATGGCCGCGGGAGCCGTCGAAACGGCGGTCGGGATCGGGGACGCTGCCCGCCTTCGTCGAGATGACCAGGTCCCGGCGCGGCACCAGCCCTTCTATGAGCTGTCCGAGCAGGTACTCGGCCTCTCCGTCGCCGTACACGTCCGCGGTGTCGACGAGGGTTCCGCCGGCCTCCCAGAACGCCTTCAGCATGTCCGCGGCGTCGTGCTCGTCGACGTCCCGGCCCCACGTGAGGGTGCCTAGCCCGATCCGGGACACGCGCAGGCCGGTACGGCCGAGATGCCTCTGCTCCATGCCCGCGAGATTACTGGCCAGAGCTGGTGCGTTGGGTTGCCTGTGGATAACCGATTTCACAAGGCAGCGGTGCCTTGCGGGAGGCGGGAGGCGGCCTGCCCGGGGGCGCGGGGCAGTACCGATATGCGGCTCCGCCGCGTGGGCGCGACCAGCCCTCACGACGCGCGGCCGGACCACGACCGATCTCGCACCCGCCAACGACCGCGCTAAGGTCTCCGCAACAGCGACGTTACTGATCGGTAAGGGGATCGGCCATGAAACTCGGGATCAACCTCGGCTACTGGGGTGCCGGGATGGACGGGGACAATCTGGCCGTGGCGCAGGAGGCCGAGCGGCTCGGGTACGCCGTGTGCTGGGCCGCCGAGGCCTATGGCTCCGACGCCGCCACCGTGCTCAGCTGGGTCGCCGCCCAGACCGAGCGTATCGACGTCGGCTCGGCCATCTTCCAGATCCCGGCCCGGCAGCCCGCGATGACCGCGATGACCGCCGCGACGCTCGACTCGCTCTCCAAGGGCCGCTTCCGGCTCGGCCTCGGCGTCTCCGGCCCGCAGGTGTCCGAGGGCTGGTACGGCGTCAAGTTCGACAAGCCGCTCTCCCGCACCCGCGAGTACGTGGAGATCGTGCGCAGGGCGATGAGCCGCGAGCGGCTGTCGTACGAGGGCGAGCACTGGACGCTGCCGCTGCCGGGCGGTCCCGGCAAGCCGATCAAGCTGACCGTGCACCCGGAGCGCGAGCACATCCCGGTCTACATCGCCGCCATCGGGCCGAAGAACCTGGAGCAGACCGGTGAGATCGCCGACGGCGCGCTGCTGATCTTCCCCTCCGCGGAGCACCTGGAGGAGACGGCCGTCAAGTACCTGCGCGCGGGGCGGGAGAAGGGCGGCCGGACCCTCGACGGGTTCGACATCTGCCCGACGCTGCCGCTCGCCGTCGGCGACGACAAGGACGTGGCCGCGCTCGCCGACACCTTCCGGCCGTACACCGCGCTGTACGTCGGCGGCATGGGCAGCCGCAAGCAGAACTTCTACAACCAGCTCGCCCAGCGCATGGGGTACGAGCGGGAGGCCGCCGAGATCCAGGACAAGTACCTGTCCGGGGACAAGAACGGCGCCGCCGCGGCCGTACCGCAGGAGCTGATCGACCAGACCACGCTGCTCGGTTCGGTGGACCGGATCGCCGACCGGATGAAGGCCTACGCGGCCGCCGGGGTCACCACGCTGTCGCTCGCGCCCGCCGGGTTCGCCCTGGACGAGCGGCTCGCCTCGCTGCGGGCCGGTGCCGAGGCCCTGGAGCGCGCCGGACTCGCGTAGGCGCCCCGGCGAGAGAGAGGTCCGCGGCCGTGGTGGGGGCTCGGGGGTCTTCCCCGCCACGGCCGTCACGCGGAACAACGCGCCCGCGCCCGCGCGGTTACGCCCCGGCGTGACCCCGATGCTCCTCCTTCCGGCCGAGTTCGTCCGCACAGCTGTTGCAGCTGACCGGATGCGGCATTTGACTCGTTCTCTGCGGGTCGGTGAGTTCTCCGGAGGGGTGCCCACGATGCTTTCGGCCAAGAGTCTGTTCCTGGAGATCGTCGACAACGACGAGTCCTTCCGACTCTTCTGCTCCATCGCGGCCAGCGGGGAGTCGCAGGGCGGCTGGGAGAACGCCCGGATCGCCGCACTGGTACCGCAGGGCGAACGCGACCTCGCCTCCAAGATCACCCGCCATGGCGCCGACGAGGACAAGCACGGGCGTATCTTCAACGCCCTCATGAAGAAGCGCGGGCTCACCCCCGTCCCGGTCCCGCCCGACACCGACTACACGGTGCTCCTGGAACGGCACGGCATCGGGCTGGCCCACGACAGGCTCCGGGCCGACCGTCCGCTCACCGAAGGGGACATCGTCACCTACCTCGCCCACAGCCGGGTCACCGAGCAGCGCGCCTCGGAGCAGATGGAGCTGCTGCGCAGGCACTTCGCCGACCACCCGGACCTCGGCCGTGCGGTGCGGATGATCTCCGACGACGAGGACAACCACCTCGCCTACTGCCACGAGGAACTGCTGCGGCTCGCCGCCGCCGGGCACGGCCGCGCCATCCAGCGCACCCTGCGTGAGTGCGCGCTCGCGGAGATCCGTATCCACCGGGACGTCAGCCTCGCCGTCATGGCCCGCATGGGCCGCATCCTGGGCTGGCCGAAGGGCAGGTCCGCGCTCCTCGCGTTCGGCATCCACGCCGTCTACGCCTACGAGCGCGCCGCCGGCTGGCGCCGGATGGTCTCGCTGCGGATGCCGGAGCGCAGGAACGCCCTGGGCGGCCCCGCCACCCCCGCCCCGGAGCTCGCCTGAGCAGGAAGGGGCGCCCGGCCGCCGCGAGCGCCTCACATCCAGCCGCGGCGTTTGAACAGCCGGTACAGCACCAGCTCCAGGGACGCCATGAGCAGGATCACCGCCGGGTACCCCCAGAGCCAGTGCAGCTCGGGCATGTGGTCGAAGTTCATGCCGTAGATCCCCGCGATCAGCGTGGGGACCGCCGCCATGGCGGCCCACGCGGAGATCTTCCGCATGTCGTCGTTCTGCCGCACGCTCATCTGCGCGAGGTGGGCGTTGAGGACGTCCGACACCAGCCGGTCCAGGCCCTCCACGCCCTCGTTCACCCGTAGCAGGTGGTCGTTGACGTCCCGGAAGAACGGGCGGGCGTCCTCGCGCACGAAGGGCACCGTGGTGCCGCTGCTGTAGGGGCCCACCCCCGCCAGCTTGGTCATGGGCACGGCCAGCGGCACGGTGGCCCGGCGGAACTCCAGGATCTGCCGCTTGAAGGTGTAGATCCGCGACGCGGTGTGCCGGGAGCCGCCGCCGCTCGGCGAGAACACCTCGGTCTCCAGCTCCTCCAGGTCGCTCTGCAACTCGGTCGCGACCTCCAGGTAGTTGTCGACGACCGCGTCGGAGATCGAGTACAGCACTCCCGTCGGCCCGTGTTTGAGCAGCTCGTGCTGCTCTTCGAGATGGCGCCGGATGTCCCCGAGCGGCGAGGGCGTCCCGTGGCGCACCGTGACCACGAAGGAATCCCCGATGAAGATCATCAGCTCGCCGGAGGTCACCGTGTCGCTCTTCGGCTCGTACGTCACCGGCTTCAGGACGACGAACAGCGAGTCGTCGTACACCTCCAGCTTGGGCCGCTGGTGGGCGGTCAGGGCGTCCTCGACGGCCAGCGGATGCAGCCCGAACTCATCGGTGACCAGGTCGAACTCGTGCTCCGTCGGCTCGTACAGGCCGATCCAGAGAAAACTGTCGCCACGCGCGCGTGCCTCCGCGAGGGCATCGGAGAAGTCCTGCGGGGTCTCCATCCGCTCCCCGTCCCGGTAGATGGCACAGTCGACGATCACGGAGAGTATTCTCCCGTCGCCCGGCCCGCACCGCATTCCGTGACGTTCTCCGCCGCCGGTCCGCCCCGGCCGGCGTCGGGGCGCCGAACGCACGGAGCCCCGAAGCGGTGGGCGCGTTCGGCCCCTCGACACCGGCGCACCCCTTGCACGGGCGAACGCCTACCCTGGGCCGCATGCCCACGCTGATCCTCGTAAGGCACGGACGGTCCACCGCCAACACCTCCGGGCTGCTCGCCGGCTGGACGCCCGGCGTCGCCCTCGACGAGCGCGGCGCCGCCCAGGCCGCCGCGCTGCCCGGCCGGCTCGCCGGCCTGCCGATCTCCGAGGTCGTCGCCAGCCCCCTGCAGCGCTGCCAGGAGACGATCCGTCCCCTGCTGGACGCCCGCCCGGAACTCACCGCCCACACCGACGAGCGGATCGGGGAGGCCCACTACGGCGACTGGTCCGGCCGCAAGCTCGCCGAGCTCAAGGACGAGCCGCTGATGGAGGTGGTGCAGGCACACCCGTCGGCGGCCGCCTTCCCGGGCGGGGAGTCCATGCGCGCCATGCAGACCCGCGCCGCCGAGGCGGTACGCGAGTGGAACGCGCGCGTGGAGCGCGACCACGGCTCCGACGCCGTCTACCTGATGTGCTCGCACGGCGACATCATCAAGTCGCTCGTCGCGGACGCGCTCGGCCTGCATCTCGACCTCTTCCAGCGGATCTCCGTCGAACCGTGTTCCATCACAGCGATCCGTTACACCCGCCTGAGGCCGTTTCTCGTTCGTCTCGGGGACACCGGGGATTTCGCCTCCCTTGCCCCCCGCGAGGAACCTCCGGGGGAAGACGCCCCGGTCGGTGGCGGTGCCGGCGCGCCGTGATCGTCAGCCGCAGTAGGGTGAAGCGATCCACGTAGTCGCCGACCGGCAACCCGCACGGTCCCTCGCCCTTCCGAGCCCACGCACTCTCGATTCCCATGGAGACAGGACGTGTCCCGTCAGGTGTTCCTCTACGATCCGCCGGACCGCTTCGTCGCGGGCACGGTCGGACTGCCCGGACGCCGTACGTTCTTCCTCCAGGCCACGGCCGGCCCCCGGACGACCAGCGTGGCCCTGGAGAAGACCCAGGTCGCCGCGCTCGCCGAACGCATGGACGAACTCCTCGACGAGGTCGTCCGGCGCAGCGGCGGCAACGCGGCCGTCCCCGCCGTCGCCCCCACCGAGATCGCCGACAGCGCCCCGCTGGACACCCCCGTCGAGGAGGAGTTCCGCGTCGGCACCATGGCGCTCGCCTGGGACGGCGAGGAAGAGCGCATGATCGTCGAGGCGCAGGCGCTCGTGGAACTGGACGCCGACTCCGACGAGGACCTCGCCGAGGCCGAGGAGCGGCTCCTGCAGGACGAGGAGAACGGGCCCCCGATGCTGCGGGTCCGGCTGACCGGCGCGCAGGCCAGGGCCTTCGCCAAGCGCGCCCTGGACGTCGTCAACGCCGGGCGGCCGCCGTGCCCGCTGTGCAGCCTCCCGCTCGACCCGGAAGGACACGTATGTCCGCGCCAGAACGGATACCGCCGCGGAGCGTGACCGCCGCCGAACTGCTCGCCCAGGGTGAGCTGAAGGTACGCGGACGCATCCGCGACGCCTCCAACGCGGCCCTGTTCTGCACGGTCGCGTACGACGGTGAGGAAGCGTCCTGCGTCTACAAGCCGGTCGCCGGGGAACGCCCGCTGTGGGACTTCCCCGACGGCACCCTCGCCCAGCGCGAGGTGGCCGCCTACGAGGTCGCCGCGGCCACCGGCTGGGACCTGGTGCCGCCCACCGTGCTGCGCGACGGACCCTACGGCGAGGGCATGTGCCAGCTCTGGATCGACATCGACCCCGAGAGCGCCGACCTGCTCGCCCTGGTCGACGCGGAGGAACCGGAGCCGGGCTGGAAGGCGATCGGGTTCGCCGAGGTCGGGGAGGGCAAGACCGCGCTGCTGGTGCACGCCGACGACGCACGGCTGCGCCGGCTCGCCGTCATCGACGCCGTGATCAACAACGCAGACCGCAAGGGCGGCCATCTGCTGCCCACCGCCGACGGGCGGCTCTACGGCATCGACCACGGGGTGACCTTCAACACCGAGAACAAGCTGCGCACCCTGCTGTGGGGCTGGGCGGGGGAGCCGCTCACCGAGGAGGCCGTCGAGGCCCTCAACGGGCTCCGTGAGGCCCTCGGCGGGGCGCTGGGGGCCCGGCTGGCCGAGCTGATCACCGTCGCCGAACTCGAGGCCACGCGCGCGCGTGTCGACGCGCTGCTCATCACCGGAAAGCACCCGGAACCGAGCGGAGAGTGGCCGGCCATCCCCTGGCCGCCCGTGTGACCGGCCCGCAGCACATCGCGGACGCAAGATCAAGAGTGCCTTCCCGGCCATCTGGCCTGGTCCGGTTCGTATACCGAACTCTGGTCCGGTTACGCTCATGTACATGCATGCCTGGCCCGCTTCCGAGGTCCCCGCCCTGCCTGGTCAGGGCCGCGACCTGAGGATCCACGACACCGCGACCGGCGGCCTCGTCACCCTCGACCCCGGTCCCGTCGCCCGAATCTATGTCTGCGGCATCACGCCGTACGACGCCACCCACATGGGGCACGCGGCGACCTACAACGCGTTCGACCTGGTTCAGCGTGTGTGGCTCGACACCAAGCGGCAGGTGCACTACGTCCAGAACGTGACGGACGTCGACGACCCGCTGCTGGAGCGCGCCGAGCGCGACGGCGTCGACTGGGTCGCCCTCGCCGAGCAGGAGACCACCCTCTTCCGCGAGGACATGACCGCCCTGCGGATGCTGCCGCCCCAGCACTACATAGGCGCGGTCGAGGCGATACCGGGCATCGTGCCGCTGGTCGAGCGGCTGCGCGACCTCGGCGCCGCCTACGAACTCGAAGGCGACATCTACTTCTCCGTCGAATCCGACCCCCACTTCGGCAAGGTCTCCCGTCTCGACGCCGCCGCCATGCGGCTGCTGTCCGCCGAGCGCGGCGGCGACCCCGACCGCCCCGGCAAGAAGAACCCGCTCGACCCGATGCTGTGGATGGCCGCCCGCGAGGGCGAACCCAGCTGGGACGGCGGCTCCCTCGGCCGCGGCCGTCCGGGCTGGCACATCGAGTGCGTGGCCATCGCCCTCGACCACCTCGGCATGACCTTCGACGTCCAGGGCGGCGGCTCCGACCTCGCCTTCCCGCACCACGAGATGGGCGCCTCGCACGCCCAGGTGCTCACCGGCGAGTTCCCGATGGCCAAGGCGTACGTCCACGCCGGCATGGTCGGCCTCGACGGCGAGAAGATGTCCAAGTCCAAGGGCAACCTGGTCTTCGTCTCCCAGCTGCGCCGCGACGGCGTCGACCCGGCCGCCATCCGCCTGTCCCTGCTCTCCCACCACTACCGCGCCGACTGGGAGTGGACCGACCAGGTCCTGGCGGACGCGGTGACCCGCCTCGACCGCTGGCGCGCAGCGGTCTCCCGCCCGGACGGCCCCCCGGCCGAGGCCTTGGTGGAGGAGATCCGCGAGGCCCTGAGCAACGACCTGGACGCCCCTGCCGCATTGGCGGCGGTGGACCGCTGGGCAGCGCTCCAGCAGACCGAGGGCGGCACGGACACGGGCGCGCCCGGGGTCGTGTCGCGCGCGGTGGACGCCTTGCTGGGCGTAGCCCTCTGAGAAGGGCCAACCCCCGCGCCCCTTTCTTCGAGGGGCGCGGGGCCGTATTCGATGTGCGGCTACCGCCGCGCGGGCGCGAGCAACCACGACGCACCCGCGGACAACACTCGACGCGCACCCCCAACTGTCGAAACCCTGTCGATCGACCAACGCCGGTGTGCTCGGTGCGGCACATGTGATGGGCTATGACGGTCAGTTGACCGTCGGACCGGCCAACTGCCGGTCGGTCCCCACGCGGAAGGCACCCCGTGGCCCACCCCCTGAGCCGACGCCGCCTCCTCACGATCGGCACGGCAACCCTCGGCGCCCTCGCCTTAGGCACCCACGCCGACGCGGCCTCGCGGCCCACCTCCCTCGCCCTCCCTGACGGCTGGCAGCCCGAGGGCATCACCATCGGCGCCGCCCCCTACGCCTACCTCGGCTCCCTCGCCGACGGCTCCATCTACCGCGCCGACCTGCGCACCGGCACCGGAAAGGTGATCTCCACCGGCCCCGGCACCCCCGCCGTCGGCCTCAAACTCGACGCCCGAGGACGGCTGTTCGTCGCCGCGCGCGGCTTCGGCGCCAGGGTGGTCGACGCCCGCAGCGGCGAGACCCTCGCCTCCTACCCCCTTGCCACCGCCACCCCGAGCTTCGCCAACGACGTCGTGCTGACGCCGCGCGCCGCCTGGTTCACCGAGTCCTACCAGCCGGTGCTGTACGGCCTCCCGCTCGGCCGGGACGGCGCGCTGCCGGCCGCCGAGGACGTCGTGCGGCTGCCGCTCACCGGCGACTGGAGCCAGACGGCCGACGGCGCCATCAACGCCAACGGAATCGCCCGCACCCCCGACGGCTCCGCACTCCTCGTCGTCCAGGCCGGGGTCGGCCTGCTGCACCGCGTCGACCCGCGCACCGGGGTCACCGAGACCGTCGACCTGGGCGACGCGGCCCCGCTCGGCAACGGTGACGGCCTGCTGGTCCGCGGGCGCACGCTGTACGCCGTACAGAACCGGCAGAACGCCGTCGACGTCTTCCGGCTGGCCCCGGACGGCCGCAGCGGGGTCTTCCAGCGGCGCATCACCGACCCGGCCTTCGACGTCCCGACCACGGTCGCCGCGTACGGCGGCCGGCTCTATCTGCCCAACGCCCGCTTCACGACCGCGCCGACGCCCGGCACGACGTACTCCGTCACCGCGGTCGACGCCTGAGGCGTGACAGGACGAAGGGGCGGTACGCGTCACGCGTACCGCCCCTTCGTCCCGGCCTTTGTCCGGCCTTCGTTCAGTCCTCGGAGGTGTCCTCGCCCTCCGGGCCCAGGTCCTCGTCGGAGTCCGTGGAGCCGTCGGCGTCCGCGGAATTCCCCGTGTTCCCGGGCGTGTCGGGCTTCGGCGGTCTGGGCGGCCGGGTCTTGCCGCTCGGGTTGTCCCGCAGGTACGACGCGCTCTCGGTGCCGTCCGCCGTGGCATGGCCGGGCGGCGGGTTCACATCCCGGCGCCGCAGATAGCGCTCGAACTCGCGAGCGATCGCCTCGCCCGACGCCTCCGGCAGCTCGGCGGTGTCCCGGGCCTCCTCCAGCGTCTGCACGTACTCGGCGACCTCGGTGTCCTCGGCGGCCAGCTGGTCCACCCCGACCTGCCAGGCGCGCGCGTCCTCGGGCAGCTCGCCCAGCGGGATCCGCAGGTCGAGCAGGTCCTCCAGGCGGTTCAGCAGCGCCAGCGTGGCCTTCGGGTTGGGCGGCTGGGAGACGTAGTGCGGGACGGCCGCCCAGAGCGAGACCGCCGGGACGCCCGCGTGGGTGCAGGCCTCCTGGAGGACGCCGACGATGCCCGTCGGACCCTCGTACTTGGTCTCCTCCAGGTCCATCCGCTGGGCCAGGTCCGGGTCGGAGGTGACCCCGCTGACCGGCACCGGACGCGTGTGCGGGGTGTCACCGAGCAGGGCGCCCAGGACGACCACCAGCTCCACGCCCAGCTCATGGGCGAAGCCGAGCAGCTCGTTGCAGAACGAGCGCCAGCGCATGGACGGCTCGATGCCCCGCACCAGCACCAGGTCCCGCGGCTTGTCGCCGCCGACCCGGACCACCGACAGTCGTGTGGTCGGCCAGGTGATCTTGCGCACGCCGGCGTCCATCCACACCGTGGGGCGGTTCACCTGGAAGTCGTAGTAGTCCTCGGCGTCCAGGGCCGCGAACACCTCGCCCTTCCATTCCCGCTCCAGATGCGCGACCGCGGTGGAGGCGGCGTCGCCGGCATCGTTCCAGCCCTCGAACGCGGCCACCATGACTGGGTCGATCAGCTCGGGAACCCCCTCCAGCTCGATCACCCAGCGCCTCCTTCCGACGTACCCTCGCGTACGCCCCAACCTTACGGCGTCCGGCGGGGGCGCCCGCAGCCCCCTTGCACGGGGGAGTGAACGGATCACTGCCCCGTTCACCACCCTCGAACACCCCGATTCGGCGAGGAACCGCTCACGGGTAGTAAGCGCTTCACAGGCTGTCGCTTCACAGACTGCTGCGCAGCCACTGCTCCACGCTCGCGATGTGCACGGTCGCCCAGGAGCGGGCCGCCTCCGCGTCCCGGTCGCGCAGCGCGGCCAGGATCGCCCGGTGCTCGCGCAGGGTCCGAGCGACCGCGTCCTCCTGTGTCAGCCCGCGCCAGATCCGGGCCCGGGTGGTCGGCCCGGACAGCCCGTCAAGCAGCGAGCAGAGCACCGAGTTCCCGGAACTCTGCACGATGCCCCGGTGGAACTCCAGGTCGCAGGCGACCAGTTCCTCCACCGACGGCGCGGCACCCAGCGCGTCCAACTGGGCGGCCAGCGCGTCCAGTTGCTGCTCGCTGATCCGGGAGGCGGCCATCGCGGTGGCGGCCGGCTCCAGGATCCGGCGCACCGCGAGGAACTCCAGGACCGTGTCGTCGCGGTGGAAGTCGACGACGAAGCTCATCGCCTCCAGGAGCAGTTGCGGGTCCAGGCTGGTGACATAGGTGCCGTCGCCCTGCCGTACGTCCAGGATCCGGATCAGCGACAGGGCCCGTACCGCCTCCCGCAGCGAGTTGCGGGACAGACCGAGTTCGGCGGCGAGTTCGCTCTCCTTCGGCAACCGGTCACCGGGGCGCAGCGCACCGGAGACGATCATGTCCTTGATCTTCTCGATCGCCTCATCGGTGACTGCCATACCGGCCTCCTTGTCGCTGAGACATCCGATGTCTCAGCCACATTATGCGACCTGGTCAGGCCGGGGCAGACCGTGGTGCCGGGCACCGGCCGGGACCGGTGAGCGCCCCGCTCTCCGCCGCCAGCAGCCGCAGCGCCTCCAGGGACACCACAGCACCGCGCTCGACACCGGCCGCGACGACCTCCCGGTGCGGGTCGTACCCACCGGTGGCCTCCGCGTCGACCAGCTCGTCGGCGTTGACCCCGTCGACGACCACGATCCCGCCCGCGACCAGTCCGCGCAGCGAGGCCGTCACCAGCAGCGCGGACAGCTCCATCTCGATCGCGGCGAGCCCCGCGCCCCGGTAGGAGAACAGGGGCAGCAGGCCAGGCTGGAAGGCCGCCCGGGTCCACACCACACCCCGGTGGTACGGCGCTCCGGCCTCCCGCGCGGCCCGCTGGAGCGCGAACACCGCCTCCGGCGAGGAGTACGCCGGATACTCGGGCGGCAGCAACTGCTGGGTCACCCCGTCGTCGCGGACGGCCGCCTCCGCGATGACCAGGTCACCGTCCTCGATCCCGGGTTTCATCGCCCCCGCCGTACCGAACCGCAGAAAGGTGGTCACCCCCGCGTCGGCCATCTCCTGGAACAGCAGGATCGCCCCCGGCGCCCCCACCCCGTGCGAGGCCACCGCCACCGGCAGTCCCTGCCAACTGCCGCCGAACACCCGGTACTCGCGGTGGTACGACACCTCCTCGGCGCCGTCGAGCAGCGCGGCCACCGCCGCCGCCCGCGCCGGGTCCCCGACCACGATCGCGTGGGCCGGCAGCCCCGAGCGCGGTATCCGGGTGATGGGCAGCAGGTCCTGCGTCATACGGCGACTCCAGCAAGGGCGAACGGGACATCGGGAGTGTCGCGTACGCCCCGGCAACCGCGTGTCGCCGGGGGCGTGGCCGAAGCGCGGGGCACCCTTCGCCCGGGCGGCGGTCTCACTCCGCGTCGAACCACTCCCGGCCGGCCGCCCAGTGCCGTACCCAGCCGGTGAATCCCGGTTCGGGCGCGCGAAGGGGGCGGTTCCCTAGGGGAGAGGAGCCGCCCCCTCGCAGACCCGCCCCCGGTACGGCGGGGCCGGGACTCCAGCGGCTGCCGGACCGGTCAGGGGACCCGGCGCACCGCCCGTATCTCGTCCGCCTCGCGGCGGGTCACTTCTTGTCGAGCAGGTCCTGGACCTTGGCCTTGACGTCGTCCGTCGCCAGGCCGCGGATTGTCAGGGTGGTACGCCGGCGCAGCACGTCGTCCGTCGTCTCGGCCCACTCGTTGTCCCGGGCCCACACGACCTGCGCCCAGATCTCCGGGGCGTCCGGGTGGACCCGCTCGGCCAGCTCCGGGTGCTCGTTGGCGAGCCGGGCTATGTCGAAGGCCAGCGAACCGTAGTGGGTGGCCAGGTGCTTGGCGGTGTCGGCGGCCATGCGCGGGCCGGGGGCCGGGTTGTCCACCAGCAGCCGGTGGGCGACCGCGCGGGGGTTGGCGACGCCGGGCAGCGGCAGCTTCTTCGGCAGCGAGGCGATCGGCTCGAAGTCGTCGCCCAGCGGGTGCCCCGGCAGTGCCTCCAGCTTCTCCATCACCGTACGGCCGATGTGCCGGAAGGTGGTCCACTTGCCGCCCGCGACGGACAGCATGCCGCCCCTGCCCTCGGTCACCACGGTCTCCCGCTTGGCCTTCGCGGTGTCGCCGGGTCCGCCCGGCAGCACCCGCAGGCCCGCGAAGGAGTAGGTGATCAGGTCGCGCCGGAGCTGCTGGTCCCGGACCGAGAACGCGGCCTCGTCCAGGATCTGGGCGATGTCCTTCTCGGTGACGGAGACGTCCGCCGGGTCGCCCTCGTACTCCTCGTCGGTGGTGCCGAGCAGCAGCATGTCCTCCCAGGGGAGGGCGAAGGTGATCCGGTACTTGTCGATGGGGGTGGCGAGGGCGGCCTTCCACGGGGCCGTCCGCTTCAGGACCAGGTGCGCGCCCTTCGACAGGCGGATCGACGGGGCCGCGTTCGGGTCCTCCATCCGGCGCAGGTGGTCGACCCAGGGGCCGGTCGCGTTGAGCACCAGACGGGCGTTGACGCCGAACTCCTCGCCGGAGACCGCGTCCTTCAGGTCGGCGCCGGTCACCCGGCCCTTGGTGAAGCGCAGGCCGGTGACCTGGGCGTGGTTGAGGACGACCGCGCCCGCCTCGACGGCCGCGCGGACCGTCATCAGCGCCATGCGCGCGTCGTTCATCTGGTCGTCGCCATACACGGCCACGGCCTTGAGGTTCTCGGTGCGCAGCTCCGGCACGTCCCGCTGTGCCCGCGCGGGCGAGAGCAGGTGGCCGACGCCGTCACCGAACGCGGAGAGCGCGGAGTAGGCGAAGACGCCCGCCCCGAGCTTCGCCGCACCGTGCGGACCGCCCTTGTACACGGGGAGGTAGAACGTGAGCGGGTTCGCCAGGTGGGGGGCCACCTGGCGGGAGACCGCACGGCGTTCGAAGTGGTTCTCCGCCACCAGCTTCACCGCGCCGGTCTGCAGGTAGCGCAGACCGCCGTGGAGGAGCTTGGAGGAGGCGGAGGAGGTGGCGCCGGCGAAGTCGCCGGCGTCGACCAGGGCCACCCTGAGTCCGGACTGCGCGGCGTGCCAGGCGGTGGAGATGCCCAGGATGCCGCCGCCGATCACAAGAAGGTCGTACGACGCCTTGGAGAGCTGCTCCCTGGTCTCGGCCCGGCTCGGAAGCGAGCCGGAGGCCGGGTGCGTTCCCAGGGCAGGTACGGACTGCAGGGTGGACTGACTGGTCATGTCGGGTTCTTACTCCTCGTCAGAGCTCGATCGTGAGAGCGCGCTCGCTCTCGTCAGCTCTCGTCGTCGATCCAGCCCATGGTCCGGTCGACGGCCTTGAGCCAGTTCTTGTACTCACGGTCGCGGGTCTCCGCGTCCATGCGGGGGGTCCACTCGGCGGCCCGGCGCCAGTTGGCGCGCAGTTCGTCGGTGCTGGACCAGAAGCCGACGGCGAGGCCGGCGGCGTAGGCGGCGCCGAGGCAGGTGGTCTCCGCGACCATCGGGCGCACCACCGGCGCGTCGAGGACGTCGGCGAGCTGCTGCATCAGCAGGTTGTTGGCGGTCATGCCACCGTCGACCTTCAGGGCCACCAGCTCGTCGCCGGAGTCCTTCACCATGGCGTCCGCGATCTCGCGGGTCTGCCAGGCGGTGGCCTCCAGGACGGCGCGGGCCAGGTGCGCCTTGGTGACGTACCGGGTCAGGCCGGCGATCACACCGCGGGCGTCGGAACGCCAGTGCGGGGCGAACAGACCGGAGAAGGCCGGCACGAAGTAGGCGCCGCCGTTGTCCTCGACCGAGAGCGCGAGCGTCTCGATCTCGGCGGCGGTGGAGATCAGGCCCATCTGGTCGCGCATCCACTGCACCAGCGAGCCGGTGACGGCGATCGAGCCCTCCAGCGCGTACACCGTCGGCTGGTCGCCGATCTTGTAGCCGACCGTGGTCAGCAGGCCCGCGTAGGAGTTGATGATCTTCTCACCGGTGTTCATCACCATGAAGGTGCCGGTGCCGTAGGTGGACTTGGTCTCTCCCTCGGAGAAGCAGGTCTGGCCGAACAGGGCCGCCTGCTGGTCGCCGAGCGCGGAGGCGACCGGGATGCCGCCGAGCAGCTCGCCCAGCGGTCCGCCGGTGACCTCGCCGTAGACCTCGGCGGAGGACCGGATCTCGGGCAGGATCTGCAGCGGCACGCCGATGGACTCGGCGATCTTCTCGTCCCACTGCATGGTGTGCAGGTTCATCAGGAGGGTGCGGGAGGCGTTGGTCACGTCGGTGACGTGCTTGCCGCCGTCGACACCGCCCGTCAGGTTCCAGATGACCCAGCTGTCCATGGTGCCGAAGAGGATGTCGCCCGCCTCGGCGCGCTCCTTGAGGCCGTCGACGTTGTCGAGCAGCCAGCGGGCCTTGGGGCCGGCGAAGTAGGAGGCCAGCGGCAGACCGGTCTCGCGGCGGAAGCGGTCCTGGCCGACGTTGCGGCCGAGCTCGCGGCAGAGGGCGTCGGTGCGGGTGTCCTGCCAGACGATGGCGTTGTAGACGGGCTCACCGGTGTTCTTGTCCCACAGCACGGTGGTCTCGCGCTGGTTGGTGATACCGATGGCCTTGATGTCGTCGCGGGTGATGCCGGCCTTCTGGATGGCCCCGGCGACGACTTCCTGGACGTTGGTCCAGATCTCGTTGGCGTTGTGTTCGACCCAGCCCGGCTTGGGGAAGATCTGCTCGTGCTCCTTCTGGTCGACCGAGACGATACGGCCGTCCTTGTCGAAGACGATGCAGCGGCTGGAGGTCGTGCCCTGGTCGATCGCGGCGATGAACGGGCCTGCGGTGTGGGCGTCGGTCACTGTGTGCTCCTCGAAGATCCGTGGTGTGTGGCGGTGCGTCTGCTGCTTCAGCGGAGTTCAGCCGGTAGCGGAGGTCTGCTTCTAAGCAAAAGCGACGTTGTAGATGCCCGCGGCTATCGCTGCGCCGATCAGCGGACCGACCACCGGGATCCAGGCGTAGCTCCAGTCGGAACCGCCCTTGTTGGGCAGGGGGAGCAGCGCGTGCACGATACGCGGACCGAGGTCACGGGCCGGGTTGATGGCGTAGCCCGTCGGGCCGCCGAGCGAGAGACCGATGGAGACGACCACCAGGGCGGTGATCAGGCCGCCCAGCACACCGAGGCCGTTGCCCTTGTCGTTGAGGCCCTGCGTGAGGACCGCCAGGATCAGCACGATGGTGCCGATGATCTCCGTGGCGAGGTTCTGCACCACGTTCCGGATCTCGGGGCCGGTGGAGAAGATGCCGAGGACCGGGCCGGCGCCCTTCTCCTGCGCCTCGACTGCCTTGGCCGTGGTGGCCTGCGCGCCCGGACCGCCGACGATCTCCCGGTCGGTCAGGTGCGCGTGGAACTGGCCGTAGTAGGCGACCCACACCAGGGTCGCGCCGATCAGCGCGCCGAGCAGCTGGCCGGCGAAGTAGACCGGAACGTTGCTCCAGTCGTCGTTCTTGATCGCGAGGGCGACGGTGACGGCCGGGTTGAGATGGGCGCCGGACAGCGGTCCGGAGATGTAGACCGCCGTCATGACGGCGAAGCCCCAACCGAAGGCGATGGCGAGCCAGCCGGCGTTACGGGCCTTGGAGGCCTTGAGCGTGACGGCGGCGCACACACCGCCGCCGAGCAGGATGAGTATGGCGGTACCGATGGTCTCGCCGATGAAGATGTCGGAGCTGGACACCCGCGACTCCTTTGTCCTTCGTCCAGGGAAGCCGAACCCCGAGTCCCGTCGGGGTGTTGGCGCCCTCGTGGGTGAGAGCGAATCCGGCCCTTGGCGTTGCCACACTCTAGCGCGTATTGCCGGTAGGTGTTCGACAATGCCGACCGATGGACGGGAGTCTCGCCCCGGCGTTACGCGTGCGTCAAGAGTTCTGTTACCGAAAGCGCGATCGTTATTGATTGCTGTGAGTTGTCGATCTTTGTCGGGATCGCGGGCCCGATGTGCCATGGCGGCCCCACTGAACTCCGCATTTGTTCTGTTTTGTCCACATCAGGGTACGGCTGAGGCCGGTCCGCCGACAGGCGGACCGGCCTCAGGTGATGATCAGCGGTACGCGGTCAGAACCGTCCCGCGCCCAGGTCCCGCGACACCGCGCGGGCGCAGTCCCGCACCGCGGCGATCAGCTCGGGCTGCAACTCCCCGTCCTTGCACAGCCGCTCCACCGCGCCCGTGATGCCCACCGCGCCGACCGGCATGCGCCGCCGGTTGTGGATCGGCGCCGCTATCGACGCCACGCCCTCCCAGGTCTCCTCCACGTCCGCCGCGTACCCCCGGGCGCGGGTGAGGTCGAGGACGTGTTCGAAAGCGTCCGGGTCGCAGGTCGTACGGTCGGTGAAGGGCTTGCGGTCTGCCTCCAGGGCCTCGCTGTGCGCCACCGGGTCGTAGGCCGACAGCACCTTGCCGAGGGCCGTGGAGTGCAGCGGCTGCATCGCCCCGATCTCCAGCACCTGCCGGCTGTCGTCGGGCCGGAACACGTGGTGCACGATCAGCACGCCCTGCTGATGGAGAACGCCCAGGTAGACGCTCTCCCCGCTGGAGCGGGCCAGGTCGTCCGTCCACACCAGCGCCCGGGCCCGCAGTTCGTGCACGTCCAGATAGGTGGTGCCGAGCCGCAGCAGCTCGGCGCCCAGCTGATAGCGCCCCGAGGCCTCGTCCTGCTCGACGAACCCCTCCTGCTGGAGGGTGCGCAATATGCCGTGCGCGGTGCCCTTGGCCAGACCCAGTGACGAGGCGATGTCGGACAGGCCGAGCCGTCGCTCACCGCCCGCGAGCAGCCGCAGCATCGCTGCCGCCCGTTCGAGCGACTGGATGTTCCGTGCCATCGCAGTCCTGCCTCCGTCCCCTACGACCCTCGCCGTAAGACTGCCGTAACCGTCGTTCGGCAATGTCGAACACTACCGGTCCATGTCGACTCTCCGCTAATGGTCGGTCGACACCTGTTACACCAGGCGTCGACCGCGCCTCCCGCACATGTGGTCCCCCCGGCCCAGCTCACGTGCGGTCCCCGTGCGCGGCGCGGACGCCGTGGTGGGCGACATACTCGCCCATCCGGCGCCTCACCAGCCCCTCACCCGTCCGCCACATGGACGCCCTGCCCATCCAAGCCCACACCCGGTTAGGCTGGCGCAGTGCGTCCGTGCCCGGGCCCGGCCCGGCGGACCGCATAGCCGACAGCCGTCGCATCCAAGGGAGCCCTTCATGGCCTCGTTGCCGCCGTCCCCTTCCGCCGACAGCCGGACCCGCGTGTCCGCGCTCCGAGAGGCGCTCGCCACCCGTGTGGTGGTCGCCGACGGAGCCATGGGCACCATGCTCCAGGCCCAGGACCCCACCCTCGACGACTTCCAGCAGCTAGAGGGCTGCAACGAGATCCTGAACCTGACCCGCCCCGACATCGTCCGCTCGGTCCACGAGGCGTACTTCGACGCGGGCGTGGACTGCGTCGAGACCAACACCTTCGGCGCCAACTACGCGGCGATGGCCGAGTACGACATCCCCGAGCGCGTCTACGAACTCTCCGAGGCGGGCGCCCGGATCGCCCGCGAGACCGCCGACGGCTACCTCGCCCGCGACGGCCGCCAGCGCTGGGTGCTCGGCTCCATCGGCCCCGGCACCAAGCTGCCCACCCTCGGCCACATCGGGTACACCACGATCCGCGACGCCTTCCAGCAGAACGCCGAGGGCCTGATCGCGGGCGGCGCGGACGCGCTGATCGTGGAGACCACCCAGGACCTGCTCCAGACCAAGGCCGCCGTGATCGGCGCCCACCGCGCCCGCGAGATCGCCGGCCTGGACGTCCCGATCATCGTCTCCGTCACCGTCGAGACGACCGGCACCATGCTGCTGGGCTCCGAGATCGGCGCCGCGCTCACCGCGCTGGAGCCGCTCGGCATCGACATGATCGGCATGAACTGCGCCACCGGCCCCGCCGAGATGAGCGAGCACCTGCGTTACCTCTCCCGGCACTCCCGGATCGCGCTGTCGTGCATGCCCAACGCCGGCCTGCCCGTCCTCGGCAAGGACGGCGCCAGCTACCCGCTCAGCCCCTCCGAGCTGGCCGACGCCCACGAGACCTTCGTACGGGACTACGGCCTCTCCCTCATCGGCGGCTGCTGCGGCACCACCCCCGAGCACCTGCGCCAGGTCGTCGAGCGCGTCCAGGGGGTCACCCCGCCCGAGCGCAGCCCGCGCCCCGAGCCCGGCGCCGCCTCCCTCTACCAGACCGTCCCGTTCCGCCAGGACACCTCGTACCTGGCCATCGGCGAGCGCACCAACGCCAACGGTTCCAAGAAGTTCCGCGAGGCCATGCTGGACGCCCGCTGGGACGACTGTGTGGAGATGGCCCGCGAGCAGATCCGCGAGGGCGCCCACATGCTGGACCTCTGCGTCGACTACGTGGGCCGCGACGGCGTCGCCGACATGCGGGAACTGGCCGGCCGCTTCGCCACCGCCTCCACACTGCCCATCGTCCTGGACTCCACCGAGGTCCCCGTCATCCAGGCCGGCCTGGAGAAGCTCGGCGGCCGCGCCGTCATCAACTCCGTCAACTACGAGGACGGCGACGGCCCGGAGTCCCGCTTCGCCAAGGTCACCGCACTGGCGCGCGAGCACGGCGCCGCGCTGATCGCGCTGACCATCGACGAGGAGGGCCAGGCCCGCACCCCCGAGAAGAAGGTGGAGATCGCCGAACGGCTGATCGAGGACCTGACCGGGAACTGGGGCATCCACGAGTCGGACATCCTCATCGACACCCTGACCTTCACCATCTGCACCGGCCAGGAGGAGTCCCGGGGCGACGGCATCGCCACCATCGAGGCGATCCGCGAACTCAAGCGCCGCCACCCGGACGTCCAGACCACGCTCGGCCTGTCCAACATCTCCTTCGGCCTCAACCCGGCCGCCCGCATCCTGCTGAACTCCGTCTTCCTCGACGAGTGTGTCAAGGCGGGACTGGACTCGGCGATCGTGCACGCGAGCAAGATCCTGCCGATCGCCCGGTTCTCCGAGGAAGAGGTACAGACCGCCCTCGACCTCGTCCACGACCGCCGCACCGAGGGCTACGACCCGCTCCAGAAGCTGATGGCCCTGTTCGAGGGCGCCACCGCCAAGTCCCTCAAGGCCGGCAAGGCCGAGGAACTGGCCGCCCTCCCGCTGGAGGAGCGCCTCAAGCGCCGCATCATCGACGGCGAGAAGAACGGCCTGGAGGCCGACCTGGACGCGGCCCTCCAGGACCGCCCCGCCCTCGAGATCGTCAACGAGACCCTGCTGGACGGCATGAAGGTCGTCGGCGAACTGTTCGGCTCCGGCCAGATGCAGCTGCCGTTCGTCCTCCAGTCCGCCGAGGTCATGAAGTCCGCGGTCGCCTACCTCGAACCGCACATGGAGAAGTCGGACGCCGAGGGCAAGGGCACCATCGTGCTCGCCACCGTGCGCGGCGACGTCCACGACATCGGCAAGAACCTCGTCGACATCATCCTGTCCAACAACGGCTACAACGTCGTCAACCTCGGCATCAAGCAGCCCGTCTCCGCGATCCTGGAGGCCGCCGACGAGCACCGGGCCGACGTCATCGGCATGTCCGGCCTGCTGGTCAAATCCACGGTGATCATGAAGGAGAACCTGGAGGAGCTCAACCAGCGCGGCCTGGCGGCCAGTTACCCGGTGATCCTGGGCGGCGCCGCCCTCACCCGCTCCTACGTCGAGCAGGACCTGTACGAGATCTACGAGGGCGAGGTCCGCTACGCCCGCGACGCCTTCGAGGGCCTGCGCCTGATGGACGCCCTCATCGGCGTCAAGCGCGGAGTGCCCGGCGCCAGCCTGCCGGAACTGAAGCAGCGCCGGGTGCGGCCGACCGCCACCGTCGAGGCCGAGGAACGGCCCGAGGAGGGCCACGTCCGCTCCGACGTCGCCGTCGACAACCCGGTGCCCACCCCGCCGTTCTGGGACACCCGCGTCATCAAGGGCATCCAGCTCAAGGAGTACGCGAGCTGGCTCGACGAGGGCGCCCTCTTCAAGGGCCAGTGGGGCCTCAAGCAGGCCCGCACCGGCGAGGGACCCACGTACGAGGAACTCGTCGAGACCGACGGCCGCCCCCGGCTGCGCGGCCTGCTGGACCAGCTCCAGACCGAGAACCTGCTGGAAGCGGCCGTGGTCTACGGCTACTTCCCCTGCGTCTCCAAGGACGACGACCTGATCATCCTGGACGAACGCGGCAACGAACGCACCCGGTTCACCTTCCCGCGCCAGCGCCGCGGCCGCCGGCTGTGCCTCGCCGACTTCTTCCGCCCGGAGGAGTCGGGGGAGACGGACGTGGTCGGCCTCCAGGTCGTCACCGTCGGCTCCCGCATCGGCGAGCAGACCGCCAAGCTCTTCGAGGCCAACTCCTACCGTGACTACCTCGAACTGCACGGCTTGTCCGTCCAGCTGGCCGAGGCACTCGCCGAGTACTGGCACGCGCGCGTCCGTGCGGAGCTGGGCTTCGCAGGCGAGGACCCCAGCGACGTCGAGGACATGTTCGCCCTGAAGTACCGGGGCGCCCGCTTCTCCCTCGGCTACGGCGCCTGCCCGAACCTGGAGGACCGCGCCAAGATCGCCGACCTGCTCCAGCCCGAGCGGATCGGCGTCCAGCTGTCCGAGGAGTTCCAGCTGCACCCCGAGCAGTCCACCGACGCCATCGTGATCCACCACCCGGAGGCGAAGTACTTCAACGCACGATGAGCGGTACGGCGACACCGAGACGTGTCCCACACCGCACATTGATCCGATAAGTCGTACACTGGTCGGTCCACAGCAGGCCGGTTCCCCGCATGGGAACCGGCCTGGTCGTCCCTCAAGGAGGTGCGCCCGGATGACCAGTACGGTCCCCGCGCTCGGAACCCGTACGGCGGAAGGATCGGCGCTTCAGGCGGTGCTCCTCGACATGGACGGCACCCTCGTGGACACCGAGGGCTTCTGGTGGGACGTCGAGGTCGAGATCTTCGCCCGCCTCGGCCACACCCTCGACGAGTCCTGGCGCCATGTCGTGGTCGGCGGCCCCATGACCCGCAGCGCCGGGTTCCTCATCGAGGCCACCGGCGCGGCCATCACCCTCGCCGAACTCAGCGTGCTGCTCAACGACGGCTTCGAGCAGCGCATCGGCACCACCCTGCCGCTGATGCCGGGCGCCAAGCGGCTGCTCGCCGAACTCCACGAACAGCAGATCCCCACCGCCCTGGTCTCCGCCTCGCACCGGCGCATCATCGACCGCGTCCTGACCTCACTGGGCCCCCACCACTTCACCCTCTCCGTCGCCGGCGACGAGGTCTCCCGCACCAAGCCCTACCCGGACCCGTATCTGCTCGCGGCCGCGGGACTTGGCGCGGATCCGGCCAGATGCGCGGTGGTCGAGGACACCGCGACCGGTGTCGCCGCCGCCGAGGCCGCCGGCTGCCAGGTGGTTGCCGTGCCGTCCGTCGCGCCCATCGCCCCGGCCGAGCGGCGCACCGTGGTCACCTCCCTGGAAGAGGTCGACCTGGCATTCCTGCGCGGACTGATGACGGAAATGCGCTAGCCGTTCACCCAGCGTGCGAACGGCATTGGGTGAAATCCCGGTGGCGTTCATTCAACGGAATTCGCAACTGTTCAACCGGCTGAATTCCGATACCCGCCCCCACTCCCGCATGTGTGACGTTCCCCACGTGCACGGGGGTCGACAACGTTGCCCGGGTGTGCCGCTTCCCCCCTGATCGGGGGGAATTCAGGCGCCCTTGTGTCCCGATTGGGGAGACGCTGCACTAATCCTGCCGTCGTCGGGTTTTCGGTCTGTCCGCAGCCGGTTCCACTGCGTGATGGGACCTCAACTCATGCGCCTGTGAGCCCTCCTGCGGGCGCGGACTAATCTCATCGCGAGAACATCGCCGTTACCCCCGTGGTCCGCTTCGACACCCCTGCATGCCGGATACACGGACTCGAACAGCTCTGGAGAACTTCGAGCATGAACCGCAAGACTTTGGTGCTGCCGGCTGTGATCGGCCTGCTCACTCCGGTTCTCGCCGCGTGCGGTGGATCCGACAGTGGCAGCGCGAGTGACGGCGCGATCGTCGTCGGCACCACCGACCGGTTCACCGCCACGAAGGACGCCCCGGCGCCGGTCGATCCCGCCTACTCCTACGACGTCGGCGGCTGGAACATCCTGCGTCAGACGGTGCAGACCCTGATGAGCCAGCCCAAGGGCGAGGGCGACCCGGTCCCCGACGCCGCCGAGAGCTGCTCCTTCACCGACAGCGGCAGCGAGCGCTACGCCTGCAAGCTGCGCGAGGGCCTGAAGTTCTCCGACGGCAACGCCGTCACCGCCGAGGACGTCAAGTGGTCCATGCAGCGCGCCCTGCGGATCAAGTCCGACACCGGCGTCTACGCCCTCCTCTCGAACATCGACACCATCGAGACCCAGGGCGACCGCGAGGTCATCTTCCACCTCAAGGCCGCCGACGCCACCTTCCCGTACAAGCTGTCCACTCCGGTCGCGGGCATCGTGAACCCGAAGGACTACGAGAAGGACAAGCTCCGCGACGGCTTCGACATCGACGGCTCCGGGCCCTACACCTTCAAGGCCGACGTCAAGAACGACGAGATCGTCTCCGCCACCTTCACCAAGAACCCGAACTACAAGGGCAGCGTGAAGGTGAACAACGAGCAGGTCGTCATGCGCTCGTACAAGGACGCCGCCGCCATGGGCGACGCGATCGACAAGGGCGACATCGACCTGATGACCCGCACCATGTCGCCGTCCCAGATCAAGAAGCTCAACACCGGAGACGACGCCAACGTCGACCTCGTCGAGATGTCCGGCCTGGAGATCCGCTACCTCGGCTTCAACACCGACGCGCCCACGGTGAAGTCCAAGGCCGTCCGCCAGGCCATGGCCCAGGTCATCAACCGCGACGAACTCGTCGCCAAGGTGTACGGCACCCAGGCCGAGCCGCTGTACTCGCTGGTCCCGGCCTCCGTGACCGGCCACTCCAACTCCTTCTTCAACAAGTACGGCGACCCGAACGTCGCCAAGGCCAAGAACCTGCTGACCGCCGCGAACATCACCACCCCGGTGAAGCTCACCCTGCACTACACGACCGACCACTACGGTCCGGCCACCAAGCAGGAGTTCGAGGTCCTCAAGCAGCAGCTCAACGACAGCGGCCTGTTCGACGTCAGCATCGAGGGCACCCCCTGGTCGACCTACCAGACGGCCGAACGCAAGGGCGACTACGACGTCTACGGCATGGGCTGGTTCCCCGACTTCCCGGACGCCGACAACTTCCTTGCGCCGTTCCTCGACAAGGACAACTTCCTCAAGTCGCCCTACGTCAACAACCGGATCATCAACACGCTGATCCCGGCCTCCCGCCGCGAGGCCGACCGCGCGAGCGCCAGCGGCAGCCTGACCGAGATCCAGGACGACGTCGCCGACGACGTCCCGGTGCTGCCGCTCTGGCAGGGCAAGCAGTTCGTCGCCGCCCGCGACGACATCACGGGCGTCGCCTACGCCCTCAACTCCTCCGCCAGCCTCCAGCTGTGGGAGCTCGGCCGCGGCTCCAGCTGACGACCGGTCACACGACGCGAAGGGCGCCCCCTCTCCTCGGAGAAGGGGCGCCCTTGCCGTTCTCGGCCTACTGCGCGCCGGGCCGCACCAGACCGCTCTCGTACGCGTACACCGCCGCCTGCACCCGGTCCCGCAGCCCCAGCTTGGTCAGCACATGCCCCACATGCGTCTTCACCGTGGTCTCGCTGACGAACAGATCGGCGGCGATCTCCGCGTTCGACAACCCCCGCGCGACCAGCTTCAGCACCTCCACCTCACGGTCGGTGAGCGTGTGCAGGGTGTCCGGCACCGGCTCCTCGCCGGACGGCAGATGCGTGGCGTACTTGTCCAGCAGCCGGCGCGTGATGCTCGGCGCCAGCATCGCCTCGCCGCCCGCCACCACCCGGATCGCCTGCACCAGCTCGTTGGCCGGAGCGTCCTTCAGCAGGAAGCCGCTGGCGCCCGCGCGCAGCGCCTCCACCACGTACTCGTCGAGATCGAACGTGGTCAGCACCAGCACCTTCGCCGGGCCGTCCCGGCCGGGACCGGTGATCTGCCGGGTCGCCTCCACCCCGTCCATCCGCGGCATCCGGATGTCCATCAGCACCACATCGGGCTGGAGGGCGCGCACCTGGTCGAGAGCCTGAAGGCCGTCTCCGGCCTCGCCCACGACCGCGATGTCCTGCTCGGCCTCCAGAATCATCCGGAACCCGGTTCGCAGCAGTGGCTGGTCGTCGACCAGTAGGACGCGGATGGCCACGGTGAGTCTCCTTCGCTAGTCCGCGCCCATTCTGCCCTGCGGAAGGTCTCCGGACTCGGCCGACCTCACCGGCAGCGGATACGGCGGGGGAGTACCGCCGAACTCGGGGCAGTGCGCCTGGTGGTCGCACCAGCCGCACAGCTTCGTCGGACGCGGCCGCCACTCCCCGGACTCCGTCGCCTGCCGGATCGCCTCCCACAGCGCGAGCAACTTGCGCTCCACCCGCTCCAGATCGGCGACCACCGGGTCGTACGTCACCACGTCACCGCTGCCGAGATAGACCAGCTGCAGCCGCCTCGGCACCACGTTCTTCAGCCGCCACACCACCAGGGCGTAGAACTTCATCTGGAACAGCGCGCCCTCGGCGTACTCAGGTCGCGGCGCCTTGCCGGTCTTGTAGTCGACGATCCGCACCTCACCCGTCGGCGCCACGTCGACCCGGTCGATGATCCCGCGCAGCCGCAGCCCCGACTCCAGCTCCGTCTCGACGAACAGCTCCCGCTCCACCGGCTCCAGCCGCGACGGATCCTCCAGCGTGAACCAGCGCTCGACGAGCTGCTCCGCCTCGCCCAGCCAGCGGGTCAGCCGCTCGCCCTCGGGATCGTCCGCGAACAGCTCACCGACCTCCGGCCGGCTCTCCCGCAGCCGGTCCCACTGCCCCGGAACCAGCGACCTGGCCCGCGGCGCCGTCCGCTCCGCGGCGGGCGCGTCGAAGAGCCGCTCCAGGACCGCGTGCACCAGCGTCCCCCGGGTCGCCGCCTCGCTCGGCTTCTCCGGCAGCCGGTCGATCACCCGGAACCGGTACAGCAACGGACACTGCATGAAGTCACTGGCCCGCGACGGCGACAGCGAGGCCGGCGGCCCGGCCGCCCTCGCCCCCGCCTCCGTGACCGGCCCTTCCCCTTGAGGGACGGCCGCGCCCTGAGCCGGCGAGGCGTCCTCGATGCTGCTCTCCATGACCACAGACCATACGGCCCGCCACTGACAGTCACCCAACCCGCGCTACGCCCCGGCCAACACAAGGGGTGCCGGGGCGAAACGCGTCACGACGGCCGCATACCATCAACCGGAGACGACGTTTCTAACGAGGGGACACCGTGGACGTGAGCGGCGGGAGCGGGCAGCCCCGGTCGGAGGACGGCGAACCGACCGAGCGGCCCGCAGGTCCTACGGCCCCGACCAACGACGGAGGCCCGGACCCCACCGACGCTCCGACGGCTCCGCCATGGGCCGGGACACCCGCCGACACCGGGAAACCGGAGCCGAAGCCGGAACCGCCCGCCGAGTCACCCACTCCGGAGACCAACAACCCGAACACACCCCCCGAACCACCGGCCTCCGTCCCGGACGAGACCCCCACGTCCGGTGCCTCTGGCTCCGAGGAGCCCGGCGCTTCCGGTGCCTCTGGCTCTGAGGGGACTGGCGTCTCCGGTCGCGACCGGTCCGGTGCTTCCGGTGGCTCTGGTCCTGAGGAGACCGCCGATCCTGGTGCCTCCGGTGCTGAGGAGTCCGGTGCTTCCGGTGTCTCTGGCTCCGAGGAGTCCGGCGCTTCCGGTTCCGATCGCGCCGGTGCGGTCGGCGCCGCCCGGCCCGACGGGACCGGCGCGTCTGGTCACGCGGGCTCCGGTATGGCGAAGGGGCGGCCGCCGCAGCGGCCCAGGGAACCCGGCGGCGGCCTGCTCATGGGGCGCCCCTTCGGCGTACCCGTGTACGTCGCCCCCAGCTGGTTCGTCGTCGCCGCGCTGATCACCTGGGTCTTCGGCGGCCAGCTCGACCGCGTGCTGCCCGAACTCGGCGCCGCCCGCTACCTCGTCTCCCTCTTCTTCGCCATCGCCTTCTACGCCTCCGTCCTGGTCCACGAACTCGCCCACACGGTCGCCGCGATCCGCTTCAAACTCCCCGTCCGCCGCATCCAGCTCCAGTTCTTCGGCGGCGTCTCCGAGATCGAGAAAGAAGCCGAGACCCCCGGCCGGGAGTTCGTGCTGGCCTTCGTCGGCCCACTGCTCTCCCTCGTCCTCTCCGGCCTCTTCTACCTCGCCATGCAGCCCGTCGAACCCGGCACGGTCCCCGGCGTCCTGCTGGCCGGCCTGATGGTCTCCAACCTCATCGTGGCCATCTTCAACCTCCTGCCCGGCCTGCCCCTCGACGGCGGCCGGATGCTCCGCGCCGTCGTCTGGAAGATCACCGGCAGGCCCATGAGCGGCACCGTCGCCGCCGCCTGGGTCGGCCGCGCCCTCGCCGTCTCCGTCCTGATCGGCCTCCCGCTGCTCAACTACTCGGGCACCTTCGGCGGCGGCACCGAGAACGCCAACGGCATGGACGCCCTCACCGACGGCCTGCTCGCCGCCGTCCTCGCCGCGATCATCTGGACCGGCGCCGGCAACAGCCTGCGCATGGCCAGGCTGCGCGAACACCTCCCGGAACTGCGCGCCCGCACCCTCACCCGCCGCGCCGTCCCGGTGGAGACCGGCACCCCCCTCTCCGAGGCCCTGCGCCGCGCCAACGCCGCCGGGGCCCGCGCCCTGGTCGTCGTCGACGCCGACGGCAACCCGCTCTCCCTGGTCCGCGAGGCCGCCATCGTCGGCGTACCCGAGCACCGCCGACCCTGGGTCGCCGTCAGCGGCCTCGCCCAGGACCTCACCGACGGCATGCGCGTCTCCGCGGAACTGGCCGGAGAGGACCTCCTCGACGTGCTGCGCGCCACCCCCGCCACCGAGTACCTGGTGGTCGAGGACACCGGCGAGATCTACGGTGTCCTGTCGGCGGCCGACGTCGAGCGCGCCTTCGTACGGGCCATGGCCCGCCCCAGCTGAGCCCCGCTCCGCCCGGGCAAAGCCCGTTCCGCGTGGTCGGTGGCCTCCACAAACCCCGGTAGGCTGTTCACATGTCCGAACCGACCGGTGCCGCCCGCAGGCGCGGGCCCTTCAAGGTCGGGGACCAGGTTCAGCTGACCGACCCCAAGGGCCGCCACTACACGTTCACGCTCGAAGCCGGGAAGAACTTCCACACCCACAAGGGCTCCTTCCCGCACGACGAACTGATCGGCGCTCCCGAGGGCAGCGTTGTCCGTACCACCGGCAACGTCGCCTACCTCGCGCTGCGCCCCCTGCTCCCCGACTACGTCCTGTCCATGCCCCGCGGGGCAGCCGTCGTCTACCCCAAGGACGCGGGGCAGATCCTCTCCTTCGCCGACATCTTCCCCGGCGCCCGCGTCGTCGAAGCCGGCGTCGGCTCCGGCTCCCTCAGCAGCTTCCTGCTGCGTGCCATCGGCGACCAGGGCATGCTGCACAGCTACGAGCGCCGCGAGGACTTCGCCGAGATCGCCCAGCAGAACGTGGAACGCTACTTCGGCGGCCCGCACCCCGCCTGGCAGCTCACCGTCGGCGACCTCCAGGACAACCTGTCGGACACCGACGTCGACCGTGTCATCCTCGACATGCTCGCGCCCTGGGAGTGCCTGGAGGCCGTCTCCAAGGCGCTCGTGCCCGGCGGCATCCTGTGCTGCTACGTCGCCACCACCACCCAGCTGGCGCGGACCGTCGAGTCCATCCGCGAGATCGGCTGCTTCAACGAGCCGACCTCCTGGGAGACGATGATCCGCAACTGGCACGTGGAAGGGCTTGCCGTCCGACCCGACCACCGGATGATCGGCCACACCGGTTTCCTGCTCACCGCCCGCCGCCTCGCCGACGGCGTCGAGCCGCCCATGCGCCGCCGCCGCCCCGCCAAGGGTGCCTACGGCGAGGACTACGACGGCCCCAACGCCGACGGCGGCACCGGCCGCTGAGCCGTCCCGTCATCGCGTCGCAGCGTCAACGTACGAGCGCCGCTGCCGAGTTCCCCCGACCCGACCGGAACTCGGCAGTGGCGCTCACGCGTTGACGCGGCAGCCGACGCGGCGCAGAACCCCGGAACCCCGCACCCCGACCCCACGGAACCCCACCCGCCGTCGCGGAAGCCAGCCTTGCTGTCGCGCGGAAGTCCCCCCGGTCTCGCGGCTCCCCCCGCTGTCACGGCAGCCCACCCGCCGACGCAGCGACTCACCGCCGACGCGAAGGCCTCCCCGGCCGTCACGGAAGTCTCGCCAGCTGTGACGAAGCCCCGCCGGAGCCGTGCGGAAGCCCCGCCGGAGCTGGGGCGGAAGCCCTTCCGGCTGCCGCGGGAGCCGGCTGCCGACGGAAGCACACCCCGCCGTTCCCCACCCACTGTGACGTGTGGCACTATGCAGGCCATCCCCCACCGGCACAGGCCTCACAGGAGACAGTCCTAGTGCAGCAATCCGTGGTCCCGGAGCTCGCTCACACCGACCCCCGCCCCATGCACTGGCTCGCCACCGCCACTGCTGTGACCGGCGTCATCGCGCTGTCATCCCTCTTCCAGCCGGGCGCGGCCAAGGCCGCCCAGCCCACGGCCGGCACCGAGGCGAAGCCCACTCCCGCGGCCACCGCGCCGCCCAGCGTCACCGGCGTGGACTTCCCCCTCGACTGCGGCCCCGTGAAGGAGACGGTCGTCAAGAAAGCCACCGGCGACCTCGACGGCGACGGCAGACCGGAAACCGTGGCGGTGGTCCACTGCGACTCGGCCATGGGCACCCCGCCCGACGGCGTCTACGTCCTCACCCAGGGCGCCGACGCCACCCGCCCCCGCGTCGTCGCCACCCTCGTCGACCCCAAGGACCGCCTCACGGTCACCGACTTCACCGTCGCCGCCGGAGCGGTCACCACGACCATGCTCGGCTATTCCTCGGACAATGTGCCCAGTTGCTGCCCGGACGTGAAGACCCGCGCCACCTGGCGCTGGGACGGCCACACGTTCGTCCGCTCCACCCCCGCGGCCGCCCACAGCGTCTGACCGCCACACCCGCACGACCCACAGGCCACGCGGGGTGGCCGGAAAGTCACTCCGCGTCCGGCCCGTACACCTCGACCCGGTCCGTGACCCGGCGCACATGAATGCACTCGCCCGGACACTCCCGCGCCGAATCCACCACATCCGTCAGCAGCGGCAACGGCACCGGCACCGTCGCCCCCTTCGCCTGCAGCAGCTCGTCGTCCACGCCCTTCACATAGGCCAGGCCGTCGATGTCCAGCTCGAACACCTCCGGGGCGTACTGGGCACAGATCCCGTCACCCGTACACAGATCCTGGTCGATCCAGACCTCAAGCGCCTCCGCGCCGGCCAGGGCCTCCTGCTGCACGCTCATCTCTCCTGCCGTCGAAAGCGCCGGACGGCCGGACCCGGCGGTCACCCGGTCCCGCCCCGGCGGGTGTTGAACTCCTTCGACCCTACCCCCGCCCGAACCACCCCCGGCCGTGCCCTCCGCCGCGCACCCACCCGCGCCCGGCGGGCCCTCGGACCCGCGCACACGGCGCACCGGCCGCGCCGGAGGACGGCGCTCGGCCACCGGATCGATCGACTTGAGCCAACCCGCAACCCGCGTCCGCGATCACCCACGCCACCCGACCGGTTGCTCTGTGTAAGGAAGCCCTCACCGGGGCACAACCCCTGAACCGGCATCGGAGCGGACAACTCCGGCCAGTCACGAAGGATTTTGACCGCTCCCGGCCTGGAACACGCAGCTTCTGAATCGCGTTGAGTGGGTATCCACCGGGCACGAGGGAGAAGCGATGGGTGACCGACGACACACCTTGACAGTCTTTGTGATCTAGGGGTTTCAATCGACACCCACCCAGGTAGGGTCTGGAAGCGTCCAGCTCCCCTTGGAGGAGGTGAGGACCGTGGCAGCCCACGACGACGACATGAACCGCGGCATCCGCCCGGGACGAGGGTCCGACGACCCCGCCGGACAGATTGCCTACCTTGAGCAGGAGATCGCCGTCCTGCGACGCAAGCTCGCCGACTCTCCGCGACACACGAGGATTCTCGAAGAGCGGATCGTCGAGCTGCAGACGAACCTGGCCGGCGTGTCCGCCCAGAACGAACGACTCGCGAACACACTCCGCGAGGCCCGCGACCAGATCGTGGCCCTCAAGGAGGAAGTCGACCGGCTCGCACAGCCGCCGGCCGGCTTCGGTGTCTTCCTCACAGCGAACGAGGACGGCACCGCCGACATCTTCACCGGCGGCCGCAAACTGCGGGTGAACGTCAGCCCAAGCGTTGACCTGGACGAGCTCAGGCGCGGCCAGGAAGTCATGCTCAACGAAGCGCTCAACGTGGTCGAGGCCATGGAGTACGAGCGCGTCGGCGACATCGTCACCCTCAAGGAGATCCTCGAGGACGGCGAACGCGCCCTGGTACTGGGGCACACCGACGAGGAGCGGGTGGTGCGGCTCGCCGAGCCGCTGCTGGACGTGAACATCCGCCCCGGCGACGCCCTGCTGCTCGAACCCCGCTCCGGCTACGTCTACGAGATCGTGCCCAAGAGCGAGGTCGAGGAACTCGTCCTCGAAGAGGTCCCCGACATCGGCTACGAGCAGATCGGTGGTCTCGGCGGCCAGATCGAGGCCATCCGCGACGCGGTCGAGCTGCCGTACCTCTACCCGGACCTGTTCAAGGAGCACGAACTGCGCCCGCCCAAGGGCGTCCTGCTCTACGGACCCCCCGGATGCGGCAAGACGCTCATCGCCAAGGCCGTCGCCAACTCACTCGCCAAGAAGGTCGCCGAGGTCACCGGCCAGGCCGCCGGCAAGAGCTTCTTCCTCAACATCAAGGGCCCCGAGCTCCTGAACAAGTACGTCGGCGAGACCGAGCGGCAGATCCGCCTCGTCTTCCAGCGTGCCCGGGAGAAGGCCAGTGAGGGCACCCCCGTCATCGTCTTCTTCGACGAGATGGAGTCCCTCTTCCGCACCCGCGGCTCCGGCGTCAGCTCGGACGTGGAGAACACCATCGTCCCCCAGCTGCTCGCCGAGATCGACGGTGTCGAAGGCCTGCAGAACGTGGTCGTCATCGGCGCCTCCAACCGCGAGGACATGATCGACCCCGCCATCCTCCGCCCCGGCCGCCTCGATGTGAAGATCAAGATCGAGCGCCCGGACGCCGAGGCAGCCAAGGACATCTTCGGCAAATACCTCACCGAACGCCTCCCGCTGCACTCCGACGACGTCGGCGAGCACGGCGGCAGCAAGGCCACCACCGTCGCCAGCATGATCCAGACGGCCGTGGAACACATGTACGCCGAATCCGAGGAAAACCGCTTCCTGGAAGTCACCTACGCCAACGGCGACAAGGAAGTCCTCTACTTCAAGGACTTCAACTCCGGCGCAATGATCGAAAACATCGTCGGACGCGCCAAGAAGATGGCGATCAAGGACTTCCTGGAGCACAGCCAGAAGGGCCTCCGCGTCTCCCACCTCCTCCAGGCCTGCGTGGACGAGTTCAAGGAGAACGAGGACCTGCCCAACACCACCAACCCCGACGACTGGGCCCGAATCTCCGGAAAGAAGGGCGAACGGATCGTCTACATCCGTACCCTCATCACCGGAAAGCAGGGCGCCGACACCGGGCGCTCCATCGACACGGTGGCGAACACCGGGCAGTACCTGTAACACACAGGGCGGCTGCGGGTGCCCCCACCGGGTACCCGCAGCCGACTGTTTTTCCGGCCAAAACCGGAACCGAGGCGAGCAAGGCAATGACGCAAATGATCTCCCCACCAGCGCAAAGGCGTTCTAGGCTCTTTCCTACCGCCGAGTCGCGCAGTGCGGGGACGGGCACCGCACACGCACCGGAGCGCCAGCGGTACGCGAGCGGAGCCCACGACCGAGGGCTCCGCCGGGCAAGGAGGGCCGCATGACCGTACGGCGAGTAATGGGCATCGAGACGGAGTACGGGATCTCCGTCCCCGGCCACCCCAATGCCAATGCCATGCTCACCTCATCCCAGATCGTCAACGCCTACGCGGCGGCGATGCACCGGGCCCGCCGCGCCCGCTGGGACTTCGAGGAGGAGAACCCGCTGCGGGACGCCCGAGGATTCGACCTCGCCCGCGAGGCCGCCGACGCCAGCCAGCTCACCGACGAGGACATCGGCCTCGCCAACGTCATCCTCACCAACGGCGCCCGCCTCTACGTGGACCACGCCCACCCGGAGTACAGCTCCCCCGAGGTCACCAACCCCCGCGACGCCGTCCTCTGGGACAAGGCCGGCGAACGCATCATGGCCGAGGCCGCCGAACGAGCCGCCCAGCTCCCCGGCGCCCAGCCCATCCACCTCTACAAGAACAACACCGACAACAAGGGCGCCTCCTACGGCACGCACGAGAACTACCTGATGAAGCGGGAAACCCCCTTCTCCGACATCGTGCGCCACCTCACCCCCTTCTTCGTCTCCCGCCAGGTCGTCACCGGCGCAGGCCGCGTAGGCATCGGCCAGGACGGCCACGAGCACGGCTTCCAGCTCAGCCAGCGCGCCGACTACTTCGAGGTCGAGGTCGGCCTGGAGACCACCCTCAAGCGCCCCATCATCAACACCCGCGACGAGCCGCACGCGGACGCCGAGAAATACCGCCGGCTGCACGTGATCATCGGCGACGCGAACCTGTCGGAGATCTCGACCTACCTCAAGCTCGGGACCACGGCCCTGGTCCTCTCGATGATCGAGGACGGCTTCATCGCGGTCGACCTCGCCGTCGACCAGCCCGTACGCACCCTCCACCAGGTCTCCCACGACCCCGGCCTCAAGCGCCTCGTCACGCTCCGCAGCGGCCGCACACTCACCGCCGTCCAGCTCCAGATGGAGTACTACGAGCTCTCCCGCAAATACGTCGAGGAGCGCTACGGCTCCGACGCCGACGAACAGACCCGGGACGTCCTGCAGCGCTGGGAGGACACCCTCAACCGCCTGGAGAACGACCCCATGAGTCTCTCCGGCGAACTCGACTGGGTGGCCAAGAAGGAGCTCATGGAGAGCTACCGGCGCCGCGACGACCTCGACTGGGACGCCGCCAAGCTCCACCTCCTCGACCTCCAGTACGCCGACGTACGGGCCGAGAAGGGCCTCTACAACCGCCTCGCGGCCCGCGGGCGCATCAAACGGCTGCTCACCGAGACCGACGTCGACAGGGCCCGCACGAACCCGCCGGAGGACACCCGCGCGTACTTCCGCGGCCGCTGCCTGGAGCAGTACGCCGACGACGTCGCCGCCGCCAGCTGGGACTCGGTCATCTTCGACCTCCCGGGCCGGGACAGCCTCCAGCGGGTCCCAACCCTGGAACCGCTACGCGGAACGCGAAATCACGTCAAGGAGCTCCTGGACCGCTGCCGCACCGCAGAAGACCTGGTCAGGGTCCTCTCCGGCGGCTGAACCAGCACCCGGACCGTACCGGGCGACCGGGGTCAAAACCCCGCCGCCCGGGAATCATCGAGGTGGCCCCCGTACGTTGGAGAAACTGCGGGGCCGATGTCGGACCCGGCTTGTAGGGTCTGATCACCACCGATCGGCAGGAATGCCGACCTGTCGACCATGTCGGGCGAACGCGAACTGAGCGGGGTGAGGGTTATGGCAACCAAGGACACCGGCGGCGGACAGCAGAAGGCCACACGTTCCACCGAGGAGGCCGAGGAGCAGACGCAGGAAGCGCAGGCGTCGGAGGACCTCAAGGAGCGCCACGAGAAGCTGAGCGATGACGTGGACTCGGTCCTCGATGAAATCGATGACGTACTCGAGGAGAACGCCGAGGATTTCGTTCGGTCCTTCGTGCAAAAAGGTGGAGAGTAGAGGCGAGCTGGCTGCTTTCCCTTCGAAGTGAAGGTTCTGGGGGGAGCGGGTGGCTGAGGAGCCGAACTCGAAGCAATGCCGGAAATGCGGGCGGGATCTGCCTCTCGCGGCGTTCGCTCGGGACAAGAGTCGGCGTGATGGCCTCCAGGTGCACTGCCGGGAGTGCGTGGCGGAATACAGTGCCGCGCACTATCGGCGGCGCCGGGAGGCTGTGGGAAAGACTGTCCGGGAGAGAGCGGACGTCCCGGTCGGCCACAAGCTCTGCCGGACGTGCGGTGAGGCCAAGCCTCACAGTGAATGGCATCGAAACGCGACGGCTTCCGATGGGCTGTCGACTCGCTGTAAGGCGTGCCGATCCGCGATCGGGCGGCAGGACCATCTCAAGCGCCAGTACGGCATTACCGGAGCCGAACGCGAGGAGTTGATCGCCTCTCAAGGAGGCGTCTGCTGTATATGTCTGTCGGCTCCGCCCGCACATGTGGATCACTGCCATGAGACGGGTAGGGTCCGTGGCGTACTGTGCTTCAGCTGCAATGCCGCGCTGGGGCAGTTCAAGGATCAGCCCGAGGCCATAAGGCGGGCTGCAGCATACGTGGAAGGAAACGCGTGGAAGCCAACACTCGTAGCACCGGGCGTCTACCAGCTGCCTTCCTGACGCCTGGGTCCTCTTCGTTCATGGACTTTCTCGGTGACCACCAGCCGGAGTTGCTGCCCGGCAAGCGGCAGTTGCCGCCCACGCAGGGGGTGATCGAGGCGCCGCACGGGACGACGATCGTGGCGGTGACCTTCCCCGGGGGCGTGGTGCTCGCCGGTGACCGTCGGGCCACGATGGGGAACGTGATCGCCCAGCGCGACATCGAGAAGGTGTTCCCGGCCGACGAGTACTCGGCGGTCGGCATCGCCGGCACCGCCGGCCTCGCCGTGGAGATGGTCAAGCTCTTCCAGCTGGAGCTGGAGCACTTCGAGAAGGTCGAGGGTGCGCAGCTGTCGCTGGAGGGCAAGGCGAACCGGCTGTCGACGATGATCCGGTCCAACCTCGGCATGGCCATGCAGGGCTTGGCGGTCGTGCCGCTGTTCGCCGGGTTCGACGTGGACCGGGGCAAGGGGCGGATCTTCTCGTACGACGTCACGGGCGGCCGTTCCGAGGAGCACAACTTCTCGGCGACGGGTTCCGGCTCGGTCTTCGCGCGCGGGGCCATGAAGAAGCTGTTCCGTGAGGACCTGAGCGAGGAGCAGGCGACCACACTGGTGGTGCAGGCTCTGTACGACGCGGCCGACGACGATTCGGCGACCGGTGGTCCCGATGTCGCCCGCCGGATCTACCCGATCATCACCGTGATCACCGAGGACGGGTTCCGCCGGCTCACCGATGAGGAGTCCTCCGGGCTCGCCCGGGCGGTGCTGGCGCGCCGTCTGGAGGAGCCGGACGGTCCGCGCGCGGCGCTGCTCTGAGGCGCCGGGCGCTTGTTGTGAAGGTGATCCCAGTGACTTCGACGGAACCCTAAGGAAGGGGACGGATACCGGTGTCGACGCCGTTCTATGTCTCACCTCAGCAGGCCATGGCGGACCGTGCGGAGTACGCCCGGAAGGGCATCGCGCGCGGTCGGAGTCTGGTGGTGCTCCAGTACGCCGACGGCATCGTGTTCGTCGGTGAGAACCCGTCCCGTGCGCTGCACAAGTTCAGCGAGATCTATGACCGGATCGGTTTCGCGGCCGCCGGGAAGTACAACGAGTACGAGAATCTGCGGATCGGTGGTGTGCGCTACGCCGACCTGCGGGGTTACACCTATGACCGTGACGATGTGACGGCGCGTGGTCTTGCCAACGTGTATGCGCAGACGCTGGGCACGATCTTCTCCAGTGCGGCCGAGAAGCCGTACGAGGTGGAGTTGGTGGTCGCGGAGGTCGGGGAGACCCCGGAGGGTGACCAGATCTATCGGCTGCCGCACGACGGGTCGATCGTCGATGAGCACGGTTCGGTGGCGGTCGGTGGCAATGCGGAGCAGATCAGCAGTTATCTGGACCGGGAGCACCGGGACGGTATGACTCTGGGGGAGGCTCTGAAGCTGGCGGTGACGGCTCTGTCGCGGGAGTCGAACGGCACGCAGCGGGAGATTCCGGCGGAGCGTCTGGAGGTTGCGCTGCTGGACCGTACGCGTCCGCAGAAGCGCAAGTTCAGGCGTATCGGCGGCCCGCAGCTGTCCCGGTTGCTGGAGTCGGAGGGTGCGGCCACGGCTGCGGCCACCGACGAGGCGGAGGAGTCCGGCGGAGACGTCGAGTAGCTCCCGCTGCACCTGCTCTGTGCGCCCCGTCCGGTGAGTCGTCCGGGCGGGGCGCGGGTGTGTGTGCGGCCAGGTGCGGCTAGGGCTGCGGTGGGGGCGCTGTGGAGCCTCGTACGACCAGCTCGACGGGGATGTCCCGGCCTTCCGGTGCGCGGCCTTCCAGGACGGCCAGGAGGGCGTGCATGCCGCGTTCGCCGAAGAGTTCGGCGTCCAGTCGTACGGTCGTGAGTTCGGGGTCGATGGCGGTGGCGAGGGCGAGGTCGTCGAGGCCGGTGACGGAGATGTCGTCGGGGATGCGCAGGCCGTGGCGGCGCAGGGCTTTGTAGGCGCCGGCGGCGAGTTTGTCGTCGTCGCAGACGAGGGCGGTGGGGTGGGGGCCGGGTGCGGCGAGGGCGGCTTCGGTGGCTGCGTGGGCGCCTTCGATGGAGATCGGGGCGTGGACGGTGCGTACCGAGGTGCCGGGCACCTCGGCGGTGCGTGCGGCCAGCTCGCGGGCGCGTACCTCGAAGGTCCAGGAGGGGACGTCGGCGGCCAGGTGGAGGAAGCGGCGGTGGCCGAGGTCGAGCAGGTGTTCGGTGACCTGGCGTACGCCGTCGGCGATGTCCAGGTTCACCGTGGCGACTCCGAGGCTGCCGTCGGGGTCGCTGTCGAGCATCACGAGGGGGAGCTGGTCGCCGCGGATGGCGGTGAGGGCGTCGGCGGCCATGGAGGAGGCGATGACGCCGTCGAGGGCGGCCTGGGCGGAGGCGAAGGGGTCGCGGGCCGGGCCGATGCCTTCGGGGGAGGGGTAGAGGACGACGCCGAAGCCGTGGTCGGCGGCGACGCGGGCGGCGCCGGTGTAGACGCCGGCGAAGAACTCGGTGGTGAGGGCGGGGACGACGAGGAGGACGGTGCGGGTGTGGCCGAGGCGGAGGTTGCGGGCGGCGAGGTTGGGGCGGTAGCCGAGGTCGCGGGCGGCTTCCCGGACGCGTTCGGCGGTGGCCTCGGAGACGCGGCCGCGCCATTTGTCGCCGAGGACGAGTGACACGGCGGCCTGGGAGACGCCGGCGGCCTGGGCGACGTCGCGGCTCGTGGGGCGCGTGCTGCTGCGTGCCACCGGGTGCGGGCTCCTTCGTCTGGACGTGTGAACTGCGCACATGGTACGTATGGGAGTCGGGGTTATACGTAAAACTTGGAGGCGGTTCATGGCCGCGGGATACCTGGAGATCCTCAGGGCGAGGCACGCGGTCCGCCTGCTGACGGGCACCTTGGTGGGTCGGCTGCCGAACGCCACGGCCGCGATCGCGATCGTGCTGTTCGTGCGCACGGAGGGCGGTACGTACAGCCTGGCGGGGGCGCTCGCGGCCGTGTACGGGGTCGCCAACGCGGTGGGCCAGCCGGTGCTGGGCCGGTTGGTGGATGTGCACGGGCAGCCTCGGGTCCAGCTGCCCGCGGCTGTCGCGTCGGCCCTCGCCATGGCCGGTTTCGCCTTCGCCGGCACCGATCCGCTGCCGCTCGCCTACGGGTGCGTGGCAGCGGCGGGGTTGTTCACGCCGCCCCTGGAGGGGGGTCTGCGCGCGCTGTGGCCGAGTGTGCTCGGCAAGGAGGACCAGGTGCACACGGCGTACGCGATGGACGCGGTGGCGCAGGAAGTCATGTTCACGGTGGGGCCGTTGCTGGTGACGTTGTGCGTGTCGCTGTGGTCGGCGCAGGCGGCGCTGCTGGTGGTGAACGCGCTGGGCGTGCTGGGGGCGCTTTCCGTGGTCCTCTCGCCGCCTTCGCGCGCGTGGCGTTCGGCGCCGCGTGCGGCGCACTGGCTGGGTGCGCTGCGGTCGTCGGGGCTGGTGGCGCTGCTGGGCGCGTTCCTGTTCGTCGGGATCGCGATGGGTTCCATCACGGTGGCGTCGGTGCCGTACGCGGACGGACACGGTGGTGACGGGGTGTACGGCTGGATGATGGCGGGGCTTGGGCTGGGGGCGCTGCTCGGCGGCTCGGTGTACGGGGCGCGGCTCTGGCGGGGGGAGCCGGCGGTGCGACTGCGGGTGCTGGTGGCGCTTCTGGCGGTGTGTTATCTGCCATTGATGGTGATGCCGGGTGCGGTGGCCATGGTGTTGCTCACCGTGCTGGCGGGGGTGTTCCTGGCACCGGCGATCGCATGTGCGTTCGTACTGGTGGACCGGCATGCGCCGACCGGGACGGTCACCGAGGCTTTCTCCTGGCTTGTGACGACGTTCACAGTGGGCGCGTCGGTGGGAACGGGCCTGGCGGGCCCGGTCGTCGAGGCGGGCGGGGCGCTGTGGGGCTTCGCGGTGCCGGGTGCGGCGGGGGGCGTGTCGTTGCTGGTCCTGGTGGTCACGCGGCGGGTCCTCGCAGTTCCCGGTGGGGGCGCGGTGGTTGCGGCTTCATCGGAAACTGATCCAAATCGTGCTGTCGAACCCCGTTTCAGCTCAGGGGATCGGGCGTAATGTTCAGTCATGGACCGCCGCATTTTCGGGCTGGAGAACGAGTACGGCGTCACGTGCACGTTCAGGGGACAGCGCCGCCTGTCGCCTGACGAGGTGGCGCGGTACCTCTTCCGCCGTGTCGTGTCATGGGGCCGTAGCAGCAATGTCTTTCTTCGAAACGGCGCCCGGCTCTATCTCGACGTGGGCTCACATCCGGAATACGCGACACCCGAATGTGACAATGTGACCGAACTGGTCACCCACGACAAGGCCGGCGAGCGCATTCTCGAAGGACTGTTGGTGGACGCCGAACGACGCCTGCACGAGGAAGGAATCGCGGGCGACGTCTACCTCTTCAAGAACAACACGGACTCGGCGGGCAACTCCTACGGTTGCCACGAGAACTATCTGGTGGCGCGGCACGGGGAGTTCTCCCGGCTCGCGGACATCCTCATTCCGTTCCTGGTCACCCGGCAGCTGCTGTGCGGCGCCGGCAAGGTGCTGCAGACGCCGCGCGGTGCGGTGTACTGCGTGAGCCAGCGGGCGGAGCACATCTGGGAGGGCGTCTCCTCGGCGACGACCCGCTCCCGGCCGATCATCAACACGCGCGACGAGCCGCACGCGGACGCCGAGCGCTACCGCCGGCTGCATGTCATCGTCGGCGACTCGAACATGTCCGAGACGACCATGCTGCTCAAGGTCGGTGCCACCGACCTGGTGCTGCGCATGATCGAGGCGGGCACGGTGATGCGGGACCTGACCCTGGAGAACCCGATCCGGGCGATCCGCGAGGTCAGCCATGACATCACGGGCCGGCGCAAGGTGCGCCTGGCCAGTGGCCGTGAGGCCTCCGCCCTGGAGGTGCAGCGGGAGTACTACGAGAAGGCCGTGGACTTCGTCGAGCGTCGCGGTATCCGTACCGGCACGGTCGACCAGGTGCTGGAGCTGTGGGGCCGGACCCTGGACGCGATCGAGGCCGAGGATCTGGACCGGATCGGCACCGAGATCGACTGGGTGATGAAGTACCAGCTCATCGAGCGGTACCGGGCCAAGCACAACATGACCATGTCCCATCCGCGGGTGGCGCAGATAGACCTCGCTTATCACGACATTCACCGTCGTCGGGGTCTGTATTACCTGCTGGAGAGGAAGGGTCAAGCCGCGCGGATCTGCAATGACTTGAAGATCTTCGAGGGCAAGTCGGTACCGCCGCAGACGACTCGGGCGCGCCTGCGCGGTGACTTCATCCGGCGGGCTCAGGAGCAGCGCCGGGACTTCACGGTCGACTGGGTGCATCTGAAGCTCAATGACCAGGCACAGCGAACGGTGTTGTGCAAGGACCCGTTCCGTTCGGTCGACGACCGGGTGGAGAAGCTCATCGCCGGTATGTGAGCGAACGCCACACGGGCGCCGTACGTTTACCGTACGGCGCCCGTGTCACGTCGTAGAGTTGCGCGCACGCATCCGCAAGATCGATCGATTATGAGGCTGTTTCCGTGCGCCGACGCTCCCTTCTCCTTGCCGCCGTACCCGCAGGACTGGTCACGCTTGCCGCGTGCGGCGACGACAAGTCCGCTTCCAGCAAGGCCAGCGCGGCGCCGTCGGGTTCCGCCTCCTCGGTGCCGCCGCCGAAGATCGTGGACGGGCCGTTGCCGGCGATCACGGCGGGGACGAAGTTCGACGAGAAGCCGACGGTGGCCAAGGGTTCCGGGGATCCGTCGAAGGACCTGGCGGTCAAGACGGTGATCGCGGGCGGCGGCAAGGCGGTCGCGGAGAACGACTTCATCCAGGCCAACTACCTCGGGCAGATCTGGTCCACGGCGAAGGTCTTCGACCAGTCGTACGACCGTACTCCGCTGCTCATGCAGCTTGCCCAGGGCAGCATCATCGACGGCTGGCGGTACGGGCTGGCCGGGAAGAAGGTCGGCAGCCGGGTGCTGATGGCCGTGCCGCCGACCTGGGGTTACGGCACGGCGGGCAACTCGCAGGCGGGGATCAAGGGCACGGACACGCTGGTGTTCGTGGTGGATGTGCTGAACTCGTTCAACTCCAAGAGCTCCAGCACCGGCAAGGAGGTCGCGCAGAGCGACTCCGCGCTGCCCAAGGTCGGCACCAACACCGACGGGAAGGCTCCGTCGATCGACATTCCCAAGGCCGACCCGCCGAAGGCGCTGGTGTCGAACTACGTCCTGGAGGGCGACGGCGCGGAGGTGAAGGCGTCGCAGACGGTGCTCTGCCAGTTCAAGGGCGAGGTCTGGGACAGCGGCAAGGTCTTCGAGCAGACCTATGACAGCGGGCGGCTGGCCCAGTTCGCGATCACGCAGATGCAGGAGGTCCTCAAGGGGCTGGCGCAGGGCATCACCGGGAAGAAGGTGGGCAGCCGGCTGCTGATCGTCGTACCGCCGAACCTGGCCTATGGGAACAACCCGCCGAGCGGTGGTGTGGTGAAGAAGGGTTCGACCCTGGTGTTCTCGGTGGACATCCTGGCGGCGATGTAGTCGCGCGGGCGGGAACCGGGCGGGGATGAAAGACTGTCCCGGTTCCGTGTCGTACACAAGCAGGAGCGAGAGACGTGAGCATCGACAAGCCCGAGATCGACTTCCCGGGCGGCGAGCCCCCGGCCGACCTGGAGATCAAGGACATCTGGGAGGGCGACGGCGAGGTGGCCACGGCCGGCCAGACCGTCACCGTGCATTACGTGGGTGTCGCGTTCAGCACGGGCGAGGAGTTCGACGCCAGCTGGAACCGTGGTACGCCGTTCCGGTTCCCGCTGGGCGGGGGCCGTGTCATCAAGGGCTGGGACCAGGGTGTGGAGGGCATGAAGGTCGGCGGCCGCCGCCAGCTGACCATCCCGGCCCACCTCGCCTACGGCAACCAGAGCCCGAGCCCGCTGATCCAGCCCGGCGAGACGCTGATCTTCGTCGTGGACCTGCTCGGGGTCTGAGCCCCGTGCCTGGTCGGCGCCGTTCCGGCGCTGATCGCTCTGGTCGGATACCGGCTGGACGAGGGCCCGTGCCGTGTGCGCGGGCCCTCGGTGTTTGTCGTGTCCTGTCCGTTTCGGACCTCGTTGTTTGTACTGGCTTTTGCCGTGCCACTCCGGAGCGGTACGGTCATCGGTCAGAAGCACCATAGGGAAGGCGAAGGGCGTCGATGGCCATTGCCAAGGCCGAGCGGCTGATGAACCTGGCGCTGTGTCTGCTGGGAACGCGACGGCCGCTCAGCAAGCGCGAGCTGCGGGAATCCATCGAGGCCTACCTCGAAGCCGGGTCCGACGACTCCTTCAACCGGATGTTCGAGCGGGACAAGGACGATCTGCGCGAGCTCGGACTGGTGATCGAGACCGTCGAGAACCTGGACGGCGAGGTCGGCTATCTGGCGCGCCGCGACAGCAACAGCCTGCCCGCGATCACGCTGGACGCCGAGGAGGCCGCCGCCCTGGGGCTGGCCGCCAAGGTCTGGCAGCAGGCCCGGCTGGCCGGCGCGGCCAGCGGCGCCCTGCAGAAGCTGCGCGCCGCCGGGCTGCCCGAGGACGTCGACCCGTACGAGGCGCACGGCGCCCTGGAGCCGCGCATCCCGGTGCACGAGGCCGCCTTCGAGCCGCTGATGCTGGCCTGCCGCGACCGCCGCCCGGTCGTCTTCGACTACCGCAAGGCCACCGCCGCCCGCCCCGAGCCCCGGCACGTGGAGCCGTGGGCCCTGGAGTGCTGGCGCGGCCACTGGTACCTGGCGGGCTGGGACCGGGACCGGGGTGCCGAGCGGGTGTTCCGGCTGTCCCGGATCACCGGCCGGGTGCGCTCCCGGGGCACCCGTTTCACCGTGCCCGTCCCGGACGTGGTCACCGTCCGGGAGACCGTCGCGAGCTGGGCCGGGGAGATCGCCGACCGGTCGGCGCTGATCCGGCTGCGCTCGGGCGCCGGCTACCCCCTGCGGGCGAAGGCCAGGACGGTCCGGGAACTCGGCGACGGCTGGGACGAGTTGGAGATTCCGTACGGGCACGGTCTGGACGCCTGGCTGGTGGAGTTCGGGCCGGACGTGGTGGTCCTGGAGCCGGCCGAGCTGCGCGCGGACGTGGTGGACCGGCTGCGTGCCGTGGCCAAGGGCTGAGGGGGAGCGGAGCAAGACAGTGGCAGGCAAACCGGTCAGGCCCGTGAACGCCATCGACCAGACCCGGCGGATGCTCTCCCTGGTGACCTATCTGCGCGAGCGCCCCGGCGCCCGGATCGCGGACGTGGCCCGGGCCTTCGGCATCACCGAGGACGAGCTGGTCTCCGACCTGGACGTGCTGCCCATGTGCGGCACCAGCTTCCGGGGCGGCGATCTGCTGGACATCGACACCGACGGCGAGCGCATCTGGTGGCACAACGCCGCCGCGCTCGGCGAGGAGGCCGCCGAGCCGCTGCGGCTGGCCGCCGACGAGGCGACCGCGCTGCTGGTGGCCGCCCGTGCCGTGTCCACGCTGCCCGGACTGCGCGAGGGCGACCGGCAGGCGCTGCTGCGCGCCACCGCCAAGGTGGAGACCGCGGCCGGCGAGGCGGGTGACGCCAGCGCCCGGCTGTCGGTGACCTTCGAGTCCGAGGGCGGGGTCTTCGCCGACGTCGACCGGGCGATCTCCGAGCGCCGCCGGCTGTGGATCCGCTACTACTCGCCGGCCCGGGACGAGGTCACCGAGCGCGAGATCGACCCCATCCGCCTGGTCAGCGTCGGCCACACCTACGTGGAGGCCTGGTGCCGCCGCTCCGAGGCCCGGCGCACCTTCCGCCTCGACCGCGTCGCCGAGATCAAGATCCTCGACGAGCCGTCCGCGCCCCCCGAGATCGAGCTGCGCGACCTGTCCGAGGCCCTGGTGCAGCCCGCCGCCGAGGACCCCGAGGTGGTCGTCGAGGTCGGCCCGGCCGGCCGCTGGGTCGCCGAGTACTACCCGCACGACAGCGCGGATGAGCTTCCCGACGGCGGGCTGCGTATTACCCTGCGCACCCCCGATCCGGCCTCCCTGCGCCGACTGGCACTCAGGCTCGGCGGCGACGGCCGGATCGTGTCGCCGCCCGAGCTGGCCGACAGCGCCCGCCAAGCGGCCCGCGAGGCCCTGGCGGCGTACGACCGTGCCGGGCACGGCGATGCGGAAGGGCATGAGTGAGCCGGAGGAGCGCGCCGGTGTCGAGGGGGTGACCGCGCAAAGGCCCGCAGGGTTGAGCACGGTCACCCCCTCGACGTCGGCCGAGGTGCTCCGGAGGCGAACGACCAAGAAGGAGGGGCGAGGGATTTGAACGAGTCTTCGGGTTCCGGTGTCGCAGGCGCGAGGGACGTGACGGTCGCCGCCGCGTTCGCCGGGATGAGAAGAGTGGTCCCCGTGGTGTTCAAGGCCGGCTGCCCGGACTGCCGGGGCAGTTTCGAGCTCACCGCGGGCGCCCTGCGGCTGGCCATCGGGGCCACCAGCAAGACCACGTTCTACTCCTTCACCTGCCCCGACTGCGGCGTCCTGGTCCGCAAGCCCGCGGGCGAGCGGATCATCGAGCTGCTGACCGGCGGCGGGGTCAGGACCCTGCGGCTGCACCCCACCGTCTAGGCTCACCCGCATGTTCTGGCCGATGTTCGCGGTAGCTGTGGGTTTCGTGGGTCTCGCCGTGCTCGGCGTGCTCGCCGTACGGGTCTTCCTGGCGGCGCGACTGCTGGGAGCGCAGGTCACGGACTCGGCGCGGCGCATCAACCGGGCCGCCGAGGACCTGGAGCGGGCGGCGGCGAGCGCCGCGCGGACTGTGGACACCCTCTGAGACCTGCTGTGGAACCGATGTGAGTAGTGCGCCATAAGCGCTTTGCGTCACTTCGCCCCTGTCACGGCGCCCACCCCGGCGGGTACGCTGCTGATCGCGGCGCGGAGAACGAGGCCCGTACCGCGGACCGGGCGTACGCACAGGGATTGCCTCGCGTTTACCCCTGAGCGTTACGATCGCTGTCAGCGCGATTACTCGGACGCATGTCCGACCGATCGGACAGCACCCCACCCAGCCGCCTCGGTGAGAAGGTAAAACTTATGTTCGGAAGGCTCGGAGCTCCCGAGATCATTCTCATCCTTGTCGTCGTCATCCTGCTGTTCGGCGCGAAGAAGCTTCCGGACATGGCTCGCTCGCTCGGCAAGTCCGCGCGCATCCTCAAGAGCGAAGCCAAGGCGATGAAGGAAGACGGCAGCAGCACCTCCTCCTCCGCCCAGGCGCCCGCCTCCGGCGATCAGGCCCAGGCCCAGCGCACCATCCAGGCGGCCCCCGGCGACGTGACCAGCTCCCGCCCGGTCAACGAGCCGTCGGACACCACCCAGCGCTGACGCAAGGCCGGTGACCCCCGGCCTGCCGCACGAGATGAGGACGTGGGTTGCCCAAGTCTGCCCGCAAAGAGGAGAGGGATCCCGAGGGGCGGATGCCTCTCGGAGATCACCTTCGTGAGCTCCGCAACCGGCTCGCGAAGGCCATGCTGGCCATCGTCATCGTGACGGTGGTCGCCGCCTTCTTCTACAACGACATCATCAACTTCCTCACCAAGCCGGTCCTCGACTCGGTCGGCTGTGAGCAGGCGTTCGGGGAACTGGCCCGGGCCAAGTCCGACTCCCACCCCTGCGCGCAGATCACCATCAACGGCCTGCTCGCGCCCTTCACGCTGGCCCTCCAGGTCTCGCTGATGGCGGGTGTGGTCTTCGCCTCGCCGGTCTGGCTGTACCAGCTGTGGGCCTTCGTCGCGCCCGGTCTGCACCGGCACGAGAAGAAGTACGCTTACGCGTTCGTCGCCACCGGCGTCCCGCTCTTCTTCGGCGGCGCGTTCTTCGCGTACAAGGTCCTGCCGACCACCGCGAAGGTGCTCCTCCAGTTCACCCCGCACAGCGTGAGCAACCTGCTGCCGCTGGACGACCTGCTCCAGTTGGTCACCCGCATGGTGATCGTCTTCGGGCTCTCCTTCGAGCTGCCGCTGCTGCTGGTCATGCTCAATCTCACCGGCATCGTCACCGGCCGGCGGATGCTCGGCTGGTGGCGGGCGATGATCCTCGGGATCACGGTCTTCGCCGCCGTCGCCACCCCGAGCACCGACCCGCTCTCCATGCTGGCGCTCGCCGGGCCGATCTGGGTGCTGTACTTCGGAGCGGTCCTCTTCTCCCTGGTCAACGACCGCCGCAGGCGCCGCCGGGAGGCCGAGGGCCCCGACGACGACGAGGCCTCCGACCTCGACCTCACGCCCGACGACATCGGCGAGATCGAGACCGTCTCGGCCAGCCGCGCGCTGCCCGAGACCCCGGAGCGGGTCAACGGCTACGACGACGTGACCTGACCGGGTCCGTACCGGCCATCGAGAGGTGCCCGCGCCCCACGGCGCGGGCACCTCTTTGTCGTCCGTAGTCCCATGTTCCGGATAATGATCGTCCTGTTGTCAGTGGGGACCGGTACGCTCGAAAGCACGATGACAGAGGACCTCTCACCGGCCGAGCGGTATGCGGCGGCCCGCAGGCGGGCCGCCGAGCAGGCCACCGCGCTCGCGTCTTTCCGCGAGATGTACGCATTCGGCCTCGACCCCTTCCAGATCGAGGCCTGCCAGGCGCTCGAAGCCGGGAAGGGTGTACTGGTGGCCGCCCCCACCGGCTCCGGCAAGACGATCGTCGGCGAGTTCGCCGTCCACCTCGCCCTGGAGCAGGGCAAGAAGTGCTTCTACACGACACCCATCAAGGCGCTGTCGAACCAGAAGTACGCCGACCTGTGCCGCCGCTACGGCGCGGACAAGGTCGGTCTGCTCACCGGCGACAACAGCGTCAACTCCGACGCCCCCGTGGTCGTGATGACCACCGAGGTGCTGCGGAACATGCTGTACGCGGGCTCCCAGACCCTGCTCGGCCTCGGCTATGTGGTCATGGACGAGGTGCACTACCTCTCCGACCGCTTCCGCGGCGCCGTCTGGGAAGAGGTGATCATCCACCTGCCGGAGTCCGTGACCCTGGTGTCCCTGTCGGCCACCGTGTCCAACGCCGAGGAGTTCGGCGACTGGCTCGACACTGTCCGCGGCGACACCGAGGTCATCGTCTCCGAACACCGTCCCGTCCCGCTGTTCCAGCACGTGCTCGCCGGGCGCCGGATGTACGACCTGTTCGAGGAGGGCGAGGGCCAGAAGAAGGCCGTCAACCCCGACCTCACCCGGCTGGCCCGGATGGAGGCGAGCAGACCCTCCTACCAGGACCGCAGGCGCGGGCGTGCCATGCGCGAGGCCGACCGGGAGCGGGAGCGCCGGCAGCGGTCCAGGGTGTGGACACCGGGCCGCCCGGAGGTCATCGAACGGCTCGACTCCGAGGGCCTGCTGCCCGCCATCACCTTCATCTTCAGCCGCGCCGCCTGCGAAGCCGCCGTCCAGCAGTGCCTGCACGCCGGCCTCCGGCTCAACGACGACGAAGCACGCGAACAGGTGCGCGCCCTCGTCGAGGAGCGCACCTCGTCGATCCCGCGCGAGGACCTGCACGTCCTCGGCTACTACGAGTGGCTGGAGGGCCTGGAGCGCGGCATCGCCGCCCACCACGCCGGCATGCTCCCGACCTTCAAGGAAGTCGTCGAGGAACTCTTCGTACGCGGCCTGGTCAAGGCCGTGTTCGCCACCGAGACCCTGGCGCTCGGCATCAACATGCCCGCACGCTCGGTGGTGTTGGAGAAGCTCGTCAAGTGGAACGGCGAGCAGCACGCCGACATCACCCCCGGCGAGTACACCCAGCTGACCGGCCGTGCGGGCCGGCGCGGCATCGACATCGAGGGCCATGCCGTGGTGCTGTGGCAGCGGGGGTTCAGCCCCGAGCACCTCGCGGGGCTCGCCGGCACCCGCACCTATCCGCTGCGCTCCAGCTTCAAGCCGTCGTACAACATGGCGGTCAACCTGGTCGAGCAGTTCGGCCGGCACCGGTCGCGGGAACTTCTCGAGACCTCGTTCGCGCAGTTCCAGGCCGACAAGTCGGTCGTCGGGATCTCCCGTCAGGTGCAGCGCAACGAGGAAGGACTCGAAGGCTACAAGGAGTCCATGACCTGCCACCTCGGCGACTTCGAGGAGTACGCGCGACTGCGGCGCGAACTGAAGGACCGGGAGACCGAACTCGTCCGGCAGGGCGCCGTCGAGCGGCGCGCCGAGGCGGCGGTGGCGCTGGAGAAACTCAAGCCGGGCGACGTCATCCACGTGCCGACCGGGAAGTACGCGGGGCTCGCACTGGTCCTTGACCCCGGGCTGCCCGCCGGGCGGTCCAACGGCCATCGTGGCTTCGAGCAGCACGACGGGCCGCGGCCGCTGGTGCTGACCGCCGAACGGCAGGTCAAGCGGCTGGCGTCGATGGACTTCCCGGTGCCGGTGGAGGCGCTGGAGCGGATGCGGATCCCCAAGTCCTTCAACCCCCGCTCCCCGCAGTCCCGTCGCGACCTCGCGTCCGCGCTGCGCACCAAGGCCGGGCACATTCCGCCGGAGCGGGCCCGCAAGAAGCGGTCGCAGGCCGCCGACGACCGCGAGATCGCACGGCTGCGGACCGCGATCCGGGCGCACCCCTGCCATGGTTGCAACGACCGGGAGGACCACGCCCGTTGGGCCGAGCGGTACCACCGGCTGATGCGGGACACCTCGCAGCTGGAGCGGCGGATCGAGGGCCGGACCAACACCATCGCGCGCACCTTCGACCGGATCGTGGCGCTGCTCACCGAGCTGGACTACCTGCGCGGCGACGAGGTCACCGAACACGGCAAGCGGCTGGCCCGGCTGTACGGCGAACTCGACCTGCTCGCCAGCGAATGCCTGCGGGCCGGGGTCTGGGAGGGTCTCAGCCCCGCCGAACTGGCCGCGTGTGTTTCGGCGTTGGTGTACGAGGCGCGCGTCGGGGACGACGCGATGGCCCCGAAGGTGCCCTCCGGGAACGCCAAGGCCGCGCTCGGCGAGATGGTGCGGATCTGGGGGCGGCTGGACGCGCTGGAGGAGGAGTTCCGGATCACCCAGACCGAGGGCGTCGGGCAGCGGGAACCGGACCTCGGCTTCGCCTGGGCCGTGTACATGTGGGCGTCGGGGACGGGGCTGGACGAGGTGCTGCGGGAGGCGGAGATGCCGGCCGGGGACTTCGTGCGGTGGTGCAAGCAGGTGATCGACGTGCTCGGGCAGATCGCGGCGGCGGCTCCGGTGGAGGGGTCGACCGTGTCGAAGACCGCGCGGAAGGCGGTTGATCTGGTGCTGCGGGGGGTTGTGGCCTACTCGTCCGTGGGGTGAGTTCCGTCCGGCGGGCGCGGGTTGTGCGTGGCTGGTCGCGCCCACGCGGCGGTAGCCGCATATCGAATACAGCCCCGCGCCCCTGAAGGGGCGCGGGTGTCAGGCCTCCTTCAAAAAGGCTCGCCAGCCTCCGTGGTGGGTGATGTCCTCGGCGTCTGCCAGCGCGCTCGGTTCGCACAGGAAGCCCGGGACCCGGCTGCCATCCGCCAGCTCCACGCTGCCCAAGGCCATCGGGCGGGGGAGCGATGCCAGCAGGCGGCCCAGGCCCTCCGCCGGGAGGTGCCAGATCTCTGTCTCGATCGCGGCGCCTTCCTCGTCCACCCGCACCAGGCCCGGCTTCGGCGGTGTCGTCGGCAGGGCGTAGAAGCGGTACGCCGGTGCTGTCGTAGTCGTGCGGTCCAGGACCGCGCCCAGGGCCAGGAGCTGCGGGTTCAGGGGCTGGCCGGTCAGGTGCGCGCCCACCACCGCCAGGCTCACCCTCGGCTCCAGGGCGCGGGCGATGGTGGCCAGGCGGTCGTCCGTGAAGGCGGGGCCGATCAGCATCACGCCGAACGGCAGGCCGTCCACCTCTCCCGCCGGTACCGCGACCGCCGCCAGGTCGAAGAGGTTCGTGGAGTTGGTGAAGCGGCCCAGGCGGGCGTTGGCGCCCAGCGGGTCGGCCGCCACCTCGGCCAGGGTGGGGTGGCCCGGGGCCGTCGGGAGCAGCAGGGCGTCCGCGTCGGACAGCTCGGCCAGGGCACGGGCCCGCAGGGCGGACAGACGGTCCTGGTCGGTGAAGAGCCGGTGCGCCGGGATGTCGCGGGCCCGGGTGATGATGCCGGTGACGGTGGGGTCGAGGCCTGCGCCGCCGGAAGCGAGCACCTTGTCGATGAAGAGACCCACGGCCGTGTAGCGCTCCGCGACGAACGCGCCCTCGTAGAGCATCGCCGCCGCCTCGGTGAAGGGGGTCAGGTCGAGCGGGCGGATCGAGGCGCCCGAAGCGGCGAGACGCGCGACCGCTTCCTCGTACGCCTTGGCCCAGCCCTCGTCCAGTTCGCCGAGCTGGGAGAGCGGCGGGACCGCGATCCGCCAGGGGCCCGGGACCCGCTGGGGGAGCGGCGGGAGCGGGCGGTCCGGCGGGGCCGCCAGGTACGACAGCGCCTGCTCGGCCTCCGGGAGCGTGCGGGCGAACACCGTCACGCAGTCGAGGGAGGCGCAGGCCGGGACCACTCCGGCGGTGGGTAGCAGGCCCCGGGTGGGTTTCAGGCCGACGATGCCGTTGAAGGCCGCCGGGATCCGGCCCGAACCGGCCGTGTCCGTGCCGAGCGCGAGGTCGACGATCCCGAGGGCCACCGCCACCGCCGAACCCGAGCTGGAGCCGCCGCTGATCCGGGTCGGGTCGATCGCGTTGCGGACCGCGCCGTACGGGGAGCGGGTGCCGACCAGGCCCGTCGCGAACTGGTCCAGGTTGGTCGTGCCGAGGACCAGTGCGCCCGCCGCGCGCAGCCTGGCCACCACCGGGGCATCGGCCTCCGGCTGGTAGGCGTACGCCGGGCACCCCGCCGTCGTGGGCAGCCCCTGTACGTCGATGTTGCCCTTGGCCGCGAACAGGCGCCCGGCGAGGGGGAGGTGCTCGCCCGCTGCCACCCGCGCGTCGATCGCCCGGGCCTCCGCCTCGGCCTCCTCCCGCGGGCGCAGGCCGATCCAGATCTCGGGGCGGTCGACCGCTTCGATGCGCGCGTAGGCGGCACGGACACGGGAGACGGTGCTGGACATGCTCTCTTGCTCCTGTCGGTCAGTTCGCGGTCGGCGCCAGGACCAGCAGTGCCGTCCCCGCCTCCACCTGGTCGCCCGGCCTCGCCAGGATCTCCGTCACCACGCCGGCCATCGGGGCGTGCACCCTGGACTCCATCTTCATCGCCTCCAGGGCGAGAAGGGTCTGGCCGCTGGTCACCTCGTCGCCGGGTGCCACGTTCAGCTGCCATACGGAGGCGGCGAATTCGGCCTCTATCAGGCGGCCGCCCGGCGGCACGGACACCTCGGCCGGTGCGGTGGACGCGGGTGCCGTCGCCGCCTCGGCTCTCGCGAACTCGCCGGCCGCCTCCCAGGCGTCGCGCTCATCGGCGAAGGCGTGCCGCTGGCGCGCCCTGAAGTCCCCGATGGCGTCGGCGTGTTCGGAGAGGAACTCCTGGTACGACGCCAGGGAGAACGTCCCCTCCTCGATGCGCGGCACGAACCTGCCGGAGGTGATGTCGGCCCGCAGGTCGAGGAGTTCGTCCGCGGACACCGGGTACCACCTGATCCGGTCGAAGAAGCGCAGCAGCCACGGCGAGCCCGGCCGGAACGCCCCGCGCTGCTGCCAGCCCGACCACACCTGGGTCGTACGGCCCACGAACTGGTAGCCGCCCGGGCCCTCCATGCCGTAGATACACAGGTAGGCGCCGCCGATGCCGACGGAGTTCTCGGCGGTCCAGGTGCGGGCCGGGTTGTACTTCGTGGTGACCAGGCGGTGGCGCGGGTCCAGCGGGGTGGCGACCGGGGCGCCCAGGTACACGTCGCCCAGGCCAAGGACCAGGTACTCGGCGTCGAAGACCGTGCGGTAGACGTCCTCGACCGAGTCCAGGCCGTTGATCCGGCGGATGAACTCGATGTTCCACGGGCACCAGGGGGCGTCGTCGCGGACGCCCGCCATGTAGCGGGCGATCGCCTCGCGGGTCGCCGGGTCGTCCCAGGAGAGGGGGAGGTGGACCGTGCGGGACGGCACCACCAGTTCGTCGGTGGGCGGCAGCCCCAGGACGATCTCCCGTACCGCGGAAAGGAGTGCGGCCTGGGTGAGCAGACCCGGGTCGGTCCGGATCTGGAGCGAGCGGATCCCCGGGGTGAGGTCGCCGACCCCGGGCAGGTCCGCCGCCGTCACCGCCTCCATCAGCGCGTGGACGCGCATCCGCAGGGCCAGGTCCAGCTGCATCGGGCCGAACTCGACCAGCAGGTTGTCGTCGCCGCTGCGCCGGTAGGTCACGTCCCCGTCGCGGGCCAGGACACCGCCGTCGAGGATCTCCGGGCGGGGCGCGCCGGTCACGTCGACCGGGGCGAAGCGGACCGTGTCGCCGGGCCGGAGCTGGCCCAGCTTCCAGCGTTCACCGCTCAGGACGGTCGCCGGGCACACGAACCCGCCCAGGGAGGGGCCGTCGGGGCCCAGCAGGACCGGCATGTCGCCGGTGTAGTCGACGGCGCCGACCGAGTACGGGGTGTCGTGGATGTTGGACGGGTGCAGGCCCGCCTCGCCGCCGTCGGTGCGCGCCCAGCGCGGCTTGGGGCCGACCAGCCGGACCCCGGTGCGCGCCGAGTTGAAGTGCACCTTCCACTCGGCCGCGTAGAAGTCCCGGATGTCGTCCTCGGTGAAGAACTCCGGTGCGGCATGGGGGCCTTCGACGGCCCCGATGTGCCAGACGGCGGTGAAGGGCGGGCGCTCGGTGACGGGCACGCCGTCCGTCACGGCGCCGCCGTGCAGGACGTCACCCGTGCGCAGCGCCCGGCCGCCGTGGCCGCCGAACCGGCCCAGCGTGAAGGTGCTCGCGCTGCCCAGGAAGGCGGGCACGTCCAGGCCGCCGCCCGCGAACAGGACGTAGGTGCGCAGCCCGTGTGCGGAGGGGGTGCCGATCTCCAGCAGCCCGCCCGCCGGTACCGTCACCGGCTCCCACTGCGCGACCGGGGTGCCGTCCAGGGTCACCGGGGCCGGGGCGCCGGTCACGCAGACGGTCGTGGGGTGGGTGAAGCGCAGGGACGGCCCCTGGAGGGTGCATTCGAGGCCGGGGGCGCCCTCGGGGTTACCCAGCGCGCGGTTGCCGAGCCGGAAGGAGCGGTCGTCCATCGGGCCGCACGGAGGCACCCCCACCTGCCAGTAGCCGGTGCGGCCCGGCCAGTCCTGGACCGTGGTGAGCGTGCCGGCGGCGACGATCTCGATCCGGGGGGTCGGGTCGGTGACCGTGGCGAGGGTCGCCGTCGAGTGGGCGGCGGTCCGGAAGGCGGGTTCGGTGAGCGCGGCGCGCACCAGGCCCAGGTTGGTCTCGATGCCGTCGACACGGGTGCGGGCCAGTGCCTCGTCGAGGGCGCGCAGTGCCCGGTCGCGGTCGGGCCCGTGGGCGATCACCTTCGCGAGCATCGGGTCGTACGACGTCGTCACCTCGGTGCCGGTCTCCACCCAGCCGTCGACGCGTACCCCCTCCGGGAACTCCACCCGGGTCAACAGGCCGGCGCTGGGCCGGTGGTCGCGGGAGGGGTCCTCGGCGTAGACGCGGGCCTCGACGGCGTGGCCGCGCGGTGCGCCCGGGTCCCGGACGACGTCGGACTCGCCCCTCGCCAGGCGCAGCATCCAGGCGACCAGGTCGACGCCGTAGATCTCCTCGGTGACCGGATGCTCCACCTGGAGCCGGGTGTTGACCTCCAGGAAGTAGGCCTCCTCGCGGGCCGCGTCGTAGACGAACTCGACGGTGCCCGCGGAGCGGTAGCCGACGGCCGCGCACAGGTCACGTGCGGAGGCGGCGAGTTGGGCGCGCACCCGGGCCGGCAGGCCGGGGGCCGGGGCCTCCTCGACCACCTTCTGGTTGCGGCGCTGCAATGAGCAGTCTCGGTCGCCGAAGGTGACGACCTTGCCCGCGCCGTCGCCGAAGACCTGGACCTCGACATGGCGGGCGTGCTCCACCAGGCGTTCCAGGAAGACTCCGGCGGAGGAGAAGGAGGCGGCGGCCACGCGCTGGACGCGGTCCCAGGCGTCGGTCAGTTCGGCGGCCGATCGACATGCCGACATACCGATGCCGCCACCGCCGCCGGTGGCCTTGAGCATCACGGGATAGCCGATCGCGGACGCCTCGCGCAGGGCCTCGGGCAGGTCGGAGAGGAGCCCGGTGCCCGGTGCGAGGGGCACTCCGGCCGCCTCGGCCGCCGCCCGTGCCGTGTGCTTGGCGCCGAACAGCTCCAGCTGCTCCGGGGTCGGGCCGACGAACACGATCCCGGCCTCCTCGCAGCGCCGGGCGAAACCGGCGTCCTCGGACAGGAAGCCGTACCCGGGGTGGATGGCCCCCGCGCCGGTGTCCTTGGCGGCCTTCAGGACCAGGTCCGCGTCGAGGTACGACTCCTTCGCCGGGGCCGGGCCGAGCCGTACCGCCTCGTCGGCGAGGCGGACATGGGGTGCCGGGCGGTCGGGGTCGGAGTAGACGGCGACCGTGCGCAGGCCCAGTTCGCGGGCGGTGCGGATGACCCGGACGGCTATCTCGCCCCGGTTGGCCACCAGCAGGGTGTCGAAGCTCATCCGGCGGCCCCGATCGTCATCTGCACCGCTGTCGGTTCGAAGCCGTTGCACGGGTTGTTGATCTGCGGGCAGTTGGAGACCAGGACGAGGACGTCCCGTTCGGCCCGCAGGGTCAGCTTCAGGCCCGGGGCCGAGAGGCCGTCGACGATGCCGAGGGTGCCGTCCTGCTCGACCGGTACGTTCATGTACCAGTTGATGTTGGAGACCAGGTCGCGCTTGCCGAGGCCGTGCTTGGCACCCTCCGCGAGGAAGTTGTCCACGCAGGCGTGCTGCGACCAGGTGTGGTGGCCGTAGCGCAGGGTGTTGGACTCCTTGGAGCAGGCGCCGCCGACCGTGTCGTGCCGGCCGACCTCGTCGGCGACGACGGTCATCAGCGGGGTGTGCTCGTTGGAGAGCAGCACGCTGCCGGTGGTGAGGAAGAGGGAGCCCTGGGCGTGGACGGTGTCGGGGGCGCTGTAGCGGACCGCCGTGTCGTGGGCGTCGTAGACGAGGAAGTCGACGGCCTGGTTGCCGTGCAGGTCGGTGATGGTCAGGGTCTCGCCGTCGCGGATGACGGCGGACCAGGCGGCGCGGGCCGGGACGACGGTACCGGTGGTCATGCGAGCCCCCTCGCGGCAAGGAATTCGGCGGTGTTCAGGAAGGCGCGGCGGCCCTCGGGGGTGGCGTCCCAGAGCGGGTCGCCGGGCGGGGTCGGGGCGGCGCGCCAGGCCAGGACCTCCAGCGGGGTGCTGACGTAGTCGGGGCGGGGGTCGGCCGGGTGCGGGACGTTCGCGATCAGTACGGTCAGGTCCTGCTCGGCGCGGAGCGTGACGCTGCCGCCGGGACCGGCCGAGCCGGTGAAGTCCAGCGTGCCGTCGTCGCGCACCTCCACGCCCTGGAAGAACGACAGGGACGGCGGCAGGTCGCGCGGTTCCAGGCCGTTCTTCGCCGCCGCCAGCTTGAACAGCTCGCGTCCTGCGGGGGAGGGCGACTGCGGGGTGCCGTCGCCGTAGCGGGCGGTGTTGCGGACCAGGGTGGAGGTGCCGCACAGCGCGTCGTGCCGGCCGGAGGTGTCGGCGACCACGGAGGCGAGGACCCGGCCCTGGTCGGAGAGGAGCAGCACGCCCTCGCCGAGGTAGGCGTTCCACTGGACCTTGACCGTGTCGGCGACGTTCAGCCGCTCCCAGGGGCGGTCGGCGACGTACAGCAGGAGGTGCGCGCAGGCGTCGCCGTGCGGGTCGGTCAGGCGCAGCTCGGTGCCGCGGGCCAGGACGCGGTGCGTGTAGTTGCCGCCCGCGACCGTCTCGGCCCACACCAGGTGGCCCGCCTCGCAGGGTGGGTCCGGCCAGTCGGCGGCCGGTACGACGGGCATGGCCTCGGCGCGGGTGCCCTCCTGGGCGCGGGCATGCGCCCGGGCTCCGTACGTGGTCGCTGTCGCCATCGCTGACCTCCGGCTCCGTGGGCTCGGGTGGGACTGGGGGGAGATTTCTGTCGCCCGACAGAAATTAGGGGCGGGCCGGGTCCGGGGCGTTGCCGTGGTGTTCCGGCCCGGTTACCGAGGGCTCACCGGGGGAGCGCGGCCCGGCCGCCGGGCCTCGTGGTGATCGTCGTGCGGTGCCGTGTGCGAGGATCGAACGCATGGGGACGAGCAGTGGCCGCCGGGTCGGCCGGCCGCGGGCGGCGCAGCGGCCGGACAGCGGCCTGGACCCGCGGGCCGAACTGCTCGTGGCCGCGGCCGAGTTGTTCACCACCCGCGGCTACGCGGCCACCACCACCCGGGCCGTCGCCGAGCGGGCGGGCATGCGGCAGGCGTCGATGTACCACTACGTCTCCGGCAAGGAGGAACTCCTCGCCGAGCTGCTGGAGTCCACCGTCACGCCGTCGCTGGACTGCGCGCGTGAGCTGCTCGCCGACGACGTGACCCCGGCCGAGGAGCGGCTGCGGGCGCTGTGCCGGGCCGACGTGGAGCTGCTGTGCACCGGGCCGTACAACCTCGGCGCGCTCTACCTGCTGCCCGAGGTGCACACCGAGCGGTTCGCCGGGTTCCATGCCGTGCGGTCCGAACTCAAGGACGCCTACCGGCAGTTGATCGCCGCGACGGCCGCCGGCGGGGGGCTCGCCAAGGGGGAGCTGGAGCTGCGGACCGACCTCGTCTTCGGGCTGATCGAGGGCGTCATCCTGATCCACCGCTCCGAACCGGAACGCCCTGTCGACGAGTTCGCCCGCGCCACGGCCGACGCCGCACTGCGGATCGCGGGGGTCTGAACCGGGCGGTCGCGCCACGGGGCGGGGCGTCCTGACCCGGCGGAGGTTTCGGCTCGGAGGGCTGTTTCACCCGTCACGGTGAGTCACTTTCGTACACCCGTACGTTGTCACGCAACGTGTGCGAACACGTGCCGTGCGTACAAAACGACCGAGGGTACTCCAGTCGTTTGGGCGTTTTCAGGTGCTTGCCGAATATGACACGGCGTTGATCCGGTCGGACTAAGCTCGCCCGCGGCGCACCGAGTTGAGGTGAATTCGTGCGCCTGTTCCCAATCATACGGAAGATCCTGACTGCTCCATGAACCTTCCCCTCACGAACTCCCCCGACACCCAGCCGATTCGTCTCAGAAGGCATACATGGTGAGTGTGCAATCGCCTCCCAATGGCCGTGAACTTTCCCTGGCGCGGGTGCTGTTGCTGCCCGCCATACTGATGGCCGCGGCGACCGTCGCAGCCGTCCTCCTGGTGGCGGAGCCCGCCCGGACCGCCGTCGGCGTGTGCGGGGCCGTCGGCATGCTGCTGGTGCTCGCGACGGCGGCGGAAGCGGTACGCCGCGGCCGTAGGCTCCAGGTCGCCAAGGCCGAGCACGCCCGTCACAGCGCGTATCTGGAACAGCGCCTGACCACGAGCGACCAGGAGATCGACCGCCTCGGCAAAGAGGTGTTCCCGACCGCGCTCTACCGGCTCAAGGCCGGCGAGTCCCCCAAAGAGGTGATTCGCCAGGTCTTCGATCTCGACCCCGGGCTGCGCCACGCCCCCGAGTCGCAGCGCCGGCTGATCCGCACCATGCTCGACATCGTCGACGAGGAAGACCTCCAGCGCGACTCCCTGGAGCGCTCCTTCGTCAGCGTCGCACGGCGCGTCCAGGCCATCGTCCACCAGCAGGCACACGAACTGCGGGAGATGGAGGAGGACCACGGCCGCAACCCCGAGGTCTTCGACGACCTGCTGCGCATCGACCACGGCACCGCGCTGATCGGACGCCTCGCCGACTCGGTCTCCGTCCTCGGTGGTGGCCGCCCCGGCCGTCAGTGGCCCAACCCCGTCGCCCTCTACAGCGTGCTGCGCGGCGCCATGTCCCGGATCCTGGAGTACCGGCGCATCGAGCTGCACTCCATCTGCCAGGTCAACATCAAGGGCACCTCGGTCGAACCGCTCATCCACGCGGCCGCCGAACTCCTCGACAACGCCACCCGCTACTCGCCGCCCTCCACCAAGGTGCACGTCACCGCCGTCGAGGTGCAGTCCGGCGTGTGCATCGAGATCGAGGACGCCGGCGTCACCCTCAACGAGGAGGCCCGCGGCCGGATCGAGGGCATGCTGGAGAAGGCCAAGCAGGGCAAGGACATCCAGGTCCTCGGCGAGAACCCGCGTCTGGGCCTCTCCGTCGTGGGCCGCCTGTGCACCACGTACGACATGGACGTCTCGCTGCGCGCCTCGGCGTACGGCGGTGTCCGGGCCGTCCTCATCGTGCCCAGCGACATGATGACCACCGACCCGGCCCCCGGCATCGCGCACGGCATCGGCGCCACCGGCATCCCGAAGCCCGAACTCGGCGCCCTCGAAGGCCCCAAGCGGCCCCCCAAGAAGCGCCGGCCCACCAGCCCCCGCATCCCCGCCGGGATCTCCATGGAGGACGACGTCCCCGAGGTCACCGAATGGACCGCGGGCGGGCTGCCGCAGCGGCGCAGCCGGATGAAGACGCCACTCAGCCAGCGGATCGCCGAGCAGGCCGCCATCGAGCGCGCCGAACGCGAGGGCACCCCGACCATCTGGTCGCAGCACAAGGAGCCCGAGCCGGAGCCGGAGCCGGAGCGCCGCGAACCCGGCCTCTGGGTCGAGGCCTTCTGGGAGGGGCTCAAGAAGAACAACCCGGGTGTCCACCCCACCGACTTCACCCGGAACCCGACCAAGTACCTGCACCTGATCAACGACCAGGCCGGCCCCGAAGCCGACGACGAGGGGGACCTCAAGTGATCCAGCAGCGAGGCAACTTCGACTGGATGCTCAAGCAACTCGCGGATGGGGTACCCGGCGTCGAGATGATCGTCGTGCTCTCCGCCGACGGACTGCGCATCGCCCGGCACGGCGGCGACCCCGACGCCGCCGACCGGCTCGCCGCCGCCTGCGCCGGCGTGCAGAGCCTGGCCACCGCCGTCGCCCAGGAACTCCCGATCAGCAACGGCGACATGAACCTCGTCCTCATCGAGATCGACCGCGGCTACTTCTACCTCATGTCCGCCGGCGCCAACGCCTACCTCGCGGTGCTCGCCGACGTGACCTGCGAACCCGGCCGGATGAGCGAGATGATGCGCGACCTCGTCGTCCGTATCGGCGCCCATCTCACCAGTCCGCCCCGGCGGAACGGGCAGACCGTATGACTCCTCCGCAACGCAAACGGCGTCAGCCCCGGCCGGAACACCAGCCGCCATCGCTCCCGCCCACGCCGCCGGTCCCCGAGAGCGGCGGCGAGGACGGCGACAACAAGAACCCCGAGCGGCTCTACGTCATCAGCGGTGCCGACGGCGCACGGGCCGAACTCGACCTGGTCACCTTAATCGTGGCGCGCGCCGACCCACCGCCCTCGGTCACACCGGAGCAGGCGGCGCTGCTCCGGCTCTGCCTCGCCCCGCTGTCCGTGGCCGAGCTCTCGGCCTACCTCAATCTGCCGTTCAGCGCGATGACGGCACTGATCACCGAGCTGATCACGGCCGAACTGGTGCAGGCGCGAGCCCCGATCGTCCGCCAGGCGCTCCCCGACCGTTCACTTCTCGAAGCGGTGATGCATGGACTTCAAAAGCTCTGAGACGATCCCCGGCCCCCGCACCGAGGATCAGCTGCCGCACACCGCCCAGGCCGCGGTGAAGATCGTGATCGTGGGCGGTTTCGGAGTCGGCAAGACCACCATGGTCGGGTCCGTCAGCGAGATCAGACCGCTGACCACCGAGGAGACCATGACCCAGGCCGGCATCGGGATCGACGACAACTACGGCTCCGACTCGAAGACCGCCACCACCGTGGCCATGGACTTCGGCCGCATCAGCATCACCGACCAGCTGGTCCTCTACCTCTTCGGCACCCCCGGCCAGGAGCGGTTCTGGTTCCTGTGGAACGGCCTGTTCGAAGGCGCCCTCGGTGCGGTCGTCCTCATCGACACCCGGCGCCTGGAAGTCAGCTTCGACGTGATGGGGCGCCTGGAGGAACGCGGGGTGCCGTTCGTCGTCGCCGTCAACTCCTTCCCGGACGCTCCCCGTTACCCCGTCGAGGAACTGCGCACCGCGCTGGACCTGCCCCCTGATGTCCCCATCATCGAGTGCGACGCCCGCCGCCGGGCCTCCAGCCGGGACGTCCTGATGACCCTGATGCGCTTCCTGCACTCGCTCGCCATGTCCGGCGCGCTCACCTGACACCCCCACCGGAGCGATCACTGTGACGCCTGAATCCCCTTCCCCGGCCGGCGCCAGCACGGACCCGGCCCCGCCGCCCGGCTGCCCGGCGCACGACCGCGGACCTGGCGGACTGCACCGGCTCTACGGCGCCGACGCCGATCACCTGGGTGAGCTGTACGAGAAACTGCGCGAGGAACACGGCGCGGTGGCCCCCGTCCTGCTCCACGACGACGTACCGATCTGGGCGGTCCTCGGACTCACCGAGAACCTCCAGATGGTCCGCACCCCCGCCGTCTACACCCGCGACAGCCGCATCTGGACCCCGCTGCGGGAGGGCATGGTCAAACCCGACCACCCGCTCATGCCGCACATCGCCTGGCAGCCCATCTGCTCGCACGCCGAGGGCGACGAGCACCTGCGGCTGCGCGCGGCGGTCCAGGGCGCCATGACCACCATCGACCACCGCAGCATCCGCCGTCTCATCGGCCGCTACACCCAGCTGCTGGTCAACGAGTTCTGCGAGAGAGGCCGCGCGGAACTGGTCTCCCAGTACTCCGAGCACCTGCCGATGGCGGTCATGTGCGAACTGCTCGGCATGCCCGAGGAGTACAACGAGCGGATCGTGGAGGCCACCCGGGACGCGCTCAAGGGCACCGAGACCGCGATCGCCAGCAACGAGTACGTCATGGGCTGCCTGACCCGGCTCACCGCCCGCCGCCGGGCCCGCCCCGAGGACGACTTCACCAGCCACCTCGTCAACCATCCCGCCGGACTCAACGACGACGAGGTCGCCCAGCACCTGCGGGTCGTTCTCTACGCCGCCTACGAGACCACCGCCAACCTCCTCGCCAACGCGCTGCGCATGGTCCTCACCGAGCCGGGCTTCCGCGCCCAGCTCAACGGCGGCCAGATGACGGTGCCGGAGGCGATCGAGCAGTCCCTGTGGGACGAACCGCCGTTCAGCACGGTCTTCGCCTACTTCGCCAAGCAGGACACCGAGCTCGGCGGCCAGCGGATCCGCAAGGGCGACGGACTGCTGTACGCGCCTGCGCCGGGCAACGTCGACCCGCGCGTCCGCCCCGACCTGAACGCCAACATGCAGGGCAACCGCTCCCACCTCGCCTTCGGCGGCGGCCCGCACGAGTGCCCCGGTCAGGACATCGGCCGTGCCATCGCGGACGTCGGGGTCGACCAGCTGCTGACCCGGCTGTCGGACATCCAGCTCGACTGCGACGAGGAGGAGCTGCGCTGGCGCGCGTCGATCGCCTCCCGGCACCTGGTGGAACTGCCGGTGCGCTTCGACCCGAAGCCCAAGCAGGACGTGACCCTCATGCCGAGTCCCGCGCTGGTCCCGCCGCAGCGCACGGACTGGCAGGTCGGCATCACCCGCCCGGCAGCACCGGCACCGGCCTCCGAGCCCCAGCCGACGGCACACCGCCCGGAACCCGTGGCCCCGGCCGCACCTTCGCCCGCGCCGCCGCTCACGCCCGAACCCGAGGCCAGGCCGCGGGGCATCTGGCCCCGGCTGCGCCGCTGGTGGCTCGGTCACTGACCGGCCTGGAGACCGGCCCAGTCCTCGTACGACTCCCAGGCCCGCAGCGTCCGCCCGCTGCACAGCCGGTGCTCCACCCCCGTGACCGGATCGGTGAACTCCAGCCTCCGCGCCAGCAGTTGCAGCGGACGTCGGAAGTCACCGGCCGGCACGGGGCCGGTCACCTCGGGATACAGCGGATCCCCGAGAATCGGCACGCCCAACGTGCTCATGTGGACGCGCAGCTGATGGGTCTGCCCGGTGTGCGGGGTGAGCCGGTAGCGCCCCAACGCGCCTTTGCGCTCGACGAGTTCGACGAGCGTCTCCGCGTTGGGCTCCCCCTCGATCTCCCGAGCTGCCAGTACCCCGCGCTCCTTGAGGATCCGGCTGCGCACGGTCCAGGGAACGGCGAGCGAGGGGTCGTACGGCGCGATCGCCTCGTACTCCTTGCGCACCCGCCGCGCGCTGAACAACGTCTGGTAGGCACCCCGCTCCTCGGGCCGCACCGTGAACAGCACGAGCCCGGCGGTGAGCCGGTCCAGCCGGTGCGCGGCCCCCAGCGCGGGGATCCCCAGCTCCCGCCGCAGCCGGGCGAGCGCGGTCTCGGTGACGTGACTGCCGCGTGGGGTGGTGGCGAGGAAGTGCGGTTTGTCGGCGACGACGAGGTGAGCGTCGCGGTGGACGACTTCGAGGGCGAAGGGGACCGGGACCTCGGGGGGCAGGTCGCGGTGGAACCAGAGGCGGAGGCCGGGGGTGTAGGGCGCGTGGGCGGCGACGGGGTGTCCGTCGGCGCCCACGACGAGCCCTGATGCCAGCATCTCCGCGACCATGCCGGGCGCGGCTCCGGAAAGCCGGGCCACGAGGTACTCACCGACGGTGGCCCACTCGTCGGAGACGGGCAACCGCACCCGTACGGGGTCCACCCCTTGGCGCTGGGGGAGTGGGGAGGTCGGGGCCGCGGTCTTACGTCTCATTTGCAGCCAAGGGTACGGGGGCGCCCCTTCAGGGGCGCGGGGCTGTGTCGATATGCGGCTCCGCCGCGCGGGCGCGACCAGCCCCCACTCACCCGCACCCGACTCGCGAAGTGGTCCCAGAGCGGCTCGGTCAGCCATGACGGAAGCGCAGGCACGGGTCTCCTCGGTGATCACAGAGCGTCAGCAGCTCCATGATCAACGGGACCTGTGCCCGATCGGCTACCTACCTTCCCGACCGCGCCTGTCCGCGCGGCCGAACAGCGTTCTCAAGCTCACGGCTACTTGCGCCATCCACTCCCCTGGCCGCCGTTTCCGGCGCTTCAGTCGGTCGTGTTCCCGACGGGCCCGGCGAACCAGGGTTGGTCGACCTGACCACCCGACAACGCGCGTGCCGGCAATGGCCTGAGGAACCCTTCCCACGGGAGCCTCCGCGCACGGATGGCGAGAGCTCGGGCACTCAGATGCTGTTGGCGATGCGCTCGTGGTCCCGTTCGCCCTCGCGGGTCTGGATACCGGCGGCGAGCAGCTTGTGGGCAAGCTCGGTGACCTCATCGCCGAACGCCGCGAACAGGCCCTCGTTCTCAACGGCGTACGCCGCACGCGGAATCGGCTGCGCGACCGCGTCGACCGCAGCCTTCGTGATGGAGATCACCTCCGGCCGGAGACCGGCGATCCGTCGGGCGAGGGTGTCGACGAAGGAATCGAGTTCTGCGGCGGGCAGGGCACGGTTGATCAGGCCATACCGTTCCGCGAGCTCCGCGCCCACGAGTTCGGCGCCGAGGATGAGCTCCAGCGCTCGGGCCCTTCCTGCCAGGCGCGTCATGTTCACCGTGCCGCCGCCTCCGGGGAGGATCCCCATCAAGGACTCCGGCTGCCCCTGCCCCGACTTGCCGATCGCCGCGAATCGCATGTCCAGGTACATGAAGAACTCGTTGCCCGCGCCGCGCGCGAAGCCCGCCAGCTTGCCGATGGTGACCTGCGGCAGCGAGCGGACCTCCTCGCTCATCGCCTGGAGGATGTTCAGGCCTTCCGGGACGGTCGAGCCCGGCGCGGCCGCGATCGCAGCGCGAGTGGCTGCAGGCAGCGCGTCAGGGTCGGTGAGGTAGGCCATGTCACCGTGCGCGACGAAGAACTCCGGGTCAGCGCTCTCGAAGACAATGACGCGGACGTCGGCGTCCTCCCGCACACGCGCGACGAATGCCCGGAGCGACGGCAGGAGGACCGCGTCCATCAGATTGAGCGGCGGGTGATCGATTGTCACCGTCGCGACCCCGTCCGAGACGTCGATCGTCAGGGCGGGAAGGTCTTCGTAGCTCATGAGGTGGCTCCATATCGCCGTAAGGGACGGCCCGTGACCGGGCCGCCGACTGGGGACAGCGTCGCGAATCTCAGCATCGCGCCTGACACCGAGTGTCAGATTAGAAACCTGTACCCAAAGAAGCAAACGAGTGTGCCCGAGTACACTCGTCCCCATGAGCGCAGCGCCAGTCGGTACCCGTGAGATCAGCCGCCACGCGGTGCGAGCAGAGCTGGCCCGCGTCGCGTTCAACCGGTTCTGCCTCACCGGCTTCAACCAGGTCACCTTCGCCGACCTCTCCGAAGCCGCCGGAGTGTCGCGGAGCACCTTCCTGCGCTACTTCGGCACCAAGGAAGACGTGGTCCTGTTCGTCTTCGACCCTGTCGGTGACGTCATCGCTGACGCGCTCGACGCCGAGCGGGACAACCAGGACGACTGGAGCAGGCTGCGCAACGCCCTGGAGTCAGCCGTGAGGTTCCTTGTGCGCGACGTCCAGGAACTCGTGACGATCCTCGGCCTCATCGAGCAGACCCCAGCCCTGTGCGCACGCCTCCGCGAGAAGCAGGCTGAATGGCGACCAGAGATCGTCGCCCGACTGGAGAAGACGAACTCCCCGGCCGACGGGCCATCGGTCATCGCCAACGTTCGCGTAGCGGCGGCGCTCGAAATCTTGTGGATCGTCCTCGGGCAATGGAGTGCGAGCGACGGCCAGGAGGACCTCGGCAAACTGCTGGACGCTGCGTTCGCCGCCTTCTCGACCCCGGCATGCCGGCAGACGGACGCTCCGTTGTGAAGGGCCGGGTCGACAGGATCCGTAGCCGCTGCCGTAGGCGGGTCGTCCGGGAGGGTCGGCGCTCCAGCGCGGCGTACGTGCGGTTCCAGTCGTGCTGGACCTGGATCAGGTCGATCGCCGGCCGACCGCTACCGGAGCACATGCCGCTGTGCTTTTTCGACGCCCGGCATGGTCGGGCCGGCCGGCTGGTCAGTTGGGCGCCTCCCGGGGGTGCCGCCCGCAACATCGCCGTATGCGCAGCGGACGCGGTCCGCCTGACGGAGAACGCGAGCCCGAGCACGCCGCGACAGCCGGTCCCGGGCAGCAGAGTCCACACCCAGCCGCGCGGGGCCAAGCCTCGCCCGACGACGCCGACGGGTGTCCCCCAACTGCAGGTCAGCGGGAAGGGAGGCAGCGGCGAGCAGACCCATCAGCTGAAAATGCCGTCGTACCGCCCAGCCGTGATGGTCTTCTCGACCGGTGGCCAGGCACGGGTCCACCTACGCTTCGAGGGCGGCAGGAAGGGGCGTTCCTCACGCCTGTACCGGCTGTCCGGCGACGGCACCCCCATCACCGCCCGGATTCCGCTGCCGGAAGGGAACAAGGCAATCGCCTTCCGCGTGTTTGCCGCCGGCGAACGGGAGGCGTGGACGGCGACCGCGGCCCCGCTGCGAGAAGTCCCGCGCTTCCACGACGAGATCAACGGGACCGGATCGGATGTCGTGCACTACCGAGGGGAACCGGGCCCGGGCGTCCTGCACTACGCGGGGCCGAGCCTGATCCAGTTGGAGGCGCTGGACGACCACCTCGCCTACTGGGTGACGGTGGTCGAGGGTCCCGCCGGGGAGCATAGGTTCCAGTGGCCGGGCCGCGGCTACTACCAGGTGCGCTCGGCCGGAGCATGGAGCCTGTCCACCACGTGACGGAGCACGGACCGCAATCCACTACCCGAATCGGTAGCTGCCCCGGCCGACTGCGACGCTCGGAGTGGCCAACTGGACGGGCAAGGCAGCGCCGACCTTTCACAGCAGGGAACTCTGATCCTCAGGCACAGGCCTGCCGAGACGGGGATTCCTGAAAACGACAACGGCCGGCCGATCCGCCGGTCAACTCGGTCGCGAGTAGGGAAGGCCATCGGGGACGGCGCGAACAAGGCTCTCGACGGGCGGTACGTCGAAGCGCACGCGAAGTGGGAGCGTCTCGGGAAACCTGAGGGAGCGGAGCCTGAGCGTGTGCGAGTCCCGGAGAAGTGCACGTTGCACAGTCTCCGGGACTTCTACGCCTCATGCTTGATCGCCAAGAACGCCAACGTGAAGGTCGTACAGGTACGCCTCGGGCATTCGAAGCCGTCGGTCACGTCGGACAAGTACACGGGTCTCCGGCCAACGGGTGAGGACATGACGGCGGACGCTATCGAGTCGGTTCCGGGAGAGCTTCCGCAGGGGCCAGTTCCTGGGCCGAGCGCCCTCGTTGTGCCCTCAGGGTCCGGTACAGGAAGCCGAGTCCTACTGTGATCAGCAGGAACAGCACCGTGAACCACCGGAAGTACCAGTGCCCCCCACTCGGGTCGTACACCGCCCCCCGAGGCCACGCCAGATTCACGCTCATCACCAGCCCGTACAAGAGCGCGACCGCGTTGACCGGCACCCCCCACCGCCCCAGCGAGAACAACGGCGCCCCGGTCTCGTCCGTCCCCTCGACACGGAACTCCCCGCGCAGCCGCCGTACCAGCAGCGGCCCGGTGACCATCGCGTACGCCAGATACAGCATCACGATGCACGTCGTCCCGATCGCCAGGAACGCGTCCGGCGAGGCGAAGTTGAGCAGCAGCAACGCACCGGCCAGCACCCCCACCACCACGGCCGGCGCCCCCGGCATGCCCGTACGGGGATTCACCCGCGCCAGCCGGCCGGCGAACGGCAGTTGCCCGTCACGCGCCATGGAGAAGAGCATGCGCGAGGCCGCCGTCTGGATCGCCAGCGTCGCCACCGCGATGGCCACCACCACGTCGGCCAGCAGCACCCGGCCCACCCCGTCGCCGAGACTGCTGGTCAGGACGTAGCTCAGCCCGTCCACTCCAAGCCGTCCGTCGGTCAGGCTCGGCGCGGCCAGCAGGCCGCCGAGGACGACCAGGCCGCCCAGCAGCCCCGCCGCCCCCAACGCCGTGAGGATCGTGCGCGGCGCCGTCCGCCGCGGCTGGTGCGTCTCCTCGCTCATCTCGCCCGCGCTGTCGAAGCCGATCATCACGTACGCGGCCGTGAACGAACCGACCAGCAGGGCGCCCAGCAGGCCACCCTCGGCGGCCGTCCCGGTGTGGAAGGTGATGCCGGGGGAGCGCTTGGAGTGGGTGAGCAGCAGCACGATGATCAGGACCGCGCCGATGATCTCGGCGGTCACCCCGACCCGGTTGACGACGGACATCACGCGGTTGTCCATGACGTTCACGAGGGTGGTCAGGACCAGCAGGAAGACACCCAGGACGGCCGCGTTGGCGGCGCCGTCGGCCGAGGTCGGCGCCGTGTCCGTGCCGATGAGCTGGAAGCCGGACCAGAGCGCGGGCAGCACCATCTGCAGGGCCAGCGCGGCCGCCGCGACCACCACGATCTGCCCGATCACCATGATCCAGCCGGCGAACCAGCCGAAGGACGGGTTCGACAGGCGTGAGGACCACTGGTAGATCGCGCCGGAGATGGGATAGCGACCGGCGAGCTCGGCGAAGCAGGCGGCCACCAGCAACTGGCCGATCAGCACGGCCGGCCAGGCCCAGAAGAAGACCGGGCCGCCGAACGCGTACCCGAAGGCGAAGAACTGGAAGACGGTCGTCAGTACGGAGATGAAGGAGAACCCGGCGGCGAACGAGGCGTACCGGCCGAGGCTGCGGTGCAGCTCCTGGCGGTAGCCGAACTCCTCCAGGGATTGGTCGTCGGACTCCTTCAGGGAGCGGTCGTCGGTGGTCGTCACGGCGATACCTGCCTGTCAGGCGGATTTCCTGTCGGGCGACAGAAATTAGGGACGCGCTGTTTCGACGGCGTCACACCGGCATGTCCGGGGCGGGCCCAAGTCCTCACGCTCTTGCGAAGCCCCTCCAGACGCGATACATCGTGTGTATTGACGTGCGTTGCGGGGACGCGATATGTTCGGCCACGGATATTCGGAGACGAGGTGGTCAACATGGCGGTGAAGCGGCGCAAGCTCAGCAATCCTCTGGCGCTCGTCGTGCTGACGACCCTCTGGCAGAAGCCGATGCATCCGTACGAGATCGCCCAGACCATGCGCCGTCAGGGCAAGGACACCAGCACCCGGATCAACTACGGCTCGCTCTACACGGTCATGCAGAACCTGGAGAAGCACGGCTTCGTCGAGGTGGCCGACGTGGAGCGACAGGGCAACCGCCCGGAGCGCACGGTCTACGGCATCACCGACGCCGGGCGCGAGGAGATGATCCACTGGCTGTCCGACCTGGTGGCCGTCCCGGTCAAGGAGTACCCGATCTTCGAGACGGCGCTCTCGCTGCTGGGCGCCCTGCCGCCGGACGAGGTCGCCCGCCTGCTGGAGGAGCGGCTGAGCTCCCTGGAGGTCGAGGTCGCCGGCGGCCGGGCGGTGCTGGAGAAACTGCACGAGACACTGCCCCGGCTGTTCGTCGTCGAGGTCGAGTACCACCTGCACATGCTGGAGGCGCAGACCGAATGGGTCCGCGGCTTCGTGCGGGAGATTCAGGACGGTTCGCTGCCGGGCGTCGAGGGCTGGCGCCGGTTCCACGAGACCGGCGAGTTCCCGCCGGAGTTCACGGAGGTGGACCAGTAGCAGAAACAGACCCCGGCCGAGCTGTTGCAGCAGCTCCACCGGGGTCTCGAACCCCGAGCTGAACCCGCCGTGAGGCAGATCCGGGCGATCGAGGTGCGGCACACCCAGGATAGCCCGGCGCTCCTCAGGCGGATCAGCTGTCATCCGCTGTCATCCGCTCATTCAGGAGAGCCCTGTCATGAACACCCGTGCGCCCGCAGTGCAGGCGCGCCAGCTGATCAAGACCTACCCCGGTGACGTCACCGCGCTGAACGGCATGGACGTCACCGTCGAACCCGGCACCGTCTTCGGGCTCCTCGGACCCAACGGCGCCGGCAAGTCCACCACCGTCAAGATCCTCACCACGCTGGCCCGCCCCGACTCGGGCACCGCCACCGTGGCCGGCCACGACGTGCTGCGCCATCCGGACCGGGTGCGCCGGGCGATCGGCGTGGTCGCCCAGAACTCCGGTGCCGACCCGGTCGCCACCGGCCGTGAGAACCTCCAACTCCAGGGCAGGCTCTACGGCCTGCGCGGAGCGGCCCTGAACCGCCGGGTCGACGAGCTACTGGCCCGCTTCACCCTCACCGACGCCGCCGGCCGCCCGGTCAAGGGCTACTCCGGCGGAATGCGGCGCCGCCTCGACGTGGCCCTCGGCCTGGTCCACCGCCCCGAGGTGCTCTTCCTCGACGAGCCCACCACCGGCCTCGATCCCGAAGCCCGCACGGCGATGTGGGACGAGATCGGCCGGCTGGCCGGCCAGGAGGGCCTGACCATCCTGCTCACCACCCACTACCTGGAGGAGGCCGACCGGCTCGCCGAGCGGATCGCGATCGTCGACCGCGGCCGGGTCGTGGTCGAGGGCACCCCCGACTCGCTCAAGGGCGAACTGCGCGGCGACGCCGTCCATGTGGAGCTGCGCGAGGCACCCGGCGACGCCGGCCGCACCCTGCTCACCGGCGCCCTGACCGGGCTGGCGGGCGTGCACGAGGCGCTGTTCGACGGCCGCCGGATCAGCGCCCGCGCCGACGACGGGGCCGCCGCCATGCCCGCGCTGCTCGCCGCGCTGGAGCGGGCCGGGGTGACCGTGCTGGCCGCGACCGTCGCCCGCCCCTCCCTCGACGACGTCTATCTGCGCTACGCGGGCCGCCGTTACGCGGAGGCCGACACCACCGACGCGCTCGCCCTGGCCGGAGGTGCCCGATGAGCGACGCCCTGTCCCAGACCTGGTACATGACCCAGCGTCAGCTGCTGGTCTTCGCCCGCCAGCCCGCGTTCGCCGTCATCACCCTGATCCAGCCGGTGATCTGGCTGTTCCTGTTCGGCAACCTCTTCAGGAAGGTCGTCGAGCTGGGCGGCTTCGGCACCACCAGCTACCTCGACTACCTGGTGCCGGGCGTGGTCGCGATGAGCGCCCTCAGCTCCAACATGTGGGCGGGCATGGGCACCCTGGAGGAGATCCAGCGCGGCACCCTGAACCGCTTCCTGACCACACCGGTCAGCCGGGCCGCGCTGATGAACGGCAACGTGGTGAACAACGGCCTGATCACCGCCGGCCAGTCGCTGATCATCGTGCTGCTCGGCCTGCTGGGCGGCGCCGACTACCCGGGCGGGATCGCGGGCATCGCGGTTCTGGTGGTGGCCGCCGTCCTGCTCGGCACCGTCTTCGGGGCACTGTCCAACGCGCTCGGCATGCTGGTGCGGGAGCGGGAGTCGATCATCGGGATCAACACCTTCCTGCTGCTGCCGCTGACCTTCCTGTCCAGCGCCTTCATGGCGCCGTCCCAGATGCCCGGCTGGATGCGGCACACAGCCGACTTCAATCCGCTCAACTGGGCGATGGTGGCCGGACGTTCGGCGATGTCGGCGGATCCCGACTGGGGCGCGGTGCTGGGCCGTGGCGGCGCACTGCTGGCGCTGGCGGTCGCGGCCGTGTGGCTGTCGATCAGGACGTTCCGGTCGTACCAGCGGTCGGTGTGACCGACACGGGACCGGGGGGGGGGGGGGGGGGGGGGGGGGGGGGGGGGTGATGGGGGGGGGGGGGGGGGGGGAGGAGGGGGGGGGGGGGGGGGGGGGGATTTCGGGGAGGGTGTGTTTCTTTGTTTTTTCTGTGTATCTTCTTGCCTCATCGTGCTGTCT